>JADZFN010000073.1 GCA_020849895.1 Verrucomicrobiia bacterium | reverse complement strand
TGGAGGCGGGTGACGGAATCGAACCGTCGATGGGGCTTTTGCAGAGCCCTGCCTTACCACTTGGCTAACCCGCCGAAGAGACCCGCCCTCTCTACCGCTCCACTGCGCGCGTTGCAAGCTTTCCGCGAATCCCGGTCAGCCATGAGCGCATGAGCGATCCTCTTCCCCAGGAGACGGTTGAGCCTCATCCAGAGAAAACCCCTCCTCAAGGGACTCTCGAAGACCGATTTCTTCGCCAAAAGAATCGGTGCAACCCTATCATCCGCCCTGAAAACTCAGCGGTTCGGTGTCTTCCCCTCGGAAAACGGCTGTCGGGCTGACGCCCTCCCAATCCGCGAGCTCGCAGCGGCTCCTCAAGGGCCACGCACCGAGCCCGGATTGCGCGCGGCCAGAGTCCGTTCAGCCGTATTTCTTGGTGAACTTGACCTTGGATTCCCTCGGCTCAGGGGCTGAAGACTGGATGCCTTGAGGCCGCGTGCCCACCGGGGCGGGCCCACCCGGACGCGCAGCCTCGGCGGGCGGTGGAGGCGTCGGCGCGCCTTCTTCATTGTCGAAATCCTCCTCCAACCCGAACCCTTGTCCTGCATCGGCGCCGGCGACGGAGTCCGCGGCTTCCGCCGCCTCGCTCGCCTTGCGCGCCTTCTCGAACTCGCCCGACTTGCTGGCCACCTCCGCGAAGGCCGTCTGGAGTTGATAGAGCGTCCCCGAAAGCATCCGCTCCTCCTCCTTGGCGAGGTTCCCTTTCGTCCGTTTCTGGAGGACTGTCATCATCTCGATGACCATCTCGGCGCCGCGAAGGTCGGGCGGCATCTGGCGGCCTTGGCGATCGGCCATTCCGCCCAGCATCATCACGGCGTTCTGGGCGAGGAGTTCAATCAGGCGGGCGAAATAGCCGGATTCCCGCCGCGGCGCGTCGGCCTGAGGTTTGGCATGATCGCTCATGGAGGAGTTGCGTTCTTGTCTTTTTCAGGTTTCCAAGACTGTCCAAAAGGTCCAGGCCCGCTGACGAGCCGTTCGGCGTTTTTGTAGCAGATTTTCTCGGCGGCGTCGAGCGGCAGCTCCACGCTCTCCAGGAAACGCCCCAACTCTCGGCCGTAATAATCCCGCCCGAAAAGGAGGCGGTCCGCATAACGCGCAAGAAACTTCACGGCATGGGCGGGGTCGCGCTCGAGCGCGTAGCGCGCCGAACCCGCCGAGAGATCGGCGTACAGGTTCGGATAGCGATCGAAAAGCCCATAGATCCGTCCGGGACCGGTGACCGGTCCCTTCGGATAATTTTCCGTTCGTTCATCCGCGTCGTCGCTGATCTCGCGCCAGAAGCCCGGCGCGTGCCCGATGAATTTCGTTTCCGGACACGCTTGAAGCGCGCGTTCGAGGTTGGCCGTCGTCCCGCCATACCAGAGCGGATCGTAGATCGGTTTTCCCTCCTTCTTTCGCCACGGGACGTCAAGGTGGAGCACGACGGGAAGCCGGAGTTCTCCCGCCTTGCGGAAAAGCTCGATGCAGCGCGGATCGTCGAACGGGACGCGAAACTTCCACTCTCCGCAGACGCGGACCTCATGCATCTTCGCGGCGGCTTCGAGCAAGGCGGGAGCATCGCCCACGGCGGGATGCGGACAGTAACCGGCGACGAAGCGTTTCGGATGGCGTTCCCGGGCTTCGAGAACGGCGGCAAGCGGAATTCCCGCGTGCGTTCCATCCGCACGCATGTGGCGAGGATCGAGCACGCCGTGATAGGCGGGATGATCCTCGAAGGGAGGGATCTCCCAGCTCAGGAGCCAGGCGTATTCGATCCCGTGCTCGTCCATGTCGGCGACGAGCCCTTGGTCGTCGCGCCCGTGCCACCAGACATGCTGGTGCGAATCAATGAGTCGGGCGGGGCACTTCATCGGGAGACGCGATGATCGCGCCGCCCCGCGCGTGCGGCAAGACGAAACCCGTTCGCCGCCCGTTTTCAGACGGGCTACAGCAGCGGCGAGAAGAGGCGACAGACGTTTTCCGCGAAATGCTCCCACCACGGGCGTCGGCGGAACGCGCCGAGGCGCACCTCGCGCGACGCGCGCAGGTCCCGGCGGAAGGCGGTTTCAAGCGCTTCGATCGCCCCGCGCGAGTGAAGGTTCAGGTTCACTTCGAAGTTCAGGCGGATGCTCCGGACGTCGAGGTTGGCCGTGCCCATCGAAGCCCACGCTCCGTCCGCCAATACGACCTTCGCGTGCATCATCCCCTCCCCGTATTCGTAGATCCTCACGCCGGAAGACAGAAGCTCTTCCCAGAAATAGCGTCCCGCCCAATACGCGATTTGATGGTCCGGCGGCCAGGATTGCGTGAGGATTCGCACGTCCGCACCGCGGACCGCCGCCGAGCGCAGCGCCATGAGAAGCGCGCTGTCAGGGACAAGATAGGGCGTCGCGATCCAGAGCCTTCGACGGGCGGAAGTCATCGCCTCGAAAAAAGTTTCCCGGGTTGCGTTGTTTTCCTGATCCGGCCCCGACCACACCACCTGCACCCGTTCGCGTCCGTTCGCATGCGGTTCCGGATAGTAGCTGTTGCCGCTGATCAATTCGTTCGCCGCAAAATCCCAGTCTTCCGCGAACACCCGCTGCAGCGCGAGCACCGCCGGCCCGCGCACCCGCGCGTGGGTGTCCCGCCAGAAGCGGAAACGCGACGATCGGTTCACGTATTCATTCGCCACGTTCAACCCGCCCGTGAACGCCGTTGTTCCGTCGCAGACCAGGATCTTCCGATGGTTGCGCAAGCCCGGGGCGAAACGCTCGCCCCCGAGGCGCATCGGCAGAAATTCGACGGCGCGTCCTCCCGCCTGCCGCAAACGCCGCAGCAGGCGCCCGGCGCGACGCGCCCCGACCGCGTCCACAAGCAGGCGCACCGCCACGCCCGCGCGCGCCTTCTCGCACAGGAGATCGGTGAACTCCGCGCCCGTGGCGTCGTCTTTCAAGATGAAGTATTCGACGTGGACGTGCTTCTCCGCAGCGCGGATGGCATCCCGTTTCGCCGAAAAAGCTTCCTCGCCGTCGAAGTAAAACGTCAGCTCGTTTCCTTCGCTGACGGGCGATCCGCCTACGCGCAGCGCGAAGGCATCCATGCCGGCCCATGCGGAGGATTCCGCGCCGGTTTTCCTCACCCCCGCGGCCGTCGTCCAGAGTTTCAGGAAACGGGAACGATGATAGAGTTTTCGGCGCAAACGCCGCCGGATCCTCTGCGCGCCGAAAACCAGGAAAAGCAGAGCGCCCAACCACGGGATGAACACCACCGTGAGCGCCCAGGCCCAGGCCGACACCGGATGCCGCTTCCGTACGAGGATCACCGGCACCAACAGCAACCCGAAAATCTCCCCGACCAGAATGAAGGTGCGAAACATGGAGGCAGGCGGTGGCGAAGCGGATCCCAAATCGCGCAGGCGTCGCTTGTCATCTAACCGGTTCGCATGTTTGATTCCAGCTTCGAACTTTCCGTCTTACCCCTTATGAATTTTCACTTTCTCGGAATCTGCGGCACCGCAATGGCCGGCACGGCGGTCGCCCTCCGCGGCCTCGGCCATACGATCACCGGCTCCGACGCGAACGTTTATCCCCCGATGTCCCTCTTCCTCGAAGATCAGGGCATCTCGATCCGCCTCGGCTACGCTCCGGAGAATCTCCCCGACTCCTGCGACCTCCTCGTCGTCGGCAACGCGATCTCCCGCGGCAACCCCGAACTTGAGGCCGCCCTCGACCGCCGCCTGCGCTACGCCTCCCTCCCCGAGGTCCTTCGCCAGTTTCTCCTCCAGGGACGCCGCAACCTCGTCGTCACTGGCACCCACGGAAAAACCACGACAACCTCGATGCTCGCCTGGATTCTCGAATCCGCGGAACGGCGTCCGAGCTGGATGATCGGAGGCATCCCGAAAAACCTCGAACGGGGCGCCCTCTTCCGCGAGGGGGACTTCACCGTTCTCGAAGGCGACGAGTACGACACCGCCTTCTTCGACAAACGATCGAAATTCCTCCACTATCTCCCCGAGATCGTCGTCATCAACAACCTCGAATTCGATCATGCCGATATCTTCGAAAACCTCGACGCGATCAAACTCGCCTTCCGCCGCCTCGTCCACGTCGTCCCTCGAAACGGTTTGATCGTCGCCAACGGCGACGACGCCAACGTCCGCGAGGTCGTCGCCGCCGCCCCCTGCCCCGTCTGCTTCGTCGGCCTCAGTGCGGAAAACGATGCGCACCTGACCAATGTCCGCCTCGACCCGGAGCACGCCAGCTTCGCGCTGCGCCAAGGGGCGCCTCATACGGCGGCCGGCGACGGTTCGACTCGATTCTCCCTCCCGCTTTCCGGCCTCTTCAACGTCCGCAACGCCGCAGCCGCAGCCGTCGTCGCCCGTCATGTCGGCGTTTCCGACGCGAAAATCCGCGACGCGCTCGCCGCTTTTCAGGGCGTGAAGCGAAGGCAGGAAATTCGCGCGACGGTTCGCGGCGTCATCCTCGTGGACGACTTCGGCCACCATCCGACCGCCCTGCGCCAGACCCTCGAAGCGCTGCGCCACCGTTGGCCGACCGCCCGCCTCTGGGCTTTCTTCGAACCACGCTCGAACACGACGCGCCGCGCCATCTTCCAGAAGGAGCTCTCCGAAGCGCTGGCGCTGGCCGACGGGGTGTTCGTATCGCAGGTCGCCCGCCTCGATCAACTCCCTCTCGAGAACCGCCTCGATCCTGAACGAGTCATCCACGATCTCCACGCGAAAGGACGCGAAGCGCACTACCTGCCGACCGCCGCGGAAATCGCGCGCGTCGCCGCCGCGCGCCTCAGGCCTGGAGACGTCGCGGTTCTTTTTTCCAACGGCAGCTTCGACGGCCTCCACGAGCGCCTCGCCGCCGCCCTGGTGGATTCCCGATAGAGAAGGGTGCGGGCCATTCGTCCCGCCTTCTTCCCGAGGCTTTGCGGACGGCCGCCACGCTTCCGACGAAGGTCGCTCCGCTGATTTTTCTTGTGAGGGCTCGGGCGCGCGCCGAGAGATAAGCGCATGGATTCCTCGATTCGGCGCGTCTGGATCGTGGCGCCGCATTTTCCGCCGTCGAATCTCGCGTCGGTCCATCGCGCCCGGTTGCTGGCGAACCACCTTGGCGAACACGGTTGGGAAGCGCACGTGCTCGCCGCACGGCCGGAATTTTACGAGGAGCGGCCCGATCCCGATCTGCTCCGCCTCGTGGATCCCTCGGTGCGCGTGGAACATGTCGGCGCCCTCGCCTCGCGGTGGACGCGCCCCTTCGGCGTGGGCGACCTGGGGCTTCGGGCGTGGCTGCCGATGCTCTGCGCGCTTCGTCGCGCCGCGGCCCTCGGCACGATGGATGTGCTGCATCTCACCCTCCCCCCCAACTATCCCGCATTGCTGGGGCGCGCGCTTTGGAGGACCCATCGCGTGCCTTACGTCGTGGACTACATTGATCCGTGGGTGCCGGAGAGCGACCTCGGCGCGCGCCCCCTATCGAAGCTCGGTCTCTCGCTGGCGCTCGCGCGGCGGCTCGAACCGAGTGCCGTGGCGCGCGCCAGCGGCCTCGCGGGGATCACGCCTGGCTATTACGAAGGCGTGCTGCGCCGAAACCCGCATCTCGCCGGCGTGCCGACGCTCGCCTGCCAATACGGCGGCTCGGCGCGCGATGCGGAACTCGCCGCCGCGTCCGGCATCCACCCTCGACGGCTCGAAACGGGCAGTGCCGTCGCTCAGGCGGTTTACGCAGGCGCGCTGCTCCCGAAGGCGCATATCCCGATGCGCGCGCTGTTGCGAGCCCTTCGCCGCCACAATTCGGGCGGCGGGCGGCCGATCCGCCTCGTCTGCCTCGGAACCGGCCGTTCGCCGGACGATCCCGCCGGCTTCCAGGTGACTCCGCTGGCGAGAGAGGAAGGGGTGGCGGAATGGGTGCGCGAATTCCCCGAACGCCACCCATACCTGGAGGTTCTCGCGACTCTGGCGGCCGCCGACGGAATCGTCGTAATCGGTTCCACGGAGCCGCACTACTCGCCTTCGAAGGTCTTCCAGGCGGCGCTCGCACAACGGCCCGTATTCGCGCTGCTCCATACGGCGAGCGAGGCGGCGGGCCTCCTCAAGGAAAGCGGCGCGGGGGTCGCGCTCACCTTCGACAGCGAACCGGAGACCGGCACGCTTGCGGAAAGGGCGACGAAGGCGTTGCAAGGCTGGCCGCCTCCGACGCCCCCTCGCGTACAATGGAAAGTTTTTGCGCCGCACGACGCCTCGGAGGTCGCGCGGCGGTTTGCGGAATTTTATGAACGGGTGCTCGTCTATGCGGGAACGAAGAAGGAGAAAGGAGCTCGCCGATGAAAACCCTCGCCATCTTCGCGACGCATCCGATCCAGTATTACGCGCCGCTTTATCGCGAAACGGCGCGCACCCCGGACCTGCGCGCGGAAGTCTTTTACGGACGGCTGCCGACACCGGACGAACAGGGCGAAGGTTTCGGCGTGCCGTTCGCGTGGGACGTGGACCTGCTTTCCGGCTATCCGCATCGCGGAGGCGCCCCGGCGCGGACGGAACTCTTGGAGGGATTGCGCGCGCGGCGATGGTCCGCCCTGCTCCTTCACGGCTGGCATCACCCCTTGGAGCGCGAGGTCATGGCGGCCGCCCTGCGGAGCGGCGTTCCGGTCCTGGTGCGGGGCGATACCCATCTTCGCGCGCCGCGACCCTGGTGGCGCCGGCTCGCACGCGAAGTCGTGCTCCGCCGGCGGCTGGCCCGATGCGCCGCGTGTCTCGCAGTGGGAACGTGGAACGCGGAATTTTATCGCCACTTCGGCGTCTCCGAGGAGCGCATCGTTCGGTCGCCCCACTGCGTGGACCATGCGTTTTTCCGCGCCGAGACGGCGCGCCTGACTCCGCGACGCGACGCCTTACGCGGCGCCTGGGGCGTCGGCCCTGGAGACGCGTTGGCGGTTTTTGTCGGTAAGTTCATTCCCGAAAAGAACGTTGAGGATTTCGTCGCGGCGCTTGCGTCGGCCGCGCGGAGCGGCGCGCGAATTCGCGGCCTGCTCGTGGGCGACGGGCCTTTGCGCGTCGAAATGGAACGGCGAGCGAGCGCGGCGGGAGCGCCCGCGCATTTCGCAGGCTTTCTCAATCAATCCCGCGTGGCGGAGGCCTACGTGGCGGCGGACGTCGTGGTGTTGCCCTCCCGGAGCGAAACGTGGGGACTGGTGGTCAACGAAGCCCTCGTCTGCGGCAAACCCTGCCTCGTCTCCGACCGGGTGGGCGCCGCGCCCGACCTCATCGCGCCGGGCGTCACCGGCGCGGTGTTCCCCTGCGGCGACCGGGAAGGGCTGGCGGCGCGGCTCATCGAGATGGTTTCGGGACGCGCGCAGTTTTCGCCCGGATCGGCCGAATGGGAAGCGGTCGTCGAACGCCACTCCTGCGCGGCTGCGGCGCGAGGCATCTCCGAGGCGCTCCGGCGCTTCGGCCTTCCGGAAACCTCCCTGCCTTCCTGATGCTTCCGAATCCTTCAGCACCCGTGGCTTCCGCCGTTCCGATGCGGCCGAAGACGCCGCTGGCCGAACGCGATCTGCTCACGTTCTTCTTCGCCGTCAGCCTGGTGGTCTTTTTGACGCAGGCGCTGAATTCAGGGCGGCTTTGGGCGGTGGGCTGGGTGGCGCTCGGGGTGCTGGCGCTCGTCCTTCAACGCCGCTCCACGGCGCGTTTCGTTTTGATCCTGGAGCTGCCGATCCTCATCAACCTGCTGTCCTACTCGGCAAGCACGCTTTATCTGACCCATGAACGGCAGGACTACGATTTCACAAACGATCCTGTGGCGACTCAAGCCGCCTGGGTGGCGCTGGGCGGTTTGGCTTCTTTTCTCGCCGGGCTGGCGGTCGTCGTCCTGCGCCCCGCCCAACGATGGCAATCCGAGGCGCCTCCCGTCCGCATGACGCCGCAGCAGGCGCTCGTCCTTTACGTCATCGGATTGATCAATATGGAAGGGATCTCGCGAATCGCCCCCGTTTCAATCGCGGCGATCGCCTATACCTTCGGATTGTGCGTCCCGCTGAGCCTTTTCATCTATCTTCAGTTGGCGATGGACTCGGAGCGTCGTTGGGTCGGAACGGCGCCCTTCTACCTTTGGCTTGCCGCCTTGGGGCTATGGAGCCTGCGCTCGATGCTGGGCGGAATTTTCGGAAGCACGCTGCTCATCCTGGCGATCTTCATCACGCAGCAAATTCGCCGTTCCTACATCTTTGCGATCATCGGACTGACCTGCGCGGCGCTCCTCATCCCCCTGATTCAGGACACCAAGAGCAGCTATCGGCAGCGCCTCGCCAGCGGCGTGCAGGCCTCGGAACGCGCCCTGCAAACCGTGGTGGCCGAGAATTTCCGAAAGACCTTCCTCGAAGGCGATTTGGAAACCTATCGGAACGGCCTCACCCAACTCGCGGAACGGCTTTGCACCTTCGACATCTGGCTGCGCGTCAAACGCCACATGGAGCTCCATCAGGATTTCGCGAAGGGCGGGACCATTCTCGACGCGCTGATCTTCGGTTTCATCCCGCGCATCTTCTGGCCCGACAAACCGATCACCGGCGGCGCCAACACTCTCGCGGAGCAGTATGCCGACATGCTCATCGCGGAGAACACGAGCGTCGGCGTCGGGATGATCAGCGAGTTCTATATCAACGGCGGGACGTGGGCCGTCCTGCTGGGCATGTTCGGACTCGGGCTGATCGGCGGCGGCGCGCTGATGCGCGGATGGTTCGACAATGTGCAGCCGCTCGGCACAATGAGCGGGATCCTCGCCTTCTCCCTGCTCGTGCGCGCCGACAGCAACCTCGCCGATGTCCTCGGCGGTTTCCTCCGGGTCCTCTTCCTATGGGGGGTGTTCCGCTTCTGGATCATCCGCCGGAGCCGTCGAAAAACCTCCGTGCCGGCCTTCGCGGCCAACGCGCCTCTTCCATGAAACCCGCCGCCCGGCTGATCCTTTTTACGGAGGGCCTCGACGGCCAGCACGGCGGCATCCAACGCGTGACGCGCTGCGCGATGGAGGCGCTTGCCGCCGAACCGACTCCTTCGGCGGTCTGGTCGGCGAACGACGCTGGCGGCGGCGTCTCGCCGCCTCAGGTGCGTGTGCGCGGGTTCGCGCGACGCTACGCGCGCATGGCGCTCGCCGCCTTGCTCGCGACGCCCTCCTGCCGAAAAGAGGCGCCTCTCGTCTGCTGGCACCTGCGCCTTGCGCCGGTGGCCGCCTTGCTCTCCTGGAGGATGAGGCGACCGTTTCGCGTCTTCCTCCACGGAATCGAGGCCTGGGGCGCGCTCTCTCCCCGCGTCCGCTGGGCGATGGGACGCGCGAATTTCCTCGGCGCAAACAGCGAATACACCTTGCACCGCTTCCGCGCAGCCCATCCCTGTTTCTCGAAACTTCCTGGGCGCGCGTTTCCTCTGGGGCTGAGCTCGGAGCTCGGCGATCCCGAGACGGGACGCTTACCCTCGGCGCTCGATGGCCGCCCATTCCTGCTGAGTGTCACACGTCTTGCGGAGGCCTACAAAGGAGAGGAAACGCTGCTCCGCGCCTTCGCCAGGGTCCGCGGCCTCCGCTCCGGCCTTGCGCTCGTTCTGGTCGGGAGCGGGCCGGGCCTGAACCGCCTTCGCGAAACGGCCAACGACCTCGGCCTGGGCGATTCGGTGGTCTTCACGGGCGGTGTGTCGGATGCCGACCTGTCGGCGCTCTATCGGAGCTGTCTTGCGTTCGCCTTGATCAGCGAGGGCGAAGGGTTCGGGCTCGTCTACGCGGAGGCGATGGCGCACGGCAAGCCGTGCGTGGCCACCGACGCCGATGCCGCCTGCGAAATCGTCCGCCACACGGAAAACGGGCTGGTCGTTCCTCCGAGAGACGAAAACGCAACGGCCTCCGCTCTGAGGCGACTCGTCGCAGAACCCGCTTTCGCGGCGCGCCTCGGCGCCGCGGCCCGCGCGGACGTCGAACGCCGGTTTCTTCCCCGCCATTTTTGCGCGCGCATGGCGGAATTCATGGGGATCGTCCGGACGTAACGTCTGCGCCCGACGTCCGAACGGTTCTCCGAAGAAGACGTCGCGAGGAAACCGCTCGCGAAACCTCAGAGGGTGTTACGCGAACAGCTTCAGGAGCGGCGCCGCCCGGTCCACCGCGACCGCGCCCTTGCGGAGGACCCAGCTCTCTCGATGAACGAGCGTTGCGCCGGGCTTGAGGGTTTGGAAAGGCCCCATACTCTCCATCTCGACCATGAAATTGTCCGGGGCGATGTAGAGGGCCAGATTCGTATTGATCGGATATTGGCGTTCCGGAAGCCAATCCACTTTCTTCGCAAACGTGAGGCCGCGCGCCGCGTCGCTCATCGCGAGGATGCCATGCGGCGCCTGGACCATGCGTTTGTTTTCCACCCCACGCGGAGTGACCACGAGCGTCTCATCGCCGACCGCGATCTGCGAATCGTTGAATCCGCCCTGCCCATGGCCGCCCCATCTGCGGAAGAACACGAGCGCAAAAGCATCCCACGCGCTCCCATCGCCGAGCGGAATCGCGTAGCGCGCGCCTTTCCCCGGCAGCGTGCAGGTGAGCGCCCACAGCCCGACGCTGTAGAGCATGGTGCTGTCGTTGGTGACGAAGTGATCCACCTCGAGGCGATCGTCTGCCACCGCGCGCACCTCAAACCCCCGGCGCGTGGCGTTGATCGGGCTTCTCGCCCCCGTGACGCGAAACCCTTCCTTGAGGGCCTCGAGCGCGCACGGCGCATTGTCCGGAACATAAGCGTCTTCGCTCTCGTCGGCGCCCGGATGAGTCACCCAGACGCGATGTCCGCCCCGGAGGCGCCAGTCGCCCCGGACGATCTTCTCCGGTTTCCAAAAAAGGAGGTTGTCGCCGTCTAAAAAGCCGAAGTGCGCGATGCGCGGTCCGGCATCGGTCGTCGCCACGAGGCGGAGTTGCGGCGTGACAAGTTCGACCGCCTCCGAATTTTCAAAACGCATCGCCCGGATTGTCGGCATAAGCGAACGGAGAATTGGTGAGGCAACTCAAGGGAGAGTGCGAGATGTTTTTCAGCGGTAAAATACCTTGACGAGACAGAGTCCGTGCGCAGGGGCGGTTTTCCCCGCGCGCCGGCGGTCCCTCGATGCGAGCAGAGCCGCCACCGAATCCGCCGCGCGGCGGCCGCCGCCGATTTCGACGAGCGTTCCCACCATGGTCCGCACCATCTTATAGAGAAATCCGTCTCCTTCGACTTCGAAAAGGATCTCGTCGCGGCGTTTCCGGATCTCGCAACGCCGAACTGTGCGGACCATGGAGGCGCGCGCGTAACCGGGATTAGCCGCCACGGCGGAAAAATCGTGCCTCCCCACGAACGCCGCCGCCGCCGCGCGCATCGCCGCAAGGTCGAGCGCGTGCGGCACGTGCCAGCAAACGCCCCTCCGCAGCGGATCGGCCACCGGTGCGTTTTGGATCCGGTAAAGGTAGAGCTTCCGCTTCGCGTCGAACCGCGCGTGAAATCCCTTCGGCGCGCGGCGCACGTCGAGGATGCGAAGATCGAACGGCAACAGCGCGTTGAGCGCGCGCCGCAGGTCCATCGGCCTCATGCGCGGGTGTTTCCAGTCGAGACCGGCGACCATCCCGGAAGCATGCACGCCCCGGTCCGTGCGACTCGCCCCCTCGATCGGGGCGGGCTGTCCTCCGATCCGCTTCAGCGCCTCCTCGATTTTCTCCTGAACGGCGACCCCCGTGGCGACACGTTGCCAGCCGGCGTAGCCGCTTCCGTCGTAAGCCACGGTCATCCGCAAACGCATGGACGCGATTTTCCCCGAAACGACGGCAGGAATCCAGACCCTGAACGGGAAGCTCCGGATAATCTTGCCTTGACGATTTTTCGGCGGTTGAGTGACACCGATGACGGACCACCCCGTAGGGAAGCCGGACGCTCCGAAGCCGCCGCCCGCCGCCGAGATCGGTACCTTGAAACGCGCGCGCAAACCGTTCCCCTGGCCTTTCCTCCTCGCTGTCGCGGTTCCACTCGTCGCCGCGGGCCTGCTCGCCTGGCTCTGGCATCAGGATGACTTCGCGACGTTCGGCCGCACCGGATGGATCTGCCTCGTCGTGATTTTTCCCGGCTTCAGCGTGATGACCCTCCTCGGCGGCGTCGCACAACTCCGCCGCCGCCCGATCCTTTCCACGCTCGCGCTCCTCCTCGCCATCGCCACCGTCCTTGCGTGCGCGTGGGGCGTCCGTGTCGTTACGGAAACTCCCTGGCTGGACTGAACGCCTCTTTTTCCCGGCCACGGCCCTCATCGCCGCAGCCCTGTTTTCCGGGCTTTGCGGAACACGCTTCTTCCCTTATCGTCCGCGCATGCCGCGCGACCCTGAGATCACCCCCGAACTCATCCAGAAGCATGGGATCACCCCCGAGGAATACGAACGCATCCGCGGGATCCTCAAACGCGATCCCACCTTTACCGAGCTGGGCATCTTTTCGGTGATGTGGAGCGAACACTGCTCCTACAAAAACTCGCGGCTCGAACTGAGGAAGTTTCCCACAAGCGGCGGCGGCATCCTCGTTAAGGCAGGAGAGGAAAACGCGGGCGTGGTGGATATCGGGGACGGCTGGGCGATCGCCTTCAAAATCGAAAGCCACAACCACCCCAGCGCTGTCGAACCCTTTCAAGGCGCAGCCACCGGCGTCGGCGGCATCATTCGCGACATCTTCACGATGGGCGCGCGCCCCGTGCTCTGCATGGATTCGCTGCGTTTCGGTCCGCTTTCCGCCGGCCCCGACGGGACGACCGAGGATTTGGCGAAGCGCAACCGCCGGCTCCTCGCGGGAGTCGTTGCAGGGATCGCGCATTACGGCAACTGCATCGGCCTACCCACCGTCGGCGGAGAAATCGCCTTCGACGCGTGCTACAGCGGCAACCCGCTCGTGAACGTCGTCTGCCTCGGCGCGCTGCGCCACGACCAGATCCGCAAGGGACGCGCCACGGGCGCGGGCAATCCGGTGTATTACGTCGGCGCCGCCACGGGACGCGACGGCTTGGCGGGGGCGGCGTTCGCTTCGCGCGAACTCACCGAAGAATCGAAGGAAGACCGCCCCGCCGTGCAGGTGGGCGACCCCTTCATGGAGAAGCTCCTCCTCGAGGCGTGCCTCGAACTCTTCGCCCATCCTGAAGCCGTCGTCGGCGTGCAGGACATGGGCGCCGCGGGGCTGACCTGCTCGACGTGTGAGACGGCGAGCCGCGGGCATTCGGGGATCGAGATCGAGCTCGACCTCGTGCCGCAGCGCGAGCCGGGGATGAGCGCCTACGAGACGATGCTCTCCGAGTCGCAGGAGCGGATGCTCATCATCGCGCGCAAGGGACACGAGAAGGAGGTCGAGCGCATCTTCGAAAAGTGGGACCTCCACGCCTCGCGCATCGGCGAAGTGACCTCCGACGGATTCATGCGCGTGAAGAAGGGCGGCCGGGTCGTCGCCGAGATCCCCGCGCGTCCGCTCGCCGACGAGGCGCCGCTCTACGCGCGCGAGGCGCAGGTGCCCGCGCCGGTCCCCGGGCTGAACCTGCGCGACCTCCCCGAGCCGGAAGACCTCGGCGCTGAGTTGGAAGACCTCCTCGCCGACCCGACCCTCGCCTCGAAGAACTGGGTCTGGCGCCAGTACGACCATCAGGTCCGCGCAGGGACGTGCGTCCTCCCCGGTTCCGACGCCGCCGTCGTCCGACTCCTGCTCGACGAGCTGGCGCCCGGCTTCGGCTCGACACCGCAGACCTCGAATGCCACTCCTCGAATTTCCCCCGTGAAATACCTCGCGATCGCGAGCGACTGCAACGGCGCTCACTGCCGGATCCATCCGCGTCAAGGGGCGAAGATGGCGGTGGCCGAGGCCTGCCGGAACCTCGTCTGTTCGGGCGCCCATCCGCTCGCGGCGACTGACAATCTGAACTTCGGCAATCCGCACAAGCCCGAAAACTTCTGGCGACTGCGCGAGTGCGTCGAAGGGATGGCCGAGGCGTGCCGGTTTTTCGGCACGCCGATCACGGGCGGCAACGTGAGCCTCTACAACGAATCGCCCGAAGGCGCGGTGGACCCGACGCCCGTCTATTGCGCCGTCGGGCTGATCGAAGACGAAAAGCACATCACCACCCAGGAGTTCAAGGGCGCGGGCGACAAGGTCTTCCTCGTCGGCGACTTGGGCCAGGGCCTCGGAGGAAGCCTTTACGCGATCCGGAAGCTCGCGAAGAAAGTCGGTCCGCTGCCTCCGTTCGATTTCGAATCGGAAAAGCGCGTGCAGGACGCCGTTCTCGCGGCGATCCGTGCGGGGCTCGTGCGGAGCGCACACGACTGCAGCGAAGGAGGCCTCGCTGTGGCGCTCGTCGAAAGCTGCGTCTCGGGCGAAGCGCCGGTCGGAGGGAGTTTTCGTCTCCCGGCGCACGCACGCGCAGACGAGATCCTCTTCAACGAAGCGCCGTCGCGGATCGTGGTCTCTGTGGCCGAGGGGCAGGCGGAGGCGTTCGCAAAACTCTGCGCCGAACACGGCGCCCCCTGCTTGGAGATTGGAACGACGGGCGGCGCGGAGTTTTCCGTGACCCTCGGCGGTCGGGAGGCGATCCGTCGTCCTGTCGCGTCCCTGCGCGCCGCGTGGCACGATTCTCTTGCAAAGCGAATGGAAGACTGAAGGAAGGCGGAGCGACGGTCGCGCCTCCTCAAAGGGAGGAGTCGCTGCGTCAGCCCGGGGGATTCCTCGGCGCGCAGATCATTCCCCCACGAACTCGATTTTTTCCACGGCGGGGATGAAGCCGGCGGCGGCTCCGCGGGAGAGAAATTCGCGGATGGCGCGGCGGCCCGCCTCCCCATAATCCACCGTGTAGCCGTTCACATACATCTTCACGAACGTCCGCGTGAGGTCGTCCGTCATGTCCCGCGCGTAACCGCGCAGTCTCGGAAGCGCTTCTTCCAGGTGATCGAGGCCGTGGCGAATGCTGGCGGACAGCGCCGCAGCCGCGGCGCGGATCACGTCGGCGCCGAGCGCCTTGCGGATCACGTTGCCCCCGAGCGGGAGAGGCAGACCGGTCCCGCATTTCCACCACGCCCCGAGGTCCTCGATGAGATGAAAGCCCGCCTTCGCGTAGGTGAGCTGCCCCTCGTGGATGATGAGCCCGACGTCGGCTTTTCCTTCGCGGAGCGCGTCGAAGATCCGGTCAAAGGGAACCTCCACAAAATTCGAAGCGCGAAACACGCCGCGCGGAGCCGAAGGAGGGAAGCCGACACCCGACGCCTGGGGCGAGCACCCCTCGGCCAGATAGAGGCGGAGGGCGAGAAAGGCGGAGGTGAGCTTCCCCGGAATTGCGATCCGCAAACCTTCCAGATCCGACGGCTTCCGAGGCTGAAGGCTGACGAGCCTCGGGCCGTAGCCGTCCCCCATGCTCGCGCCGCACGGAAGCAGGGCGTAATCCCGCACAACTTCCGGATAGGACGCAAAGGAGATCGCGCTGATGTCGAGATCGCCGCGGCGGACGCGTTCGTTGAGCGTCTGGATGTCCTGGAGGATGTGCGTGAAGCGCAGGCCGCCCGTCGGCACGACGCCGCGCGCGAGGGCGTCGAACATGAACGCATCGTCCGCGTCCGGCGAGTGCCCGAGGCTCAGGGCCGCGCCGGCGGGAGGAGGCGACTGATCCGGGGAACGGTTCAAGGGGCGACGGCCATCCGTTCCTCGCGGGGCGCGACAGCCATGGCGATCCCCTGTTCCTTGTAAGTCTTGAGGATGAAGTGCGTGGCGGTGGATTGCACGCGGTCGAGTGTGGCGAGCTTGCTTGCGACGAAGGCCGCCACCTCCTGCAGCGTGCGTCCCTCGATGAAGATCAGGATGTCGTAGCCGCCGCTCATGAGGAAGCAGGAGGTCACCTCCTCGAATTTTGCGATGCGCTCGGCGACCCGGTCGAAGCCTCCTTCGCGCTCGGGAGTGATCCGCACCTCGATGACCGCCTTGACGCGCTGGAGGTCGAGCTGATCGTCATTGATGACGGCCCTGTAGCCGAGGATGACACCGCTCTTTTCCCAGGCGTCAATGCGGCGACGAATCTCCGCGGGAGAGACGCCGAGCATCTGCCCGAGCCTGTCCGGCGTGAGCAGGGCGTTGCCTTCCAGAAGCTGGAGCAGCGGGTCCATCAGGCCTTCCGACTCACTGCACCCCGGCGATGTGGGTGATGAAGACCGCGAGAAGCACCAAGGCCACGAGGCCCAATGCGAAGAAGGCGATCTGGAGGACCAGTTTGGAGGTGTTCCGTCCGCGCCTCTGGAACGGAGAGACGCTCTTGTAGGTCGCGGGCTTCTGAGTGATCGCTCCGGAGGAAAACCCGCTGAGGTCCACCGTCTTCTTGCTCATTTCCGGAAGCGGCTGCTGGGACGTTTTCGACGCGGAGAAATACTGCAGATCGAGGTGTCCGAAGCTGACGGTGTCTCCGTGCATGAGGCGCTGCTCGACGACGCGCTGCCCGTTGACGCGCGTTCCGTTGGTGGAGTTCAGGTCGCGCACGAGGTAGTCTTCCCCCTTGCGGTGCAGCTCGGCGTGATGGCTCGAGATGGCCTTGTCCTCGAGGCGGATATGGTTTTCCGGAAGGCGCCCGACAGCGACTTTGTCCTCGAACAACTCGAAGGTCCGCCCTTTCATCTCCTCGCTTGTGACAACCAGTTTCGGCATGGGACGTCGGATTCGTTGCGCTTCTTCAAGAAGGCGATAAGCCAAGCTTGCCGGCTTGGCAACAGCAAAAACGCCTTCTCATCTCCGACAGAAGACCTCCTGAGAAGGATTCGCCTCCGGCGCGCTAGGGCCGCCCGAGACGCTGCATCACGGCGAGGGCGACCTGTTCGAGGATCTCCGCGGAGGTCACCTCGCGATAGCGGCGTTCGATCCGGTCGCCGTGGCGACGGTTGAATCCAAAGAGCGAATCGGAGGAGACCTGAGCGAGCTTGACGCCGTCCTTCAGCCGGATCGCCGTGGCGGTGACGCTCACCCGCTCCTCCGCGGAGTCGTCGCCGGAGGGCTGGAGGATTTTCACGGTTTTCTTTCGGACGAGGATTTCGACGGCGAGATCGGCGGCCGCGCGCAGGCTCTCGACCTCGCGGCGCTCGCGGTCGTCGGCGGGCGCGGTGAGGAAGTTGGGGTCGGCGTTACGAAAAAGGCGCTGGGCCAGTTCCGCCGTTTTCTGATCCACGAAACGCGCGTCAGCCTCGGAGAGGGGCTCTTGGAAAATTTCCTCGAACTCGCGCGCCTCCATTTCGGTGATCGCCGCGGGCGGACGGTAGGCGGATTCGATGCGGCGCGTCGAGATCCCCGATGCGGATTGCGCTTCGCCGCCCTTGCCGCTGACCGGCGCGGAGCCCGGCGCCGTCGCCCGATTGTCGGCGCCAAACTGGATGGTGTACCCCGAGGTGAGCGGGATCGGATCGCCTTTGGTCTTCACACTCTGGTCGGTGCGTTCGACTTGGAGCATCTCCCCGCGCTCCCGAACCATCTCGCGGTTGACAAAAACGAGGAGGCGCGGCCTGCCGAGTTTCGCGTAGGTTCCGCGAAAGGCCTGCACCGTGCCCGCCCGGTCCGCGATGGGCATGGGCGGGCCCGCGTTCCACGCAGCGACAGCGGCCGTCTTGGGGCTTTGCGCGAAGGCGACCGGCGCCACCGCAACGAGGGCAAGAAGAGGAAGAAACGCGCGCATGGGAGAATCAATCCTTGTCGTCATCGTCTACGCGGCCGGGCGCATAGCGCACGCGAACGACGAACTTGACAGCTTCGGGAGTGAGGGCCGACTGGGTGTAGTAGACAGTTTGGCCGGGGGTCAGCACCATCGGCTGCCACACCGGCTCGCTGCCGATCTGGCTGTAGAGGACGCGGCCCTGGTCGTCCTTGAAGAGGGTTTGCGCCTGAAGGTGGAGGATTTCATCGTCAGTCCGGTTCCGCAACGCGACTTGAACGGAAAGGGCCTTGGCGGCGGTGCGCGTGGCCACCGGCGAGCCGGTGTCGAGGACGCGCCGGAGGTCCTTGTTCAGGAAGACGACCGGCGCCTCGCTCTCGAGCTCGAGGTTCGGGCGATCGGTTTTCGAGGCGTAAGGGCCGGAGGCGCAGCCGGCCGCAAGGGCCGCGGTGCACACGGCGGCGAGGAGACGCAGAGAGTTCATGGATGGAAAGGGAGTGTAAGACAGGGAACGCCTGACGACAACTCGCATCAATTGACGGAAAATTCGTGCCATTGAGTTCTCTTTCGCAGGCCCACCGAAACCGTCCTTCAGAACCGATGCGGAACGTGTCGCCGCCGCCGAATCGGACGACCGCGGCTCATCCGTCGGAAAGCTTGCCGCCGAGGTAAGCGTCGTAGGAAGCCAGGTCGAGCATTCCGTGGCCGCAGAGGTTGAAGAGGATCACCCGCTTTTTTCCCTCTTCTTTCGCGCGCAAGGCCTCGTCCACCGCCGCGCGAATTGCGTGCGCGGGTTCGGGTGCGGGGACGATCCCCTCGGTGCGCGCGAAGAGCGCGGCCGCTTCGAAGACCTTCGTCTGCGGATAGGCCGCCGCCTCGGCTAGACCGAGCTTCACCGCATGGCTGACCAGCGGAGCCATGCCGTGGTAGCGCAACCCGCCGGCGTGGATTTTGGGCGGAACGAAATCGTGCCCCAGCGTGTGCATCATCATCAGCGGCGTTGTCATCGCCGCGTCCCCGAAGTCGTAGCGGAGCTCGCCTTTCGTGAGCGAAGCGCAGGCGGTCGGCTCGACGGCGAGCACGCGGGTCTTCCTCTTCTCCAGGAGTTTGCGGCGGAGGAAGGGGAAGGCCACGCCCGCGAAATTGCTTCCTCCGCCCACACAGCCGATGACGACGTCCGGCTCCTCGCCCGCCATCTCCATCTGTCGGATCGCTTCCTGCCCGATGACGGTTTGGTGCAGGCAGACGTGGTTGAGAACGCTGCCGAGAGCGTACTTCGTGCTCTTGGATTTCAGGGTGTCTTCGATCGCCTCGCTGATGGCGATGCCGAGACTGCCGGGGCTATCGGGCGCTTCTTGGAGCAGACGACGACCGAACTCGGTCTGATCGCTCGGGCTCGGAGAGACGGTCGCTCCCCAGGTTTGCATGAGAAGCTTGCGGTAGGGTTTCTGATGGTAGCTCACGCTCACCATATACACGCGGCACTCGAGGCCGAAGAGCCGGCAGGCGAGCGCGAGCGACGCACCCCATTGTCCGGCGCCGGTCTCCGTGGCGAGGCGCTTCACGCCGGCCTGGCGGTTGTAAAAGGCCTGGGGAACCGCCGTGTTCGGCTTGTGGCTTCCCGCGGGGCTGCCTCCCTCGTACTTGTAGTAGAGGTGCGCGGGGGTCTGCAGCGCGCGCTCGAGGCGCACGGCACGCAACAGCGGCGTCGGCCGCCAAAGCGTGTAGATTTCGCGCACCTCGGCGGGGATCTCCACCCAACGCTCCGTCGTCATCTCCTGCCGTACGAGGTTTTCCGGAAAAAGCGCCAGCATGTCCTCGAGGGACACCGGTTGTTTCGTGCCGGGATGCAGCGGCGGCGGCGGCGGTTCGGGAAAATCGGCGGCGAGGTTGTACCAGTGCGTTGGGAGTTCCGACTCGGGAAGGGTAAAGCGGATGGGAGAGCTCACGGGGAAAGGGGTCCAGCGCAGGACGAACGCTTCTACCATCTCCGCAGAACCGGACCAAGGGGAACCTGCGCCCCGTCAATGGCATTTCGAATCCACAAAAATCGGAGCATAAAAATCAGTTGACGTCGCGCGGATTTCCAGCCTAGTTTCACGCCCTCGTGAATCGAAACCTGCCCCTGCTCGCCTGGGTCGTGGCGCTTTTGCTGGGCCTCAGCGCGCTGTTCAACGGGTTCTTCGTCTTCCAGCAGTTGATGATCTACAAGGATCTTCAGAACCTGCACTCGCAACTGGCCAACAGCAGCCAGATGCAGAGCGTCGCTCAGGGCCTGCTTACCGATCTCGCGGCCTATTCCCAACGGCAGCCGTCCATCCTGCAGCTCCTGCGGAAATACGGCGTGAATGTTCAGCCGCCGCCGCCTGCCCCCGCGCGTTGAGACCATGAATCCGAATCCCGATTCGCCCG
The DNA here is from genome assembly GCA_020849895.1 of Verrucomicrobiia bacterium. Taxonomy (GTDB): domain Bacteria; phylum Verrucomicrobiota; class Verrucomicrobiia; order JABWAM01; family JABWAM01; genus JABWAM01. Next base: position 5,199 of record JADZFN010000073.1, on the reverse strand, counting down.
AGTTCGATCCCGTCGCTTCCCAGTGGAAGCTGTTTCTCGTGCTCGGCCTCGGCGGCCTGCTCGCCAGTGCGAGCCTGAACGTCTTTCTCCTCAAACAGAACCGCATGCTGATCTTCCAGCGCAAACAGCAGCAGGAGCAGTTTCAACGGACGCGCCAGACGGAAGCCGCGCTGCGTGCGCTCGTCCAGGACGTCGCTTCCTTCAGCCTCCAGTATCCGGAAGCGCGCAGCATCCTTTCCAAATACGGCATCCAGATCACCGCCGCTCCGCCCGCCGCCGCGCCTCCGCTTGTCCCGCCGCCGCCGCATGCCGGAAAGCCTGCGGCGCCGCTTCCTCCCGGCCGCTGAACGGCGCGGCCTCCCGCGATCGCCTGAAATCCGAGCGGAACGGGGCGTTCCGCTGTGCCGTGTTCGCTACGCGACCTTCTTCGGGACGAGGCGGTCCTGGACGCGGCCTTCCTCGTGATACTCCTGCTCGGCATTGACTTCCCAGAGGTCGTGCCGTTCGCCGCGGAGGTTGCGGATCGCGAGCATCGCGGTGAGCATGGAATGGTCCTGGTTGTTGTAGCGGTGCAGGCCGTTGCGTCCCACGAGCTGCAAATTGCCAAACCGCTCCAGATATCGGCGGACCGCCGCGAGCGCCTCCCGGTAACCCTCGTCATACACCGGATACGCTTTGGGCATCCGCACCACCGCGCCGTCTTCCACAAGGGCGGGATCGGCGAGGCCGAGGCGTCCCAGCTCTTCGGTGGCCAACGCCACCAGACGCTCGTCTTTCTCAGTCCACAGGTCGTCGCCCTCGAAGCAGAAATACTCCATGCCGAGACAGGTCCGTGACGGGTCCGGCACCATCTTCGGGCTCCAGTTTTTGAAGTTCTGGATCCGCCCCACGCGTACTTCCGGGGAATGGATGTAGATCCAGTTGTCAGGAAACAGCTTTTCCGCCCGGATCACCAGACAGACCACCAGAAAATCGCGGTAATGCAGGCGGTCTGCGGCGTCGAGGACCTCCTGCGGCGCCGCAGGCCGAAGCGCATGCGCCAATTCGCGGATCGGGGCGCTCGAGAGGAATTGGGCGCCTGCGACTTCGCGCACGCCTCCGGGAACGCGCGCCAGCACGGAGGTCACGCGCGTCCCGTCGTGCCGCCACTCGATCACGGGGGCGTTCATCGCGACATCGCCTCCCAGAGCGACCACGCGGTCCCGAACCGCCTCCCACATCTGGCCGGGACCGAATTCGGGGTAATCGAACTCCTCGATGAGCGAGGTCTCCTTGCGGCGCGGTTTGAAGAGCGCATCGTAGATCGCCTTCCAGAGGGAGAGGCCCTTGATCCGCTGCGCCGCCCATTCCGCCTGGATTTTCGCGCACGGAATCCCCCAGACTTTTTCCGTATAGGTCTTGAAGAAGATGCGGAAGAGGCGACGGCCGAAACGGTTGCTCACCCATGCCTCGAAATGGTTCTCAGGACGGCAGGGGAAAACCCGCGTCCAAAGATAACTGGCCACGCAGCCGAGCGACGTCAGGACGCCGAGATTGACGAGCGCATTCATCGGGCGCAACGGGTAGTGAAAGAATCTTCCCTTGTAGTGAATCCGCGAGAGCCGACGCACGCGGAGGAAGCGGTCGCCGAGCACCTCCCGCCACATCGCCTCGACTTCGCGCACCTTTGTGAAGAAGCGATGCCCTCCGATGTCGAAGCGATAGCCGCGGTAGGAAGCGGTTTGGGAGATGCCGCCAACCACGCCGGTCTGTTCGAGAACGGCGACCTTCATTCCCGCACGGCAGGCGTCATACGCCGCGGTCAGTCCCGCCGGCCCCGCGCCGACCACGACGACAAGCCGTGAAGGATCTTCTCCGGCGGAGTCAATCATCCGAGGCGTCTTTCGTTCCGCGGAGTCCGCCAAGGTTGCCCCTTCTCTGGCGTCCGAGGAACACGTCATGAGAAGACCCCTGCCCCCGAGGCGCCGGCGCGGGGAGGATGATCCGACCCGCCTCGCGGCAAGGCCCGTCAGGATCCCGCAGCGCGGCGGCATCATCCACCCAGTGTTCGAAAACGTTCATGGCAAGAATCCCATCGAACCGGGAACCGTCCGTGCGGCGCGAGGGAGCCTCGCCCCAGCATGGCAATTCGAGAGGCGTTCGTCGAGCTTTCCATGCCGAGCCTCCGCTCCGGAGTCATGAATCCATCCTGATCGAGCGGGTCGGGAACACTCCCTCGCCGCAGCCGAAGCCGCCTCGCAGCGGCCCTGCCATCCGCCATGGACACCGAAGACGTGACAGCCCCCCCGGTGCCGTAATCCTCCCGGCCGCTTCCTCCGGAGGATACCCTCCCAAAGTAGGGGGGGCTCCCAATGCTATTCCCTAGATAATCTCTGTAAAAATGCACGAACATGCCTCGCAAACACGCATTTTCTGCCTGCGATGCAACCCATCCTTCACGTCAACAACTCGGCCAGCGCAAAAGGGAGCATCACCGGCGCCGGTGCATGGAGCCTATAAGCCTATGAAAACCACTCTTCTCACCCTCTTCGCCCTCGCGCTCGCGCCTTTCGCCCACGCAACCTCCGTGACGGCGACGGGCGATGTCACGCCCACGCCGGTGCCGAACCCCTTGATCAATCTGGACTGGAATGTCGGTGGGCCGCTCATCATCGGTGACACGGGCACGGGGAGCCTGCTGCTCGAGGACTACGTGGGCGTTTACAGCACGGTGGGGCGCATTGGGAACGAGGCGGGCAGCGACGGCACGCTCACGGTGAATTCTTCCTCCTATTGGGAGAGCAGCAGCGATCTTTTTATTGGGCGCGCCGGGACGGGAAAGATGGTGGTTGGCGGAGCTGCCAGCGTGGGCACCGTGGACACCTCGATTGCCGATCTGGCGGGGAGCACAGGCACGGTGGAGATTAATGGTTGGGCCGCATCTTGGGAAAATACCGGCGACTTCTATGTCGGACGGGGCGGCACGGCCAGTCTCACGGTGGGCGCTGTCGCGGACCTGTGGACCCAGACGCTCTACACCTCGATGGACAGCCTGCACGGCGGCGGCACCATCTCGACCAAAGGCGTGGTGTTGGACTTCAGCGCGCCGGGGGAGAAGCTGCTTTTCGACAGCACGCATGGCACCAATCAAACCATGACCTTCGGCACGAGTGGGAATATGGAGCTTACAATTGACGGCACCGGCTCGCTCGGCGTGGGTTTTCGCGGCACAGGCGAGATGGAGATCAAGGACGCCGTCAAGGTGTCCGCCGCCAATGGCTACCTGGGCATGTTGGCGGGGTCCGTGGGGCAGGGCACGGTCAGCGGTGCCGGTTCGGAGTGGAATGTCAGCTCCGGACTTTATGTCGGTCAGGGGGGGCAGGGGTTGTTGACCATTTCCAATGGAGGAAAGGCGGCGGCGGCCTGGGGTTCGGTTGACAACCCGATGGGAACGGCGAGTTCGGCGACGGTGACGGGCAATGGTTCGCTCTGGAGCAACACCTATCAGCTCGTCGTGGGTGACCAGGGCGAAGGCCATCTCTACGTGACCTCCGGCGGGCGGGTCGAGAGTGCCACGGGAGTCATCGGCAGCGGGAGCAGCGGCTATGGTCAGGCCTTTATTCGGAACGCAGGTTCGGTCTGGGCCATGACCGGTGACTTGAAGGTGGGCAATGGGTGGCAGGGCGATTTGCATGTGGAGGGCGGTGTGGTCTCGAATGTTGTCGGCATTGTGGGAGCAACGGCTGACAGCTCTGGAAATGTGATCGTCAGCGGCGCGGGTTCGGAGTGGAATAACAGCTCGGCCGTTTATCTTGGCGACGCGGGCAATGGAAACCTGAATGTGCTGGATGGCGGCTTGGTCACTTCCAGCTTCGGCGCGATTGGCAATCTGGCGGGAGCTTCCGGCGTGGCCAACGTTCAGGGAACAGGGGCCCGCTGGACGAATACTTTCTGGCTTTCCGTGGGCGAGGCGGGCAATGGCACCCTCACCGTCGCCAACGGCGGTCGGGTCGAAAGCGGGAGCCTGCTCATTGGCAATGCGGCCAGCGGCAGCGGCTCGGTGACGGTCGGCGGAACCAATTCAACCCTGGCTTTGACCGGCGCTCTCCATGTCGGGCAAAACGGCACCGGCAGCTTGACCGTCTCCAATGACGGCGTGGTCTCGGTGGCCGGCGCACTCACCGTTCATGGCGCGGGCGACAGCCTCACCGTGGCCAATGGGGGCATCCTCACCGCCGACGGAGGGGTCTTTATTCTCGCCGACGCCCTAATCGGCGGCGACGGCACCCTCAACGGGAATCTCTCACTGGCCAGCGGGGCAAAATTTGCCTTTGCCATCAACCAATCCCTTTCCGCCGGCTACACGATAAGCCTGGACCCCAGCTTCAGTATCACCAGCCTCGTGGGACTCGGCACCAACACGGCGGAAGGCCGCTACACCTTCATAGAAGACAGCGTCACTGATTTCTCAGCCCTCGGCATCCAAGACTGGGGCTATGGCAACCGCTACCAGCTCAGCGCCCCCGGCGATCCCTACAAAGCCGCCTACTTCGAACAAGATAACTTCCACTTAGATCAGTACGACCTCGTCGTGAACGTCGTCCCCGAGCCGGGCACCTACGCGCTGCTGGCGCTGGGGCTGGGGGCCGCGCTCTTCGCGAGGGCGCGGAGGGCAAGGAGATAAAGCCGAGGGGAGATCGAAGATTTCCCTTGTAGACAGCCATCAACCACAACAACAACCGCACAAGACTAACGCTCCAACTCGTCCACCAATAGCGGTCAGGCCAGAAGAAATAACACTCTTATGAAAACCGAACTCCGCCAGCTCCTGATGGGAGCCTTACTCTTCACGACCGGCGCCCTCTCGCAGGCAGACGTTATTTTGAAGGTGGATATCACCGATTATAACGACATCCGCTTCTGGGCCACGGGGGAATTTGCATTAACGAATGTTACGGGGTATGACGCTGAAAATGGAATTTCGCTCATTGGCATCCTTACCCAAAATCACAACGGCGGTGCCAATAATACCTCTTCTTCTCTCAAAGCCTCAGGAATGTTCCAAGCTTACGATTTTGTCTATGCGGTCGATTTTTTTGGTTCCTCGCGGTTTTCAGTGGCTGGCCTGAAGTGGTTGAGCGTTGTAGGAGGCCATGGGGATGGGAAGTTTTCCTGCGACGAAGTAGAGCATGTTGATGAGGTAAAACTCGGTGCGGTAGC
>JADZFN010000072.1 GCA_020849895.1 Verrucomicrobiia bacterium | reverse complement strand
GACGATCTTGGCGCCGACCTCCAGGTTCGAAGTGACCAGATTGTCGCCGATGTCGTAGAAGTTGGTGACGTTGAACGAGGTGAGGGTGCCCTTGCCCAGAATCAACCCGCCGGAGAGGTTCGAGATGACACTGACGTTCAGAACCCCGTCCGGCGCAATCGTGCCCTGGTTCGCCACCGCCGCCACCGCCAGATTTCGAACCCAGTCACTGGAGATGCCGCCGACGAGATTGGTGAAGGTGACGGTTCCCACATCTCCGAAACCGCGCAGGGTCGCCCCCGCGGCGTTGGCGACGTAGGCGGCGCCAAAGGTGCCCGCTTGCAGGGAGATCGTCCCGTTGTTGGTGAACAGGCTGTTCGCTCCCAGGACCATGCCGTTGGTCGCAATCGTGGCGAAGGCGAGACCGACGGAAACGCTGGAGTTGCTGTAGGCGATGACCGTGCCGCTGTTGGCAAGCGCGTCGAAGCCCAGGTGGCCGCCGTTGGTGGCGATGAGCGAGCCGCTGGAAAGGTTGGCCACCGGGTTTGCCCCTGGAGCTCCTCCCAAGGACAGCACGGCGTTGGTCCGCGAGATTCCATCCACGTTGCCCATCGCCAGGATCGTGCCGCTGTTCACGAGGTTGGTGGTGTTCAGCATGCGGGTGCCGCTTTGAATCGGAGCCGCACGAAGCAGCACGAGGGTTCCCGCATTGCTGACCGTGCTGTTTGGGACAGCGGCGGACGGGCCCACCGAAACCATGGTGGCGCTGCTGCTCAGATTGCTGAGGACCAGCAGGCCGTTGTTCACCCACAGAGGGGTCTTGTAGAGGCTGCTCCCCCCGACCAGCATCTCACCGTTGTTGATGAGCGGCGCGGAGAGCAGGTCGAGAGTTGTCGCGGCTTCCCCGCTGGCCATCATGTTATCAATCCGACCTCCGCTCGCGTTGACCAGGCCCCCGTTGCTGATGATGAGCGTGTTGCCCCTGCTGATCCTGATGAGCCCCTCGTTGGTCGGGAAGGCGTGGAACACGAGGAGGCTGGTGTTCTGGAAGTTGCTCACGACGCCGCTCGCGCCGTTAAAGAAGGTCGCGTTCACGATGCCCGTGGCGTTGAGCGCCGTCGCGCCGATCGAGCCCAGGTTCAGGATTCCGATGCCGTTGGAGTTCGCGTTCAGGGTGCCGGCCCTCCCAGCGACGCCGAGCCTGATCGAACCGTCGCTCGCGTTGGTCAGGACCATGCCGGAGGTCATCGCTCCCGCCGCCGTCGTCGCGCCCACGTTCATGACGGCGTTGGACGTGATGAGGAGACCGCTCGCGTTATACAGGCCGCCGACGAGGGAGAGCGCGGATCCATCGACGACCACGGCGTTGATCGCACTCCCCCCGTTGGAGGAAAAGGTCGAGATGGAGTTGCTGACCACGCCCGCGCCGAAAAGTTGGCCGCCGTTGGTGATCGTCATCATCCCCGATCCCGAGATCGTCCTGCCGTTGATCTTGATGACGGAGCCTCTGCCCACCAGGATGTTCCCTTCGGGGTTGAGGTCGGCATTGAGAAGAAGGGTCTTGGCGGCGATGGCGGTGGCGTTCGAGATCGTCAGATCTCCGAACGGGGTGCTCACGTCGTTGGTGACCGTAAAGGCGTTGCCGAGAAACTGAATGTTGTTCGTGATAAAAACGTTGGTCGTCGGACCGGGAAGGTTGCCGCCGGCCCAGTTTCCGGAGGCCGACCAAAGACCGCCCGTTTTGATGAATGAGGTGTCAACGGCGGACCCCGTCAGGGCGCAGACGAGGACAATCCCCAGAATGAACCGTTTGAAGAAGGAAGGCGTCATGTATTTCCTGTGGTTTTTCATAGGAAGGAGATCGGTGGACTTTGCCGAACTGTTTCGATGATTAGACTCAAGTTTTCCGAAATGCAAGCCAAAATCGGAAAAAGAATTCGAATTCTGATCCATCCTCATTTTCATCTGCGTCACTCGCAGATTGAACTCAAAACAAGAAGTCCGACAAACGATTGAACTGTTTCAATAAATATTCTGAACTTGCCAGCGAATTTCAGCGCAGCTCATCGCCCCCTCGCGAAGGACCGACAAGGCCCCTCGATTCGCGGAATCGAACCATCTTTTTGTTCCGAGCGGCTTGGCGGAAAGCGATTTTCTCCATCAGGCAGCGTCGGCGCACGAGAAGCGCGGCGCCCAGCGCCGTGGCATGTTCCGGCATCTTCGATCGTTTGACCACGAGGTTCTTCAGCGCATCGGGAAGGCAGCGGAGGGTCAACACGTTGTGAGCGACGGCAAGCAATGAGTCGCCGATGAGCGTGAGTCCACCTCCCAGAACAATCACTCCGGGGTTCAGAATCGTCACGGCCATGGCCATTGCGGTCCCCATGTAGAAGCCCACTTCTTGAACGAGCGCGTGCGCCGCCTTATCGCCTTCCTGGTGGCATGCCGCGAGTTGCTGGAAGGAGAAATCGGCCGCCCTGAGGGCGGTCTGCACTCCCTGTTCGTTCAGTTCCTCCACGCGACGCCGTAACGCCCCGAAACCGGCGAACGCCTCGAGACAGCCCCGGTTGCCGCACTGACAGAGCGGCCCTCCCTCGCGAATGACAAGATGCCCGATTTCCATCGCGCAATGAGCATCGCCAAGCATCAGTTCTCCTCCGCGAACAAATCCCCCCCCGATCCCGGCATCAAACTGGAGGTGGAGCAAGCTGGCGGGAAAAGCGGGGCGATGCGCCGCCGCTTCCGCGTAAGCACGGGCGGCCGTATCCGGGTAGATGCTCGCCGTGATTCCCGTGATCTGTTCCAACCAACGCGCAGTGGGAAGGCGTTCCCAACCCTCCAGGTTGACCGCACGAATGGAAACGCCTCTCTGCACATCCACCACTCCGGGATCGGCGAAGCCAATTCCCCGCACTTTCTTCCAGCGGGGTCCAAGACGCCGCCGGAGTTCGGCAACCACCTCTTCGATCTCACGTTGTGCCTGCCGACGGGTTTTGAGCGTCGGGGAATTGCGTCGCGCCACCGCCACGACCTCCCCGCCGGCGTCGAGGCACACCCCGACGGTGCATGGAAAATCGAGATCAATCCCAATGAAGCAGCCCTGGTCGGGACGCAGACGCACGGGAGAGGCGCGACGGCCGGTATGCGTCCCCCTGCGCTCCGGTTCTTCCAGCACGCCGTGGCGAACAAGTTTCTGGATCAGGCCGTAAAGCGTGGCGGGACGGATGGGCAGGTTCTCGAGGATTTCTCCGCGCGTCGCCGGTCCGCGCGCCAGCAGGAAGGAGATCAATTGGCCGCCAATCCATTCTTGATGCCGCAGGATGGAGGGAGGCATGGGAAAACAAATGATACGATTTCGTTTATAAATCAAGGAATTTTAGGAGTTTTTGATTGTGAATACATTATCTATAGGCATTCATCAGCCATCGGTCCGCTTCTTCATGACAAGAACGGCAAAGCCGTCATCACCCGAAAAGGAGATCTCCCCATGAACGCCCAACTCGCCCTCGAAGGGGGCAAACCCCTCAACACGCAGAAGTTTCCCATGTGGCCCAGCTTCGAGGCCGCAACCATCGAGAAGGCGATGGAGCCTCTGCGCTCCGGCAAGGTCAATTACTGGACCGGTGGCGTGGGGGTCCAATTCGAGGAGGCCTTCGCCAGGTGGTGCGGCACCCGTCATGCGATCTCGACCACCAACGGCACTTCCGCGCTGCACACCGCGGTGGCCGCGCTCGGCATCGGCCCGGAGACGAGGTGATCTGCCCCTCCTACTCGTTCATCGCCTCCTCCTACTGCGTCCTGCAGGCGGGGGCGCTACCGGTCTTCGCCGACGTGGATGAATCCCACACGCTGGATCCACGAGATGTGGAGAGCAAGATCACCGCGCGCACAAAGGCCATTCTCGTGGTGCACCTCTACGGCGTGCTCACCGACATGGACCCGATCCTGGCCCTCGCGCGCAAGCACAAGCTCAAGGTCATTGAGGATTGCGCCCAATGCTTCGGCGGCCTCTACAAGGGCAAGAAGGCCGGCAGCATGGGGGACGTGGGCTGCTTCAGCTTCTGCCAGAGCAAGCATTTCACCACCGGCGGCGAAGGCGGCATGGTCGTGACCAACGACACCGACCTGCACTGGGAATGCCGTTCCTTCCGCGACCACGGCTACGATGTGAAGGAGCGCCTGCGGTTGCTGGAACTCGAGGCCAAGCTCATGTACATCCATCGGCGGGTCGGCTTCAATTATCGCATGACCGAGATGCAATCGCAGATCGGCCTTTGCGAGCTGGCGCGTTTCGACACATGGAACCTCCCGCGTCGCCGTCGCAACGGGCAGATGCTGCTGCAGACGCTCGGGCAGCATCCGTTGGTGATGCACGCGCCCGTGGACAACCCCGAGCGGGTCAACGCCTACTGGTGGGCGCCGTTCATTCTGAATGCCGATCGCATGAACGTGCCGGTCAAACAGTTTATCAAGGCCATGGAGGCCGAAGGCGTGCCGGTCTACGGGGTGCAATGGCCCGAGATGTACAAGGAACAGGCCTACGTGGAGCAAAACGGATTTGGCGCAGCCAGGTATCCATTCCGCGATCCCGGGGCGCGAAAGATTGACTACAGCCAGACTCGTTGCGAAAAAGCGGCGTGGCTGGCTCCGCGCACGATGTCGTTTTTTACGCATCCCGTCTTTGAAGAGCGCCACATGCAGCTCTACGCGGACGCCTTCCACAAGGTGGCCAAGGCCTACCAAAAATGAGTTCCCTTCGGCCGCGAAACCACGGGTTGCTTGCCGGCGCGGCGGAGGTCTGTGTCACTCCCCGCCTGCCGGTGGAACTGGCGGGTTACCATGGGGTGCGCGTGGCGCACAAGGTCCGCGACGACCTCTTCTGCAGGGCCTGTGTGCTGCGATCAGGGCGCACGGCGGTGGCGTGGGTTTCCTGCGACGTGATCGCGCTGCCCGAGTCCGTCATCACGGCCATCCGTCGCGAGGTGGCGCGGCGGTTGAGAAGGCGCCCGTCCTGCATGATCGGCGCCACGCACACGCATACGGCGCCATCGCCGGTGGACATGCTTTCCGCCACGGTCAATCGCCGTTTCGTCGCGGCCCTCGTGAAGGGCGCTGCTGCCGCCGTGGTGAAGGCCTTTGAAAAGGCCGTTCCGGCCAGAGTCGGCTGGGGAACGGGACGCGAGGCCACCACGGTCTTTCAGCGTCGGTTTCTCATGCACGACGGCACGATCAAGACCAACCCGGGAGCGATGAACCGCGACATCGTCCGTCCGGATGGCCCGGTGGATCCGGAAGTCGGGCTGCTCAAGGTGCAGGACGTCCGGGGACAACCCCTTGCCGCGGTGGTGACCTTCGCCAACCATGTGGACACCCTGGGGCTGAACGAGATCTCGGCGGACTGGCCCGGGGCAATGTCCCGTCGTCTCAAGCGTCACCTCGGCAGGTCGTTGATCACCGTCTTCCTCTGTGGCGCCCAGGGCAATGTCAACCACGTGAACGTCCGCCGCCGGAGCTCTTTTGTACCGCTCATGACGGAACGGATCGGCCGACGGGTCGCCGACGCGGTGCGCAAGGCGTGGGCGTGCACACCGGTCGCGAGCAACATCCGCCTGGCGGCGATCGAGCGCCCGGTGCGCTTTCCGCGCAGGCGAGTCGCTCCCCGCGAACTCCATCGGGCGCGGGCGGTATTGAAGGGCGTGCGTCTTCCCTATCGGGTGACACGCCCGCTCACCTCCTTCGATCTGGCGAAGGGATGTCTGGAAGGGGAACGGCTCGAGGCTCAGGAGCTCGTGGGGCTGGCGCGCTTCAAGGGGAGGACCGAATCCTCCCGTCTGCTGGGCATCGCGGTGGACCGCGCGGCCTGGCTCGCCGTGCCGGGCGAGGTGTTCGTGGAGACAGGACTGACTCTCAAACGGCGCAGCCCCTTTCGTCGGACCTTCGTGGCAGGCCTGGTCAACGGTTATCTCGGATACATGCCGACGGACGACGCGTTTCGCAAGGGGGGCTATGAAACCATACCGGCTCGATCGAGCCGCCTGGCGCCCGGCGTGGAGGGGGTGCTCCTGCGCGAGGGCAAGCGGCTTTTGCAGGATCTTTTCAAACTCAACCGCAAGAGAAACTCATCATGAAAAAACAGGTTCGTTGGGGAGTGATCGGCGCCGCGGGGATCGCGGACCGGCGCACCATCCCGGAAGGCATCCTCCAGGCATCGAACGCCCGGCTGGTCGCGGTGACCGACGTGAACTCCGCGCGGGGCCGGGCCGTGGCGGACAAGCATCGCGTGCCGTTCTGCGCCACGGATCGCGAGTTGATCGGGCGGGAGGACGTGGACGCCGTTTATCTGGCAACGCCGAATGTTTTCCACGCGCCCCAGGCCATCGCCGCGATGCGGAAGGGCAAGCACGTTCTGTGCGAGAAGCCGCTGGCCCTGGCGGTGCGCGAGGCGGAGGCCATGATGCGCGAAGCGCGCCGCGCACGGGTGAAGCTGGCCTGTGGCTACATGATGCGCTTCCACGCGGCCCATCGGAAGATCGCCGAGTTGGTGGGCAAGGGCGCCCTCGGCAAAATGAGCCTGGGACGCGCGCAACTGACCTGCTGGTATCCCCCGATCAAGGGCGCTTGGCGCCAGGATCCGCGGCAAGGCGGCGGCGGATCCTTCATGGACATGGGGAGCCATTGCGTGGACCTGCTGGAGATGTTCCTCGGAAGGGTGCGGCGGGTTCGCGGCGCCACGGCGCGGCGGGTGCATGCCTACCGCTCCGAGGACACGTCCGTGGTGCTGCTGGAGTTTTGCTCGGGCGCGCTGGGCATGGTGGACAACCAGTTCAACGTGCCCGATGTGGCCGCGCGCAACCGCCTCGAACTTTACGGCTCACTCGGCAGCGTGTTGTGCGAGGGCACGATCGGCCAGGGGCCGGGAGGCACGGTCACGATGTATCGGGAATCGGCTGAGGGAGGATACGTGGCGGCGCAAAAGCGTCCGGCACAGGGAGGGACGGCGCTGAAGTACCGACCGATCAACACCTATCTGGCGGAAATCGAGGATTTCTCGGACGCGATCCTGAAAAACCGAAAACCGCTGGCAACCGCGGAGGAAGCCCTCTGGAATCTGAAGGTCTGTTTGGCCGTTTACCGGGCGGCCCGGACCGGCAGGGCCGTGGAGGTTTTCTGATAGGAAGGACGATCCATGGAGAAGACCTGCCTGCCACCGCTCGGTCAACTTGCATGGATGGCGATAATCATGTCCGTCTCAAGCATCCGCGCCGGGGAAGCGCCGACTTCGCCACAAGACCTCGCTTCCGTTCTCCCTCACGTGAAACTCGTCAACGAGACCAAGATCGAGGGGCGGGTCGTGCGCCGTTACGAACATGACAGCGCGGAGGTCTGGGGTTATGCGGCGCCGCAGAACGACTATTTCTACGTCGTACCGGCGAGGGCGCCCGCCGAAAAAGCCCCTCTGCGTGTGGTGCTCCACTCCGCCGGGCACAGCGGCGACAAGGTGCTCAAGGAGGCGTTCGAGCATCATGACCAGTTTCACTACTACAGCGACGAGACGGCCCACGTTCTCTACCTCGACTGCGCGCAGCATCGTGACGTGGACTGGTGGTGGGGGCACCACGCGATCAAGCGAACCCCCGAGCGGTACGCCAGCGCTCTCTTTCCAACGGAACAACGAGTATTGGCCACCATCGAATGGGTGATCAAACAATACGAGGCCGACCGCAACCGGGTCTACCTCAGCGGTATTTCGATGGGCGGCAGCGGAAGTCTCGGCATCGGCCTGCGCAGGGGAGATCTCTTTGCCGCGATTTCAGTGGCGGTGCCGGCCGGCGTGGAGCACATGACATTCCGCATGGCCGACGGAAAGCATCCCGATCCCCCTCCGCTGATCAACATCTCGTCCCATGTTGACCGCTGGTCCAAGGATCAAGAGAAGCTTCTGTCCTACTTCGAAAAGAACCGATTCTTTCTCGTCTTTGTCTGGGGACCCTTCGGCCACAAAGCCGACGTGAGCAGCGTAAACCCTGCCGTCTATGAATACCCCTGGCTCTCGATCCGGAAAGATGAGGCCTACCCGGTATTCTCGCATGCGACCACCGATCAACGATATCCCGGTCACAACAACAAGACCGCTCCCGATCAGGAGGGACAGATCAATGGGTATTTCAGGTGGAAGACCATTGAAGACACGACCCATGCCTTTGTGATGGAGCTGCGCCTGGTCAAAAAGGACGAACTGAAAAGGCCGATCGAACTTCCGCAGGAAGCGGTTGCAGACATCACGCCCAGGCGATTGCAGAACTTCGTCATTCAAAACGGGGCTGGGTACCTTTGGAGCATGACGCGCACGGAGAAGACGCTTCAATCTGGCAGAGCAACGGCGGATGCCGGCGGCGTCCTCACCATACCCGCCGTGGCAATATCCGATACGCCAGCGCATTTGAGGATCGTGCCAGACACGCAAACGACCGCGCCCCCACCCCGCTCATGACCCCACGGGAAAATCTGATCAGCGTCTACCGCCGGCAGGGTTGCGAGCGGATACCCGTGGACTTTTTCCTGTGCCCCGCGCTCCAGAAGGAATACTGGCGCCGCTACGGCGAGGGACCGGACTACCATGACCGGTTTGGTTTTTCGGGCCGGGGGATCGATGGGCCGCGACTGCCCGAGCGCGAGGTGAATTTCCGCCGTTACTACGCGGCGGACCTCAAAGGGGACGCCTCTTTCGACCCTGCCTGGGGCATCGCCCATGAACCGGGGGGTGAGGAGGCGCATCATTTCATCCGGATGCGCCATCCGCTCGCGTCATTCGACAGCCTGGAGCAGTTGCAGGCCTATCCCTGGCCGGACTTCGCCGCAGCCGACACCTCTCACATGCATGGCCAGGCCGAGGAGCTGCGCCGGCGCGGCCTGGCGGTGCATGGGTGGATGGCCTGCACGGTCTGGGAGACGGCTTGGTATCTGCGCGGCATGGAACCGCTGATGATGGATATGCTGGAGGAGAGTCCGATGGCCACTTTCGTGCTCGACCAGGTTACCGAGCAGGCCGTGGTGCGCGCCCGGGCGTTTGCCCGCGCCGGCGTGGATATCCTGTGCCTCGGGGATGATGTCGGGATGCAGTCCAGCCTGATGATCAAGGCGGAGTGCTACCGCGACTGGCTCAAGCCTCGTCTCGCGCGGGTCATCGCTGCGGCGCGGGCCGAGAACCCGGAACTGCTGGTCTGGTACCATTCGTGCGGTCATGTGCTCCCCGTGATCGATGATCTGATCGAGGCCGGCGTAAACATCCTCAATCCGATCCAGCCCGAGAGCATGGACTTCGCCGAGGTCCACGCCCGATGGGGAGACCGTCTCTCCTTCCACGGCACCCTCGGCACGCAGCGCATCATGCCGTTCGGCACGCCCGCCGACGTGCGCGCGACCGTGCATCGGAATCTGAGCCTCGCTGGAAAGAAGGGGGGGCTTGTCTGCGCGCCGACCCACATGCTGGAGCCGGAAGTGCCATGGGAAAACATCGAGGCCTATCTGGCGGCCTGCAGGGAATTCGAAGCGTGAGAGGGTGTTTGAAAATTCGACTGCCCTCTGCGAGAGGCCATTTTGGCCAAAGCCAAGGCGCCGAGGCGGTGCTTCGGTCGCGCGGGTAAGGGTCGTCCCTCCACTTGCGCCGATCAGGGGAACAGCCCGCGCATCCGCTTGGCGTCGGCGACCTTTTTGATCCCGAGGGCGAGCGCCGCGCGCCGCATCGGGACCTTCTCCTTCTTCACGAAGGCCATCACGTTCGCAAACGCGTGTTCCAGGATGCGATAGAGGCGGTCGTTCACCTCCGCCTCGGTCCAGAAGAAGTTCTGCAGGTCCTGCACCCATTCGAAGTAGGAGACGACGACGCCACCCGAGTTGCAGAGGATGTCGGGAAGCACGAAAATATCCGAGCCTTCCAGCATGCGGTCGGCCTCCGTCGTCGTCGGTCCGTTCGCCGCCTCGGCGAGGATCTTGCAGCGCAACTTCCCGACGTTCTCGCCCGTGATCTGGCGTTCGAGCGCCGCGGGGATCAGCACATCGCACTCCAGCGCGAGGAGTTCCTCGTTCGTGATCGCGTCGCCGCCACGGAATCCGCGGACCACCTTGTGGGCCCGCATGTGCGCCGCGAGGTCGTCGAGGTTGAGCCCCTCCCGACGGAACACGCCGCCCGTATAATCGCTCGCGGCGATCACCTTCGTCCCGTGGCGCGCGAGGGCGAACGCCGCGTGCGAGCCGACGTTGCCGAACCCCTGGATCGCCACCGTGGCGTCCTCGGCCTTGAGCTTGAGCACGTCCATCGCACGGTTGGCGAGATACGCCACCCCCCGCCCGGTCGCCTCGCGGCGGCCGAGGCTTCCGCCGAGGCTCACGGGCTTGCCGGTGACCACTCCCGGCACGCTGTGCCCCACCTGGATGCTATAGGTATCCATGATCCACGCCATCGTCTGCTCGTTCGTGCCGAGGTCCGGCGCGGGGATGTCCAGTTGCGGGCCGATAATGGGGACCAATTCCTGGGTGAGGCGGCGCGTGAGGCGTTCGGTCTCGCCGGAAGACATCGAAAGCGGGTCGCAGGTCACCCCGCCTTTCGCCCCGCCATACGGCAGTCCGACGAGGGCGCACTTCCAACTCATCCACATCGCCAGCGCGGCGACTTCGCCCAGCGTGACGTCCGGATGATAGCGGATGCCGCCCTTGGTCGGTCCGACGCTGAGATGGTGCTGCACCCGGTAACCGGTGAAGGTGCGCACCTGGCCGTCGTCCATCCGGACGGGGATCTGGACGATGAGGGTGCGTTTCGGGAGGCGGGAGCGTTCGCGCTCGCCCTGTCCGAGGCCGAGCCAATCGGCCGTGGCGTCGAACTGCTCCAGCGCCATCCGGAACACGGGGGAATCGAAGGGATCGGCGTCGTTCATAAGAAAAGGTGAGGGAGACGCCGCCACGCTATTACCTAAAAGCAGCCATGTAAAGCCCAAAAGCGCGGGGGGATCTTCCTCCCACGACTCCTCGAAATCCACGATGCAACCGCTCGAATCCGCCCCTTAATGCGGGAGGCCTCGCGCAGGCGGTTGCCAAATCGGCGTCCGTCTGCTAGCCAGAGAGGTGGATATGTTTAAACGATTCCTTCCGCGCGAGGACGATTTCTACGGGCAATTCGAGCAGATCGCGGGGTTCGTGATCCGCGCGGCCGAGGTGCTCAAGCGGCTTCTCGAGGATTACACGAACGTCGGCCTCAAGCTTCAGGAGCTGGAGGGCTTCGAGCACGCCTGCGACCGTCTGACCCACTCGACGATCCATCGCCTGAACGGGACCTTCCTGACGCCGTTCGACCGCGAGGACATTCACGAACTCGCGCTCCGCCTCGACGACGTGATTGACACGATCGAATCGGCGGCGCAGCGGATGCAGACCTGCCGCATCGCGAAGCCAACCGAGGACGCGCAAAAGCTGGGCCGCATCATCCTGAAGCAGACCGAGCTCCTCCAGCGGGCGCTCAATGCGCTGCAGGACATCCGCAACTACAACAACATCCTCGACCAGTGCGTGGAAATCCATCGGCTCGAGAACCAAGCCGACCTGATCATGAAGGAAGCGGTGGGACGCCTTTTCGACGAGGAGAAGAACCCCATCGAGTTGATCAAAATGAAAGAGGTCTACGAAAACCTCGAAGTGGTCACCGACCGCTGCGAGACCGTGGCCAATCTCATTCAGGGTATCGCCGTCAAGATGGGCTGACGCGCCCTCCGCCTCGATGGACAACCTGCACTGGCTGGTCCCGCTGATTCTCGTCGCGCTGGCGTTCGATTTTTTGAACGGTTTCCACGACGCGGCGAACTCGATCGCCACGGTCGTCGGGACGCGCGTGCTCTCGCCCCAGTTTGCGGTCCTGTGGGCGGCGTTTTTCGACATGATCGGACCGCTGATCTTCGGGACGCACGTGGCGAAAACAATCGGAAAAGGGATCGTGGACATCCATATCGTGACGCCTGAGTTGGTGCTCGCGGCGCTGGTCGGCGCGATCTTCTGGAACATCCTCACGTGGTACTACGGGATCCCGAGCAGTTCTTCGCATGCGCTGGTGGGCGGGCTGGTGGGAGCGGGGGTGTCGGCGCACGGAACCTCGTCGCTCGTGTGGTGGGGGCTGGGGAAGACGGTGCTCTTCATTTTCCTTTCGCCGCTGATCGGCTTCGTCCTCGGCTCGCTCGTCTTCGTGGTTTGCGCATGGATCTGCCGGAGGAAGACGCCGCACCGCGTGAACACCATCTTCCGCAAGCTCCAGATCGTCTCGGCGGCACTTTACGCGATCGGCCACGGGACCAACGACGCGCAGAAGACGATGGGGATCATCTTCATGCTCCTCGTGAGCGGAGGATATCTGACGGCGACGGCGCCGCTCCCCATTTGGGTCATCCTGCTCTGCAGCGTCGCGATGGCGGCGGGCACGGCTTCAGGGGGATGGCGGATCGTCCACACGATGGCCTCGAAGCTGACGCGCCTGAAGCCCTTCGGCGGGTTCTGCGCGGAATCCTCGGCGGCAGTCGCGCTCTATGGCGCGTCACTCTTCGGCATCCCCGTGAGCACCACGCACACGATCACCGGCGCGATCACGGGCGTGGGGAACACGCAGCGCTCCTCCTCGGTGCGCTGGAGCCTTGCGAGCAATATCGTCTGGGCATGGATCCTCACGATCCCCTGCTCGGCGCTCGTCGCGGGGGGCGTCCGCCTCGGCATCAAGGCGTGGCTGGGCCACTGATCGGCGCAACGCAGGCTTGTCCAAAGGGGACGAACGACGGAGAATGCTGCCATGGAGGAGGGCGCGAGCGTCCCGAAACATCTCTGGGCTCCGTGGCGGGCCGAATACTTCCGCACGCCGAAAGGCGGCGGATGCGTTTTTTGCGGGAGCGCCTCTCCGGCCGCCGGCGACGCCGACCGCGTGCTGCTGCGGGAGCGCACCTGCTTCGCCCTGCTCAACGCCTTTCCCTACACGGGCGGGCACCTCATGGTGGCCCCTTACCGCCACACGGCGCGGCTCGACGACCTCGCTGACGGGGAACTGGCGGACCTGATCTTCCTCGCGCGGCGTTGCGCGCGCGTCCTCGAACGCGCTTTCCGACCCGACGGAATGAACCTCGGTTTCAACCTCGGCGCCGCAGCAGGCGCGGGGATCGCCGAGCATCTCCATCTCCACGTGGTGCCGCGATGGACGGGCGACACGAATTTCATGACCGTGATCGGCGGTCACCGGGTGGTCTCGGAGGGCCTGCGCGAGACGCGCGAAAAGTTCATGGCGACCCTGGCCGAACTGGAACCCCATGCCCATGGCTGAAGCGGTCGTCCACCTCGAGTCGCCGCGCGCGGCACAGGCGCTTTGCGCGAACGACCCGCGCTTGTTGCGCACGGCGGAGGAGGTTTTCGGGGTGCGCTTCGCGCAACGGGACGACTGGTTTCGTGTCGAAGGCGAGGACGCCGTGGAGGTGGAGCGGGCGGCGGCGTTCCTGCGCGAACTCGAGGCGGCGCGGGCCAAGGGGGTGGCGATCCGCGCCTTCGAATTTCATTACGCGCTCGACGCCTTCCGCGCGGCAGGCGTTCCGCCGCAGCTCGATCTCGGCGCGCTCTCCACGGCGCGGATCGAAGTGAATCCACGGCGCACGGCGATCGGGGCGCGCAGCCACGGGCAGCGGCGCTTCATCGAGGCGATGCGATGGCACGACATGGTTTTTTGCATCGGCCCGGCGGGGACGGGCAAGACCTTCCTCGCCACGGCGATGGCGGTCTCGGCGCTCCGCGAGGGGCGCGTCGAACGGATCATCCTGACCCGCCCCGCGGTGGAAGCCGGCGAGGCGCTCGGCTTTTTGCCCGGCGACCTCAAGGAGAAGCTGCTCCCCTACCTCCGCCCGCTCTACGATGCGCTCGGCGCGATGCTGGAGCCCGAGGAACTCCAGCGCCATGCGGAACGGGGGACCGTCGAGATCGCTCCGATGGCCTATATGCGCGGGCGGACGCTCGACCACGCCTTCATCCTCCTCGACGAGGGGCAGAACGCCACGAGCGACCAGATGTTCATGTTCCTCACCCGTCTCGGGCGTGAATCGCGCTGCGTGATCACGGGAGATATCACCCAGGTGGACCTCCCGAGCCACAAGCGAAGCGGGCTGGCCGAAGCCGAGAGGATCCTCGACGGCGTCGAGGGGCTCGCCTTCTGCCGGCTCGACGAAACAGATGTGGTGCGGCATCCGCTCGTCCAGAAGATCATCCGCGCCTACACCCGCCATCGTGAGCGACACCCGTGATCCTCCCGCTCCTCCGATGGAGGAAACCATCGCGGCGATCGCCACCTCGCCCGGCCCGGGAGGGATCTCCGTGTTGCGCATGTCGGGCAAAACGGCGCTGACGATCGCCGACGCGGTCTTCCGGGGGCGGGGAAAACCCTCCGCGCAGCCCTCGCACACGCTGCGCCACGGATTCGTGATGGACGGCGACCAGGCCGTGGACGAAGCACTCCTCGCGGTGATGCGCGCGCCGCGCTCGTACACGGCCGAAGACGTGGTGGAGATTTCGTGCCACGGAGGCCTGATCTCCGCGCGGCGGACGCTCGATGCGCTCGTGCGTGCAGGGGCGCGTCTGGCTCATCCGGGGGAGTTCACGCGGCGGGCGTTCCTCAATGGCCGCATGGACCTGACCCAGGCCGAGGCGGTGGCGGACCTCATCGCCGCGCAGAGCGAAGGCGCCCACATGGCGGGGCTTGCCCAGGCTCAAGGGCACCTTTACCGGAAGATGCAGCAGGTCTACGACCATCTCGCAGACGCGCTGGCGCACGTGGAAGCGCATCTCGATTTCCCCGACGAGGACCTTGCGCCCGCCACGCGGCGGGAGATCGCGGAACGGGTGCGCAACGCGACGGCGTTTGTCGAGTCGCTCTTGGCCACCGCGCGCGAAGGGCGCATCCTGCGCGAAGGGGTGCGCACGGTGATCGTCGGCAAGCCGAACGTCGGCAAGTCGAGCCTGCTCAACGCCCTGCTCGGGGAAGAGCGCGCGATCGTCAGCGCGACGCCTGGCACGACGCGCGACACCATCGAGGAAGTGGCGAGCCTCGGCGGCATCCCGCTGCGGATCGTGGACACCGCGGGGATCCGCGAGCACGCGGACCAGGTGGAGGCGGAAGGCATCCGTCGCACGCACGCCCAAATCGCGCGGGCGGAGCTGGTGCTCCTCGTGCTCGACGCCTCGCGGCGACTCGAACCGTCGGACCGCGAGATCCTCGCCCTCTGCAAGGAACGGCCGCTCATCGTCGTGCTCAACAAGGCCGACCTCGGGATGTTCATGGAAGCGGCGGCCTGGCGCGACCTGACGAGCGCGGCGGTCTCCCTCAAGACGGGACACGGCGTCGAGGAGTTGAAGAAGACGATCGCGCGCCACCTCCTTCAGGGGCGAACACAGGTGAATTTCCACGAGGTGTTCATCAACGCGCGCCACCAGGAAGCCCTCCTGCGGTCGGCAGACGCGCTGAAACGCGCGGCAACGGCTTTCCAGCAAAAGTTTTCGCTCGAATGCATTGCGGCCGACCTGCGCGAGGCGATGCAGGCGCTCGGGGAAATCACGGGGCGAACGGTGACCGAGGACGTGCTCGACCGGATCTTCTCGAAGTTCTGCATCGGGAAATGAGAAGCGCCAGGCGGCGCGCGGTTGTCATCCATCCGGCCCCTCGGAGCCTCCATCTCCGGAGCTTTTCGACCAGATCCTCTTGAGGAAACTCTTCCGATGCTCGAGGCACGGTCCCCAAGCCGCCAATGCCCGCAAGTGCGCCGCCGTCCCATACCCCTTGTGCCGAGCAAATCCGTAGGCGGGATATTTTCGGTCCATCTCCTCCATGAGACGATCGCGCGCGACTTTCGCGATCACGCTCGCGGCGGCGATCGAGAGCGAACGCGCGTCGCCGCGCACCAACGCGTCGCAGGCGTCGCCGAGCGGCGGGACGGGACGCCCATCCACCAGCGTCCAGTCCGGCGGAGGATCCAGCCCCGCGCGCGCGGCGATCATCGCCTGCCACGTCGCCCGCAGAACGTTCACGCGGTCCACCTCTTCCGCCTCCACCCGGGCCACGCTCCACGCGACCTCGGGATTTTCCGTCAGGCTGCGATAGGCCTCTTCCCGGCGCGCCGCGGAGAGCTGTTTGGAATCGTTGAGGAAGGGATGCGAGAACGCGCGCGGCAAAATCACCGCCGCCGCCACCACGGGACCGGCAAGCGGTCCCCTCCCCGCTTCGTCAATGCCGCAGACGCGGACGAACCCGCGCGCCCAAAGCTCGCGTTCGAAATCCAACGGGGCCGCCGCGCCGGGACGTCGCTCCTTCATCCGTTCCTCCCGGAGTCCGACGTTCGCTTCACACGAAGATTTTCCTGAAGCCCTTGCGGAACCGTCGCGTGCCGCGCCGTTTCTGGCGCTTCGAAAGATTCCCGCGTCCGTCGCACGCGGCGGCGGCAGCCCTCGGCCCGATCAGGCCTCGGCGCGTTCTTTGACCTGCACGGCGCCCTTGCCGATGCGCCGGCGCAGGTAGTAGAGCTTCGCGCGGCGGACTTTGCCGCGCTGTTCGACCTGGATCCGCTCGATGCGGGGCGAATGAATCGGAAACACGCGCTCCACGCCTTCTCCGTACGAGATGCGGCGGACCGTGAACGTCTGACGGAGGCCGGCGCCGCGCCGTGCGATGACCACGCCCGAAAAAATCTGGATGCGTTCCTTGTCGCCTTCCACCACCTTGGCATGCACCTTGACGGTGTCGCCGACGGCGAAGTCGGGAACGTTTTTCTTCATCTGTTCGGCGCTGATCTTGGTCACAATCGGATTCATGTCGAGTCAAAGGCGTTGGGAGCCGTGTCTTCTACCCCAAACCCAGGCCTCGTGAAAAGCCCTTTTTCGATTCCACGGTCCGCGGAAACACGGCCTCCTCCGATTCCAAAGCCGGAGCCGGCTTCGGGCACGGCCTTCCCCTTCTCGCTTCGAGCGGCCTGCGTTCAGCTTCTCGTTTCTCCGCCCAGCTTCGGGCGATGGCGTTCGGGGAGCCTCGCGAGGCAGGGGGCGAGCACCCGCTGCGCGTTGCTCGCGAGGACCTTCCTTTTGTCGGCTTCCGCGAGGCGCGAGAAGACAACCCAGCCGAGCTGCGGCCGAAGGTCGCGCATCGGGAGGTCGCTGCCGTAGAGGACCCGGTCCGCGCCGGCGCCCTTGACGAGATAATCAATGATCCCGCAGGTGACGGCGGTATAGGTGATCTCGAGATAGACGTTCGGATGGCGGCGGGCGCATTCGACGCCGAGCTCGGCGGAGCGGTAGTCGGCGCCACAGTGGGCGACGACCCAGCGCACCCTCGGATACTTCTTCGCGAGCGCATCCACTTCGGCATAATCGCCGCGCGTGCGATGGATCAGGGCGTAGAAGCGGTGGCGGTTTCCGAACTTCCACCAAACGTCATAGGAAGGATGATGATACTCGACGCCGAATCGGAGGTAGGGCTTCATCCCGACAAAACGACGGTCCTGATACACCTCGGGAATCATGCGCGCAAGCTGGTCTTGCGAGTAATAGAGCGGGTCCACCGAGGCGAGGCCCCAGTAGCCGGGCGGCGCGACGTCGAGGCAGCGGCGGACGTCCTCGTTGCCGCCCCACGAATCGTAAGCAGCCACGCGCCAGCTCATGAAACCGCCTCCGACGCAACCGAGGCGATGGAGCTGGTGAAACACGCCTTCCGGCCCGCCGTTTTCCATGCGGACATGCTCGATTCCGCCGCGCGCGCCTTCGGGGAGGATGTGCATGTGGAAATCCACGATCGGCGCCGGCAAGGGCCGGCCGGCGCGCGCGGCGGCCATGAGGCGGTCTTCGGAACGATTCTCCCGGGGGACGGGGAGTTCCATGCCGAGAAGGCGGGCGAGGTTGCCGCCCGCCATCTTGCGGCGCGCGGCCGCCGGCGCTTCCGCCCAGTCCAGGAACGCGCGATGCGCGCCCATGCCCATGAGCGGGGCGTTCGAGGCGTAGAGGATGCGGTCTTCGCATCCCATCTTCACGAAGCGTTCGGGACCGTAGTGGATCTGGAAACGGTCGAGGGCGAGATGGAGGTTTTTTCTCCGCTCCATCATCGGGAGCAGGAAGCGCTGGTCGTCCCAACCCGCGCTCATGAGGAGCACGCGGAGCGATGGATGACGCGCGAGAAGCCGCTCGAGGTCGGAGACCTGGGCGAACTCCTCCTTGAAGACGATCGTGAGGAGATGCCGACGGGCCAGCCACCGAAAGAACTCCCGGCTGTGCGGTGCCTCCCAATCCCAACGGTTCGTCTTGGGATGAATGAGGACGGCGCGCACGCGGTGGCGGCGGAGGAGCGGCTCGATCTCGCGCGGCGAAGGAAAATCGCCCGCATGATGCGGCATCGCATTCCACACGGGAAACAGGTGCGAATGCGGCGCAATCTCGGCAGAGAGACGGAGATTCCCTTCCATCGCATCCTGGTAGATCGAGTAGGTCGAGGCGACGAGCGCTCCCGAGATGGAGCAGTGCTCCATCTCGGCGAGGATGTCATCGAGCCGCCAGGGATGCGCGGCGTGCTTTTTAGGCCGCGGGCCGTAACGGGTGAAGGCGTCGAAGAAGCACAGTTCGGAGCTCATAGGATCCTTAGAGGGTGTTTGAAAATTGGTCTGCCCTCTGTTGCTGGCGGGGCGGGCTGGTGGGCAAGGCGTGGAGGCTGGCCAAGCCCCGCAGTGGGCTTGGCCAGCCGACACAACGCCGCCCAAAGCCCGTTCCCGCCGCAACCCTCTGGGCGCGGGCCATTTTGGTCAAATCCAGCGTTGCCTCGGCGCTCAAAGCCCACTGCGGGGATT
>JADZFN010000071.1 GCA_020849895.1 Verrucomicrobiia bacterium | reverse complement strand
TCGGCTCCGTGTTCACGTTGATTGACGGGGCGATCCCGAGCACCGGCCAGTTCGACGGCCTGACCAACGGCGCTTTCGTTGATGCCGGCAGTTCGCTCTTCAACATCGAATACAACTATGGCGGCAACGACGTGGTGCTCATCGCCGCGATTCCCGAGCCGGCCACGCTGGCGTTGCTCCCGCTGGCGGTCGCCTTGCTGATCCGCCGCCGCCGCCGATGAAGGGTTATGCCAAATCGGCATTTACCTTGATCGAGCTTTTGGTGGTGGTTGCCATCATCGCGGTCCTCGCGGCGATGTTGGCGCCCGCTCTCAAGAGCGCGCGCGACAAGGCCAAGCAGGCCAAGTGCATGAACAACCTCAAGCAGCTCGGCATCCTCTTCTCGGTCTATGCAGGCGACTCCAACGGTTTCCTCCCGCCGGTCCTGAAGTACACCGGACCTGGAGTCGGCGTGACCTGGTATGGCGCCTTGGATGAAGCCGGGCTGCTTCCGATCTACGGCGGCAGTTCGACCGCATGGAACAACAATCCCAACAGCATTGCCGCCTGTCCCTCGCGCGACAGCCCTCCTCAGCATGTTTCGGACGAGTTCCATTACGCGATGCCTTCCGTCCAATACATCACCGGAAGCTCCCGCCCCAAGCTCGTGGGCGACAGTCTCGTTGATATCAACGGAGTCGGCGGCGTCCGATTTGAGGAGATCGAGAATCCGTCCAGCCACATGATGATCGCCGACGCGACGGATTACAAGATTCAACGGGATCACTGGCTCAATCCGCCGGCGATCAAGTTCGCGATCTACCCGCACAACAACGGGATGAACATTCTGTATGCGGACCTGCACGTCGGATGGTTCCAAGGTCCGCTGCCGACCGGGAACACGAACCAGAATCCACCGCCGCCTTTCTAATGGAACCGAATCGCCACGGAGGAGACGGCGCCGCGCTGCTGCGAAGCGCGGGAACATGATGAAAACAGACGCGTGCGCTTCGCAGAAGCGCGACGACATCCAAAAAACGAAAATGACCCAATTACACTCGCTCGTGTTGACGCTGCTCGTGGGACTCGGTCTTCCGCTCTGCGCTCGGGCCGACCTCACCAACGGTCTGATTTTCCATGCCGGCTTCGATCAGGACGTGAGGGCCGACGTCGCCAAGGGCAACGCCGAGCCGATCATCAAGGGCAACGTCCGACTGGTTGAAGGCGCCCGCGGCAAGGCGGTGCAGATCGGCGATTCGGTCGTCACCTCCCTCGATTACGAGAACGAAGGAAACTTTTTCGCCGCACAGGGAAGCCTCGCGTTCTGGATGCAGCCGGTGGACTGGCTGGGCAAACAGGGAAAGGCGCAAGTGATCAACCTGTTCATGCAGGGCCGAGGATCGAGCGAGGGCTATTTCGGCCTGGAGATGGAACGCTTCAATCAACCCGAGCCGATGTTGATCTTCTACACGTACGGCTTCCCCAGCCGCAAGAACACGGCCATCCGCTGCAATGTTTCGGCCATGTGGACCAATGGCGGCTGGTATCATGTGGTGCTGACGTGGGTTGATACGACGGTCAAACTGTATGTGGACGGCGAGCTTGCCGGCAGCGGGCAGCTCACCGAGCCGTTCACGGAAGCCGATATCCACTCGAAGAGGTTCACACTGGGCGACGCAGGCGAGGAGCATACGTCTCTGGACGAATTCCGCATCTGGAATCGCCCGCTGGACGCGACCGAGATCATGGAGATGTATCGAAAGGAGAGGCGGTAAGCCTTCAGCGGATGGGGGGATGGACTGGCGCCCCTGTGTCGCCGCGCTTCTGTGAAGCGCGGCCGCAACGACAACCCGATGATCCGGCCATGCGCCAGCCACGCGAGGAATCCGCGCTTCGCAGAAGCGCGGCGACAACGAGGCCGGTTACGCGTGATCGATGAAGATGAGTTCGCCCTGGAAAGGCCAGTCCGCCGCACACGCCACGAGACCGGCGCGCACAGGATTGTCATGCACATACTGCCACTTGGCGGCATAACTTTCTGCATGCCGAATGACATGATCAAAGAAGCCACGTTGCCAGTACGGCGGAGGAGGGCCGAGTTGGCGGAGATGCCGTCCGAGCACCAGTTTGAGCATTCGTTCCCATTGGGTAAGCCGCACGTCCGATGGCAGAAGGAGAAACAGGTGGATGTGATCGGGCATGATCACGTAGCGCCCCACGGCGATGCCCTTTGCCCGGTGTCCTTCCTGACAGAACGCGCGGAAGGCGACATGAAACGAAGGGTTGTGAAACAAGGCTTTGCGTCGGAAGGAACAGATCGTCACGAAGTAAAGGGGAGGATCATATTCCGGGAAGAGTGTGCTCAAGCGTGGCGGACGGTCGCGCCCTTCTCGTTCCATGGATTCACGATAATTTGCCGCGCTTCTGTGAAGCGCGGAGTTGCCCATCGAGGGAGATGGGTTGGGGATTTGCAAGGCCCTCACGGTTCGGCAACACGCCCGCGTTTCATAGAAGCGCGGGTGGTTTGTCGCCAGTCGGAGGCGGCCTTCAGTATTTGAGAAATCCGCGCTTCACAGAAGCGCGGCTACACAGAAACGCGGTTGCACGGATCACCGCTGGAATCAGGATCAAACACATGAAACGGAACCTCTACCTCCTGGGCCTTATGATGACCACATTTGCCCTCCACGGCCAGGGTATCGCCCCACGGTTCGTCGTGCCCGAGTGCCCGAAACCGCCGGTCATTGACGGCGAAATCGGCGCCACGGAATGGCAACACGCCGCCGCGATCACCGGGTTCAAGGATCACAGCACCGGCCAGCTCGATGCCCGGCAGGTCGTGGCGTATATCACCTACGACAACGCCCATCTCTATCTCGCCTTCGATCTGCCGATCTATCCGAAGGGCGCGGCGCTCGTCGCCAATCACACCACGCGCGACCGCGGCCATTGGGGCGGTGACGACATCCTGGAGCTGTTGCTCGATCCGTTCGCGGGCAAATACAAGAACGAGGAGAGCTATTTCCAGTTCATGGGCAATTCCGCCGGCTCGATCATCTTCGACCAGGCGGAGACCCCCAGCCTGGGGCTGTACAATCGCCTGGAGTGGAACGGGCGCTGGAATTTCAAGAACAAGGTCACGTCGGACCGCTGGCAGTCGGAGCTCTCGATTCCGCTGGCCGATCTCGGCCTCAAGGAGATCCCGGATGGCGCGCGGTGGCTGGCGCATTTCTCGCGGGTCTGGGGCGTGAAAGTCGGCTGGACCACGCTCTCGCCGGTGAGCGGTGCGCTGAATGCGCCCGGGGGCGGCGGGGAGCTGACCTTCGAGGCGAAGGCTCCCGCCGTCCAGGTTCGCAGCGTCGCCCCGTTGCTCAACGGACGATTCGGTTTCGCGGGCGAGATCGTCAATGGGAATGCGGAACGGGATTTCAAAATCGAGGCCCGGGTCACCTCCCAGGACAAGGAAATCACCGCAAAGACGCTGGAGGTTCATCTCAAGCCCGGCGAGGTTCATCCGTTCTCGGTGGACGAGGCCGCGGCGCTGGCCGATCACGACGTCTTTCATCTCCGTATCTCGAGTCCGAAGGAAAATAAAATCTGGCACGACTCGGCCGTGCCGTTCCTGAAAACGCCCGTCCATCCTGTGTTTCCCAAGCCGGTGCTCACCAAGTTCGTCCTCGAAGCGCGTTGTCTGCCGTCGCTTCAGAAGCTCTGGTTCGACAAGATTGATTTCGGCCGTTTCCCCGGACGCGACAAGGTGAAGGAAGTCCGGGTGTCGCTTCGCAAAGACGACAAGGTGCTGCTCGACCAGCCGCTGGCCTTCCCGGGCACCCAGGTCCAAGACCTTGGCCTTCCGATTCCCGAGGGGATCAAGACCGAAGGCGACTACAAGGTTGCCGTCACACTCCTCGACAAGGATCACCAACCGCTGGCGACGGAAGAAATGACGTTTCCCTGGAAATCGTTTCCGTGGGTGAACAGCCGCGTCGGGATGGAGGGCGGCATCCTGCCGCCGTTCACGCCGCTGACCGTGCGCGATCGGGAGGTGTCTGTCGTGGGCCGGGTTTATTCCGTGAACGACCTCGGCTTGTTCAACCAGGTCACCGCGGAGCAACTCGAGCCGACCGTGGGCAAGGCGACCGACGCCCTGCTCGCACGCCCCCTGTCCTTGCGGGCGCGGGTGGCCGGCACGCGCCAGCCGATCGAGGCGAAGCCGACCGGCAAGCGCAAGGTGCTCGAGGAAGATCCGCAGCACGCCGTGATCGAGGGCCACGGCAAGCTCGGCGACCTCGCGCTCAAGATCACCAACCGCATCGAGTACGACGGCGTGGCGTGGCTCGACATCGAGCTTCGTCCGACAAAAGCGACGCGCCTCGCCGAGTTGACCTTCGACATCCCGCTGCGGGAGGAGCAGGCCACCCTGTTGCACGAAGTCACCGATGCGATTCGGCGGACCTATGCGGGCGTCACCCCGGCCGGCGCCGGGACCGTCTGGGACAGTCGCCGTCTTCTGAACGTCTCCGGCACGATCGGGAACTTCAAGCCGTTGTACTGGCTCGGCAACGAGGATCGCGGGCTGTGTTGGTTCGGCGAATCGGACAAGGGCTGGCATCTCGACGAGGAGAAACCCGCCCTCGAGGTCGTGCGCGAAAAAGGCGCCGTCATTCTCCGCCTGAATCTGGTCAACAAGGAGCTGCTGCTCGACCAGCCGCGCACCATCGCGTTTGGTTTGCAGGCGACGCCCGTGAAACCGATGCCGGCCGGCTGGCGCGGCTGGGTCGCGCCGTATGCGGCCGCGGAGTTCAAGAACCTCACCTACTTCAACTTCAGCCCTGTGGGGAATCAAACCCCCACGTATGCCGCTGTCGAGAACGCACCCTTCCCCGCCGACTACGCGAAGGCGAAGGAGGCGATGGACCAATTGCGGGCGGCCGGCGGCATTCCCTTTCTGTATGAGGTGCTGCAGAGCATGGGGATCGCCATT
Source organism: Verrucomicrobiia bacterium (assembly GCA_020849895.1). Taxonomy (GTDB): domain Bacteria; phylum Verrucomicrobiota; class Verrucomicrobiia; order JABWAM01; family JABWAM01; genus JABWAM01. The sequence continues at coordinate 16,415 of JADZFN010000071.1, read as the reverse complement.
CCCGACATGCGGGTCTATTCGGGGGAATGGCAGCGCGCGTCGTACATCGGCGCGAACAGCTACGCGGACTTCCGGGTGTGGCATCTCGCCGAGTATCTGAAGCGCACGGGCCTGTTCACCTTCTACGAGGACAACGCCTACCTCCTGCCGCTCAAAGACCCGGCGCTCGGACTCGGATACAAACGCGAGGACGGACAATATCAGGGCGAGTTTCCCATCCGGAAACTGCGCGAGTATCTGCGGCGCGAGGCGGCGGCCTATCACGCGTTGCAGATGCCCAACTACATCGGCGTCCACAAATCCACCACGATGCTGTCACCCTGCTACTCGTTCGCGACCCTCGCAATTGACGGCGAGCAACGCTTCATGATGACGCCCGAGACCGACTACGTGGATCAGTTCCCGCTCGATTACATCCGCGCGCACATCATGGGCCGGCAGTTCGGGTTCGTGCCGTTCTTCCTGAGCGAGATCAAGCTGGGCAAAGACCTGACGGCTGCCATTCGTGCCGGCACGCGGAGCGAGTTCGCCCTGCTGCTGCTTCACGAGCTCATCATTTGGCCGGCCTACGCGCTCGACCCGGAGACCGTGAAACAGGTGGATCGCGCCAAGGGCGAATTTGACCTCGGCGCGGCCGATGTGGTGTTTCATCCCTACTGGGAGAAGAACAAGATCGCGCGCACCGACTCCAAGGATGTGGTCGTGACCCTCTGGAAACGTCCCGGCAAGGCGCTGGCCGTCGTCGCGAATCTCGGCGAGGCCAGGGAAACCAGCGTGAGCCTTGATTTCAAGGCGCTCGGGCTTGCGCCGAAGACGATCAAGGATTTCGAGAGCCAGCAGGCGCTTTCGTGGCAGGGAGACGCGTTGAAGCTGACGATCCCCCGACACGACTATCGGTTGCTCTGGATCGAGTGAGGTCGAAGAGATCGGGCGTTCTGCAGCGGATTCAAGAGGAGAGGTTGTGCCCGGGCGCACCGGACGCATCGCGGATTCGCCCAGGGCTCGATGGTCTCTCCTTCGAGCTGCTGAAGGCTTCGGGCGTGCTCTGGAAATTGCAGCAGGGATCGTTTCTTTCCCCGGAGCGCAACCGAGGTCAATGTTCCCGCATGATCACTGATGCCAAGGCCGTTGCTGCGCACTTTAACGAACAGGGTTATGCCGTCGTCCGGGAGGTGTTCTCGAAGGCCGAAGTGGCCGAGATCGAACGACGCCTGACCGACGCGCTTCGCACCGTGGTCCCCACGCTCAAGGCAGGAGACGTTTATTACGAGGACGCGCCGGACAAGCCGGTCAAGAGCGTCTTCCGTCTCGATCAGCACGTGCCGTACTTCCGTCAACTGCTGGCCGACGAACGGCTGTTGCGAATCATGCGCGAGATTTTTGACGGATCGGAGGTGATGCAGGTGGGAACGGCGTTCTTCGCCAAGGCCGCCCAGGCCGGTTCGGTGACACCGGCGCATCAGGATAACGCCTTTCAGAATCTCCAGCCACCGGAAGACCTGGTCTGCACGATTGCGATTGATGAATCCACGCCCGCCAACGGCGTCCTCACGGTCCAGGCAGGGTCGCACCGGCTGGGGTTGCTGCCGCATCGGGCGTCGGGCGTGATGGGTTTCAGCCAGACGCTGATGACGCCGGTGGACGCCGCCCTGTATCCCGAGGTGCCGCTCTGCATGAAGCCGGGGGACATCTCCCTGCATCACACCAACACGATCCATCGCAGCGGCCCGAACACCACCGACCGAAGCCGTCGGCAGTTGGGCCTGATCTATCGGTCCGCCCGCGCGAAACGCGACGAAGTCGGTTGGGCAAAGTATCAGGCAGAACTGAAACGGCTGCACGACCAACATCCGGTCAAGGCATGATTCGTCCCGGCAACAAGCAGCGGTTTCGGAACGCCCTCGCCCATCGGTTCACGGGCGAGGTGCCGTTCTTCGAGCTGTATGTGGACAAGGATCTCGTGGACCGGGTCCTGGGTCGCCCGCTGGGCACGCACATGCTCCAGTTGCCGTCGCGGGACTATGTCGAATTTCTCCAGCGCACCGGGATGGACGTGGCGTATCTGTATGAAGGCTGGTTTTTCGGCCGCCACAACCAGACGGACGAGCACGGCCGCGTGCATTACATGGACGGCACGATCAAGTCCCGCGCCGATTTCGATCAGATCCAGCCTCCGTCGCTCGACCCGGTTCGACGCCGGATCGAATCCTACCTCGAAGCGGCTGCCGACACGAAGCTCGGTTGTGTCTATGCGCTGGACATGGCTTGTACGATCGCCAACACGGCGATCGGGCCAACGGACTTTCTGCTCGCGCTGCACGACGACCCGGCGTTCGTCCAGGAATTCATGGATCGCGTCGAGGAGTACACCTTGCCGCTGGTGGACTGCGTGAGCCGGTATCCGGTGGACGCCTGTTTTGTGACCGGCATCCAGTGCGGCACGGCCGGGCCGCTGGTTTCGCGGGCGATGCACGAGGAATTCCTCTTTCCGCGGATCGAGAAAGTCTTGCGGCGGCTGCGGGCGGCGCAGATCCCGGTCATCCTGCACACGGATGGCGACAACACGATGTTTCTCGATTGGATTCTCGAGGCGAAAATTGACGGAATGCATCCCATTCAGCCCGCGGCGTGGCCGTGGGATATTTACGAACTCAAACGGCGTCATGGCGAGCAGTTGTGTTTGTTCGGCAACATTGACGTGGCCGGCGTGTTGAGCCAGGGAACGCCCGCCGACGTCGCGCGCGACACGCTCGCCCATCTCGAAGCGCTCGCGGTGGGCGGCGGTTATGTCTGCGGCTCCAGCCACGACATCGGCGAGAATGTGCCCTACGAAAACTTCATGGCCCTGGCGGAAACCATCTGTTCGTACCGGGCGCCGCTCGGCGACCCTCCCACGTGTCATGATCGAGATCGGCAACCAGCAGCAGCACTTCCTGTTTGACCGGCGGCTGAAACCGGCGGCCACGATCCGGCCGGGCGATGCGGTCACCTTCGTCACCCAGGACGCCTGTCTTGGCGAAGTGCGCAGCGTCGAGCAGTTTCTTCAACGCCGCGCCACCGATCGTCCGAGCAATCCGATGACCGGTCCGGTGTTCGTCGCGGGCGCGAAACCGGGACACACGCTGGTGGTCGAAATCCAGCGGATCGAACTCGACCCGGACGGGTTCCAGCTCATCGGCCCGAACCGTGCCCTGGTGCGCGACGAGATTCCCGAGTGGACCTGCTACGCCTTCCGCGTCGAAGGCGAGCGCGTGATTTTTCCGAACGGCCTCGAAGTCCCGGCCGCCCCGGTGATCGGCCAGTTCGGCAACGCCCCGGCCGGTGAACCGACCAACCTGCCCAATCCCCTCGGCGGCAACGTGGATTGCCCGCACGTGCGCGTTGGCGCGAAGCTGCACATTCCCATCGAGGTGGACGGGGCGCTGTTTTCCCTGGGCGACGTGCATGCGTGTCAGGGCGATGGCGAAGTGGTCGGCGCGCCGGAGATCGGCGCGCGGGTCACCGTCGGCTTCGATCTCGTTCCGCACCGGCACGCCGACTGGTTCATGATCGAGGACGCGACGCACTGGCGCACGTGCTGCGCCGCCGACACCGAGGAAGAAGCCTCCCGGCTGGCGCTCTGGCAGAACGCGCACTTCGTGGCCCGCACCCAGCGCGTGGCGCTGAAGGACGCGCTGGTTCTGCTCACGCTCCTCGGCGAGCTTTCGATCGCGCGGCGCGGGAAATGGGGCGCGCACAATCCCGTCGTCTGCGCGAGCTTCTCCAAGCAGCGGCTTACGGAAGCCGTGCGCCGCTACCGGCCAGCGTGACGTCCGGCTTGACCATTTCCATCGGAAGAACCTTGGCGATCTGGGGGACGGCGCCGGTTTCGAAGAAGTGAACGGCGACGCGCGTGAGCGATTTCACGAGCGTGTCCAGGGAGACCCGGTATTGTGTGGGGGGCGGCCAGAGAACGGCCGCGTCGGGCATGCTGTTGATCACCACCACTTCGGCTTGTTCGGGGATGGCGATTTGACGGGCCAGCAGCGTCGTCATGACGGCGGCCGCCGAGACTGGCACAGTCACCAGGATTCCGTGTCCGCGCCTGATGCGCGCGGCAAACCGTCTGAGCGCGACGATTTGCTCCGCCGGCAGCAACGGCACCCGGACCGCTTCCGCCTGGACGGGTTGCCGCGGCCAGGCCGCGCAGGCGGCCACAAAGGCGGCGCATTGCCGTTGCACGGCGTGCATCTGGGCGCGGTTGATGAGGAAGTGGAGCTGGGTGAGGCCGCGGCGCAACAGCGCGTGCGTGGCATGGCGGATCGCGCCTTCCAGATCGCTGGTCACGAAGGGCAACGCCACCTGCGGCGCACGATAGCCCACAATCAGCGACGGCCGGCCGGAACGGGAAAATCGCTGTTGATATTTTTCGGAGAGGCTGCGCAGAAAAAGCAACTCACGCGGAGCGTACGCCGCACCCGCCGGGGCTCGACTCAACTCGGTCAACCGGATATCCGTGCAACGCTCGACGGTGAGTTGGATGCCGTGGGTTTGCAGTTGCTCCGACAACAGGCCGCACCAGTGCGGGTGGCTGAACGATTCCGGATAATCCGTGCTGCGATAGATCAAACGCACCACGCGCGCACCACCGGACGCAACCCTCGGCGCGCGGGGATGGCTGAGGCGAATCCCGGCCCGGGGCTGGATGCTGATCAGCTCTTCCCGCTGCAACGTGTGGAGGGCCGCGTACAACGTGGTGCAACTCACACCCAGCCGGTTGGCCCAGGTGCGGGTATCCGGCAGGGGTTCGGTCAACTGTCCTCGCTGGATCTGCTCGCGCAGGTGGGCTGCCAGTTGTTCGTGCCGGTTCTGGAGAAAACTCATCGCCGATCGCGTGGCAGCCTACACGATGGCTCGCCGGAAACACACGCCGATTGTTGCGCCGAAAAATGGAGCAATGCAAAGTCGCGGTGCATCTCGGAGTTGATTCATCACTCAGGTCCGGTTGTCAGCGGTGCAATGGTTGGCGTGGCGGACGCAGTAAACCACGAACGGAAAATCCCGGTGATGGGTCAACCGAGAATCGTGCCGGTGGCCAGTTGCTGGAGGAAACGGTGGAGTGGCCAGACGCGGACCGGGCCGTCTTTGAGTTCGACCGGGCCGGTATACACGCCGTGGGCACTGGTCAGAATCTTGTCGGCCAACAAGGTCTTGAGCGACGCGCTGTATTCGCCGCGCCAGGTAGCGGCGGCTTTGACTTCGATGCCGACGACGCGCTGGGCGCGCGTCCAGATAAAGTCCACTTCCGTGCCGTTGGGGGTGCGCCAGTAGTGGAGTTGGCCGCCAAGGTTCTGAAAGGCCATCGCGGCCCGCAACTCGTGGAGCACCCAGGTTTCCAGCAGGAAACCGCGTTCGCTGCCGTCCAAGGGCTCGCGCAGGCGGCCTGCCAAGGCCCTGACGACGCCAGGATCAAACAGATAAAATTTCGGGCTGGCCACTTCCTTGACCTTGGCGCGCCGCCGCCACGCCGGCAGCCAGAACCCGATGAGCGTGTCCACCAGTGTCGCAAAGTAGCCCTGGACAGTGGGGCGGGCCACGGCGGCATCGCGGGCGAGGCCGGCCACATTGACGATCTGGCCGTTCATCAAGGCGGCGACTTCGAGGAAGCGGACGAACGAATCGAGATTGCGGACCAAGGCTTCCTGCTGGATTTCCTCGCGGATGTAGTTGTGGACGTATGTGTCGAGGGCTTCCACCGCATGGGCCGGCTCGGCTTGAATCTGTGGCAACAGTCCCGTCTGCAATACTTGATCGAGATCGAACCGGTGATTCAACTCGACGGCGGTCAGCGGGAAGAACTGGCGATTGATGGCGCGACCCGCCAGGAGATTGATGTCGAGACGTTTCAGCTTGCGCGCGCTCGAACCACTGAGGGCAAAATGGTAGGCGCGCCCATGGTCGGTGATCAACGAATGCACTTCGTTGAGCAGGGCCGGCAGCCGTTGGATTTCGTCCACGACGATCCATGTGCCGCGCGGACGCGCTTCGACTTGTTGGCGGAAGGACTCTGGTTGCCGGCTCAAGCCCAAAATCGTCTGGGTGCGGAGCAGGTCAAACCAGAGAGCGTCGGGCAAGGCCTGTTTCAGCCACGTGGTTTTGCCGGTGCCGCGCGGGCCAAACAGGAAGAACGAGTGCTGCGGGAGCGTGAGCAGCCGTGTAAACATGGCCAGCAGATTAGCGGTAAATCTGCTGGCGGTCTATACAAATATGCCGCGCGTCAGCCGGATGGGAAACCTGCGCTGCACAAGGCACCGGCAGAAATGTGGTGGCAGTATCCCGATACGCTGCAGCAGCCCGTGAAGGTGGTTGCGCTCGTGGGTGTAAGTCTCACCCGTCGAGTTGGACGGAGCAATCGCGACCCCAACAGCCCGACTGGGTGGCGAAGCGGCAAGCGGAAGCGTGTACTCCCAACCTCCGTCTCGCGCGGACGTCGTTCGGAGCACACGCTTTGGCTGTAGCCACGGCCAGCGCATCTGCCAACCGCTTTCGCGGTGCGCCCCCATCCATGCGATCCGGTTGGCGCCCGACCCCTCAAGCCGCCGCCGTCTGCTCCAGGAAATAGAGCAACCGAAGCCCCTTGCGGTGGGACGCCGAGCCGTCATGCTGAACACGTTGGCAGTTTTACGCACTCTAAACTCAAGCTATCGAAAAAGGAGAACCTTATGAAATCAAGGATCATGACGATGGGGATGGCGATGGGGAGTGCCTGCTTATTCCTGGTCGGGTCAACGTCGCGCGCCGAGATCATCACGAATACCAGTTCCACGTTCGACATCGGTCTGGGATACTCGCTCAACGCGGGTGTGACCAACTGGAACGATAGTGAAAACAGCGGTACCAACACCCCAACAACACAAGGAAGCTTCACTTTTGTGCCCACGGTGGTCAGCCCGTTCAACAGTGCGGGTGGTGTTTCATTCAGCAGTCGCACGTTGGGAGGCGGTTCCTATAGCGCGAACGGTCTGCTTCCCGGCGGAGCCGGCTGGACCAACACCATCACCGCCAGTTATCTGGGCAGTCTGCCGGCGGGAACCACCAATGTGCAGTTGCAGATCAACATTACGGGGCTCGGGCTTTGGATTTCGAGGTATTCTAACAACGGCGGAGACGCAATGGGATTTGTCGAAGTCACGCCCGGCCACGGCAGCAGTTCTCCCACGATCACGGATACCACGGGGGGAAACGCTTCTACCGCCAGCACCTATGTGCATCTGACCTGGGACCCGACAGACTTCGCGGTGGACGGGACAAACGCTACACGCACATTCGGCTTAACTGGCCCGGCAACAGCCGACATGCAGGTTGACGGTTATGAGGTGTTCGGAAATGTACAAGCGATCTTCGCCACCATCCCCGAACCAAGCACGGCGTTGCTGACGGGCATGGTGATACTGTTCGGGCTGGCCGCACGCAGACGGCGATGAAATGTGCTGCAAGAATGGAAGCATGGAACGCCGAAGCCGATCGTCCCATCTTCCCGTTTTCCGTTCTTCCATCGCATTCACGCTGATCGAATTGCTCGTGGTGGTGGCGCTCATCGCGATCCTCGCCTCGATGCTGCTGCCGGCGCTGGGCAAGGCCAGGGAGCGCGCACACATGGCCCAGTGCATGTCCAATCTGAAACAAATCGGGCTCGCCGCGTATTCGTACTCCGAGGACAACCAGGGCGTCATTCCCAACCACGGCTACTCCGACCCGGTCATCCAGGCGTGGGCCTTCTGGCCCGGGCTGCTCGAACCCTACGTTACGGGCAAACCGCTCTAGACCGACCTCGCCGCGCCCGGCATCAGCCGCGTGTTCCTCTGTCCCGCCGATAAAATGTCGCTGCCGCCCGGCTCGTTGGCACGCGTACGGAAATCCGGCCGCCTACAAGATGGTGAACGACGCGTTGATCCATTACGACTTCGACGAGCGTTACCGGGTACTCGCGTGGTATTTCGACCAGAAGATCGTTGCGCTGCCGCCGAACGTCTTCGCCACCTTCTACAAGGACGATGCCACCGGCCGCGTCCTCATCATTCTGCTGAACAACGCCGAAAAGAAGCTCGATCTCCAACTCGCTCTCGATTGGAAAGCCCTCGGCATCAGTCAACCTGGCAAGGCGACGGTGGAGGATGCAATCTTCCACGAAGGCGCATCCATCTACGACGACAAGCTGTTGACGCCGATCAGCGCGGCCAACATGCGCCTGATCGTGATTGAACCTGGCGCGCTGAAGAGCAAAATGACAAAGTGAGTTGGTCCGATATGACGCCCTTTAAGAAGCCTCGCCTCATCTACAACGACGACAGTTGCACCTTGCGGTTCGTGCCGCCACCGCACACGGTCGAGCGCATCTCGCTCGCGGTGGATTATCTCAAGGGCACGCAGGTGGACTGGTTCTGTTGGTGTGTCGCCGACCAGACCGCGATGTCGTGGCCGTCGAAAGTCATCGAGAACGCGTATGATCTGCGCGCACGCGGCCTGGCCGATTACACCACGGCGGGCGCGGCCACCGACCTGATGCTTAGTCTGCATCGGCAAGGCGTGGATTATTTGCCGATGCTCATCCGACGCGTCCATGCGGGCGGGCTGAAGTTTTTCGCCAGCTTTCGGATGAACGACACGCATGTGAAGTCCGAACCGAACAGCATCATGGCGTCGGATTTCTGGAAGCAGCATCAGCATGACCGGCTCTGGGAGGCCACGGACGCCAAAGGCTACTACAACGCCGCGCTCGATTACTCGCACGCCGCCGTGCGCAACCATTACCGGGCGGGCGTCAACGAGGTCGCCACCGAATACGACGTGGACGGCATCGAACTGGATTTCACCCGCAGCCCGTATCTCTTCCAGCCCTCCGAGGCGTGGCGCAAACGCGACATTCTCACCGGCTTCATCCAGAACATCCGCAACGACCTCGAACGCCTCGGCGCGAAGCGTCGCCGTCCGCTGACGTTGATCCTGCGGATTCCCTGCGCCGAACGCGCGCTGCGGATGGCCGGCATTGATGCCGACCGCTGGATTCGTGACCGGCTGACCCCGGCGCTCGTCATCAGCGAGTTGGTGCTGGACTGCAATCAGGACATCGAGCGGTGGCGGACACTCTGCCGGCGCAAAGGCGTGTGGCTGTATCCGTCGCTGGAGGTCTCGGCGGCGGCCAACAACGCCAACTGGCTCTCGATCCTTCACAATCCCGACGCGCCGTCGCACGGGTTCGGAGTCCAGAGCACGCCCGCTGAACTGGCGCGGTTGCAACGAGCCGCCGCGCAGAACCTGCTCGCGCAGAAGCCCGACGGCCTTTATCTGTTCAACTTCCCCTGCCGGCTAGTCGAAGGCGCGAATCTCATGCATCGCGATACGGGCGCGTTCCGTCAGTTGACCGCCGTGCTGCGCCAGGTTGGCAGCATGCGCACGCTGGCGCGTCAGGACAAGCGCTACACCTTCTACCGCGACCTGCCGATCTGGGTGGAAGCGAATCGCCCCCGCCGCTTCCATCAGACGATCCCGTTCGCCATTCGTGGCCGCGATGTGCGCGATGCGGACGTCACACTCCGGTTCCGCCAGATCGCCGTGCGCAATCCGCACGCCTACGGGCCGAAGCGGCAGAACCCGATCGTCCAGCCCGGCCTGCTCACGTATTACCTCAACGATCGCGAAATTCCCGCGAGCCGACTGCGGAAACGCCGCGCCCCCGCGGGACGAATCCCCTCCGGCTTCCGTTTGCGCGCCCATGAGATCGTCGAGGTGCGCATCTCCGGCCGGGAGTTGTGTGACGACGAAAACACGCTCGCCTTCGAGATCCCGCACTACCCCGGCGACCGTGATCCCTACGTGTATATCTATGAACTGGAGGCGGAGGTTCAACACCGATGAGGCAAGCTGCCGGCGCTACGCGTGGCGTCGTCATTCCACAGCAGGTTGGGGTGGTCGAGAGGACTCCTGCGCCGATCTCCTCCATTGTCTGGCCACCCCAATCCGGTACGCGGCGCCGCCGCTCCGCAAGACGCTTCCGGCGGAACGAGGACGTCCCGATCCGATGGCTTTCGGTGGAGGAGGATTCCATTTCCGGCCAGGCTGCTCCAAAAACTCGAGCAAGCTCTCCTGGTTGAGACGCGGCCGGGGCCAGGCAGGATCACGGGAGCGAGCCGGCGCCATGAAAATTGAAGATCGCGGATTGATTTACGATTCACGAGGGCATTCCCCCTCCGACCGGGTGGCGTTCCAAACGGGCCTGTATCCGGCCCGCAGCGGGGCGATCTTCGCCACGTGTCAGGTCGGCCCAAAGAAGCACGCGGCCACCGCGCGGCTGCAGCTCTGTCGGTCGCGCGACAGCGGACGCACCTGGCACGAGTTGCCGTGGCGGTTTGAGACAACGCTCGACGGGGTGGCGGGCTCGCTTCTCGCCGGCGAATTGATCGAGAGCCAGCCCGGCACGCTGCTGCTCATGGCCAGTTGGTGGGATCGGAGCGATCCCGATCGTCCGATTCTCGATCCGACCACGAAGGGGATTTTGCACACTCGCAATCTGATCTCGTCGTCCACCGACGACGGGGAAACCTGGCGGCCGTGGCGCGATCTGGCAATCCCCGGCCTGCGCGGCAACGCCACGACGGGACCGGCGCTGGGTTGGCCCGACGGCACGATCGGGTATGCGTTCGAGAGCACCAATGAATACGACGAAGCCGGTCCGCCCCGTCACAGCGCGCAGATGATCCTGTCGCACGATGGAGGACGGACGTTCGGCCAGCCGATCGTGACCGCCCGTGACCCGGAGCAGCAGATCTATTTCTGGGACCAACGCAACTGCCTCGCCCCAAACGGCGACATCGTCGGCATGTATTGGACGCACGATCTCAAAAAGGAAGTGGATCTGCCCGTTCACCTCCGCCGTTTCTCGCTCGCCAAGGACGATTTTCAATCCGCACCCATCCGTGCCACGACCATTCCCGGGCAGATCTCCGCGCCGCTCTGCCTGCCGGATGGACGTCTGCTGGCGTTCACGGTGAATCGCGCCCCCCCCGGCACCATGACCCTTCGTTGTTCCCGGGATGACGGTCGCTCCTGGGATGATGAGCTGGTCGTCTATACCCACGACGCCCGCGCGCAGGCAGCGGACGGAAAACAAAAAACCGAGTACGTCCAGTATTGGGACGATATGCTCAAGTGGTGTTTCGGTCACCCGGCGATTCGTTCACTCGGCGACGGCAAGGTGCTCCTCGCGTGGTATGCCGGCACACCCGATGCTCTGAGCCTGCATTCGGCGCGCGTGGAGGTGGGGCGATGACATGAATGAATCGAGCAATCCCACCCGCGGAGATCACCCTTGAAAGCCACGCTCTTGTTCACGCTGCAAATTGACTGCGAAGCGACCCAGCGTTCGATTCGCGATCCGGCCCTGGGCAAGCGCTCGATTCTCGGGCTCGGCGAATTGCTGGCCACGACCGGCACACGCGGGACGTTCCTGGTCATTCCCTCGGACATCGAGGCGCACGCCGCCCTTTACAAGGAGCTCGAAGCGGCGGGGCATGAGATCGGCCTCCATGTCCATCCGGCGGATCAAGGATTCGAGGAGTTTTTGGGCGTTCACAGCGCCGATGATCAGCGGACGATTCTTTCGGAGGGTATCGATCGGTTCGCGCAGGCACTGGGACGTCGGCCGGCGAGTTTTTGTCCCGGCTATTTTTCCGCGAATGACTTCACGTTCGGCGTTTTGGAGGAACTGGGGTTCACCCACGGCGCCGTCTCCTGTCCCACCCGCAACCTGCCGCAATGCGCCGCCGTCTGGGCCGGCAGTCCGCTGGATCCGCACTACCCGCATCGGCACAACCGGCTGCTCGCCGGCGACGTAAATTTCGTCGAGCTGCCGGTGACCGTTGACCCCGAATCCCGGCTGTGGGGCGGCGGCCAGCCGCTCGATCTGCGCGTCGAGTTGGTGGATGCCAAGAACCACTGGTACACCATCAACAAGGCGGTCCGCCGCCAACTGGACGAGAAGACGCCGTTGAAACAGATTCACGCCCTCACGCACAACACGTTTGACTACAACGCTCCCGGGAATTTCCGGCGCGAGACATACGTCGGCATGGTGCAGGCCGCGCGGCAGATTGCCGAGCGGGAGAAGCTCCGCTTTCAACCGGCCACACTGGCGGAGGTGGCGGCGGCGTTTCGCCAGGCTGTGCCGTTCCACACCGCGCAAACCCAGGAGCTGAAACTCGATACGCGTGGACGCAACGCGCCAACCCCACCAAGACCGAACCATCCATGAATCCAACCACTGACATCCAAAAACGCAGCATTCCCTTTCTCGCCCTCGGAGGCGTGTGGGAACAGGAGGACACCGCCGCTGCCACCAAGGTGATCACTGCCGCCACCGGACCAAGCGGCAACTTCTTCCCATTGCCCGAAGAGGCGGATTTCCAGAAGGCGCTCGCCACACACGAAGGCGCAACGCACGCCGTCGTGGTGAACTCTTGCGGCACGGCCCTCGACCTCTGCATGATGGCGCTGGACATCAAGGCGGGCGACGAAGTCATCGTCCCCGGCCTGACCTTCGTCTGCACCGCCGGCACGGCGGCCGCCCGCGGAGCCAAGGTCGTGTTCGCCGACATTGATCCGGCAACGCTCTGTCTGTCGCCGGCCGCCGTTGCCGCCAAGATAACCCCGCGCACCAGGGCGATCATCCCGGTGCATTTCGCCGGGTTGGCCTGTGACCTGGATGGGTTCGCCCGGCTCAATCGCCCGGTCATTTATGACGCCGCGCACGCCGTCGGCGCGAAATACAAGGGGCGCAGCATCGGCTCGGCCGGCGCGGCGAGTTGCTACAGTTTCCAGTCGAACAAGAACATGACCTGCCTTGGCGAAGGCGGCGCGATCACCACCAACGACGCCGGGTTGGCGGAGAAAGTGCGTGGACTGAAAACGTTCGGCTACGTATACGGCCCGCAACTCCGTGTGACGGAGATCGGGTTCAACTACCGGATGACCAAGCCGCAATGCGCCACCGGCCTGACCCAACTGGCGAAGATTGACCGGGTGATCGCCCAGCGGCTCGTGCGGTTTCAACAAATGCATCAGGCGCTGGAGGGCGTGGACGAGATCCTTCGGCCGGCCGGAATCGGGCCGGGTCACGGTTGCCATCTCTATGTGGCGCGGCTGGATACCGATAAAGTGCGGTTTACGCGCGCGGAGTTCCTCAAGCATCTCAAAGAGGTCTGGCAGGTGGCGACGGCCAACCATTATCCGGCCGTGTGGAGCTGGGAGGCGTTTGCGAAGGTGAGCTACGACAACTCCGACACACCGGTCACGCATAAGGCCGTGGAACAGGTGATGAGCTTGCCGCTCTTTCCTTCGACGACGGAAGACGAGGTGGTCTACATCGCGCACGCGATCAAGGAAACGATTGCGGCTCTCCGGAAATGAAACTGCGCTGGGGACTGGTGGGTTGCGGCGATCTGGCCGGCAAGCGCGTGGCCGCGGCCTTGCGCGAAGCCGACGGCAGTCAACTGGACGGGGTGTGGGGACGCCACCCGGAAAAGACGGCCACCTTCGCCAAGCAGCATGCCATCCCGGCGGCGCACGCCTCGTTGGCTTCATTGCTCCAGGCCGGCGTGGAGGCCATCTATGTCTGCACACCGCCGGACTCGCACGCAGAGTACACGCTGGCGGCGATTGCCGCCGGCAAGCATGTGCTCGTTGAGAAACCGATGGCGGCTACGGTGGCGGAGTGCGAGCAGATGATCCAGGCGGCCAAGGCCAGGGGTGTCACGCTTGGCGTCGCGTATTACCGTCGCGCCTTTCCAAAAATGCGGAGGATCAAGGAGTTGATCGCGGCCGGAACGCTCGGCGTGCCGACGTGGGTGAACATCGCCGCCCATAGCTGGTTCAATCCGTCGGCGGACGACCCGAAACGCTGGCGGGTCGAGAAGGCCCGAAGTGGTGGCGGCGGCGCGGTGGCGGATATCGGCGTGCACCGGCTGGACTTGCTCGACTACTGGCTCGGTCCGTCGAGTGGGGTGTTTTCCGATCGGCAGCGGCTCGTCCATTCGTACGAGGTTGAAGACGCAGCGAGTCTGGTGTTGAAACTCGCCAACGGCGCGCCCGTGCACGCCTATTTCTCCTGGAACTCGAAGACGTGGCTGGACCGGTTTGAGATCGTCGGTTCGGAAGGCAAGCTCATCGCGGATCCACTGGATGCCGAGGCGTTGACGGTCCTGCGTGGCCGGGAGCGCGAGGAGTTGAAGATTCCGCCGCCCGCCAATGCGCATCTTCCCTGCGTCGAAGATTTTATTCGCTCCGTCCGCGACCGGCGCGAACCGCTGTGCGACGGCGCAGCCGGGCTGCGCACCAATCGGCTGCTCGCCCAGATCGGATGAACTTCGCGCCGCCACCCCGGAACGATTTCCCGGCCTTCATCCAGACGTATTTCGAGCGCTGCCGGCAGCGCGCGCCCAGGATCGAAGCCAATGCCGGCAAGTGGACGTTGGAAGATTTGATTCCCGGCCTGAGCGACTTCGATACGCGGTTCCTGGTCAACGACGCGATGACTGCGCCGGACTGGTGCGCGATGTCCCTGGCCGTCGGGCAGGTGCACCTCGAGCTGGCTCGGGAGCGAAAGGACTGGGCGCGCAATCTGGAGCACTTGCCCGGCGTGAACCTGAAGTGGAGGGAGTTGTTCGATCCGGCGGCCTACTTCACTGAATTTTCACAATGGAGCTTCTATCACGGCCCCAACCTCGACCGGGCGCGCCAATATGTGCGGGAGCGCCCGTGGACGGCCATGGACGCGGAGTATCACTGGAAGAAAATCGCGCTTTACTATGGCCCCTACAACCGCGCGATTGATCCAGCCATCAATCTCGGCCCCTACGAGAACAAATACCCGCTCCACAGCCGGCTGTTGCACTATCTCGCGCCGCCGGTCCATGCCGGGGTTTGCCTGCTGCGGCAACGCAGCACACCCGGCAAGCTGGAGGCGTTGCGCGCGGCACGGGATTTGTTTCCGCACCGGGAAACGATGGAGTTGGCGCTGGCGCTCATCGAGCGGCATTACGCCGCGCCCCGGTATCTCGTCGAGCCGGGCCTAACCGAATTGGATCAGCAGTTGGAAGGCTATCTCACCGGCATGGTGAACACGCTGCGGGAGACGGGCGCGCCGTTGGACTGCCCACGGAACGTCACACCACAACAATTGCAGGCTGCCGTCAAAACGCTGCACGCCGCGCCGCTCGCGGTGCAGTTGTTCGAGAACCTCAAGTTCGCGCGCCTGATGAAGGGGCGGTTGTGGTTCTACGGGCAGGAGGTGCTCTGGTTCGAGAGTCGGCCGCTCATTCGCAACGAGCTGAATCGCCTCCGCCGCAACTTCTATGAAACGCCGTTGCGCCTGTTCGCGAAGCTGGCGTACGGCCAGGACGTTTCGCCGGAAGAGGCGCTCCAACGGATGACGGGCGACGTGTTCGACCCGAGCGAGGCCGCCGCGTGTCGCCGGTTTGCGGAACTGGCGCGGCCGGAGTGCCCGCCAGGCGAATTGAAACCGCGGGCACTGGCCATTGCCGCGGTGTTCGACCCTTTTCTCTGTGCGATGGAGAAGTTATGCGTCGGGCATGGCGGTTGATCCCAAGGGCCGCTTCACGGCGCAAGGCCGCAGTTCAGACCCTGAGCGCCGGTAGGATGCTCGGGGGGGATGCGGTTGGTGGCGCTGATGTGATCCCGGTATGACGTTCGGCGGATCACGATCGAGCGAGAGCGCGGATCAGTGTTGCGGTCGCTCTGCTTTTCTGCCGAAAATTCGCGCTTGACGCCGGATTCGCAGTTCCATATAAACTCACCCAGAAATCAATTGGCATCGTATGAAGTTGGATTTTCAATCCGAACGAGTCGAAGCGACTCACCGCCAAATCCAAACCTATCTGTGCTCACAGATTGAAAGTGGCGCTCTGCCGCCGGGCACCCGGCTTCCCACCAACGCTGAGCTTGCGCAGAAGTGGGGCGTCAGCAGCCGTGATGTCCAGAAAGCCATGACTCGATTGGTGGCGATGGACCAGATCGAGCGTGCGCCGGGGCGCGGAACGTTTGTGCGAACCGCGACGGAGAAGGCCTTTGTGGGAGTGTTGTTCGGCCCGAGTCTCGCCCACGAGACCGCCTATCATTACCGGGAGTTGTGGCGGGAGTTGCGCCAGGCGCTGCTACCGCGGAAATGGGTGGGCCGGTTCTATGATGGGCTGACCCGCATCGAGGGCGCGGAAGAACTCTACCGGGAGGGAGCGGCCCACAATCTGACTCGTGACATCCGTCAGTACCGTTTCAAGGGGCTGATCTTGCTCTCGCCAGAGATGTCCTGGCTGACAACGATCGAGGAGGACCTGGCGCAGCTGCCGGATGTGTGCATGTACCATCCG
>JADZFN010000070.1 GCA_020849895.1 Verrucomicrobiia bacterium | reverse complement strand
CGGCCGGGCCGTCGGCGCGCGTGCGCTCCCAGTCGCCGACGAAACGCTCGAGCCGCCCGATGGCGACCGGATCGCCCTTGAGTCCGAGGACACAGAGCTTCTCGCATTGGACTTCCTGCGGACAGACGCGTCCGCAGACAGCGGGAAGATCGGTCGCCTCGCGCATCTTGCGCGCCGCGCCTGCGAAGTCGCCTTTTGCCAGGAGCGCAATGAATCCGGGGATGTCAATCCCCACTGGACAACCCTCCACGCACCGCGGTTTCCGGCAGACGAGGCAGCGGTCCGCCTCTTCCTTCGCCAGCGCGGGAGGGTATCCGAGAGCGACTTCGTCGAAGTTCATCACCCGCGTCTCGGGCGGCTGATGAGACATCGGCTGCCGCGGCGGGCGCGCGCGGCGGGGAGTTGGAGGGCCGCCACTCATTTCGCGACGGCGACACTCTCGGGCTCGAGGCCTTGCAGCGCGCACTCGCGGAAGGGGGAGTACCCCCGGAGTCGCGAAGCCAACCCGTCGAAATCCACCTGGTGACCGTCGAATTCGGGGCCGTCCACGCAGGCGAAGCGCGTCTCGTCGGCGACGACCACACGGCAGCCGCCGCACATGCCCGTGCCGTCCACCATGATCGGGTTGAGGCTCACGATCGTGGGAATCCCCGCCGCCTTCGTCACTTCGCAGACGGCCTTCATCATCGGCACGGGGCCGATGGCGACCGCGAAATTGTAGGTCGCCCCTCGCTTCAGTTGATCGCGAAGCGCGTCGGAGACCAGGCCCTTCCTTCCCGCGCTCCCGTCGTCGGTCGCCGCCTGCACCGTTTCGCAGACCTGCCCCATTTCCTTTTCGAGGATCAGCATCTCCCGGGTGCGCGCACCGAGAATGCCGGCCACCCGGTTGCCTGCCGCGGCCAGTCCCTTCGCGATCGGATAGATCGGCGCGACGCCGATCCCGCCTCCGACGCAGACGCAGGCGCCGTAGGCGCGGATCTCTGTCGGGCGTCCCAGCGGACCGAGCACGTCCTGGATCGCGGCGCCCACCGGCATCCGCGCCATGAGTCCGGAGCTGACGCCCACCTCCTGGACGATGAGCGTGATGCTGCCTTCCTCGGGATCCGAATCCACCAAGGTGAGCGGAAAACGTTCCCCTTCCTTGATGAGCCGCACCAGGACGAACTGGCCGGGCTTCCGCCGTCGCGCGATCTGGGGCGCGTGGATGCGATAGCGCGTCACCTTCGGCGCGAGAGTTTCCTTAAAAAGGATCCGATGCACATGAACGATTCTAACCGTCGCGAGCTCCGGCACAAGAGCTTGAATCGGCGGCGGAAAACGCCATGGTCCCGCTTCCGTGTCCCCGCCTCTTCCTCTTTCCCATGGACGCCGCCTCTCCGAGGATCTCGCCGCGCTCCCCAATCTGGCGAAAGACGGGAAAATGACGGTGGAACGCCTTATGCGCGTCGTGCGCGGGCGTGGTTTTCCGGCGGTTTTGGCTGTGCTGGCGCTGCCTTTTGTCGTTCCGGTCCTTCCGGGACTTTCCACGCCCTTCGGCCTTGCGATCCTGATCTTCGGCCTGCATCAGGCGCTTCTGCGGCGTCCGATGCTTCCCCGGTGGCTGTTGCGCCGTGAAGTCCCCGAGGCGGCCGTGCGCCTGCTCGCGCAGTATGGCGTCCCCGTGATCCGCCGCGCGGAACGCTGGCTCCATCCGCGCCTCCCGGCGCTGTTGTGCTGGCCGATCTTCCGCTCCCTGACGGGCCTAGCCGTAGCCTCCTGCGGGTTCATCCTCACCCTGCCGCTCCCGATCCCGTTCTCCAACACCCTGCCCGCGCTCGGCGCGCTCCTCCTTGCCGTGGGCGCCATGGAGGAGGACGGAGTATTCATCCTGCTGGGCTGGATCGTCTCCCTCGCCGCGTGGGCCGGCCTCGCGATCTTGGTCTGGATGGGCAAGTTCGGCCTCCACCATTTCCTGTTCAGAAACGGTGTTTGAGGACGCTCTTTTTTCTTGTGTTTTTGCATCACGCGGCGATCATGAAAACCAGTGCAACGCTTATTCTGTAAATTCGAATTCCTTTCCTCGATTTTCTGGAGGCCGCGTTTTGCGTGTGGAGGACTCCTCCTCGTGCTGGCAGGCGCGCCCCTCGGCGTGGCGCATGCGGCAGCCGTCTACTGGACGAACTCCGCCGGCGGCAACTATTCCGACGCCGATAACTGGAAGGACGGAAGCGGGCCGCCGACCTCTGCGGACAGCGCCAACTTCACGAACGCCAATGTCGCCTACACAGTGACCGTAGATGCAGACCGTACCAATCAAAGCCTGACCGCCAGCGGAAAAAGCGCGACCGTCGTTCTTGATGCAACGGGGAAAAGGCTCTGGTACACCGGTGGTGTGACGGTTCAAAACGCGACAGAGAGCACGCTGGTATTGGCGGGAGGAGATCTCTATGCCACCAATGCGCTCACGACCGTTGTTTTAGGAAACTCAACCAGTACGCGGGGCACGCTCATTCTCTCCAATGGGACACTCAACAGCGTGCAACAAACGGTGGGTGCGGGCAACAGCACGATCGGCATGTTGAACATCTTCGGCGGGACCAATGCGATCAGCAGCTACCTCAGGATCGGCGTCAACGGATTAGCCAACGGATCCGTTCTGCTCGACGGAAATCAAGCCGTGCTTTCGGTGGGGGGGAGCGGCGTGAGCGTCGGTTACAACGGCACCGGAAAACTCACGGTCTCCAACGGGGTTCTCTCCGGCAGCAGCCTTACTGTGGGGGCAAATTCGGGAAGCGTCGGCCAGCTCGATGTGTACTCCGGGTCGAACGTCTTCAGCAGTACCTTTCAGGTGGGTTCCGTGGGCGCGAACAGCAGCGCAACTCTCGCCAACGGCAGTTTTTTGGAAACTGGGGCAGGCACGATCGGCAGCGGCAGTACGAGCAATAATTCGATCCTCGTCACCGGCTCGGGCACAGTCTGGAAGAGCACCGGTTTGCTCACTGTAGGCGGCAATTTCGGCTTCAACAACACACTCTCTGTTTTCGCCGGTGGGAAGGTGTTGAGCACGGGAACTTCGAAGATTGGCGCGGGGAGCAACCTCAACACGGTGGTGATCGCCGGTGACGGATCGCTCTGGTATAATAATGGCGCCCTTTATTTTGGAGGAGATGCTTACGCTGGAAGTTGCAACCAACTCTGGATCACAAACAACGGGACGATGAGCAGCGGCGGCTCAGGCATCACTCTCGGCCAAAAGGCGGGAGGCCAGAGCAACGCCGTGATTGTCGCATCAGGCGGAAGCTGGACGAACGGCAGCGTGATCGTCGGCGGATCGGCCAATTCCGTCTACAACTATGTCACGGTCACCAACGGCGGTAAGGTCGTTTCTTCGAGCATTCTTACGCTTGGTTCCTCCGCTGGTGCGAACAGCAATTCGGTCCTCGTCACCGGCTCGAACTCGATCTGGACAAGCGGCGGCAACCTGACGGTGGGCAGCTCTGGCCTTGGGAACCGCCTGGAGATTTCCGACGGCGGCTGCGTGGTTGATCAGCAGGGGACCCTCGGCAACTCTGCCGGCGCGAACAGTAATTCGGTCCTCGTCACCGGCTCGGGCACGGTCTGGAGCAATACCAGCGCGCTTCTGGTGGGCAATTCCAGCGCCGGAAACACGCTGACGGTCGCCAACAGCGGGCTGGTGTCCGCCACCGCCGTCTTCATTGGGGTCAGCAATACCGCCACCGCCAACGCGCTGATCGTCACCAACGGCGCCGTGGTCCGGATCACCGGCGGAGGTGGAATGTCTGTTGGAAGCAATACGACCACGAAAGGCTCGGGGAGCGTATTCCTCGGCGACGGCGCCACGCTCGAAGCGCAGTCGCTAAACAGCGGTTATGACGGCAGCGGTGTCATCAGCAACGTCGGCGGGGTCTATCAGTTTACGATCAACGCGCCGACGATCACGGCGAACACGGCGAACTCGATCCTGCTCAGCAACGGATGGGTCGCCTTCCGCGGCGTGAACGCCGCCGCGATTGACGGCCAGATCACGAACCTCGCCTACTCCGGGGCAAACACGCTGCGTCTGGATTCCTCGACGAACGCCGCGCTGTCCTACGCGTTCACCAACGGGGGGAGCCTCCAAGCGCTCGAACTGGTCGGCGTCAACCCGAGGTGGCAGGGGCCCTCTCTTCTCATCGGCGCCGGTGGCGAGCTCCGCATCTCGAATGCAACAGCCGGCGTGAACGCCGCGCTCACCAACGCGGGCACGATCCGTGCCGTGAACGCGCACGTGACCTACAGCTCCCCCGTTGTCCTCGGCGGCGGTTATGTCAGCGATCCTTCAACGAACACCTTCCTGAGCAACCTGACGGTGACGTCGAGCGGTTATCTTCAGGGGGGTGTCGGCGACCGGTTCGTCTTCCAACAAAACCTGATCCTGCAGAGCACCAACACGACGCAATTCGATCTCTCGACCGCGGCGATCCAGTTCTCGAGCGGCGGCGCGACGAACCACGTGCTCGACCTGACTGGCGGCGGCGCAGCGGACCTGGGCTCGAACTGGACTTCCGTGGCGCAACTCGCCACGAACTTCGCGGTCGGTCGCCTGACGCTGAGCTTGGGGAACTCCCTCCAAATCACCGGCGGCGTCGCCAACGCCTTCTACATCGGCGTGCTCGATTTGGGCGGCCTCGATGTGGGTAATTTGGAGAATGCGCTGGACCTCGACGTGAATCTTTACTACGATCCGCTCGCGGTCGGGAACGAGTATCTCGGCGGGCTGGTCTACGATTACGCCGAATGGAACGGAGCCCTGATTCCGTTGAGCATTCCCGAGCCGTCGGCTTTCCTGGCGCTCGGCGCCGGATTGACTCTTCTCGCCTTCTTGCGGCACCGGAAGCGGAGAGAGGAAAGAGGGAAGACAGGAGATTGAAGAGGAGAGTTCGACGTTGGGGAAGGGGGATGCCGTGAAGAGAACATGGATTTCCATGGATTCCGGAAAGCGTTATAAGGGCGAGAAATTTTTCCTCTGCGTATAGAGAGCGGAAAATCCTGGTCCGTGGACATGCCGTATCTCGTCTGCCCCCAGTGTTTCCTCCCGGACCTCCGTTCGTGGTCGCCTGCGAGGGTGTTTGAAAATTGGCCTGCCCTCTGTTGCTGGCGGGGCGGGCTTGCGGTTCCTTTTCTTCCGTTTTCGTAAGACTCGCTTTATGAAAGCGCATCTTAGACTCGCGATTTTACTCAGCAGCCTTCTCGTCGCAAACCTTCGGGCAACGGTCGAATTTCTGGATGACCAAGGGCGGCCCTTGCGCGCCTCCGACGCGTGTCCCGGGTTGAGGGAGGCGGGTTCCGAGATCCTGGACACCCTCTATGGCCGGCGGATCGTAGTGCTTTCGCCCTCCGAACGGATGGAGGAACGCGCGCTTCCCTCGACGATCCAGAAGGAGGGAAAAATCGTCAGGTCCTCCAAGAGAACGCCCTGGGTCCGCCTCGACGCCGCCGCCCAGGATCTCGCCGCCGTTCTGAAGCAGATGACCGGCGTGACCTTTGTCCTAAGCAAGGAGGATGCCCAGGAGGCGATCGTTCTGGCGCGGGCCGACGCTCCCGGATTGAACGTTGCGGGCCTTTCGACGCTGGACGGCCGGGGGCCCGAGGCGTTCCTCATCCAATCCGATGGACGCCGCAAGCTCTATCTCATCGGAAACAGCGATCTGGGGATCCAGCACGCGATTTACGCGTATCTGGATCGTCTCGGCTGCCGTTGGTTTTTCGCCGGAGACGCTTGGACGATCCTCCCCCGGAGGTCCGGCATCGGCGTTGCGATCCATGCGCGCGTCGCGCCGGCCTTCTTCTCGCGCGGATTCTTCGGCAGCGGCGGCTTGCATTCCCTGGGCCATCTCTACGATCCCGAAGGCGCCGTTACTGCGCGCTGGATCCAATGGAAGGATCGGAACCGTTTCGGCGGCGCCTACACGCCTCAAGGACATTATTACGAGACCTTCATCCGAAAGAACAAAGCCCTCTTCGAGGCGCATCCCGAGTATCGCGCGGAAGTTCAGGGGAAACGTGTGGAGATGACGCCCGTCGTCAAAGACGGGAAGACCGAGGATCCGATCTCCAGCATGAAGCTCTGCTATTCCAACTCCGAGGTCATAGATCTGTTCGTCAAGGACCGCGTGGATGCCTGCAAGAAAATCCTCGCCAAAGAAGCGCCGAAGAGCATTTTTACCGTCAGCGTCGAGCCGTCCGACGGCTACGGGCATTGCGAGTGCGCCAACTGTCGGAAACTGGGGTCCGTGACCGATCGCGTGTTCTCCCTGGCCAACCACGTCGCGCGCGCCATCCGCCCTTTGAGTCCGTATGCCTACGTCAACCTCTATGCCTACAACATGCACAGCCCGCCGCCGAATATCGCACTCGAACCGAACATGGTCGTCCAGGTCGCGGCCTACGGATTCAACACCTCAGGGCTTTCCTCCGACCGGCTGATCCGAGCCTGGGGAAAAACGGGCGTCCTTCTGGGGGTTTATGATTACTGGTGCATTCCGGTATGGGGGCACGACCTCCCGTCCCTGAGCTTTGACGACCGCCTCCCCAAGCGATTGAAATTCTGGCACGATCATCAGGTCCGTTCCTTCAATATCGAAACGACCTATGCCGATGGGGCGGTCGGCCCGGCGCTTTACATGCTGTCCCGGCTCGGGTGGGAGCCGGATCAGGACCCCAAGGCGCTCTTCGACGATTTTTATGAGAAAGCCTTCGGCGCGGCGCGCGCCCCGATGCAGCGCATGCTCGAGCGGTGGAGCCGGGGCTGGCGTTTTGTGGACTCCGAAATTGCCGAATCCTTCAAGGATCTTCACGAAGCACTCCAAAAGGCTTCGGACCCTGAGGTGAAACGGCGCATTGAGGATTACCTAGGCTACGTGGAATATCTCCGTTTGCGGTATGAATATACCCATACCGATCGCATCAAGGACCGGAGCGTCTGGATCGAGCGCTGCCGGCAGCTCATCCATCATCTGTATCGGATTCATCACAGCTGCATGGCTCACACCGTGTGGACGAGCGGCCTGCTGTTCTGGGGCACCAAGGGGGACGCGCGTCCGATGACCGAAGAGCAACTTGATGTGCCGACGCCGCGCTCCTCATCGCCCCTGAGTCCGGAGGAATTGGACGCGATCCTGAAGAATGGCCTGAAAACCTACACGCCGGTGAGCTACGAGCGGAAGGTTTATGAGGACGACGACTACGCGCCGCTCCGACCGGTCGGCGCGCTTTCCGCAAAAACCCGGGAGACGCCGATCCTGCTTGGCGATCTCAGCAACAAGCTCGGCCTCTGGTTCTGGGCGCCGCCCGGTGTTCCCGAGATCCTCGTGTCGGTGCGCTACACGCGCATGCCTCCCGCCTACCTCCATACGCCGTATGACAATTTCACCGTCGCGGTCCACGGACTGCGGGACAAAGTCTTCGTCGCCAATATTCCCCGGGACGGGGAATGGCACGACTGCCGGATCCCGACCCGGGAATCCGGGCTCTACGGGATTCGCGTCCTGGACAACACCCACGGGGTGGAGCTTCGCCTCCCGGAGAATCTGCCCTTGGGAATCCTGGCGAACAATCTCCGGTTTCTGCACAACCAAAGGAATCCGCAAGACCACCGCGCCTTTTTCTGGGCGCCGGCCGGCCTGAAAACCGCGGCGTTCTCTTTGGACGATCTGGAGACGCTGGAGGAGCTTCGTGCTGCGGACGGTGCCGGCAAACCGTTCCCGCGAAAGGTCACGGGAACCACCATGGTGTTCGATCTTGGCGGGGCCTCTGAGCCGAGGATTTGCGAGCTCACCTATCCCACGACGCAGAAGCGGTTGGTCCTGATGCCGCTGAACGTTTCGCCGATGCTCTCGCTTTTCCCGGAGAACGTGTTGTTGCCGACGGCTTCGGCCGAAAAGGAGGAGCCTCCGCCGCCGCGAAGATGAGAGGGCGTTTGAAAATCGGCCTGTCTTCAGCCGAATTTCCAAATCTCCTCTTGGAAAAAAACGACGGGAACAGGAAATGAAAATCCGCAATCGGTCGGCCCGGTCTGGGAAGATGCCTGCATTGGCGTGGAGGAGCGGTTCCCTCTTTTTTCGAGGAGCGGGCTGGGGCGTCGTTCTGTTTTTCTCGGCGTGGGCGACTCCGGGATTCGGTGTGGATCTGGTGGGCGACGCGAAAGGTCCCGCGAAGATTTTCGTGGAAGCCGACGAAACGACCGACGCGCCGACGTCTCTCGCGGCAACCTCCACGCCGAAGCCGAAGCCGCAAACAGCGCCGAAAGCCCCGGGGATCTTCGCATTAGCGCTGGACGATCTCGTGGAGCATATCGAGCGGATGACGGGTGTTCGTCTGGAGGTGGTTAGGACCTCGGACCCTCAGTTGGTCGTCGGGCCGAGCCTCGTTCTCGGCGCGCTGGCGAAGAGACTCGGTTGCGACGTGCCGCCGACTCCGTGGAAGGAAGGCTATCGGATCCTCGCTCAAGGCGAGCGCGTCCTGATCGCGGGGGAAAGCCCGCGAGGGACCTCGCACGGGATCTACGCGTTTCTGCGGACGCTGGGCTGCGACTGGGTCATGCCGGGGAAACTCGGAGAAATTATTCCCGAAAAGAAGGTTCTTGCCGTTCCGGACATGGATCAATCCCATGCGCCGGATTTTCCGATGAGGAATTTCTGGTATCGCGGCGAAAGCTTCATTGTGACCAAGGAGGAAAGGGCGGAATATGCGCAGTGGGTCCGGCGTCAGGGGTTGGGAAAGGCGGAAGCCTTTGCCGACAATCAAGAGGGGCATTATTGGGATACGTTGATCAGTCAGAACAAGAAGGCGTTCGAGGCGGATCCGAAGATGCTGGCCTTGGTCCGTCTGCCGGACGGGACGCTGGTGCGCCAGGGGCCGCAAGTGGAGACCGCCAACCCGAAGGTGATCGTGTTATTCGCGGAAGCCCTCCGGAAGATCTTTCAGACCAAACGCTGGCCGAACGACAAGGCGGTGACTCTGGCGATCGGACCGGCCGATGGCGACGGCTTTTCCGTCTCGCCCGAGTCTCTGGCGTTGGATGCGCATCCGCAAATGTGCGAGCCGATGATGGGTGGACGGGACGTCACAGACCTCGTCGTCAAGCTGGCAAACGACATTCTGGATCAAGCGGGGCAGGAATTTCCGCGCCTCACGCTCGGATATTATATCTACTCCGTGCATTCGGGTTTCCCCTCCCGCTATCGGCCCAGTCCGAGGATTTTTCCGGTCTTCGCTCCGATCGGCTATTCGCGCCTGCATTCCACGACAGATCCGCACTCAAAATCGCGTGCCTATTATCGGCATCTTGTGGAGCAGTGGGCGGCGCTTTCCAAAGCCCAGGGCAACCAACTTCAGGTCTACGAGTACAATTGGAACCTTGCCGACAACATGCTGCCGTTCACTCGCGTGAAGATGATGGGCGAAGACATCCCTTTTTATCATCAAAGAAACTTCGTCGGATTCACGCTGGAATCCACCAAGGCGTGGGCGATCAATGGGCCCCACGATTACCTCGCGGCCCGGCTGGTCTGGGATTCCTCCCAGGACTGGAAGGTTTTGCTCAAGGAATACTGCCTCAAGACCTTCGGCGCCGCAGCGCCAGGGATGGAACGCTATTACCTGCGTCTCGCCGAAACGCAAAGCCGGGCCGGTCAAGAGGCCGGTTCCTACTATTCCGCGCCGCTGGTGTTCGCCGAGGCCGAAATCCGCGCCGCGCAAGGAGACCTCGACGACGCGCTCTCCCGGAATCTCAGCCCGGAGGAGCGGCTGAGGACGGAGGCGGCGGCTCTACCCCTGGAAACGCTCCGCGAATACCTGGCCTGGCATCGGGCCATGAACGCCTTCGAATTCTCAAAAGCTCAGGGCGCCCTGGACGCCATCCTGGCCGGCTGGCAGAAGCAATACGATCGCAATACGCAGTTCGTGGCGCGCGAGACGCCGCGCTATCTCAACGGGCTTCTGCGCCCCTCTACCGCGGCCGCGCTCAAGTATGCGTCGGCACCCTACGAAATCGTCTGGAAGTTTCCCGACGTTCTGCCCACGGCGCTCGATCCGTCGGGAGGAGGCGAAGGCGACGCTTCCTCCGCGTCCGACGCGAGGCGGACGAAGGGGGCGTCTTCCCCGCCACGGGCTTCCGCCGAGACCGCGCGCCGTTATTCCGAAGCGCCGTATCGCGTGGTCTGGAAGTTCCCCGATGCGCTCCCGACGGCGTTCGATCCCAGCGGCCTGGGGGAATTCATGAATCTCGCCTCTGCGGAGATCCAAGATCGCGATTGGGTCCGCACCTCGATCTCGACAGACGATTGGGCGTCGCAAGGCCTGGGCGCTTATCGTGACGGTGCGGTTTGGTATCGCGCGCGCTTCGAACTGCCCGAACTGCCGAATGAAGGCGAAAAGTCGGCGCTTGGATTGTTCCTAGGAGGATTCGACGGCGAGGTCCGGGTGTGGGTCAACGGAAAACGCGTCGAACGACGGGGCGGACCGGCGGTCTTCGACCTGACCGGAGCCGTCCATCGAGAGGGGGAGAACCTGATCGCCCTCCAGGTGTTGCGGCGCGCCTCCCCGAACGGTGGAAGGCGCGGCGGAGTGTTTCAGCCCTGTTTCGTTTTTGCCGGCCCGAAGGCGCCCTTGGAGGACAAGAGTCCGGACCCCGTCACGCTTTCTGCGCCTCTCTCTTCCTCCGTTTCCGCACCTGCGAAAAACGAGTTCGATCTGGCTGCGCCACAACTGGACGAGTCCGGATGGATCCGGACACGCACCCGGTCGAGCACTTGGGATGCCCAGGGGCTGGGGTTTTATCGTGAAGGAACGGTTTGGTATCGCGTACGCTTCGAACTGACGAAAGAAGCGGCCGGGAAGCCCCTCGGACTGTTTCTTGGAGGTTTCGAGGACGAGGCCCGGGTGTGGGTCAACGGAAAGAGCCTCGGCAGCAGTGGTGTCAAGTTCGCGCAGCCCGCGGTCTTCGATCTCACCGACGCCGTCCGCGGTGCAGAGGAAAACGTGATCGCGATCCAAATCGTCCGTAATTCTCGTCTGAACGAAATCTTCATCGGCGGCATCTTTCGCCCCTGCTTCGTCTTTTCCGGGCCGCGGGTGGCGCCCGCCGAAAAGAAGGGAGAACCGGAATACCGCATCCTTCCCGGAGGCGAAAAAGAGCGGCTTGCGCCTCCGAAGGGATAATGCAAACGAAAAGCATGAGAGAACCGGCGAAGATGTCGCAAGGGTTCACCTTGATTGAACTTTTGATCGTGGTCGCCGTGATCAGTCTCCTTGCAGCCCTGTTGCTGCCCTCCTTGAAGAGCGCGCGCGAACGGGCACGGATGGTCCAGTGCATGGCGAACATGCATCAGATCTATGTGCTTTCCGAAACGTTTCGAGTGGATACGGGCTTCATGCTTCCGTCCTGGTATTATCCGAAATATCCCGACGGCTTTCCCGCCGGTTTTGATGCGACCAAGGAACCGCTTGGACAGAATATCCATTTCGGTGGGATGTTGGTGGATTATGGTTACCTCCCTTCCAATTCGGCCACACGCGCTTTATTTCGATGTCCTTCCGGAGTGCCTTTTCGCGAAGGAGGCGAAGTGGAGAATAATCTTCTGGCTCAAAACTACCCGCCGAACGACCGTCGCCGTCTGATGAATACGGGCGAGTTGAACAAAGGGGCGAGCTACGCAAAGTATCAGAGTTCTTCCGGGTGGGGATATACGACCGGCTACGCCATCAACATGAACGCAGGCTCCGGTCCTTTTTATCATGATACGACAGTCAATCAGGGCTGTTATCCGCGCACGGACTTTAACGGGAAGTATGCGGAAATCGTCTATATCATGGAAAGCAACCGACACGGCGCCACGGAAACGGATGCCACTACGGCTCATGCGGCGACGGCAGCCTATAAAGGAGGGTCTTTTGGGCTCTACGCAAACCCCGCGACTCAGGAAGACCTTTATGGTTATGGCCCCGCCGCGTTTCATATGGGCAGCAAGAAATCGAACATCGTGTATGCCGACGGCCACATGGGCGTCATGCTGGACGACTATCGAGATCCCGCGCGAGGGAACACGCAGATTCCTTTTCCGTTCAAATGGGGGCGAACGGACGGAAAATGAGCGGGCGGTCCCGAATGAGCCAAGGCGTTCCCATTTCCGGTTTGGCGCGAAAGCTCGTGGCCTCCTCCCGCGTGCCGTATGCGGCAACGGAAGACGAGCGGCAGTGGGATGAGGAGACCCGTCGCCTCGCGGACTTAGGGGTGCACGGCGTGGTGACTGTGGAACATCACGGCACTCAGAGCGTAGATCTCGGGCGTCGTCCCGTGGATTGGGGACGCGTGGCGCGGCAGGTGTCGTGTGCAGAAGTGCGCGGGCAACATTACCGCATGTGGTTCCTCCCCTCGCTCGCGCTCGCCTACGCGCATACGCGGGAAGCCAGGTATGGCGAGGCGGCCAGAGATTATCTCGACGCTTTCATGCGCGCCTTTCCGCGCCTCGGTCCCCAGGAGAATCAGGAGGCGCAGAACGTCCTGACCCTAGGCCTTCGCCTTGCGAATTGGGCGCGCGCCCTGCCTTTGTTGACGGAACATCCGGACTTCGAGGAGCCGTTCCTCCATCGCGCGATCGAATTTCTGCGTGCGGGAACCGTTTATTTGGAGCGCCACCTTTCCGTGGGAGACAACTGGCGCGTGTTCAACGCCGATTCTTTGCTGAGAGTCGCGCTCCATCTGGACTTTCTCGCGGAAGCCTCCGGATGGCGGGAGCGAGGGGTACGCGTCCTGAACGATGCTTGGCACCGCCAAATTCTTCCCGATTACGTCCACTGCGAACGCAACCCGAGTTATCACGCCTCGGTGACTCGGATCTTCGGACGTCTCTTTCGCTGGCAGCAGGTGCAGTCGTCTCTGGGTCTGGTCATGACCCTCGAAACGCTCTCCGGCATGTACGACTTTCTGGCCGCCGCCACGAAACCCAGCGGATATAATTGCGGGATCCACGATTCTCAATCGGTGTTTGTCGGGAACGTGCGCAACAGAGCGTACAAGTCGGGGTATGGACAGGCGCACAAGGCCAGAGATTATTTTTCAGAGCGAGCCGCGTTTCGCCGGACTTCCGGTCTTCCTCTGATGCCTCCCACACTCCACCAGTATTATCCCGAGGCCGGCCTGCTGTTCTCGCGGACCGGCTGGGACGAGGACGCGTCCTGGATCAGTTTCGACGCAACCCGGTGGGGCGGTGGCCACTGTCATCTGTCGCGCAATAGTCTTCAATTGCATGCAAACCGCCGCACGTTGCTGGTAGACCCCGGATGGTTGTCCTACGGCGCGGACGAGTGGGCTTTAGCGGGACGAAGCACCCGTGCGCACAACACCTGCAACTTGAGCGGGCTCAACCAGCAGGCCGCCGATCCCGTGCGTACGGCGGCCTTTCATGCGCCCGGCTACGACGCCGCGTTCAGCGTCTACGAAGGGGGGTATTGGGACACCGCCCTAGCCTGGAACTTCACGCATGCGCGAAACGGGATCTTGGCGCAACACCATCGCACCCTGCTTTGGGTTCAGGATCGGTTCCTGTTCGTCGCCGACAGCATGAACCGCCTGCCTTGGACTCCGGAGGATCCGGAAGACGAGCGTCCGGGATTCGAAATCAACTGGCAGCTCTCGGACGGGCCATCGCTGAACTATGCGAAAGATGGTTCGCGCGTCGTCGCGCACTGGGGCGCGTCGAACCTGCTGATGCTCTTCCCTCTCCGGCCGGCGAACGCGAAGCTCGCCGTGCATCAAGGAGAGCGCGTTCCGCCGCGCGGCTGGCTCCCCGGAGAAAACGAGAACGTTCCCGCCCCACAAATCTGCCTCAACGCCGCGCGCATGGAGCGGCGCCATGATTATTACGTGACAGTTCTGATTCCGTATACGGCGGAGACGCCGCCGGTTGTGGCGGTGGACGCTCGAAATCCCGGAGGACAGATCGGCTTCGTTAAACTCAGATGGGGAGACGGAACGAGCGACGAGGTCCATTGGGGATGCGGGTTCCGCATGATGCTCGAATGTGTGGATGATTTTTCTTCGGACTCCTCGCTGGTGCATCTGCGCCGCGACGCGCTCGGTCGTGTCATCAAAGGATGCTTGGTGAACGGGACCTATCTCACGCCCCATCTTCGCGAAAGGCATGCCCGGCCGACGACGGTCGCGTTTCCCTAAGAGGGTGTTTGAAAATTGGCCTGCCCTCTGTTGAATTTTCAAACACCCTCTAAGAGGAGAGAGGTGGGAAGCTCGAAACGAGAAGATGGGAGAGCGACGTCCGACGTTGGAGGTCCGACAGGCGAAGATTGAAGCAAAAAAGAAGGCCAATTGAAGTCGCTTTCGAAGTCGGAAGAGGAAAACCGAGAGGCGAAGCGCGAGTTTCCCTGGATGAGAAAAGCGCCAAGAGGGCGGGAAATTTTTCTTCGTTGCGAGTCCGGGTCTTCGGGCTCGCCGCATCCCGCTCTCGCCCTTCGAGTTTTTTCCGCAGTCGCCGGGTGCGATCGTCCTCGTCTTACCGCTTGGAAGGATGCGCCGTTTTCCTCCGCTGCGAGGAGAGGGGAGGGAACTTTGTTTTCTTCCGCGCCTCTTCGATCACGCGAATCGTGCGCGCCACGCTTTCGGGCGGCACCGCCATTTTCGCTCCGCGGCGGAGAACGGCGACGACGTTGTCGTAAAAACCCTCCGGCGGGGCGACCGCGGCGAGGTCGTGCGTTTCCTCCTTCCAGAGGGGAGCGGCCGCGCCGTTGTAAGCGCGACCTGGCGCCGGGCCGTCCAATGCCTTCAACGCGGGCATCCGCCGGGGATCGAAAAAGCAGAGCTTGGCAGTCTTGCCGTCGCAGATCAGGGTGCCGCAAGTCCCGAGCAACATCCAGCGTGGGCCTGCAGGCAGCGCGATGGCTGTGGAGAGTGTCACATCGGCGACCTGGCCGCTGCGAGTCTTCATGAAAAGGTGGGCGTGGTCCTCGCAGTCGCCGGCGTCCTTGAGATGTCGCAGGTCGCTCATCAGAGAAACGACCGGTCCATCTAAAAGCTGAAGCGTCAGGTCCAGGATGTGGGCCCCCAGATTATTGAGGAGTCCGCCGCCATGGCGTCGCAAAGTCTGCCAATCGTAGCGGCGATGATAGGAGGTCAAGGTGGCGCGCACTTCGAAGATCCGTCCGAGGACGCCGCGGGCGATGGTCCGGCGCAGAAACGCAAACTCCCTTTCGAAACGGAGGTTCTGGTGAACGAAAAGCCGGCGGCGCGCTTTTTGGGCCGCCGCGATCATCCGTTGCGCGCCGTCGTGGGTGAGCGCCATCGGTTTCTCGACGATACAGTGACGGTTGGAACGAAAGACCTGGAGCGTTTCCGCTTCGTGGCACGACGACGGAGTGGCCAGGACCACCAGTTGTGCGGAGGTCGTCTTCAGAAGCGCCTTCAGGGTGGCGTAAGCGGGACAGCCCAGGACTTTTTCGGCTTCCGCGCGCCGCGCGGCGTCAAGATCGGCGACGGCAACGATTTTAAAATCGCGACGCGCCCGCAACTGGGTGCCATGGATGGCCCAACCGGCGCGTCCGAGACCAACGATTGCGACGGGAATGATGGCCTTCGGGGAGTTCATGACAAAAAAGCGAAGGCGGAGTGGCTTTTCTGAGGACTGAAGAGTGAAGTTTAAAACGGGAAGATCGGAGACGAAGGGTCCGCGTCCTTGCGGATCGTCCTTTGCCCGCCTGAATCCCGAAACCCCCGGAGACTTCGAATCGTATTTTCTCGAGCAACGAGACCCTTCGAGGCTTTGTCGGAAACGCGTGGAAGGGTCCTCGAATTTTCAAACACTCTCTAAAACGGGATATCGTCGTTTTCGAGATCGGGTTCACCGCCGCCGCCTTTGCCTCCGCCGCTAGACGATGCTTCGCCCGTGGGCGCTTCGGGATCCACGGGCTCGCTGCGGGCGCTTCCTCCTCCTCCGCCTCCCGGCGGGGGGCCGACGAACTGCATGCGCTCGCAGATGACCTTGATCATCGAGCGTTTCTCGCCGTTTTTCTCCCACGTATCCAGTTTGAGGCGTCCTTCGATGAAAACAGGACGCCCTTTCTTTAAGTATTTTCCCGCCGTCTCCGCCTGTTTGCCCCAGATCGTCACCGTGACGAAACAGACCTCTTCTTTGTTTTCGCCGCCCTCGGTGCGCCAAGTGTGATTTACGGCCAGGCGGATGTCGGTGACGGCCATGCCTTTCGGGGTGTAGCGGACCTCGGGGTCCGCAGCGAGATTGCCGATAAGGAGGACTTTGTTGAGCGAGGCCATAAGGAAGGAGGCGCGCTTCGCGTGGCGGAAGGGCGGCCCGGTTGGAGGTTCGCGTGCGAAAAGGGATCAGGATACCGGTGCAGGCACCGTCATCTTCCGTCTCGCGGTCTGCGGTCCGGCCACGAAAATCATGGAGCGGAAGACGTCCTCGTCGAGCTTCAATTTCGAGCGGAACGAGGAAAGGCTCTGAGGGGCCATCTCGAAAATGACGTTCACGTAATAGCCCGAATCCACCTTGCGGGCGACGCGCGCGAACGGGCGCTTGTCCATCCTCTCAACCTTGACGGGCTTACCCCCCGCTTTCTGGATGTCTTTTTCCAGTTTCTCGATCATTTCCCGGACGCTCTCCTCCTTGCCGGCGCTGTTGAGGATGAAGAGGCCTTCGTAGGTCTGTGTCTTTGTCGGCTGGTCGCTCATGGGTCATGGTCTCGCGGCGCGCCCCGCCCGCCAAAGGGGCGGCGTTGAAAAGGTTCATGGCGGCAGGCGCGCCTTGGCGCGCCCACGTTTCCACCGCGAGAACTGATCTTGTAACCAGCTCGCGCATCCAAGGCAACTCCGAACTTGAGAAGGGCCGCAGGAGCCAGTCGGCCAGGGGTGCCGACGCGTCGGGCGGAGGCCGTCCGATTCCCAGGCGCAGACGCGCGAAGAGTTTCGTGCCGAGATGTTCGATCACGGATTCCAATCCGTGATGTCCGCCGTCGCTCCCCGAGGGGCGCAGGCGCATCGCGCCCGGCTTCAGCTCCACGTCGTCGGCCACCACGAGCAGCGCGTCCAGCGGGACCTTCCAGAAGTTCATCAGCGCCGCCGCCGCCTGGCCGCTGAGGTTCATGAACGTCACGGGTTTCACGGCCAACCAGCGGATCCCTCCCGCGCGCCACGAGGCGACCAGCGCGGGGATGCGCGCATGGGCTTCGAACGCCGTTTCCGCTGCGGCGGCCAGCGCTTCCACCGAGAGAAAGCCGATGTTGTGGCGGGTGCTCGCGTATTTCACGCCGGGGTTTCCCAAGCCCAAGACCACGCGCGTCGTCATCGGCCACGGCCTCCTTTCACGCCCAGTGCCGCCAGTTGAGCGAAGGGAAGATGTTGTCCTTCCACTCACAATGGTCCAGGAACTCCACGTTCACGCGCCCCGCTTGGACCTGTTCGTAGAGGCGGTGGAAGCGGAGCAGATGTTCCTTCGTACGCCGCACCGCGTAATCCACGGTCGTCCCCGTCTTCATGATGAACGCCCAATCGCTCGACTGCGCGAGGAGGAGCTCGCGCCCGGCCTGTCGCAGGGCTCGCTCCGTGAGCCCGTCCGGCGAGGGGTTTGCGCGCGCCAGCTTCACCATGCGGTTCGCTGCGACGAGGAGGTGCGGATAGATCCAGGCGTTGGATGGTTCGAGCCAGACCTCCCAGAATCCCTTGTGCCCCCAGCTCGAGTCGCTCGGCGTCGCCACCTGCTGCGTTGGATGCCGCTTCAGGTATTCGGCGGGCGTCGTCAGGGCGAAGGTCTTTTGGTCGTAGTGCGCTTTGCGAAGAAAGAAATTCAAGAAGTCCGGCCCCTCATACCACCAATGGCCGAAAAGCTCGGCGTCGTAGGGCGCCACGACGATCGGCGGGCGCCTCATCACACCTGCGAGATGCTCGATCTGCTTCTCGCGGTTGAACATGAAGTTCCCCGCGTGCGTTGCCGCCCGCTCCAGCGCCACGCGCGGGCGATAGACCTCCTTATGGTTCGTCTTTCCCGTGATGCGGTGATACTTCAGCCCCGTATGGCAGCGGATGCCGTCGGGATGGATGTAGGGACGCACGTATTCGAAATCGAGGTCGAAGCCGATGTCGCGGTAGAAATCGCGGTAATCGGCGTCGCCGGGGTAGCCTTCCTCCGCGCTCCAGACCTGTTTTGAAGATTCGACGTCGCGCCCGAAGGCGGCGGGGCCGCTCCGCGTGAAGACTGGCGCGTAGACTCCGTAGCGCGGTCGCGGTTCGGCATGCAGGATGCCGTGCGTGTCCACCAGAAAGTAGCGGATCTCCGCTTCCGCCAGCTCGCGTTCCACCCCCTGGAAATAGGCGCACTCGGGCAGCCAGATCCCGCGCGGATCGCGTCCGAAACAGTCGCGGTAATGGTCGCGCGCCACCCGCACCTGCGCGCGCACCGCCTCGGGCACGGCGCGCATCAGCGGCAGGAACCCGTGCGTCGCGCCGCACGTGATCACCTCGAGCTTGCCGGTGTCCTGAAATTTGCGAAAGGCGCTCACAAGGTCGCCCTCGTAGTCGTCGCAAAAAACGCGCCGCGCCTCTTCGAGGCGATGACGATAGTGCCAGGCCATCTCGTGAAACGGCCCTTGGTTTTGCGTGCGGCGAATTTCCTTGTCGGACAGCTCCAGCAGGCGCTCCAGCCGTTTTGCGTAACGCCCCTGCAACAGCGGATCGAGGAGCATCGAACAAAGCGGTGGCGACAGCGTCATTGTCAGACGGAAGTCCACGCCGTCCCGAAGCAGTCCGTCCATCATCCGGACGAGGGGGACGTAGGTTTCCGTGATCGCCTCGAACAGCCAGTCTTCCTCCATGAAGTGCTCGTGCTCCGGATGGCGCACGAAAGGGAGGTGTGCGTGGAGCACCAGCGAGACGTAACCCTGGGACATGGCGAAAGGGCGCGGTGCGCAGGCCGAAGATCAGCCGCGTCGGACGGGGCCCTCGCCGCTCGACGTGGGGCGTTTCCAGCCGGCGACCGCTTCCTCGGAACCGGCCGGCGGCCGCGTCGCGGTCGCCTCCGCGATCCACGCCGCCAGGTGTCGCGCCTGGTCTTCCGTCCACGGCTGCTCCGGGTCCACCCGGAATGGAAACTCGACGCCTTCCGCCTGAAGCCGCTGGAGGGCGTCCATGATCTCTTCGCCGGGTCGTCGCCGTGCGCGGACCAATTCCAACAACCGGCGGAACAACAGATCGAAGGGGATCGTCGCGAAACGGGCCTCCGTCCGAGGGCTCGGCATGTCCGGCGGCGTGCGTGTCGGCGCGGAACGGCTTGCGACGGTGAAGTTTCCGGAGGCGTCCCAATAACCGAGTTCGCCGTGATACTCAGTCGAGGCGTGGTCCACCTTGAGATACCAGTCCCGGGCGGCCGGGTTCAGTGTGATGTCCCGACAGACGCGTCCTCCGGCGAGGATGCGGAGCTTGAGTTCGCCGTGACGCGCGGCGGTCCGCATCGCGCGCATTTGGGAGGCCGTGAAATCCCACGCCGCGTAGAGCCAGTAGGGGTCGCGTGCGACGAGGAAGAGCAGGCCGGTTCCGTAAGCCTCGGGCAGCTCACCCAGATTGTCGTGGGGCGACCGAGACGCGGGCGGAGCGGGATGGCGCGGCAAATCGAACTTGTGCGCCGTCTCGTCGGAAAGACGAGCCTCGTGTGCGAGAGGCGGGGGCTTCGGCGCGGGAGGCGTCTTCTCGGCGGACTTCTTCTTCCGCCGCGCCGCCGGGGCGAGCCGCCCGAGATGCAGATTTCGCGCGCCACGCCGTGAGGAGGCGGCTCCTGCATCCGCCTTTTCAGACGCCGCGCTGTGGCGCGTCTTCCGCCGCCCGTTTCTCACCAGTTCGGCCACGAGCTCCGCTTTGCTCAGCCTTACGGGGAGGCGCAAGCGCAGCTTCTTCGCGAGGTCGCGCAGGGCGCGCAGGCTCTTGGAACGCAGTTCGGTCGAGGTCATGGCGGGGAGTCCCGCCTCCATTCTTCGCCTCATCCGCTCACGCCGCAAGCGGAAAGCGTTTCCGGAAGCGTTTCCGGAACGTCCGCGCCCTTCGACGCACAGCTTCTCTTCCGAAAGCCTCGAAATTTGTCTGAACCTCGCCGGGGAGGGGGAAATCCGTTGCGCGCATCCGCGCAGTGTCCATTCGCGCCGGAAAATCCTGATCCCGAAGCGGCGCGACCCCTCGCCTGCGCGCTTGCCCGGACGCGACGCTCCGGCTACGAGGAAAGGTCACGTGAATCCGGACGCGTCCGTCGCTCCACGCCCCAGGATGAGCCGCCTGCGGCTCTACACGCTTCTTGCACCGCTCGCGGGTGCGGCGCTGCTTGCGTTGCTCGGCACCGGCGGCGCGCTCGCGCGTGTGGAGAACCTCACCCGCGACTGGCGTTTTCAATTTCGCGCGCCGCGTGATCCGGCGGCCGACGATCGTCTCCTGCTGGTCGCCATCGAAGAGCATTCCCTCGATCTCTTCGGGCGCTGGCCCTGGCCGCGCAGCATCCACGGCGAATTCGCCCAGTTGTTGGCGCTGGCCCCCCCTTCGGCCCTGGCGTTCGACATCCTCTTCCCCGAAGCGCAGAACCCGAAGGAGGACCTCGCCTTTGCCCAGGGGCTGGCGCGTGGCCCGAGCGCGGTCCTTGGCGCGTTCCGCAACGCGGAACCCGACGCGAAGAAGATAAGCGACCCCGGCATGACGCGCCCGATCCCGCTTCGCAACCTCGAGGGCGAACTCTCCCGATGTCACGGTGCGGAAGGCGCGCTGCTGCCCATCCCGCCCCTTCGCGAAGTCGCCCGATTCGGCTTCACGGATTCCGAGCCGACCTCGTCCGATGGTGTCCGTCGCGAGGTTCCTCTGGTCATTCGCATCGGTGAGCAGATCTGGCCGAGTCTGAGCCTTCAGGCGCTCCTTCTCCACTGGAAGGTTTCTCCCGACAAAGTCCGGCTCGTCCTCAATCGGGAGATTCAGATCCCGACCTCGCACGGCGTTGAGCGCATTCCGATTGATGAGAAGGGAAGCTTCCGGATTAACTATCGGGCGCCCCGGCGGTTCGCCATGGTGAACTACCGTGGCTTGGCGACGACGCTCCTGAATTTCAACAAGGGCGCCGAATGGGACTCGCGCTGTCCGAATCCCGAGGGGCGCATCCTCGTCGTGGGCCAGACCGCCGCGGGGCTTACCGATTTCGGCCCCAGCCCGCTCGATCCGAAAAGCCCGCTCGTCCACGTTCATCTGAACGTCCTCAACAACGTCCTGCGCCATGATTACCTGCGTGCGATCTCCTGGGCGTGGGCGTTGCCGGTCTGGCTCACCGTCGCCTGGCTCTCGCTTCGGCTTCTCGAAGGGGCGCGCATCGCCACTTGCGTGCTCGTCCCCGCGTTCGCCGTGTTCGCCTACTTCGCCCTCACCTTCGGCGTCTTCGAGAGATGGAGCCTGGAGCTGCCGGTTTCCGATCCAACGCTTGCGTTCGTTTTGCTTCACTCAGGCGCCGTCCTCCTCCGCTGGCGCGAGGACCAACGCTCGAAGCAGGAAATCCGCGCCGTGTTCGCCTCCTACATCGCCCCGAAGGTCATGGAGCAACTCCTGCGCCATCCCGAGAACGTGAAGCTTGGCGGAGTGCGCAAGCCGGTGGCCGTTCTTTTCTCCGACATCCGCGGCTTCACCTCAATCGCCGAACAGGCGAATGAGGAGGCGTTGGTCGTCCAGCTCAACGAGTATTTCACGCGCATGGTGGACTGCGTCGTCCGCCACGATGGGACGCTCCACAAATACATCGGCGACGCGATCATGGCCGTTTGGGGCGACGTGGTGGACGCGCCCGAGGAGGAGAACGCCCGGCGCGCCGTCCGCGCCGCGCTCGACATGCGTCTCGAGTTGGTCCGCCTCAACGCCGTGTGGAAAGCGCAGGGGCGTCTCGAGCTGCGCATTGGCATCGGGCTCAACCATGGTCTCGTCGTCGTCGGCAACCTCGGCGCGCCGCAACGCAAGGAGTTCACCGTGATCGGCGACGCCGTGAACCTCGGTTCGCGGCTCGAAGGCGTGACCAAGGAGTTCAAGACCGACCTCGCAATCAGCGAGACCGTCGCCAAGCTCCTCGACGATCACTTCCTCCTCCGCACGCTCGGTCTCATCCAAGTCAAGGGCAAGACGAAGCCCGTTCGCGTCTTCGAGGTGCTCGACGACCGCGAGGCGTCCACCGGCACGCGAACCGCCCCGTGGGTGGCGGATTACGAGAAGGCGTTCGCGCGCTATCTTGCGCACGACTTCGACGGAGCCGCCGTGGAGTTCGAGCGCCTTGAGAAAGCGCACGCCGGAGATTTCTGCTGCGCGCTCTACGCCCGCGAGTGCCGCCGTCTCGCCGTCGAACCTCCGCCGAAGGAATGGCAGGGCGTGGTGATGATGGAAACCAAATAACCGCCTCGACACGGTTTCTCCGCGCGCGCCGGAGGGTTCGGGTCCTTCTTCCGTGCTTGTGCGTCGGGGTGCGGCGCGGTAATCAGAGCCTCCGTGATCCAAGGGCTTCATGTCCTCGTGCCGCGGCGTTCGTGGCGGGCGCTGGGGTTGTGGATTGCCGCCGCCACCGTCGCGGGGTTCACGGTTGCGGGCGCGCTGAAACAACCGCCAGAGGTGGCCGTGAACGCGGGGTGGGGAGTGCTCGCGGCGGAGCAGGCGGCGCGGGGGATGGGCGGCACTCCGGTGGCGGTGAGGATGGCGGACCCGTCCGACCTTTCGCAGAGCAAGCAGATTCCGATCACGTGGGTGGCGCCCTCCTCCGGCTGGACACCGTACGTTTTCCGTTCGCTGGGGTTGAACATGGGCGAGGCGCTGCGCGCGGTGTTCTTGGGGGCATGGGCGCTCGCGGTGGCGGGTTGGATCGGCGTGTTCCGGATGGCGGGCCTGAGGGGCGCGCGGCTGGCGGCGGTGGCCCTCGTGTTCGCGGCGACGCGCTTTATCCACGCGAACGCGGCGATTTACGAGGGGGAGGACTTCCTCCTGCTGGCGGTCTTTCCGTGGGCGCTGCTGCTCACGTTGTTCGCGTGGCGGCCGGCGTCGAAAGTGGATGCAGCGGGGTTTTCGTTCTCGGCAGGACTTTTTCTACCGGCGTTGGGCCTGGTGAAACACGGCGCGACGGTCGCGGCGGTCGTGGTGGCGATCGCGTGGCTTTTCCAGACAGCGCGGGGCGGGGTGCCGTGGAAGCGGACGGCGATCTTCGCCCTCGGAGGCGGAGCAGGTCTGCTCCTCCTCGACGCGTGGGGAAACCTCGGAGCGAACGGCGTCATCGCATCCATTCAGGATCCCGCCGCGCGCTGGGACGGGCTGTGGAGTTTCGCGTGGCTGCCGCTGGCGCCGACCGATCTCGACGCGATGTTGCGCTGGCTGCTCCTGCATCCCGCGCGCCCGGTGCCGCAGGGCGAAACGATCCTCGCGGGATGCGGCGGGCTCCTGCTCCTCGGCCTGCTGACGCTCGCATTGGTCGCTCCCTCGGAGGGCGCGAAGTGCGTGTCGGTGACGGTTTGTCCGCCGAGTCTTCAGGAAAAATGGAGTCAGGCCTGGTGGGCCTTTCGCAGGCTCACTCCGCCTCAGATGCTCGCGCTCGTGCTGGCGCTGATCCTGCCGGCGGTGCTGGTGGCCCTGGCGTTTCGTGAGGAGGCCGCCGTCTTGGAACCGCGGGACCTTCGTCTCGCGGCGCTGCCCGGCCTGGCGGTCGTGTTCGGATGGCTGCTCGATCGCTGGCGCTCGGGGCGAGCGTTCTCGTGCGGGCTTGCGTTCGCGTTGCTCGGAGCGCTTTATGCCGTGCCGCTCTTTTACGGCGCGGCGACGCTTCTGGACAAGACGTTCTTTCGCGCACCGATAGACCGCAACCTCGTCGGGTCGTGCGGGGTGCGCCTGGACGACCTGGCGCCGGAAGGCAACGCGCGGGATTTTCATGAGGACCTGCAACGCATCGCCGGAGGGCGTCGCGCAGTATTCTGGCTTCCGACACCGATGCTCGCGACCGAACTCGTGGAGGAACGGCTGATCGTGACTCAGGCGAGCTTTCAGGCGCCGACGATCTTGGCAAAACTGAAGTACCGGGGGCGTCCCGAGGGGGGCGTGGTCGTGGTGTATCCCGAGGCGTTTGCGAAGGACGGGCGTCTCGCATGCGTGTTGCGGGCGTTCCGCGATCTTCCATCGGCGGGTTGGCAATTCCGGAAATTGCCGAGATGTCCGGGTTGGAACGCGGCGGTGAACGGAGAACCGTAAAGCGCGCGGCGTCCGGAGTTTCGGTTGTCCACCGCCTGAAGTTTCCTGTTTACTGGCTGACCATGTGCGGGATTCTGGGGTATTACCTGAAGGGAGACGCGGCGTCGGGGCCCTCGCGCGAGCGCTTCGAACGCGCGGTGGACGCGCTGGCGCACCGCGGGCCGGATCGCCGCGGGATGTGGTTTTCTCCCGATGGACGAGTGGGTCTGGGGTTCCGCCGGCTGAGCGTCATTGACCTCAAAGGCGGCGATCAGCCGATGGCGAATGCGGAGGGAACGCTGCGCGTGGTTTCCAACGGGGAGATCTACAACTTCCGAGAGCTGCGCGCGCGACTGGAGAAAAAGGGGCGGCGCTTCGCGACGCGGAGCGACACCGAAACGATCCTGCATCTTTACGAAGAGCGCGAAGGCGCGTGCGTGGACGACCTTCGGGGAATGTTTGCCTTCGCCGTCTACGATGCGCGGAATGGGTCGCTCTTCCTTGCGCGCGATCGTTTCGGGAAGAAACCGCTCGTCTGGGCGGAGACGGCGACGGCGTTCTGGTTTTCTTCGGAAATCGGCGCGCTCCTTCGCCTCGCGGACGTCGGGCGCGGAGTAGATGCGGCGGCGGTGGACGCTTATCTCGCGCTTCAGTATGCGCCTTCGCCGCGGACGGCGTGGGCGGAAGTGAAGCGCCTGCCTTCGGCATCGAGGATGACGGTGAAAGGCGGCGTGGCGGGCGCGCCGCAGCGCTATTGGCGGCTCGAGATGCGCCCCGGCGAGCCGATGCGGAAGGAAGATGCTGCGGAACAGTTTCGCTGGCGTTTCGAGGAGGCGGTGAAACTGCGGATGGTCAGCGACGTGCCGCTCGGAGCGTTCCTGAGCGGCGGCGTGGACTCGACGGCGACTGTCGCGGCGATGACGCGGCTCGGAGGGAAGGTGAAGACCTTCACGGTGAGCTTCGACGATCCGCGTTTCGACGAATCGGCCTGGGCGCGGGAGGCGGCGAAACGGCTCGGAACGGAGCACCACGAGACGCGGGCGCAAGCCGAGGCGCTCGACCTCCTCGATCCGCTCCTCGAAAAATTGGGAGAACCGTTTGCAGACCAATCGCTCCTGCCGACGCACCTCCTTGCAAAGTTCACGCGCGGCGGGGTGACCGTGGCGCTGAGCGGCGACGGCGGAGACGAACTCTTCGCGGGATACAAGCGCTATGCGGACCTGGCGCGCGCGGCGCGGTTGGACCGCTGGAAGATGGGCGGCGCGTGGCGCGCGATGAGCCATGCGGTGTTCGAGGCGGAACGACTCCTGAACCCGCGGCGGCGGAAGCTCGCCTGGCCGCGGACGGCGCTCGACCGGATCCTGCCACTCGAACCGCTGGAGCGCTACCTGGCGCTGGCGGGGGCGTGGCCGCGCGCGGCGCGCGCGGCGCTCTGGCGACGGCCTCCGGACGGCGACCTCGCGTTGGATTTTCTCCGCGAGACGATGGCCGCGGGCGCCGAGTCGGACGATCCGGCGCGCTGGCAGGCGCTTGACGTGGAAAGCTACCTGACCGACGACATCCTGAGAAAAGTGGATACGGCAAGCATGGCCTGCGCGCTCGAGTGCCGTTGTCCGCTGCTCGATCCGGAGGTCGCGGCGTTCGCGGCGCGCCTGCCGTCGCGTTTCAAGCGTGACGGGCGCGGGCGGACGAAAGGGCTGCTGAAAGACCTCTACTCCGACCTCGTGCCGCCGTCGTTTTTCGAGCGGCGCAAGAAGGGGTTCAGCATGCCGATCGGGGAATGGATGCGGAACCAGTGGCGCGCCGAAGTGGAGGAGGCGGTCGTCGGGCCGTGGACGACGGGATTGGAACGAACCTTCGATCGCGCGGCGTTGCGTCGGATTTTCGACGAGCATCAAGCGGGGTGCGCCGATCACGGCCTCCGTCTCTGGGCGTGGTTCGCGCTGGCGCGCTGGGACGGGATGTTTCGTCCCGACTGGTGAGAGTGGAAAGGCGATGCCTCCGCGGCAAACGGGGATTCGGCGCGGACGGAGAAGGCTTTTTCCGGAGGCGCGGACCGGGTAACCTGCGAAGGCATGAAGCTGCGCCTCCGGGACTCCCTGGTTTTTTGGGCGCACCGCGGGCTTGCGGCGGCGGGGCGGTTTCGCGCGCCGACGCTGGAGGAGATCCGCGCGCAGGGTTTCCGCCGGACGCTCGTGGTGGCGACGACGGCGATGGGAGACGCGGTGCTTTGCACGCCGCTGCTCGATAGCCTGCGCGCGGCGCGCCCCGATCTTTTTCTTGGATTCTGGGTAGGGGAAGCGTCGGCGCCGCTGTTCCACGGGCACCGCGGATTGGACGCGCTGCACGTTTACCGGGGAAAATACCGCCGCGTGGCGGAGGCGTTGCGGTCGTTGAGGCACGCACGCTACGACCTCGCGCTCGTGGCGAACGCGAACGATCCGGATGTGATTCCGCTGATCTGGTGGAGCGGCTGCCGGAGGATCCTCCGCCGTCCGCAACGCGACACGATTTACCGCTTTCTTGTGGCGAATCCGGAAATGCTCGACGCGCGGCACACGACGGGCCATGCGGCGGATCGGAATCTGGAGTTCTGCGATTTGCTCGGTCTGCCTCGGGGAACGGCTCGCTTGCGGCTCGACACGCCGGCGGATGCGGCCTCGCGGATCGTGGCGCGGATGGCGGACCTCCCGCGCCCGTGGTGGGTGCTGCATCCGGGGGCGTCGCGGCGGGAGAAGCTCTGGGGAGTTGAAAACTTCGCCGCGCTCACGCGGCGCATCCTGCGTCGCGCGCCGGGGACGGTGCTTTTGACGGGGAGCCCTTCGGAGAGGAAACTCTGCGCGCGAATCCAGCAGGCAGTCGGTTGGTCGCCGAGGATCTGGAACCTTGCGGGACGCCTCGGTCTCGAGGAATTGGCGGCGCTGCTTTCCCAGGCGAGCCTGCTGGTGAGTGGCGACACCGGAGTGTTCCACGTGGCGGTGGCGATGGGCTCGAGGACGGTGACCCTCTTCGCGCCCTGGGACACCGGTTCGGGACCGGAGATCAACGGCCCGGTGCAGGACTTGGATCGGCATGTGGTCCTGCGGACGTCCCGGTCGGGCGCGCCGATCACGGAAATTGACGCGGAAACGGTTTATGCGGCGTGTCGGCCG
>JADZFN010000069.1 GCA_020849895.1 Verrucomicrobiia bacterium | reverse complement strand
GCCCTCTCCGCCCTCGCAGCCTCGGCGTTCACCCCAAACCATGCTCGAACAACCCCCTCCAAACGGCACTCGCCGAACAACCCTCGCGCCTTACTGACTAAAAATACCGTCGCTAACGATCAGGGATTTCTTCAAAAATATCTTTGATGACTCGCTTTGAAGCTCAAATCACCCAGAATTATAAAAGACCTGCAAGAGCTCCAACCTCTTGGCATTCAAAGGCTTGAAGAAATTGAAAAAAGATAAGGTGATTTTTTTATTGCATTGACCACTCATTTTGACCATACACGTCCCGGCGAATCTTTCGCGTCCCTTTTTCCGCATCCGACTTAAAACGATCCTCCTTTTATGACGCGCACCGTAAGCATCTCCGTGGCCAAAAGCCATCTCTCCGAACTGATCGGGCGCACCATGTACGCAGGCGACCACATCATCATCGAGCGTCATGGGAAGTCGGTTGCCGTTCTGGTGCCGGTCGACGATTACGCCGAGATCGAAAAGGCGCGACGGGAAAAGGAGGGACGCGTTCAGGATCGCCGCCAACAAACGTTTCCCGCGATTTCTCCGCGTTGAGATTTTTCGATGTTCCGCAAAACGCCCAATGCCATTGTGGGGGTGGATCTGGGCAACCACGCCCTCAAGGCCGTACGTCTGCAGCGGCAGGGCAGCGGCTTCACGCTCGCGCGGGTCAGCCTGGTCCTCTCCCATCGCGACCCTCAGAGCCAAACTCCGCCCACTGAGCAAGAGCTCGCAACGCTCATTCGTTCGACCCTTTCTCTGGTGCGCGTGTCCGGCGCGGATACGCATTTTGTCGTGAACAGTCCCGTCGGCGCCATCCGTTACGTCGAGCTTCCGCGCATGCCTCTGGAAGACCTGCGGACCGCGTTGAAATACAAC
Source organism: Verrucomicrobiia bacterium (assembly GCA_020849895.1). GTDB lineage: Bacteria > Verrucomicrobiota > Verrucomicrobiia > JABWAM01 > JABWAM01 > JABWAM01. Next base: position 7,098 of record JADZFN010000069.1, on the reverse strand, counting down.
AGTGCCGCGCATTTGCGGCAAAATTTCGAAAACTACACCTTCGACGCGAGCGCGTTGGACGAAGATTCGGTCCACGCCTTTGCGCCGGCGTCCCGCAAGAAAGCGCCTGCCGTCGGCAAGACGAAAGCCCTCGTGGCGGGGCTGCCCAACACCGAGACGCTGCTTTTTTATCACGCCGCGCGCCGCGCCGGAGTTCGCCCTCACTCCCTCCAGCTCGCGCCGATCGCGTTGATCAACGGCCTCGAGGCGGCGAATCCAGAGATCTTTCACGGCGAGTCCGTCGCGCTGCTCGACATGGGCCTGCTCTCCACTTCGTTGACCGTCCTCGACCGCGGCAAACCGCAACTGACCCGCACCGTACCCATGGGCGGCAAACACCTCACTGAATATCTCGCCCAAGGATCGCCCGCCGACTTCGCTCGGGCCGAGCGCTCGAAGACCCAGGGCGAAATCGATCTCGCCCAAGCCTTGGCAGACGCCGGCGCCAACCTGATCCGGGAGATTTGTTCCTCCATTAATTTCTTCGAAAACAACACCGATCAATCGGTTTCCCGCATCCTCGTGGCGGGCGCCTCGGCTCGATCGGAATCGCTGGTGGCCGCCTTGGCCAATCAAACTGGAAAAATCTGTCAACCCTGGTGTCCCAGCGCCCGCCTCGCGTTGCACCTGCCGGTCGAGCAGCGCGAGCTGTTTACCGCTCAGCAATCCACCTTCGCGACCGCGCTCGGCGCCGCGTTGAGCCATCTCTCCTCGCCTCCTGCCCCGCCTGAGAAACCTTCCGCGCCTTCGGCCGCCTCCGCGGTTTCGCCGCCGGTCGCCCCGCGCCCCCCCTCGCGTCCGCCCGCCCGCAGCGCCTGACGTCCATGCATCTCCTCAATCTTTTTCACGAGCAGCAGCGGATCCAGCGCGAGCGGGATCTGGACCCGGTGCGCCTGACGATCCTCGGAGGGCTCGTCGTTGCGATCGTCATCCTGCTCTATGCCGGCGTTCTCTACACCCGGATGGGAGGCCTCCGCGTCGAACTCGAGGCCCGCCGCAAGGGGCTCGCCCAACTCGACGCGCAGATCAAGACGCTCGGTCCTCTCACCGATCTCGCCCGCATCCAAGGCCAAGCTCAGCTTTTGGAAGAACGTCGGGAGTTCCGGATCCCGGTTGCCACTCAGCTCGATCTCCTGCGCGACGTGATCCCGACCAATTGTCAGGTCCGCCTCTTCAAAACCCGGCGCGACATGCAGATCAGCGAAACGACGCTCGAGGGCAGAAAGGGGCCCATCGTCGTCAAAAAAGTCGTCCCGGTTCAAAATTTGGTCATCGAGGTCGAAACCCGCGGCAAGGACAAGGTGGAGGTGCTCCAGACGCGCGATCGCTTCCTCGAAGATCTGCGTCAGGCGCCGCGGCCCAAGAAATGGGCGGTGCAAGTGCCCGCCGAAGGATCAAGCAATACGATCACCCGGGTAGATCTGGTCTCCAGCCAAACACCGGATGCGGCGCGCGGCGCCGCCATGGGCATCTTTGAAATTCGCATCCCGCTTGCGCTCAAGGAACCCTCGAGGGATCTCCCGTGAAACTTTCCCAGGAAAAATTGCGCCAGTTCGTGCTTACTCTGATCCTCGCGCTGGGGATCCTTGGCGCGATCTGGCACTTCATCGTGCAGGGGCTCATCGCGCAACGCGAGAAAAATGAACAGGAAAAGGAGCGGCTTGCTGCGCAGATCGCGGAGCGAAAGAAGGCCTACGATACCGAAATTCACAACCGCGACGCCGCGAAGGTCTATCAGGACTTCATCGCCCAATGGGAGAAGCGGCTCCCCAGGGAAAACGTCGAAACCTGGTTCGTTCGTGAGATCAGCGAGGTCGCCGTGCGCCACAAACTCCAGGTTGCCAACACCGCGATGCAGCCGCCTCGAGAAGGAAGCGACGCCAAATTCAACAACCAGCCCTATCGCCTTGTGGGATTCCGCTTTGAACTCGACGGCGAATACAACCAGATCGGACGTTTTCTCGAAGACCTCGAAAACAGTCTGCCGCTCATCGAGGTGGATGATCTGGAATTCTCCGCCGGGACCGGCGTTGTCCGCCACATCCACAAAGCGGCTCTCCATCTGACGATGATTGCCCCGCGGTGATGCGATGACGCCTCCCCATTTCCACGCCTTTTTCCGAATCCGCATCGCCCTGCTGATCGCGGCGAGCCTTGCGCCCTCACTTTTCCCGCTTGACGCCCAGGACGCGGCACCTTCTTCGGCGGCGTCTTATGAAGACGCGACGCCTCCCTTCACGAACGCCATCCCTCGCGCCGTCTTTCGCGACCTTCCCGACGACCGCGATCCCTTCTCTCCGGTCGGTTACGTCAAGCCGAAGCCGCCCAAGCCGGGCGAGGCTGCGGAAGCTCCAAAACCGGCGGTGGACTTCGTGAACTTCCTCGTGATCACCGGTATCAGCGCGAGTGGGGAGGGCGCCGTTGCCACGCTCTCGAGCGGCGAGTCCATCGAGACCGGGGAGACCTACCTCATCAAGGACCGGGAAGGCAATAAAATCGCCGAATACAAAGTGCTTTCCATCGCCGAAGAAAAGGTCGTCGCCCTTTTCGAAGGGAGGGAGTATGAGTTCAAGGTGCGTGGCACCGATCTGGAACGCTTTATCGAAAAGGAGGATCCCAATGAGACCAAGCAACCTTGATTTCCACGCCGTCCGCTCGCGCCGGTGCCGGCGGCTTCTTGCGGTTTTCGCAACGGCGTTCCTCGCCGCCGCCTCCGCGCAGGCTCAGGCGCCCGCCATGGCGCCGGCAGCGGGTTCCACCAATGGCGTGGCAAAGGCCAGAAAACAGATTCTCGTTTTCGAAAACGCGGACCTCCGCGTCGTCCTCCAGGCGATGGCCAAGCAGGAAGGCCTCAGCCTCATCCTCCCGGATGACGTCAAGGGGAACGTCACCGCCCGCCTCGTGGACATCCCCGTCCGCCAGGCGATGGAAACCATCCTCGCTTCCAAGGGCTATTCCCTTGTCGAGATGGACGGCGTCTTTACAGTCAAAAGCAAGGAAGCGATCAACACCGAACCGCTCAAGAGCGAGATCTACCAGTTCGCCAACGCGAGCGCCAAGGAAACCCGCCCGATCATCGAGAAACTCCTCAGCAAGGCCTCCGGCGCCAACGTCCAGCTCGACGAGCGCAGCAACACCCTCCTCCTCAGCGATGTCCCCTCCAACCTCTCCAAGATCCTCCCGATCCTCAAGACGCTCGATAGCGTCACCCCGCAGGTGCTCATCGAAACCAAGCTGCTGGAAATGACGCGCAATCCTCAGGAAGCCATCGGCGTCAACTGGCAGTCGCTCTCCTCCTACCAAGTCGGCCTCGCCTCCCCGAACGGCGCGCTCGTCGCCGGCGGCGACAATAAGTCCAGCGGCAAGATCAACCTCGGCATCACCCGCTCGGGCGATCCTGGCGCCATCGGCGCAGCCAACGCAGGGCGCGCAGGAGGCATCCTCACTCCGATGGGCCTTCCAGGCTATCCCTTCGCCGCCGTCTTGGAAGCGAACGTGTTCAATATCACCCTCAGCTTCCTCATGCAGGATAAAGACAGCGAACTCCTCGGTTCACCGAAGGTCATCACCGCGGACAACAAGGAAGCCATCATCAAGATCACCCGTCAGGAACCGATCCCCAACTTCACCTTCAATCAGCAAACCGCGTCGTTCGTCATCTCGGGTTTTGAGTTCAAGGACGTCGGCAACATCCTCAAGGTCACCCCGCACGTGAATAAAGACAACTTCATCACCATGGACGTGGAACCCCAGGTGAGCACCTCCACGGAGACGCGCAACTTCGCGCTCCCCGGCGGCAGCGTGGACATTCCGCTCATTTCGATCCGCACCCTTACCTCGAAAGTCATGGTCAAGAGCGGCAACACCCTTGCGCTCGGCGGCCTCCTCGAATCCGCCTCGACCCGTACCTACACGAAGGTCCCGCTCCTCGGCGACATCCCCGGCCTCGGCGAACTCTTCCGCAGCCGAAACTACAACAAGACCAAGCGAAACCTTCTCATTTTCATCACGCCCACCGTGGTCGCCTCCGACGGATCCACCGGCCTGGAAGATCAATATTCCCAACTCAGAGAAACCGACGAAAACGACCGCTTCGGCTATCGCAAATCGTTCTGGGGCAACGCCAAACCGCACGACCAGTTCAAGGCGTTCGAAAACAACGCCCCCGGGGTCCCCAGCCCGCCTCCGGCCGGCATTCAGCTCTCGCCGGGGTCCGCCTCGACAAAGCCGACCGTTTTCGAAACCGCGCCGATGCCGCGAGAAACCGCTCCACGCACGGACGGCGACGCCGAGGGGGTCTTGGCCTCCTCCCTCCCTCCCAAGAGCGCGCAAACGGCGATCGTTTCTCCGCCTCCGGCTCCGTCCGTCCCCTCGCTTCCTTCCGCGCCAAGAAGATCGGAAACGGAGAACTCCGCCGACAAGGAAAAAGCCCTTGAAGCCGCGGAAGCCGCGAAGCAGGCGGCATCCGAAATCAATCCGGACCACCTGAACCCCCGCCTCGCCCCGCGTTTGCGCGACTAGGCCGCGCGCGCTTGCGGCGTCGAAGCGGCCGCGTAGTCGCAGACGATCCCTTCGAGGAACGACAAGACCGTCCGAGCCCGGCGGTCCCATGAAAAGTCGTGGACTCGCGCCCGGGCCGCCTCCGTCTTCCGCTTTACGGCTTCCGGGTCGCGATCCGTCGCGCGTATCGCTTCCGCCAGGCTCTTGGGCGACGCCGGCGGACAAAGCCACGCCACCTCTTCATCGAGAATTTCCCGGATCGAAGGCAGATCACTCGCCACGATGATCTTCCCCGCCGCCATATACTCGAACAGCTTCAGCGGAGAGGTGAACCGCTCGCTGATTTCCTCGCGATGGTTCGGAAGCACTCCGATCGCCGCCTGCCTCAGCGTGCGAATCAACTCCGCGCGCGAGACATAGCCTCGAAAGACGCAACGGTCCGACACTTTCCAACTCGCGGCGAGACGCTGCTTCTTCGCGATCTCGCGCGGCGTTCCGCCCAGGATGAGCAACCGCTTCTCCGGTAGATAGCGCATCGCCTTGATCACCGTGTCTACCCCCTTCCATCCGTAGAGCGACCCCGTGTAGATGATCAAATTCGGATCCGCTTGCGTATTTTCTGGCGCGCTGAACAGATCGAGGGCCACGCCGTCCGAAGCCCGCAGGACCGGTGCGCGCAGGGGAAAATGCTGGCGGAGGTAGTCCTTGAGGTGGTCGGAGATCGTCACCAAGCCGTTCACGCGCGAGTAGACGAATTGCTCCTGATCGAAGAGCCGTCGAAACTTCAGCGGGGAATCCACCTGTCCCAGGGAAAAGACCTCGTGCGACTCGAACACCAGCGGCAATCTGAACCGCGACTTCAGACAGAATTCCGCAACTTTCAAATGTCGCGTGTAGATCAGATCGATCCGGTTTTCTCTCTGCGCATCCCGCACATATTCGCGCAGGCGATGCAAGAACAGCGTCTGAAACGAGATCACCACATCCCACGTGAAGTGGAGATAGCGCGGTAGAAAAACGAACTTCAGGTTCGGATGCGGCGCCAGGCGGAAGTAGTCCAGGATCGCGTGTTCGTTCAGCCCCGGCCGCCGCGCCGCTCCCAGCACCACCTCGCACCCCTGCCGCGCCAGCGCGTGGCACGTGTGGATTGTCTGGATCTCCCGCGCCTTGTTGAGCGTGAACTCCTCGGGATAAGGATAGAAAATCTTCACGGAGGCGCCACTCTATCTCTCCGCCCTGCATCCGCCAAGCTTCCTCCTCGCGCCTCTCCCTTCAGCAGCTCTTCCAACCTCGACACCAACCGCTCCTCCGAAAATCCGTCTTCCGTCAAGGCGCGTGCGCGCGCGCCCCGCATCCGCCACGCTGCAAGCGGCTCGTCCAGCAGCTCCCGCAGCGCCATCGCCAGCCCCTCCGCATCTCCCGCGCGAAAACGGCGGACCGCTTCCACCTCGTCGAAGCAGGCAGGCACGTCCACTGACGTCGAAGCCGTCAGCGAAAGCCCCGCGCCGAGCGCTTCAAGCGCCGCGTTCGGACATGAATCGTAGCCCGCGCTCGGCTGCACCGCCACGCGCGCCACCGCGCGCCGGCGCGCAAGCTCTCCCGACGGGATCGCCTCCGTGAACTCCACTCGGCCGGCGAGGCCGAGATTGCGCGCCAGCGCCTCCAACCGCCCACGCTCGGGGCCGTCGCCCGCGATCACCAACCGCGCCCCCTCGATCCGCGCGAACGCCCGCAACAGGACGTCGAATCCCTTCCAGCCCACGAGCCGTCCGGCCGCGAGAATCACCGGAGGATCCTCCGGCGCCGCAAAAGGCGACGCCTCCACAAAGTTCGGAATCACCGGGCACACCCGCCCGTAGCGACGGGCTGCCGCATTCGCCAAACGGGCGCTCACCGCGTAGATCGCGTCCACCGCTCTCGCGAAAAAACGGTCCGTCGCAAAAAATTCTTCCCCGCTCAATCGCGCCACGGCGCGCCCGCGCCATCCGCGCCTCCGCCACTCCCAAACCGACGGAAAATCATAGGTCTTAAAGACCAGGCAGGCGTCGAATCGTTCCGCAAGAAATTCCCGGCGGCAGCCCCAGGCGAAGTGGAGCCGTTGCGCGAGCCTGCGGAAGCGCGTTCCGAGATCCGGCACGCGCGACGTCTCGATGCAGAGGAACCGCCGCACTCGCGCCGTTGACACCGGCGCCTCTCCTTCCCCAGGCGGCATCCCGCCGAAAAGAATCGCCTCATGCCCGCGCCGCGCCAGCGCGTTCGCCAGACGAAACGTGTGGGCTTCGAGTCCGCCGATTTCCGCCGAACCGATCCGCGCGATCGTCGAGGTGACATTGAACAAACAGATCTTCATGGCATCGCGGCTGTTCGATTCACGCCCTGCCGTTCGCGGCCTTCGGCGCTTCTCTCGACGGTCCGGACGCCTGGCGCAGGAACGGCCGACACGCCGCATAAACCGTTTCCGCGTCAATTTCCGTGATCGGCGCGCCCGACCGGGACGTCCGCAGGACCACATGCCGATCCAAGTCCTGCACCGGGCCGTTGATCTCCGGTCCCGAACCG
>JADZFN010000068.1 GCA_020849895.1 Verrucomicrobiia bacterium | reverse complement strand
GCGTCCACGCTTTTGACAGGAGTTTTCGAGGTTTGGAGGTGCATGTCTGCACTCCGGCAGGATGGCTGGAGGCTTCGCGGCGCGCCGCGAAGCGTTCCTCGCGTGCGGCCACAACAGGTTGAAGGGGATCGAAACGGCCGGGGAGGTGCGGCCACCCAGGCTCGCGTTCGGCGTGAGCCCGCCTCCTACACTCAGACGGCTTGACACCCCCGGCCGCTCGCCTAGCTTGGGGTGCCCTCCCATGGCGATTTTGAAATACCTGAAACGCGGCGGCACCCGCGTGCTCGATACGGTGCGCGCGGGGGATTTGCGTTCCACGGTGAAGATGTTTCGCCTTTACGGGCAGGCGCTCCGAAAGGAGCCGGAGGGGGTTTGCCTGCCCAACGAGATTCAGTTCGAGGTCTCGAACATCTGCAACCTGCACTGCCCGATGTGTTCCTATTCCCGGAACGACACCGAAGCCCGTCGCTCGTTGTTGAGCAGGGAAACCTTCCACGCAGTGCTCGACCAACTGCCCGATCTCCGCGCGATCAACCTCACGGGGTTGGGTGAAAGCCTGTTGAATCCCGACCTCGCGCATTTTGTCGAGCACGCATCCCGCCGCGGTATCCGGACGGCAATGATCAGCAACGGCCTCCTTTTCAACGCCGGGAAGACGGAAACCCTTGCCGCCGCGGGTCTCGTCACGCTCGGCCTTTCCATTGAGAGCGGGCTGGAGGAGGCCTATGCCGCGCGGCGGCTCGGCGGGAGCCTCGAGAAGTTCAAGGCCGCGCTCGAGGTGCTCCGGCAGGCCCGTCGGTCCCGCGCGCCCTGTTTTTCCGTGTCGTTCAACGTCCTGCTCACGCCGGAAAACGTGAACGACCCGGCGCACATCCGGTCGATCCTCGACCTGGCGAAGGCGCACGAGATCCCGGAAATCTCCTTCCAGAACCCGCACGACATGAAGCAGCACTTCGGGGAGCCCTACAGCCCCGCGTTTGCGGCGCGGCTGGCGGCGTTGTTTTGTCAGGTGTCGGAACGGGCGCAGGCGGTCTCGATCACCTGCCACTTCCCGTCGATGGAGAGGGCCAGGAACTGCTGTTACTACCCGTGGGTGTATCCCTACATCACCGCCCTCGGCGAGGTCCTGCCCTGCTGCGTGATTCCCCAGTTCGGGGATTATCAAACCATCGTCCGGGAGCTTTCGTTCGGGAATGCGATCACCACCCCGCTGGCGGAAATTTGGAATGGCGAAAAAGCCGTCGCTTTCCGCAGGTCCCTGGGTCGCGGGCAACCGCATCCTTATTGCCTGAGGTGTTCCAAGTACTGGAACATCCTCTGAGGCCTCGTTGGCGCGACCGGAGAGGCTTCCGGCGGCGCCAAAGCCATTGCGACCGCCGCCCTTCAATGCTAGCGTCCCGCTCGCCGTGCCCCCCGCACCCAAGCCCGATTTTGCATTTCGCCGTTCGCCGTGGTTTCTGGCGGCCCTGGTGGTGGGGGCAGGCTTGTTGGGGGTGACGCTCTTCCGGGGCGGCAACATCGCCTTCATCATGATGGATGCACCGGCGTTGCAGTTTCGCCGGTTGCACGAGAGCCTCCGGGGCGGATTTGTGGATGTCTGGTTCGTGGAGCCGTGGCTCGGTTGCCGCTACTGGACGATCCCGCCGGACCCGAACCTGCTCTTCCACGCCGCGTTCTCCTTCCCCTGGTCCCCCGCGGTGCTGGTCTGGTGGAACCTCCTGTTGGGAGGCCTCGGGATGTACGTCCTCCTCCGCTCGTTCCGGCTGGTGCCGGCGGCCGCCGCGATCGGCGGGCTGGCGTACACGTTGACCAACAACGTGGTGACGCTGGTCTACGCCGGCCACCTCAACAAGCTCATCACCTACGCGTGGATCCCCTGGTCCATGACGTTCTTCCTGCGCGGGCTCCGGGGCGGAAAGTTCCGGAACTACGTGATTTCGGGGGCGTTCTTCGGCCTCGGCCTGCTCGGGGGCGAGGTCCAGATCCTCTACTACCTCGGCCTCTGGTACGTGGTCTGGTTGGCGCTCGAGCTCTGGGAGCAGCACCGCGCGGGAGAACTCAACGTGCGCATGGCCGCGAAAAACGGGGCGGGGTTGGCGGCGATGGCGGTGTGCGCCCTGGTCCTCGGCCTCTGCGCCACCCACCACTACTGGCAATACCTGGTGGTGAACACCCCGGTGGTCGGCGAGGCGGACACGCCGCAGAATTGGCTTTTTGCGACCCAGTATTTCTTTCCCCCGGAGGAGGTGTTGAGCTTCTTCACCACGATCCAGTTCTTCGGCGCGCCGTTCGCCTATTGGGGACGCGTCGGCAGCCCGACGCCGCTTCGTCTCTCGGACGATTACCTAGGGATCCTCCCGCTCGGGTTCGCCATCCTCGGCGGGATGGTCTGCTGGCGGATTTGGCAGGCGCGTCTTTTCGTTTTCATGGCGCTCGGTTCGCTCCTGATCAGTTTCGGGCGCGAAGGAGGACTTTTCTGGCTGCTCTACCAGCTCCCCACGATGAAGGCGCAGCGGAATCCGCACCGCTGGACCTATTTCGTGGCGCTGGCGACGTGCGTCTTGGCGGCCTACGGGGTGAATTGGCTTCTGAGCCAGTTGCGTTCGACGCTCGATGCTCGACGTTCGACGAGTGGAGAGGCGTCGAGAGTTCGTTCTCCGCAGAGGGCGTCGAACGTCGAACTCCAAACCTTGGACGGCCCGCCTTGGGGCCTCTGGAAGCGGGGGTTGGCGATCGGGATAGGAGCGGGCGCGGTCCTGTTCGCGGCATCCGGGCTACTGCTCCAGAACGCCCGTGGCGTCGCGGAGGTCTTCTACGGCGCGGCCGCCATGACGTCCCCGCAAGGGCCGTTGTTTGCCGAACGTGCGCGCGACATGCTGTTCGCCCTGACGCGAACGGGCTTCTTTTTGGCGCTCTCCGCCGGCGCGGTCGGGTGGGTGATCCGGACGGGAGCTCGAGAGATCGGTGGGCAGGAAGCGGCGAGCGGCAAGCGGAGAGGGAATCTGAGCGTCGCGTTTCGGTCGTGGCTTCCATGGCTCGCGCTCCTGTTCGTGCTCGTCGCCGACCTTGGATCAAACGCCAAGCGGTACATCGTCTTCTATCCTTGGCGACAGGTCCTCGAGGAAAACCCGTTGGCGAATTTCCTTCGCCAGGATCAGGACCTTTTCCGGGTGAAAGCGCTCGGCGTGCAACAGAACCCGATTCTCAACAACCTCGTTTCGAATATCCTCCCGTATCACCGCATTCCCGTGGTGGACCCACCTGCGGCCTCGCGCATCCCGAACGATTACGGCGCGCTCTTCCGTTATTTCGAGCAGCATTACGTGCGCTCGGACCGCTACTACGATTTCTTCAACGTGAAGTACGTGCTGAGCCCGGGGGCCTTCGCAGATCCCAACGCGTCTTTCGTTCTCGTGGCGCAGTGGAACGGGATCAACGTCTATCGTCGCGAGAACGGCCTGCCGCGCGCCTGGCTGACGTCCGCGGCGTGCGTGGCGTCCAACGAAGAAGAAGCCTTGGCGGCCACGCTCCATCCGCTTACGGATTTGAGGCAGACGGTCGTGTTGGAAGAAGCGCCGCAGACAGTGCCGGTGCGCGAGTTGCGAGACGCGAGACAGGAGGCGAGCGCGGAGCGGCGAACTGTAAGCCCGAAGCTCCAAGACGAGGCGGTAGGGCGGCCTTCCAGGCCGCCGAATCTGACTGGCGGGCAGGATGCCCGCCCTCCTGCAGCGCCGAACGCGGCCGGCGTCGTGCGGATGACACACTACGAAGACGAACGGATCGAGGTGGAAACCGAGGCGGCGAAGCCGGCGGTGCTGGTGTTCGGAGACAAGTGGGACCCCGACTGGAAGGCGTGGGTGGACGGCGCGCCGGCGCGGATCCTCAAGGCGAACTTCCTGATGCGCGGGGTGGAATTGCCCGCCGGGAAACATTCGGTGCGGATGGAGTATCGTCCCTCGATGCTTCCCTTTAAGATTTCCGCCGGCGGCGTGCTCCTCTTTGCGGCCTACGGCTTGTGGCGCGGCGCGCGCCTTTTGGCGCGGCGGCCCTGATTCTGGGCTTCTCCGCATTCCCTGGGTTCTTCCCCATCCATTTCCCTGAAGAGGTTGCGATGCGCCTGCCGGACCTCAAGACCTGAGGATCGCGTGACGGATGAGTCGGTCGCCGTTGGGGAACTGTGAAAAAGGAGCGGACGGGCGGCTCGTGGAGGTGCGACCCTCATTCTGTTTCAGGGACCGGCAGGTAGATCGTGACCCCCCTGTGGAGGGTTGCGAAGGAGCGCATTGAGGTCAAGGGAGAGCCATGAGGCGATGGCAGGAGAGAGCTTTGGGTTGAGGGATTGGATGATCTGGAGAG
>JADZFN010000067.1 GCA_020849895.1 Verrucomicrobiia bacterium | reverse complement strand
CGAGGCGCAAGCAGCCAGCCGAGGGTGTGGATGGAGACATGGGATTCCCCACAGAGCGAATTGCTGGACGAACGCGAGGCCATCGCGAGACAGAGACCGGAGTGCCCGGGCTACAAAACCGTTTTCTGGACGCACCGATTGGAAGGGGACGAACCGTTTACGAAGGGGGCCGTCCGCCTCGTCAAGCTCACCCCCGACGGCCAGTTCAGCCAGGAGGTCATCCCCCTGGTGGAGCTCGGAGGCGTTTTGGGTCGCCAGCCTCCCGGAACCAAGATGCGCATCGACACCTGGCTCCATCCGGACTACGCGAAATCCCTCTCCATCCAGACCATTGACGTCCGCGGCGAGTACGTGCACGGCAGGTACGCGAAGACGGCACGCCGGCGGCTCAGCTTCGCCTATGGGGACTACACCAAATGGCAGGAGGTCCCGTGGAAGGAAAGGAAGGAGAAGGGCAGCGCCGTCGTGCAGTACTTGGACCTCTTCCCCGAGAAGGACTGGACCCGCGCCTCCATCCTCATCCAGGTCCCCTCCAACGCCACCCAGAACCCCGCCACCCGCATCACCGGCGAAGGGTACTGGTGACCTTGCGGCCCACCTGATTTGCTTTTCGAACACATCGTCGCCAGGGGACGGGAATCTTCCTGCAGGAGACGCTGGCTTTCCGGAGCCAGAAACGCGCGCGAGACCATACATTGACGACATCTTCAGGGACGAAGATGCATGGCAACCAGTGGTTGGGGCGACTGACCCCACGGTCGGCTCTCGCCTCATCCGATCTTCCCAAAGTCGAAAGACAAGTGCAGCTGGACTGATGTTGTCCGTCCGCAGGGGTGACCCCAAGACATGGCATTCCCGGATCGAACTGAAAACGCCGATGAGGGATCCTGCTGGCCCCAGTAAGCCAGCCAATCGCGTATCCTGCAGCAAGATTGGCCACGGCGGCTGTCTGATAGCCAACCGTCATCTCTTGCGGTGCCGGCCCGCCCCAGTACTGTCGCCCATCCTCTCCCCTGGCCTCCGCTTCCGCGGCGGCGTGGCGACGCCGGATGCGCTCAGCGTCATCGATCAGCTCCTCGGTCAGCGCAGCTTGGTCAATGCGTCCCTGGCAATGGGGGCAAGGGTATCCAGGTTCATACGCGGCAATTTCCGCGACTTGTTCCGTGAGAACGCCCGCCTTGGCGCGCATACGCACACCGACATCCATAGATGGCAAGAGGTAATGACTCGCTAAATCACCGAGGAACACCCTGCTGTGTTGGGTGTCGGTACATCCCAAGACAAGGTCGCAGGTGAGCAATTCGTCGAGGACCTCCTCATCGAGGATGTTTCCCACAATTCGAGTCACTTCGGCATCCGGTGCGATTTCACGGATGAGCCGCCCGACAATAGCCACTTTGTATGGAGGCGGCTGCTTTTCCAAATCCAGCGCATTGCTTCCGTGAAGACGTTCCAGATTCGAGGGAGCCAGACGCTGCGGGTCGATGAGTACAAAAGTACGAATCCCGGCTCTGACCAAGGTATGAGCCATGGGCGACCCGGTCCCACTGCATCCAACGATCGCCACCTTGGCGGAGGAAAGTCTGGCTGCACCTGTTGCGCCCACCAGAGATTGAAGTCGCGCGTTCAGTCCTTCCAAGTTTCGGAGGACACGGTGCGCCGAATGCTCTCGTGTCTCCGCGGTAGTGCGTGTCGACGCAGACGATTCTCTACGGAGCGGTTGTCCCACAGTCAGGATCTCTCGAACTTTTAACAAGGTGCCGCGGTCAAATGCCCGCCCTGAAAAATACACTTCGCGATTCACGTCACATGAAAAGATGAGGCTGACGTAGGGTGCTCCGGTCGTGTATGCGGGGAATTCCTCGGCAAAATAGGCGTCCATGTCATCGTCCAGCGAACTCGGACCAACCCCGCAACCTCGCGGGTGAGAGTGCACGACGCCAATCCCCAGCGAATCCTTCTCGGCGACCAATTGCGCACGCAGAATATACTCTGAGCGAAATTCGACAATCGAGCTGCGCCGGTCCAGATCCCCGGGGCCCGGCGGCAACAGGTCGACGAAGCTGATCGCCAAGCCCCATCGTGTTCTTCGAAATCCAAACCTGAAGAAAGTTCCCCATTCCCTGCCTGGGTGCCGCTGAAAAATCAGGCTTTCCAACTGCTGCCGGACGGACGCTGTCATCCGAACTACACAATGCTGCGATTGGGAACCAAGACGCAGTAGCATGGATCTCATCAAAAGAGGTTAGGCGTGGTGGCTGTCGATGCGGCCATCATGCCAACGGCTCATTCTTTCGCGCGATAGACCCAGACCATGATTTCATCCACGTAAGTGTGGAAACCGTGCCTGTCCTTGTTCCAAGGAGGTGCGCCACCGCCGTTGTGCGGGTGATAGCTGACCAGATGCCAACGAAGCCCCGCGATTTCCTTGGGAGAGCCTTGGGGTGAACCCACCACCCGACCAAGCAAAGGAGACTTGTCGGGAAGCCATGCGCCATCAAGGGGTTGTCCGGGGTAGCCCGAGGGGACTTGCACGAGCACGTCCGTCTCTTGCAGATGAGGGTAGCCCGGTCGCGCTGGGATCCTTCGGTAGATGACAACCGCAGGCGGACCCGGGTGGAACTCCGCCGCGAGTCCGTTCTCCCTCATCTGCGCGAGCTCACGTTCGATCCGTGCGGGTTCAAACCCACCCTTGACATCCAGGCGAATGACGCGGAATTCCGGGCACCCTTTGGTGCTCACCTGTTGGTCAAGGAGGATCTTCTCTGGCGGCTCTTTGCCGAGTCTGAAAACTTCGGTTCTGTCGGGATTCTCGGCCACCAGCGCCGCGATTTCACGGCCAGTCATGATCTCTTTGACTCCATCGGCCTCGGTGAACGTTTTCTTGTTCACAATGATTTTCAGATGGGAATGCCTGTGCCTCGTGTAGAACACAGGGCCAGCGGTGAAAGCGGCGGGATCCGCAAGGCCAACGGCGCGGTCTTCGGGGGACTCGTAATCCCGAAAGAGGCCTGTGGTGAGGGGCAGGCTGAACCATTCTCGCAGCGTCTTGCCCGTCTGGTCAGCGTTGGTCGTGGTTTCAGGTCGGTCATCAATCACATAAGCGAGCTTGGCCGGACTTTCGCGGGAGGACTTCCAATCCGCTTCGCAGCGAGGGAGCGCGTAGAAAACGTTGCCTTCGCCGAGATCCACGACCACCTCGTCCGGGATGATTTCATCTCGGTCCGAGTTGCGGTCACGGACCAAAACGTTTCCAGGACAAACTTTCCCTTGTGTCTTGAGAACGTCCGCGCGCACCTGTCGCTGGGGAGCGGCGATTACCGTGTCGTCGATGACGGCAACCCATTTCGGTTGGGGCGTGGTCGCGGCGGGTTCAGTGGAAGTTGCGCCCTCGCACGCGGAGAGCCGGCTTTGGTTGTTTGAAGGGTTCATGAGATGTCGCAGTTTCAGCTTGGGCAGAAGTGCCCTTTAATGGTATAGCTGACAAGGAAGGAAGGTCTTGGCGAGAAACCGACCGACCGAGATGCCAAAACCCTCGGAAGAGGAGTTTTTTTCCAAAGATCGCTACGAACTGGCAGCTATTTCAAAGGAGCACATTCATGCCCGACGAACACTTGCGACATCTGATGGAACATGCGGACGACCTGATTCCCGTGCTGTGGGACCACGCCCGAAAGCTGGCTGCGCGTCATTTCAGGTGGCATGATGGCAAAACCCTACCTCTGGGAAAGACTCCCGAAGATATCGTGACCGAGGTGTACGTGAAGTACATGCGGGGCGAACGAACCTTCGATCCGCAAAAGGACCTGATGATCCAGTTAAAGGGTTCTGTCCGAAGCCTCTTGTGGGCGTTGCATACGAAAGCCTCCGCCAAGAATGAGCTGCGTTCCTCTGGGGAAGCTTCAGAGACCTCGGTTGTCGACGTCGCCTCGAACGACCCGACGCCCGCCGAAGCTGCTGAATCCGCCGATTTTGCCAAGGCGGTGGTGCAGGCGGCGCGACAGAATCCCACGGTCCAGGGAAGCAAGGACCTGCAGGATCTGCTCGCGGCGTATGAACTGGGGGCGACCACGGTCGAGCAGCAGAGGAACATTCTCGGAAAGGATGCCGCCGCCATTCATCAGTTGCGCCATCAACTGCGAACCGTCTATCGCCAGGCTTTGGAACACATCAACAAGAACTAGGAGAACTGCATATGATCAACCCTCATCTCGCGACCATGAAACATCTGGACACGCTTCTCTTCGATGAAACGGAAGAGGCTCCGGCAGAGGTCCGCAAGCGCTTGGAGGCGGAAGGGATCGATGTCAAGGGACTGGTAGCCCGTGTGAAGGCTGTTGCAGGCGAGGCCTACCGCGAGCACTTGACGGCAGAGGCTCAGCATGCCCGTTCCACTCGTGCACAGGCCAAAGGCAAAGTATTCGGAAATTTGGTGGGCCTCGGCCGAGAGAAGCTACTGGAGTTGATCCGGGCCGCAGCTTCTGGACAATATGGCCAAGCTGCGATGGCACGGTGCAGGAACCAAGACACGGCCGGACTTTCCGATGAAGATCTCCGCACATTGATCGAGGACATCGAATCCACAATGGAGCAGTGAGGGCGCTGTCACACTTGGCTACCCCCGCGCTGTGGGAGGCTCGGCGGGAGGAATGCCGGAGAGCGGCTCGCGCTCTTCTGGCTCGCACCTTTGTTCAGAAGCCCTCTGACATCGATGTTGACGCGTTGGCGTTTGAAGCCGGTGGCCTATTGATCGAAGAGGGAGGTCTGGAGAGTGCCGAAGGGCGTCTGCTCGCCAATGGCAAACAGACGGGGGTGATTCGCGTTCGTGCCGGCATGGCGTTGCCGCGGCGGCGTTTCACCGTCGCTCATGAGATCGGACACCGCAGCCTGCACAGCAAAGGAGTCATCAACCACACCGACTCCCCCAAGACCCTAGCGATCTGGAATGACCGCGGTGAAGAAGCTGAGGCGAATACCTTCGCTGCGGAGTTACTTCTTCCAACAGAAATGGTGCTCCCGAGGTTCACAGGACACGAGCCGTCGATTGCCTTAATTGAGGCCGTAGCCTCAGAATTTCGGACGAGCCGTCTCTCCACGGCAATACAATATATTCGCTGCACCAATGAAGTCGTGGCGCTTGTGGTGAGCCATGGCTGGGATATCGAGTGGTCGCAACGAACGAAGGACTTCTTGCCGAGAATACGCACAGGGCGCGTGAGCAAGGACTCTGCCGCCGGCGAACGATTGGCGAGGATTCGCCCTGATAGCGGACGCATGGTAGTCACCCCCGCGTATGCTTGGTTGGAAGGCTTTGACCAAAACTCCAACAAGGACCTCAAGGAGGACAGCGTCTACTTGGACTACTACGACCGTACGGTGACGCTCCTTTGGCTGGAGGATGACATCTCCGATTGAAGTTGGTCGAAGCACGGGGGTTTCATGGCCTGACGTTGCACTTTCCCGGTGGAAGTGAGCGGAAATTCCGAGATGAACTGGAGCCTCTGCGGACACTTGTACTCGGCGATCTCCCGTCGCACGCAGGCTAGAATGTTCGACCGGAGCTGATCATTCGCTGTCCAAGGAGATCTCAAACGAACAAATGCCGCGACGATCTCACCACGGACGGAATCGGCGGTCTTCACCACGCAGGCCTCAAGCACCGCCGGGTGTCGACATAGTGCGTCTTCAACTTCAGCAGGGGCAATCTTGTACCCCCCACTGTTGATCAAATCATCCGTTCGCCCAACGTGCCAGTACCGGCCGGCACCATCGCGGCGGAAACGATCTCCGGACAACGTCCAGCCATCGAGCACCGTCTCCGCCTGGAGCTTCGGCTGTTTCCAATAGCGACAGCCGGTAGGTCCGCGGAGAGCGATGCTGCCTTCCGCTTCCCGATCTCGAATTTCGCGCAGATTGGCGTCCAAAAGACGCGCTTCATACAGATCCACGGGACGGCCAGTGCAGCCTCCTTCCGCCTCACCGGAACGTTGTGAAATCCAGATGTGCAGCATCTCCGTCGAACCACAACCATCCAGAATGTCCAAGCCGGTGGCCTCCTGCCAGTCCTCGAAGGTGCTCTTGGGCAGATGCTGCCCCGCACTCACCACCGACCGGACATGTCTCCAAACCGATCGCTTGGTGCCTGCATTCGAGTTCAGGAGAAGCCGGCATGCCGTCGGCGTCGTGAACAACCGGGTGATTCCCATGCGGCTGATCGCGTCGAGGCATCGTTCAGGATCGAATCCCGCCGAATCCAGCGCTACGGACGCCCCAAAACGTAGCGGAAAGACCAACGATGCACCCAGCCCATAGGTGAAGCCAAGGAACGCGTGGCTGCCGAACACATCGTCTTGGTTCGGCGAGAGCACTTCTCGGGCATACGAATCGGCAATCGCGAGCACGTCTCCGTGCGTGTGGACAGTGCCTTTAGGATGGCCGGTTGAGCCGGAGGTATATGCGATAAGCGCAACGTCTTCCGTGGTCGTCGCTACCGCCGCACGTTCGCCAGACCCCAGCTCCAGGAAAGATTCGAAGCCAAGGGCGTAACTCGCGGGCAATCCCACCGTGAGCCTGTGGAGTTTGTCGGTGGGGAAGCCGTCGAAAAGGTGGAGCATTTGAGCAGTGGTGACCACGAACGACGGCTCGGTTTCGGCCACGATGTACTTGAGTTCCCGTCTCTTCAGAAGAGGTACCGGGGCCACGACGACGGCGCCAATCCGCAATGAAGCAAGCCAAGATTCGATGAATTCCGGAGTATTTGGCAGATGGATCAAGATTCGGTCGCCGGGCTTGAGGCCATTCGCGGAGAGCGCGTTGGCCAGACGATTGACACGGTTAGCAAGAACACCATACGTCCGCGTCTTTCCGCTGTAATGAACCACAGGCCGACCGGCACGACCGGCACGGAGATTAGCGTCCAGCAACGCCTCACAGACGTTCAGCCGTTCCGGATACCCCAAGGCATGGCGAACGACCCGGTTGGGCAGATGCCGTTCATCGGGTAGCGCGTCGGGCGGCAGCGCGTCATTGACCACACTCATACCAGCAAACTGGCCAGGTTCTCGATGGGATCGAGCGCCCCGCGTTCCACCTTAAACTCTTTGGGGCGCATTGCCTCGAATCTCTCCCACGCGCTCGGATGGAAGAATGTCCGTTTCACCGCTGCCGTGTAGTACACCCCATCCTCCGTCAGCACCAAATCGCCGTTGCTCATCTGCGCCAAGCCACACTCCTCCAGCAAACCAATCTCTTCCGGGAACACTTCGTGTAGCGACCTCTTGAATTGGCGCGCGAAATCTTTGCCGTCCAACCGCAAATTCTCGACCTTCCGCACAGCAAAATTGTGGGGTTTCTCTTCATCCGGGAATGTATGCCCGGTCATCACTGCTAGATCGCTGTTCGACACTGCCGTTGCGTATTTCCCCAAGTGCGAATGGCTCTTGTAGATGCAGTCCTTCGATTGACTGACCGCGTGCGCGCCCAAGCCGATCACGGGGCAAAGTTGCGCCATCATCCGTTCATACGTGCAATCGTGAGTGCCGAGCCGGAAATTGTGCCGTGTTGTACGCTCATACCCGGCCTCGCATAGTCCTTTCATCGCTTCTTCGTACATCAACCGGGACCGGCTCGGTGGCGGCAACGTCGTTCGCCGCTTGTACAAGCCGATGCCCTCATGCCGCACCGAAACGGGGAACACGCAAACATGTGCCGGTCGCATTCTGAGAATCTCCCGGTACGTCTGTCGCCATGATTCCTCCCCTTGCTCCGGCAACCCGCACATCAGGTCCACATTGTAATCGTCGAAGCCCACTTCCCGCGCCTCGCACAGGATGCGCAGAATGTCCGCGCTCGTATCGCTCCGATGCAGCATCCGTTTCAAGCCGTCATCAAGGAACTGTACGCCAAAACTCAGCCGATTGACCCCCGTCTGCCGCCACCCCGCCATCAACTCTTTCGTCACACTGGCATCGGGGAACACTTCCATCGTGAACTGTGCGTCAGGCGTGAACCGGAAATTCGCCCTCAAGGCATCCATCACCGATGCCACCTGTTCCGGCGATAGCAACGACGGCGTTCCACCGCCGAACTCCATGGACTCCACCATTACATGCCCAGCCATTTCACCCACCTGCCGGATTTCGCGCCGCAGCAATTCTAAGTACCGCTCGATCTCCGAGCCAGGCCGTCCGTAGTATGCGAGAAAATCGCAGTACATGCACTTCCGATGGCAGAACGGTATGTGGAGATATAACGCCGCCCGTTCACCTGCCGGCACGTGTGTCCAACTCTCACGAACCGCTTTTTGAGAAATCTCGCGCCACGTCCGCGCGTAGGGATATGCGATGATCAGGATGCCGGGATCACGATTCAGGTCGCGCTCCAAGCGTTCTCGGGCAGTGGTCATTCCGTCCACACGACACTCCTTGCCTTATCTCGCGGTCCAGCAGATCTCAAAGGCCGTCTTCAGGAACTCGACGAGCGCGAGGTCTTCAATCTGAAATGGCTCTCTCTGAAATCTGCCAGCCCTATCCCATGCCCCGAGGAACAAGACGGCCCTTGCGGCGTCCACAATGACAAAACTCAGTTCGGGCGCGATGGCACCGGAGATCCGTCGGACACTTCCCCCAGATTGTTCAAAGGCATCAATCATCGCCTGGGCTTTCGCGAAATAAGGGCTATTCGCCATCTTGTCGCTGCCTTGGAGACAGAATTCGCGGTAGGACTCTGGCTCCAGGCAAATCAACCGGCATATTACCCCCGCCTTCGCCTTACGCAAAAGAACGTGCTCCGGTTCGAAATACTGCTGAAGCTTTGGGCGCCTGGAACACTGTGCCGGCCACGGACTCTTCACTTTGATGTCGAGGGATGTCCTGGCGGAATTAATCGCCCCGTAATAGGCTGTACCGATGGATGCCATGTGCGTCGTTCTCCTTCAGAACCCATCAGCTTATAGTGCTCACGATGCCTACAATTCTTGCAATCTGTGGTGACACTTCTTTGTCGGGATGAGGATGCTCACCTGGTGCCGCGACCATCTCGACCTTTCCGCCAGCGGCCTTGATCAATTCTCCGACTTCCTTGACGAGCCGAAAGGGAACAACTTTGTCTTCTTCGGCGTACACAATTACGTGTCGGCGCTTCGGAGCGATCCAACTCTTGATTTCAGCATCTGTTGGGTCTCTGAGAGCCTCGACGAACCTCGCACCAACCTTCGTGTTGTCGAACACCGTGAAGCCCTCACGGCGAATCTCGTGCAGCCGGTAACGGATCTCCAGCGATGTGCGCAGCCACATGATTGGCGTCCACATGACCAATGGCACATCGGGAAGCCCTCGAAGCGCCTCCAATGTCAACCGCGCTCCCAAGCCACGACCGATTATTACGTTGGGTTGGCGCTTGGCCTTCGACGAGACCAAAGAAATCCCGGTCTTAACGCCTTCCAGCATAGACTTCATCGTGCGCACTGTCCGGGCATCGGAAGTGTGGAGGCTGCGGCGGTAGTCAAGACGCAACGACGAGTAGCCCTGCTCACGAAGAACGCCTGCCAAATCATCGAGCGATGATTTCTTCGTGAGACTCCCGGTCAATCCCGGGCATACGAGTGCCCACCGAAAACCATGCTTAGCATATTTGGTGCTTGTTCTCATGCTTCTGCCTCACTCACCTACTCACACATCCCGCCCCAAATGCGCATCCCGATGGGCGATGGTCAGGATGCCGGGATTACGGTTCAGGTCGCGCGGCAATTGTTCTGCCTTTGCCTTTGCTTCGCGCATCCGTATTGACTTCAGTTTCAGCTTACGTTGATTTTCGGCTGCCCTGCTCGTGCGCTCAACTGGTCGGCGTGATGAGCAAAGGCCAACACCAATCGTTGAACAACAGCCGTGTCGCCAGTCTCACTGCCAATGACCTGTATTCTTGACGGCGGCTGTGCTCCTCGAAAAGGGAAGTCAACAACATGGAATAGAAGAGCGCGGTCTGTAGTCGCAACCATATGCAACGGGGCATGGCCATCGCCAAAAGTCCACACCTGCTTCGTAATGCCGAGAAGCCGATTGACACGCGCGTTTGCCAACACATTAAGAAGGTAGATGGATTGGAAGTACGGCTTCTTCAGCCGCTGGGCATCCCACCTAGGCGTGTTTTCCCAAGCCCAGTAGAAGCCACCCAACCAAGTACTCTTGATTTGATCGACCGGTTGCTCGTTCACACCTTTGATTTCAAAAGCAACATTCTTGTCGTTGGTATCCATGCCGTCCGGGACAAACCAATTCCAGTCCTTGCAAATGATCCGCACTGTCATGTTTTCGGCGTGGAATGCTCTAGCCAACTTTTCCAAAATCAGAGGGTACTTTTCGTGAGCGGAGATGTTCCCGAATGCGGGTGCATTGGCAACAATCACGATCTGCCCAGCGCCCACCCTTGCTCTCTCCATTTCAGCATCTATCATTCGGCCAAGATGCTCCAACAGAATGTCGTAAGAATGGAGTCGTGATAAGATGTCGTCGAGTTTTGTGATCGTGAACACGAACCCAGCCACCGTGATTGCTGAAATCCCAATAGGGAATAATACACCGATAGAACCAGTCCATCTACCAGGCTGAGCCAACGCGATTGATGCTGCTCCCAAGGTTAGCAAGAGCAGGCATGGAGCGATGAACTGCCACCGGTTGACAGTCCTTGCAAATACACCGAAGGCCCGACGGTAGCTTTGAGTGGCCCTCCACATTGCAGGCACGGCGAGGGCGACCAGTGCATCGAGAATATAAGTCGGGAATTGTGTATAAGTATTTCCATCAGACGAGGCATTTTCACCAACCAAGCTGCGCGCGTAAGACAAACCACACCAAATCAGCCCCGCAAGCAATAGATCGATTATTCGTCGCCAGGCACAGTCGTTCCAAGGCAGCTGCGTATGCCTCCAGTCGGCCAGCGATCTCTGTTTTTGACGCAACCAACGCATAGCCCGTTCGCGTGACACCGATATGCTCATTTCCCGGCCCAGTGGACGAACCGCCGTTCGGCGATCTCGATCGCTTTGTTCAACACGTAGCCCATGATCCCGACGACGAGGATAGCGGCATACATATCCGCCGAGCGGAACATGAGGTGAAAGTCGTAGATGCGCATGCCGAGTCCACTACGTGTGCCGATAAACATTTCCGTGACCACGATGATGATGAGCGCCAGCGACAACGTGATCCGCCAGCCGGCGACGACCCCCGGCAAAACGCTAGGGACAAGGATGCGGGTCAGCAGAAATAAACCTTTCGCCCCAGCCAATTTGCCGGCCACGACTCGGTGACGAGGAATCTGGCGGACGGCGTAAGCGACCTGGATAGCGTTGACGAGCGAGCAGGTGAACGCCGCCACGGAAATCCGGGAGAGGTTACCCAGCCCAAACAACAACATCGCCAGCGGTACGAGCGCGGGCGACGGCATCGAACGGAAGAAATCGAATACGACTTCGAGCGATTCGTACAGCTTACCGGAAATCCCCAGCGGCACGCCGATAATCAGTCCCACTATCGCTGCCGCGACGAACGCAACTCCGGTGCGGTAAAGCGTTGCGCTCATATCGGTCCAAAGCGGGCCGTCGGTAAACAGCGCCGCCAGCGAGGAAAAGACCTGTCCCGGCGGCGGCAGGAAGATGGGGCGAACCAACCCGGCGGCGGTGATTGCCCACCAGAACACGAGAAGCACCACCGGGCCGATAAGGACTCGCCATCTCATGCGCCCACCTCCTTCACAAACTCCGCGACGACTTCTCGGCGCAAGGCGGCAAACTCGGTGCTGGCCAGCAATTCGTGTTTGCGCGGGTACTCGAAGGGAACGGGAAACCGCTTGATGATGCGAGCGGGTCGTTTGCTCAGGAGGATAAATTCCTGGCTCAGAAGTAGGCATTCGTCCACGTCGTGCGAGACGACAATCATGGTCGAGCCACTGGCGCGAATCAGTGACACAACGAGGTCTTGCATCCGAAACCGCGCCTTGTGGTCGAGCGCCGAGAACGCTTCATCAAGCAGTACGTTTGACGGGTTCTGAACCAGCGTCCGAGTCAGCGCGACAGTCTGCTGTTGTCCAATACTGAGCTGGTACGGGTAGTTCTTGCGGGGGATGTCCAACCCGTGCTGGTCGAGGAACGCAGCCACCCGTTGCCGGGCGGACTCATGCGTCATACCTTGAGCGCGAAGACCGAAGCTGACATTGTCGAAAGCGCTCTCCCACGGGAGCAGCGTGTCGCGGAAATTCTGGAAGGCGTAGCCCACCTTGAGTCGGCGGCTGTCTGGACCAATGACAGAAACGCTGCCGGTGTCCGGTGGCTCGATCTGAGCGATAATGTTCAGAATGGTCGTCTTGCCGCAGCCGTTCGGGCCGAACAGCGCGACGATGCGGCCATCGGGTGCGTCGAGATCTACATGATCGACCACCGCAACGGCCCCAGCAGAGTCGTTACCAGGAAACGACTTGGTGACGTCGTGTAAGCGGATCGCCATCTCAAGTCGATTAGTTTGACAACGCGTCACTTGGGCAGCGTTGCATAGAGCGAAGCCGTCGAAACTTGCTTTGTCACGATGCCCTTGGCTGCGTACAGATCGGCCAGCCGTTGCACGGAATCGCGATCAATGGTCGTCAAATCCCAGTAGTCATAGACAGCGATTCTTGGAGCAAGCGTGGCTTCGATCGGCGCGTATTTCGGAAAAACTGCAGATGCCTCGGAAGGATGTTCTCGCATGAAGCGATGCGCGACCCTCAGCGCGTTGTTGATTCGCCTCACAACATCAGGTTTCTCGTTCGCCATGCGAATGGAGACGACGCCAACCGCAGTGGGGAAGGGTTTCTGGATGTATTCGTAGAGCGGGTTTATCGAAATCGCTCGCGCCAGCTTTTTCTCCTCAAGGAGTGTGCCGGTCGGTTCGAGGCAAAACAGTGCGTCCACCTGCCCACTCTCCAGCGCCTGCGGCTGAAGCGGCGGCTTGAGTTGAATGATCTCGACTTCTTTGTCAGCGTCGAAATACCGGCCAAGGATCAGCTTGAGGAAAACGACCATCTGAGAGCCGGGGAAGGTGCCAACCTTCTTGCCGCGAAGATCGGCCAATGTCTTGATGGGAGAATCGGTCTTCACCTCGATTCGATGCACACGGGTCTCCGCAGTCGCCGCCGTCATCTCGACCACGCGGAACTGGTTCGGAGTATTCGCCTCCAGTGCCAAAGCTGTTTCCAACGCCACCACGGCTGTTGCGTCAACCCGCCCCGCCACAAGCGCTTCCAAAGCCTGATTGCTAGACTCGCACTTCGTCGCTTGGACATTGAGCCCTTCCTTCGCAAAGAAACCGCGTTCGAGCGCCACAAAGAAACTGGCATCGGAAGCGATCGGCAGGAAAGCGTACCGAATGGGGGAAGTTTCCCGCGAGGCTTGCCGCCGCCACGTCAACAGAACCACGAGCGCGACCATAGCGACCGCGCAGACCAGTAAACCGTGTCTTCGCTTCATGGGATTCCTTGGGGCCAGCCTTTCGCTACAGTATGCTGAGGGGTAGCGTGCGGCGGCGTTTCCGTCAATAGGCTTTGGGGGCGCCTGTGAGCGATTTTGCGGTACGGAAAGGGGCCGTGGTCTACCGCAATCCTCCCAGTTTCGCAGCATTCTGCCACGAAACATTGTAGGTGCGATACGCGTTCAAGACCGTTTACCGGATCTCAATCCACGAGACTGATGCAACGGGCAGCCGGCCACCTGGGTGAGGCCCCACCAACCAGCACGGGAAAGCGCTCCGCAGATTATCAAGGGATCGAGAAGGAGGCGCAAACTTGATACGCTGTGCCCGTCACAAAATGAGCGCGATCACCCTCCTGACGGTCACCGACCTGCACTCCCAACGGGGTCTCTACGCGGACCTTGCCAAGGCGGTGGAGGATCATCGCCCGGACGCCATCGCCCTCGTGGGTGACTTCCTTGACATGTTTCAAGGCCCCGTTCCTCCGGATCTTCTTGACCCGGCGTCTTGCGCCCGGGCTCTGGCTCGATTGCCATGCCCCGAGATGGTCTTCGTGCGCGGCAACCACGAAGGACCCAACTGGCGTCCCTTCGCCGAAGCGTGGCGCGCTGAGGGACGAAAGACGGTGGCCCTCCATGGCGAGACCTGCCGCATTGGACGCCTTCACGTTCTGGGTTTTCCCAGCCTCATGGGAGAGGAGACGACCTTTCTCGAAGGGCGTCCGCCTCTGCCTCCGCATTCCGACGATTGGCTACCGAAACTCCTGGACCGCGTCGGACCCGCAGCCAGGGCGCTCTGGCTGATGCACGAACCTCCGACGGGGACGCCCCTGAGCGCCGAGGGTTCCGTGGTCGGCGGCAACGCCGAGTGGCGACATGCCATCGAACTTCACGCACCTCAACTTGTGGTCTTCGGCCATGACCATCGAACCCCGGTTCGCACGAAGCGCTGGCACTACCGGCTGGGATCCACGACCTGCGTGAATGTTGGGCAGAGCGCGGGACGTGGGCTGCGCTTCTGTCTCGTGAAAGCCCGCTTCGATGGGGAAGCCAACCTGCCGACTTCTCTAGAAGTGAAGGCGTTTCCTCTTCACGAATCGATTTTCATAGAATCCGGTTCCTGATCACCGGCCGGTCGCTTCCGCTTCCATCCGCGGACCAAAGATGCCACGCTTGCAGCTGCGCTGATGAACATGGATACCCCTACGACACAGAATTCCTCCGTCTTCCGCAGTGTGAATCAGCGAAGGCTCCGCCCCTCGGAAAGGGAAGCCTCATGAAAACAATCGGGGTTCCTGCCAACGCGAAGCAGATCACGGCACTGGCCACCCAAGGCGAGGGACTGAATCTGGAGTTCAAACGCTCCACCGGTGAGTTGAAGGAAGGCATGCAGACGCTCTGCGCGTTCCTGAACGGAGCCGGTGGCATGGTGCTCTTCGGCGTCCGTCCGGATGGCGCGGTCGAGGGGCAGGAGGTTTCCGACCAGACGCTTCGGGATCTGGCGCAGGCTGCCGACCGCTTCGAACCGCCCGCCCATGTATCCATCCACCGCGTCAAAATCTGGGCTGGCTGTGAAGTTCTCGTGATGACAGTCGAGAGCGGCCATGACCTTCGTCCCTTCGTCTACGAAGGGCGCGCCTATGAGCGCGTGGGAAGCACGACGCGGCGAATGCCGCAGGCCAAGTACGAGCGTCTGCTCGTGGAACGCGGCCACGCCAAACGCCGATGGGAGAATCTTCCCGCCGAGGGGCTGGCGCTCAAGGAGCTGGACCGCCGGGAAATCCTGCGCACACGTGAGCTGGCCATTCAGCAAAACCGGATTTCTCCGGACACCGGCCGGGATGTGGGGGAGATTCTTGACCGGCTGGGCCTGCGCGTGGGAGGGGTTCTCACGCAGGCGGCCCATATGCTCTACGGGAAGAAGTTCCTGCCCAACCATCCTCAGTGCCTTCTCAAAATGGGGCGCTTCCGGGGAACCGAGGTCACTGGCGACATCGTAGACAACCGACAGGAGCACATGCACGCCTTCGCCATGGTGCGCGAGGGCATGGCGTTCTTCGAGCGAACCATGCCGCTTGGGGCGCGTTTTCCGGAGGGGAAGGTGTTCCGGGAGGATCGTTTTCCGGTCCCGCTGGATGCTCTCCGCGAAATTCTCCTCAACGCCGTGATGCACCGCGACTACTCCCATCCCTCGGGCTACGTCGCCCTCGTGGTCTTCGACGACCGGATCGAGATTCGGAGCTACGGTCGCCTTCCGACCGGCATCACGCTCGAACAGCTCTCGGGTCGGCACGATTCGAGGCCGACCAATCCCCTCATCGCCGGCGCTTTCCACCGCACCGGGGCGGTGGAGGTCTGGGGCCGTGGCACGAACCGGGTGATCGCGATGTGCCAGCGGCATGGGGCGGCCCCACCGACCTTCGAGGAGCGGTCGGGCTTCCTCATCGTCACCTTCAAGGCGCAAATGGTCGCGGGGAGCGCCGCCCCACAAGTTGCCCCACAAGCCACTCCACAAGTCACCCCACAAGTGGAGGTTGTTCTCAATGCCGCCAAGCACGCCGCAAGCGCCGAGACCTTGCAGCGTGCGGTGGGCCTCAAAGACCGGGTGCACTTCTTAAAATCGTACCTGCAACCATTGATCGAGCAGGGTTGGGTGGAGCGCACCCTTCCGGACAAGCCGCGAAGCCCTCTGCAGAAATACCGCCTCACCGAAGTGGGAATGGCGGCGCTTGTAAAGGCGGGACGGGGATGATTCTCTAAAGTTCGCCCGCCTGACGGACGTGAACTTCCCCGCGGCCGTTGTGGTGAGACGCTCCGATTGGGCGATGAACTGAGCATCGGAGTTTTTCGGAGATGGCGCTCCTGTGGAAATCCTTCGCTACAACGAGCTGGATTCATTCCAGGTTCAGGTCGCCTTCGACCAAGCAGTGGAACGCTTCGCGCCGGCAATTTACACGCCTCCGACGTCAAGAAGCTGAAACCCCACGCCCCATTACCGCGCGAAGCTCAACGATGTGGATCGCTTTCTCTTCCAGATCGGACGCAACCACGGGAAGCGTGCCCCTCAGGCGGCCTGCTTCAACAAACGCCACAGGGCGCGGGGTTCGGTGCGTACGTCCCAGTTGAGCTTCCGCATTACCCAGTCATCGCGACGACTGCCCTTGAGCCCAAGCGCAATGGCCTGCGCCATGAGTCGCTTCGCGCGTGCGGCTTCCTTGCGGCGTTCGCATTGGTTCCGACTGAGTTTTGGACCCTGCTTCGCCAGAGATCGCGTGCGATGGAGGGTCTTGATTCGGCACCACCAGAAGTCACGTTGGTGATCCATGCTCCAGTACGCGGGAAGGAAGATGACGGTGCCAAAGGGGGTAAGGCGGACGCCGACACCGAGGAGAACCGGCAGGTCGTCCCGCATGCCGCGGAGGTTCCACCGGTGGCAGAAGTTCCGGAAGGCCATGCGAAAGCGGGCGTGTTTTCCATCCTCCTCCCGGTGCGAATTGATGCTCGGTTCCTGATCCTGTACGAACTCCCCGTGAATCATCCCGCTGGTGTCCCGGTATTTCGCGACGTTGAAGGCGGCCTTGATCTGGTTCCATTCCGAGGCCAACTCCTCGCTTTTCCTCCGTTCCTCTTGGACGACGGAAAACTTGTAGTTGGCGCGAACAAAACCGCTCTCGCCATGCATGCGAGTCAACCTCTCGTGTTGTGCAACAAACGCCCGCACTTCTGGCGAAGGTGGCGCCGCAAGAAGTTGGAGGGCCAACCTCGTTTGAATATCCAGCGGCCTGCCACGCCGCAGGCTTTCCACGACATGGAGGCCGAAAGTGTCGAGGCCGACCGGTCGGAGACAGGTCGGTACCAGCATCCATGCGCCGAGCTTTTCCAAGAGATGGCAATCCGGATGCCTCCGTACCCGCGCGGGCAGACGCCGCAACGTCCGAATCAGAAAGGCTTTGCCGGGAGAATCAGCAGAACAGGAGACGCCTGATGTTCGGATCGCCGGTCGAGAACGTTTCGGCATCCTCGCGAATTATCACGAAGAGAGAGGACCGGAATGACCAACATTTGATACCAAATGTTGTCCTAACTTCTTCCGGGAAGCTTTCACATGATGCGACCATGAAGTACTCGGAGCTGGTGAAGCCCCTCGGGATTCGTAGCGACGATGCCGGGGCCATGATCGGAAACACCTCATTGTTCGAGCGGATGGTGCGGGCGGGCTGGATCAAGCCCGTCGTGGACCGCCATTCCTGCCGGCTTTTCGACGTGGCCGACGTGGAGCAGTGCTGGAAGAGGCTGAAGGCCGGCGATTATCCTGCCGAAACCGCGGAGGTCAGAGCGTGAATGTCGCTGTCACCCGCGGCGAGCTTGGCGTAGTGGCGTTGGACGACACGCACGTCGTCGCCCAGCCACTGAGCCACCTTGAAGATGGAGACTCCCGCGCTGGCGAGAATGCTGGCGAAGGAGTGGCGCATCACGTGGGGCGTAACCCACTGACAGGCTTTCGTCTTCAGGTAGTCATCGAACGGCTTCCGAAAATCGTAGCGGTATTTCGCTTTGCCGTACGACACCCCAGGCATCAACGCGAAATCGTACTCGCTTCTTCCTTTCAGGTACCTGCGCAGGAATTTCCGAAACGGGGCGGTCAAAGGAACGGTACGTTCGTCGCGGTCCTTTGGAAGGAACGGGCGTTGCCCTTCCCCAAGACGGGGCGGTCCCTCGGCCTTGCGCACATGCAGGAGACCGGCCTTAAGGTCGAACCAGTCTCGACGACATTCGGAGATCTCCCCTCGCCGCAGCCCCGCGTCAAATCCGCAAAAGAGGATGAAGCGCAAATCGTCGTTGGGTGCGGCCTCGATCAGTTTGTTCTTCAAGCTCCGCTGGCACCACTGCTGTCGACCTTTGGAAGTCCACTTCGCGAGCTTCACGCTCTTCACGGGGTTGTCCACCCTCAATCGCTTCACTTCGGTCGCCCACTGAAAAAAGGACCGAAGGGTCATCATGTAGCCCTGTGCGGTCGATTCGCTCAATGTTCGTTGAAGATGGGCGTAGTACTCCGCCACCTGTTTGCTGGTCACCGCAGCGGCACTCGTACGTTCCGGAAGCCACTGGAAAAACTGGCGCAAAGTGTAGAGCTTCGCGGTTGCCGAGGCGCGACTGTACTGGTTCATGCGAAGCTTGTGCCCCACGAATTCATGGGCATCATCCATCGCCGTATGGGGAGACTTGACCAGAGGATTCTCCTGAATCTCCAGGGCTCGCTTAATGGCTTCCGCGTAGTCCGCCGTCTGCAAATTAACCCAGATCCGCTTGCCCTCGGTCATCTTGGAGTACCAGTAGCCCCCTTTGCGGTGGTAGACGTTCTTCATGGTTGTGAACCAATTCACAAAGCCGGTTCACAAACTACAAGTCCAAAACAGCCCAAAACAGACTCTTTCAGAGGAGAGAAGTGGAGCGAGCGATGGGATTTGAACCCACGACGGCCACCTTGGCAAGGTGGAGCTCTACCGGGCTGAGCTACGCTCGCTCTTGGAAACGACGCGAGCATGCGTCATGCAACGCGCCGGGGCAAGTCCAAAAAAGAAGCAAGAAATCGGATTTCCAGCGCGCAGCCAGACGCGTCGGCTGCAGCCAACCGATCCGGATTCGGATCGAACCTCTTCTTGAAAAGGGCGGACGATGCGCCGGACCAGAATCCTCACATGAGGTCTCCGGCGGCGAAACGGCGATAGTCTTCGATCGTGCCCAGGTCGCGCCACTCGCCTTCGTCGAGAACCACACCCCCTACCGGCAAGCCGCGACGGATCATGTCGAGATAGACCGGGATGATCGGCCGCGGCGAGGTGTCGGGAATTTCACGGAAGACCGTCGGTTCGAGAACGTGAATCCCGGTGAACACGTATTTCCCTTCCGCGCCGGTTCCGAGCAAGCCCCGGAGGTCGCGCACCCGGCCGTTGGGATGAAGCGCCACGTGCCTTGGCTCGCCTCCGCTCCGCAGGACCATCGTCACTGTGTTCCCCGCCGCCCGGTGCGCAGCGACGGCGGCCGCGAGGGGAAGAGTCGTGAACACGTCGCCGTTGTAAGCCAGAAAGGTCCCTCCGCCCGCGAAGAAGTCCTCGACGTTCTTGAGTCCGCCTCCGGTGTCGAGGAGGACGGGTTCGTGGCGGAACGTGAGCGTGAGCGGGCCGTGGCGACCTTCAGGAAAGGTTCGCGCCCATTCGCCGGCGGCGTGGTGCGTGTTGATCACGACATCGCGGACACCAAACTCGGCGAGATGCTCCAGCGCAAAGACGACGAGCGGGCGGCCGCGCGCGGGGAGGAGCGGCTTGGGGATGCTTTCGGTCAGCGGACGGAGGCGCATGCCGCGCCCTGCGCCGAAGAGGAAGGCGCGGCGGATGGGCGGGGCACCGGACATGCCATCAGCTTCGTCGAGCCGCCCTGGAGAGCCAATTCAAAAACCGGTGCACGCCACGTGGACGCTCCTAAGAGGGTGTTTGAAAATTGGCCTGCCCTCAGTCGAATTTTCAAACACCCTCTCAGACATCGTTGTTCCGCGTGTCTGGTCCCGCGATGGTATGCCCTTCGCCTATGGCGAGACGGTAGATTCCGTGGTGCTCGTTGCCGATCTGGAAATTGATTACGGGCAACTCGGCGTCCCGTTGGAAAAGGTCTATTGGCCGAGGCGTCTGGCGAGGCGCGCCGCCGCGTCCGCCTCGAAACGGCGGATGAAACCGCGCGTGTGCTCGACGAGATCGAGGGCGTCGTCCTGAACGAGCGGGGTGAGGTCCATTCCGAACTCGATCATCGTCGCCTTGTCTGAGGCGTGGGACGCGAGCAGGGTGGCGTTGGCGCGTTTGCGGCCGGCACAGCCGAGGTCGTAACGCTTGCCGCCGCCGATCTGCGAATCCCAGACGCCCGAGAGCGTCGCGTAGAGATGTTCCCGCGCGCTGACGTCGAAGATCACCTTTTCGTCGTCCTGCATCCAGTCAAGGGAACGCCACGCCTCCATCCCGTAGAGCGCCTTTGGGCGTTTCTCCCGGGGAAGCTCTCGGATCGCCTGCACCACGGGGACGACCACGGCGACGTGGGTGTCGTGCTTGTCGGCGGGATTGTGCGTGTAGACGGCTTCGGGTTGGGCGGCGAGGAGGAGGGCCTTGAGGTCTTCCACGAGATGCCGGTGGGAAGGGTCTTTCGCCTCCTTGCTGGAGTAATCGAGCTGGACCATCGCGGCGTATTCGCCGAGCGCCGCGGCATGTCGCTGCTCGCGGCGACGTACGTCCCGCATCTGTTCATCGCTGTAATCGGCGTAGGGACCGGTGCGCGAGCTTCCCCGGCCGTCGGTGACGGTAACCCCCGTGAACCATTGGTCCACCTGACGGAAGCAGGCGAGGATTGGGTGGTACATCATGAGCTCGAGGTCGTCCTGATGCGCTCCGATTCCCATGTGCGTGGTGCGGGCGAGAGCTTGCGCCACGGGAAGCTGGTCGGGGATGAAAATGTCGGCGTGCGGTTTATGGAGTTTCACGGTCGGAGAGGAAAGATGGGGATTGGAGGATTTATGGTTTCGCGGATGCGTTTTCCCCGCGTCGTTTCGGCAGGCTGGCGGCGGCGACGGCCTGGCCGACGCGTTTGCTCTTTTCGTCGGGCAGGCTGACCTGCACCCGTTCCGCGATTTCGGGGTAGTCCGCCGCGAGCGCCTGGCGTGCGTGCTCGACGATCAAATCACCGCCGCAGCCGGAAGTCACGCGTCCGAGGATGAGGAGATGGCGATAGTCGTACATGTCGGCATAGAGCGCCATTGCGTGGCCGAGATAGACACCGATCGTCTCGAAGATCTTCGCAGCGCGGGGATCACCGTTCGTGTGGAGGTCCTGCACGCGCTTGAGCTGCTCGGCGGGGTGGGCTTGGGGTAGCGCGATCTCCGCGGCAGGCGCGAGCTTCACCACCGCCTGTTGGGAGAAATAGAGCGCGCCGCAACCGCGGTCGCCCGACCACGGGTCCGCCGCCGCCTGCGGACTGTAGTCCACGGGGCAGAAGGCGAGCTCGTTGAGCCAGCCTGTGATGCGCCCCTGGGGGTCGAGCCAGCCGCCTGCTTCGCTGGAGCCCATCGCGACGCCGAGCACGGCGTTTTCGCGGAGCGAAAGTCCGCCTGCGAGCGCGGTCACGTCCCCGTCGTTGGCCACCTCGAAGGGCACGCCCCATTCTTTCGCGAGGTTGAGGAAGATCGGACGCGCCTTCGCCGCGAACAGGTCGTGCGGCACAGCGCGGAAGAGCGAGGCGACCTTGATTTCGTTGGCCACAACGATCCCTGCGGTGCTCCCGCCGATGGCGTCCACGCGCGGGAGTTTCGAGGCGGCGAGCTTCAGCCCCTCGCGGATTTTCGCGTAATGATACTCGGGGTCCTTTTGGACCGAGGGGTCCCAGGGCAGTTCGGTCGTGAAGACCACCGTGCCCTCCTTCACGGCGGAAATTTTGTAATCGCTTGCGCCGAGGTCGAACCCGATGCGGCAGCCGTCGAGGTGTCCGCCGAGGGGCGAAGCGCTTTCGCGTTCCGCGGGGAGCACGCCGTCCGGCGCGTGTTCCACCACGAAGTCCTGATCATACACCTTCCGCACGATGTCGGCGTCGAAGGCGCGCGCGCCGCCGACGCGGTAGGTGTCGCGCAGGTGGTCGGCGATCGCCTTCGGCCCCGCCACGGTGAGTTTCCAGCCACCCTTCTGCCAGAGGAGGAACTTCAGGAGGCGTTCGGTGTAGGCGCGCGTGTCGGCATCGAGTTCCGCTCCGTCGTCTCGCACCTCGGTCGTGAAGAGGGAGACGAGGCCGTGATCGCGTTCGAGAGCCAGCGCAAGTGGACGGCCTTTCCCCGACCGTTGGACTTCGGCGAGATAGCGGCGGTTGCCGAGCGCCACGGGACGAAAACCTGGATCGAGCGGCGCGATTCTCGAGGGTTCGGCGAGGAGAAGGCGGAGGTCGGCACTCATCGAAGCCCAATGATGGATAAGCCCCGCTTCATGCTCAACCCTTTTTCGCCCGAGGCGTTCGAAATGGGGCCTCGGAAAAGGCTTCCTCCTTCCCTCTTCGAGCGGCTTGCTTCTCCGAAGGGCTGTCAGGCTGCCCGCAGCGCAAGCGCAAGTTGCGTGGGGCGAAGGCCGAGCTTCGGCCCGAGCCGGTCCCAAAAAGGCATCCAGCGATCCTCGCCGAGGAGTTTCGCGGCGAGGCCGAGCCCGAGGCTCGTCCCTTGTGCCGCGAGCCGCCCCAGCGCTCCTTTCCTCGCGAACACCGGCTGAAAGCAATCGCACGCATGGTCCGAGTCGAACCGCCGCGCCACCGCGAGCCCCGCCTCGCGGCACCACCCAAGCGCGAGCTCCGGCGTGACCTCGTGGACGTGGTGCGAGTCGCGCCGGCGTTCGTGGATCGGAAGCAGTACGAGGAGCACCCCGCCGGGCGCGAGACATCTTCCCAGCATGTGGAGGAGTTCCACAGGGGTCTCGAGATGTTCGAGGACATGGCTGCAGATCACCACGTCGTAGCGGAGCTTCAGCAGGCCGTTTTCCCGCCACCGTTCCACGTCGAGCGGCCGGAGGTCCACGTGCGCGAAGCCCTGTGCGCACAGGGCTTCGGTCGTCTCGACTGTCGCCATGGGATCGAGCTCGACGCCGAACAGGCTCGCACTCGTCGGACAGGCGAGGAAGAAGCCCCCCGCCCCGAAGCCGTAGTCGAACACCCGGGCGCCTTCAAGCGCGACCTTCTCGGCCACCAGCAAACGGCGCAGCAGCATGACCTTCGCGCTCCGCATATAGGCGGTGTGATGCCAGCGCGTCTGCCGGCGGCGATAGCACGCCTGAAAGGTCGCTTGCGAAGGAATCGCG
The DNA here is from genome assembly GCA_020849895.1 of Verrucomicrobiia bacterium. Taxonomy (GTDB): domain Bacteria; phylum Verrucomicrobiota; class Verrucomicrobiia; order JABWAM01; family JABWAM01; genus JABWAM01. Next base: position 88,891 of record JADZFN010000067.1, on the reverse strand, counting down.
TTTTCGCCCACGGCGTCCAACATAGCCGGGTTGCCCCGGTCGCGCCATACGCGTCTTGAAGCGCGGACGCGCCTCGGGGAGAATCCCGCCGATGCGGATCGTCTATTTTCATAGCGGCTGGGATCTCTACGGCGCGAGCCGCTCGCTTCTCCGCCTCGCCTCCGCGTTTCGCCGCGACGGCCACGCCGTGCTCGCGGTCCTTCCGCGCCCCGGCCCGCTCTCCGCCGCGCTCCGCACCGCGGGCGTGGAGGTCGAAGACGATGTCAGACTCTCCGTCCTTCACCGCTCTGAATTTCGTTTCCCGCAGGCGGTTCCCTTTTTCGCCGGCCTCCCCGGCGCCCTGATTCGCTGCCGTCGGATCCTGCACCGTTTTCGTCCCGATCTCGTTCACTCGAACACGGGCGCAGTGTTCGCGGGCGCCCTTGCCGCAAAACTTGGCGGGATACCGCACCTCTGGCATGTGCGCGACATGTTCGACGAGTTCGGCGTGCTCTGGAAAGGCTACGGCCGGGGAATTCTGGCCGGGGCCGACCGCGTCGTCTGCGTTTCGCGCGCCGTGGCGGCGCAGTTCGATTCCTTTCGCGGCGCTGCGGCGAAGGTGCTCGTGCTGAACAACGGGTTTCCTCCTGAGGAGTTTCGCGCCCCCGCCGGCGGCTGGACGCCGCCCGTGGACGAACTCCGCCGCCGCTGGGGCGTCCGCGAAGGCGAGGCGGCGATCGGCATCCTCGGACGGATCAAGCTCGGGAGAAAGGGGCACGAGGTCCTCGCCCGTGCAGCGCGAACGCTTCTTGAGCGTGGAATCGAGCATTTCCGGATCATCATCCTCGGCACGCCATTTCCTGGAAACGAAGAACATGAGGTGCGGCTCCGGAGGCTTGCCGGGGAGCTCGAGTTAGGCGACCGCTTCGCGCTCGTCGGTGAAATGGAGGATCCTCGCCCCGCTTACGCCGCGCTCGACGCGGTGGTCCTCGCCTCGGCGCGTCCGGAACCGTTCGGCGGCGTCGTCATCGAGGCGATGGCCATGGGCAAACCCGTGGTCGGCACGGCTCTCGGCGGTACCGTCGAGCAGATTGAAGACGGCGCCACGGGCTTTCTCGTGCCGCCGAACGATTCCACGGCAATGGCGGACGCGCTGGCGCGCCTCCTCGTGGATCCCGCGCTCCGCGCGCGGATGGGCGCGGCCGGGCGGCAACGCTTCGAAGCAAAGTTTGCCTTCGCCGACATGTATGCGCGGATGCTTGGCCTCTACCGCGAGATCGTCGGCGCGCAAAAACGCTGACGCCGGCGTCGCGCTTCCCGACAGAATCTTCCTTCACGAGGCCCTCCGTTTTTCTCGAAACCTCCGAACGCGCCGGTCCGCCGGCCCCTGGACTTTCCCGCCTTATCCTCCTCTGAAAATCTGCCACGTCATCACCCGGATGATCCTGGGCGGCGCGCAGGAAAACACCCTCCTGACGCTCGAGGGCCTGCGCCGCGACACGCCGTGGGAGATCCACCTCGCCTACGGCCTCGAGACCGGCATGGAAGGCAGCCTCGTCGCGCCGGCGCGCGAGCTCGGCGTCGTGCTCCGTCCGCTGCGCTTCATGCGGCGCGATCTCCATCCCCTCGACGACCTCCGCGCCTACCTCGAGCTGAAGACGCTCTTCCGCCGCGAGCGCTACGCCCTCGTCCACACCCACAGCTCGAAGGCAGGCGTCCTCGGCCGCATCGCCGCGCGACGCGCCGGCGTCCCGCATGTGATCCACACCATCCACGGCCTGGCGTTCGACGAGTGGCGTCCCGCGTGGCGCAACGCGATCTATGCGCGCGCCGAGCGCCTCGCGGCACGGCACTGCGACGCGATCGTCTCCGTCTGCGACACCATGGGCCGTCTCGCCCGAGAGGCCGGTGCCGGCGCCGAGATCATGCGCACGATTCCGAGCGGCTTCGCCTTCGCCGATTTCCTCCGGATCCCGCCGCGGCCTCCGGACGGGCGCTTCGTCGTGGGTGTGATCGCGCGAATGTTTCCCTTCAAGGGCCATGAGGAAGCCATGCTCCTCGCCGAGCGCGTGCTTCCTGAATTGAACGACGTGGATTTCCTCATCGTGGGCGACGGACCGCTTCGCGGCGCATGGGACGCCTGGCACGCCCGACATCCCGAGTGGCGATCCCGCGTGGCCTTCGCGGGGCGCGCCGCGCCTCGCGACGTGCCCGCGTGGCTCGCGAAAATGGATTTCGTCGTTCACCTTTCTTGGCGCGAAGCCCTTGCACGAGTGATCCCGCAGGCCTTCGCCGCAGGCCGAGCGGTCTGCGCCACGGACGTCGGAGGCACCGGCGAACTGGTGGTCCACGGGCGCACGGGCTGGCTTGTCCCCGCGGGCGACCTTGCGGCGGCGGCGCAAGCCCTTCGCGAGGCGCGTGCGGATCTCGCGGCGACCCGGGAGAAGGCGGAGGCGGGGAAACACGCCGTCGAGGAAAAAAACTACGACGCGCGCACCATGCAGCGGCGCATCCTCGACCTGTACCGCGAGATGGGGATGCGTTGAGAGCGCCTGCCGCGTCGGTGCGGCCCAGGGAGGCGCATCAGGCCTTGAGGCGGAGGCTTGCCGCTTAATCCGAAGCCGTGACGTTGAGGACTTCCTCAAGGGTGGAAATCCCCTCGCGGGCCTTGAGGAGGGCGGCGGTCCGCAGGGTCATCATGCCCTCTTGGAGCGCGGTCTGCTTGATCTCGGAGGCCGTCGCGCGCTCGATGATGAGGTGGCGGACCGCCTCGCTGATGGGGATCATCTCGAGCACGGCGCAGCGGCCGGAGTATCCCTTGTTTTTGCAGCGGTCGCATCCGCGCCCTTTGTAGTAGGGGAATTGCGATTCCTTTTGAGGATCGAGACGGAGCTGTTCCCAAAGCGTGTCGGGGACTTTCTGAGGCTCCTTGCAGTTGATGCAAATGCGGCGCATGAGGCGCTGCGCGCAGGCGAGCGAAAGGCTCGACGCCGTCAGGAACGGCTCGATGTCCATGTCGGTGAGACGGGTGATCGCGCCGGCGGCGTCGTTGGTGTGGAGGGTGCTGAAGACTTGATGTCCGGTCAGGGCGGCTTCGACGCCGATGTGCGCGGTCTCCTGATCGCGCATCTCTCCGATCATGACGATGTCGGGGTCCTGGCGGAGAATGGAGCGGAGGGCGGTGGCGAAGGTGAATCCGATATCGGGTTTCACCTGGACCTGGTTCACACCGGCGAGCTCGTATTCGATCGGATCCTCGACGGTGATGATGTTGTACTGTGGCTGATTGACCTCGGCGAGAGCGGTGTAGAGCGTGCGGGTTTTTCCCGAGCCGGTCGGGCCGGTGACGAGGATCATTCCCTGGGGCTCGTCGAGCGCGCTCGTGAAGATCTTCAACTGCTCGGGAGGGAGGCCGAGGTCGGCGACGGTGCCGCCCAGGGCGGATTTGTCGAGGATGCGGCCCACGACTTTCTCCCCGTATTTCGTGGGGAGAAACGACATGCGGAAGTCAATGTCGCGCCCCGCCATGCGGATGCGGATGCGACCGTCCTGCGGGAGGCGCCGCTCGGAGATGTCAAGGTGCGCCATGATCTTGAGGCGCGAGATGAGCGCGCCCTGCATGGACTTCGGCGGCGCGGGATAATCGTAGAGGGCGCCATCCACGCGGAAGCGGAGCTTGAGGCTTTTGTCGTAGCATTCGAGATGGACGTCGCTCGCCTTGTCCTTGACGCAGGTGGCGAACATGAGGTTGGCGATACGAATGACGGGGGCGGCGCCGGCGTCGGTGGCGGTGACGTCCACTTCTTCGATCGGTTTGCTTTCGGAAATCTCGATTTCGATGTTCTCGTCGCGGATGATCTCCTCGAGCTGCTGGCCGCCCTGGGTATCGAGGTTGGCGAGGGCGTCGGCGACCATGCGCTCGGTGGCGATGAGTGGAACGATCTCGAGATGGGTGATTTGCTTCACGTCGTCGAGGGCGAGGACGTTCAGCGGATCGGCCATCGCGACGTAGAGAAGGCTTCCGAGTTTCGCCACGGGGAGGAGCTGGTGGTTTCGAGCGAGGTCGCGCGGGACGAGGTCGGCGACTTCGAGAGGGACCTTCACACGGGAGAGATTGATGGGGGGGGCGCCGAGGGTGCGCCCCATGCTGACCATCATGTCCTGTTCGGTGACATACTGGCGGTCGAGGAGGATTTTGAGGAGCCGGCCGCCCTGGATTTTCTGCTGCGCCATGGCCTCGTCGAGCTGAGTGGACTGGAGGACGCCGTCCTCGATGAGGGCGTCGGCAATTCGTTCTCCGAAGGATTTCACGGGATCGAGAAGGGAAGGCTCATCCGGCGATGCGGAAAGCGTTCTTGAGTTGAAAAACCATGTCTTCAGGGGTGGTGACATACCACTGGACGCGGACGCCGCCGGAGGCTGCCTCGACGTGGTGCTTCGTGCGAGCGTCGAACGGGTTGACGGTGGCGACTAGGAGGGTGCGGCTGATCTGATCGAACGGGAGGACGAGGTGGCGGAGGCAGACTTCGCGTTCGAGGAGATGGACGCGACCGGAGTCCGCCTCGCAGATGGCGAGAGGGAGAAAGGGGAGGCGCGTCTTCTCGACGATGAGGCCGAGGCTTTTCTCGACGGAGGCGATTCCACGTTCGGCGAGCAGGGCGAGGAGCGAAGGAGCGGGCTGGTTCGCGCCGTTCTCGTTGGTGGCGGCGATGAGGGCCGCCAGGAGGTCGCCGCCGTCCTTTTCATTGACCAACCCGTTTTCCTGGAAGAAACGCAGGAGGGCCTCGTTGCCGTCCTCAAACTGCTCGGCTTCGGCGAGCACCTGTTCCGCAGCGTCGGCGGCGGCGGTCTGCTCGACGCCGGTGGCGCCGACGCCGGCCATCCGCTGTTCGAGATCCTGGAGAGCCATCCGGCTCTCCTCGTCGTCCGGGTGGCGTTGGAGGATGCCTTCGTATTCGAGGATGGCGGAGGAAAGCTGTCCGGAGGACAAGTAGGCAGCGGCGATTTTCTTGGAGGTGGCCTCCGACTCGGCGTCGTATCCGATATTGAGGTAGGCCTCCTTGAGGATTTCGAGCGACTGGATGTCGTTCGGAGACGTGCGGGCCACCTCCTCGAACATCTGCACGGTTTGGAGCAGATGCTCGCGTTCGGCCTGGGATACGCGCGATTTGGCCATCGGAGGACGCCGCCAAGCTAGCCCAAGCGGCGCGCGCGGACAAGGGCGGAGACGCGCGAGGCAAAATCCGGCGTCTCCTTCGACGCGGAGGACGGTCGCCTCCGGGTTGACTTGTCCGGAGGCCTCCGGGAGACTTTGTCCGTATGAGCGCGTTCGAGAATTTCGCTTACGACTCCAAGATCGAGGGTAACGTCGTCCTGACGCGACTCGACGCGGCGATCAACTGGGTGCGCAAGAACTCGCTCTGGCCGATGCCGATGGGGCTGGCCTGTTGCGCGATCGAGCTCATGGCGGCGGGGGCGGCGCGTTACGACATTGCCCGCTTCGGCGCGGAAGTGATGCGCTTTTCTCCGCGGCAGTCGGACCTGCTCATCGTGGCGGGAACGGTGACCTACAAGATGGCTTCCGCCTGCAAGCGGCTTTACGACCAGATGGCGGCGCCGAAATGGGTGATCGCGATGGGCGCCTGCGCCTCGACCGGAGGGATGTATCGGAGCTACTCGGTGCTCCAGGGCATCGACCGGCTGATCCCCGTGGACGTGTATGTCTCGGGATGTCCGCCGCGTCCGGAGGCGCTGCTCGACGCGCTGATCAAGATGCAGCGCAAGATCGAACAGGAACCGTCGTTCCGCCGGCTCAAGGCGGCGTGAGGGCCGCAGTCCGTTTTCCGTACGGTGTCGGATCGATTTCCGCGTCGCGATAGCCGGCGCGCAGGGCCGCCTCGATCACGCGCGATTTCAGCGGTTCCGCAAGCGCGCGGTCCAGCTCGGCGGAAGCGAACTCGAACCGCGCGAGGTCGCCGTGGTGCCGCAGGCGGAAGATTCGGAAGCCGAGCGCGCGAACGGTTTGCTCGCCCGCCTCGACGCGCGCGAGCGCCTCGCGCGTGACGGGGATGCCGTGTGGGATGCGCGAGGAGAGGCAGGGGGAAGCGGGCTTGTCGGCCACGGAAAGCCCCCAGCGCGCCGCGAGGGCGCGGACGTCGGCCTTGGTCAGCCCGGCCTCCCGGAGCGGCGCGCGCACCTGGAACTCCCGGGCGGCGCGGGAACCGGGGCGGTCGCCCGGGGGATCGTCGGCGTTTTCTCCATAGGCGAGTGTGGAAAACCCGCGCCGACGCGCGAACGCTCCCATCCGTTCGAAGAGTTCGCTCTTGCAGAAATAGCAGCGGTTGATCGGGTTGGTGGCGTAGTCCGGGTTCTCGAGCTCGGCGGTCGAGATGATCTCAAGAGAGGCGCCCATCGCGCGGGCGAGCTCCGTCGCCGCGCGCAGTTCCTCGCGCGCGAGGCTAGGGCTGTCCGCGATCACCCCGAGCGCACGGTCGCCGAGGCGGTCCACCGCAGCGCGGAGCAGCACGGCGCTGTCCACGCCACCGGAATAGGCAACGAGCACTCCGGGAAGAGCGTCGAGCAGGGCTTCCAATTGGCGTAGACGTTCCTCGAACACCTCCGGATTCTAAAGGCCGAAAAGCCGGCCGTCAAAGCTGCGTCCCGGCCAGGGTGGCGCTGTCGAGCAGCCGACGGATCAGGCGGCGCAGTTCGATCAGGTCGAACGGCTTGCGAATGAAAACGCAGCCCATCTCGTCGGCAGCCCGAAAAACGGCGTCGTCATTTGAGAAGCCGGACATCAGGACGACGTGGAGATGACGCCGCTCGGCGCGCAGCCGTCGGGCCAGTTCGATCCCTCCCATGCCGGGCATGATCACGTCGGTGAGCACGAGACGGATGTGCGCGCCCTCCTCCTCCATGCGTTCGAGGGCTTCCTCCGCGTTCGCGGCCTCCACGACGGCGTAACCCGCGCTGCGGAGCGCGTCGAGGATGAAATCTCGCACGGATTCGTTGTCCTCGACCACGAGGATCCTTTCCGTGCCGCCTTCCGCGGCCGCCGTCTTGCGAGCGTGTGGTGTTGCCTCCTCCGCGGCGGCCGCCGCCACCGGCACGAGGATCGTAAAGGTGGTCCCGAGGCCCTCCCGGCTCTCCACATGGACGTGGCCGTTCGCCTGGCGCACGATGCCGTAGACGATCGAGAGGCCCAGCCCCGTGCCTCTGCCCGCCGCCTTCGTGGTGAAGAACGGCTCGAAGATATGGGTCTGCACTTCCGGGCTCATGCCGCCGCCGGTGTCGGCCACGCGAAGCTCGATGTAGTCTCCCGCCGAAACACCGGGGACAGACGGAGGCGCCTCCTGAGCAACCGTCTTGCGGCAAACGGCGAGCGTGAACTCTCCGCCCTTGGGCATGGCGTCCCGCGCGTTGAGCGCGAAGTTAAGGAGGATCTGGTTGAAGTGATTCGGATCACCCAAGATGGGCGCGCCGTGATCGGTGCGGCGGATTTCGAGACGGATGTTTTCTCCGAGAACCCGTCGCAGCATCTCACCGCTCTCTTCAGCGAGGCGGCCGAGCTCGAAACGAGCGGTCTGTGGCGCCTGTTTCCGGCTGAAGAGGAGCAGCTGGCGGGTGAGGGTGCCGGCGCTTTGCGCAGCGCGATGGATGCCCTCAATCTTCGTCCGGTCCGGATGTCCGTCGGCCATGCTTCCCAGGAGCAGCTCGGCGTAACCTCCGATCACCACGAGGAGATTGTTGAAATCGTGCGCCACGCCGCCCGCCAACCGCCCGACGGCCTCCATCTTCTGCGCGTGGCGGAGCTGTTCCTCGAGCCGGAGGCGTTCACTGACGTCCACCTCCATGCAGAAGACTTCCTCCACCGTGCCGTCTTTGACGAGAGGGAACATCGCCGCGTAGACGAAGCGTTCGCGTCCGTCGCGCGCGTGCGTCCTCCACTCCACGCCGTCTGCGGGCACCGGTTTCTCCCGCATCGTCCGGAGGGCGGTCTCGAAGGAGGGCGCGGATTCGGGTGGAAAAATGAGCTCCTGAAGCCTTTGTCCGACAGCTTCTTCGGACGTCCAACCGTAGAGGGTTTCAGAAGCGCGGTTCCAGTGGCGTACTGTGCCGTCGGAGGAAAACCCCTGGATCGCCACCATCGGATTGGTTTCGAAGATTGCCTCGAAGCGGCGGATCGCTGTGCGCATGGAGTTCTGCGCCCGATGACGTTCGAGGGCCGCGCCGACGGTGGCTGCCGAAGCGGCGAGCAAATTCATTTCCGCTTCCGACCATTCGCGTTCGCGTCGGCACTCGTCGAAGCCGATGAATCCCGCGTATTTCTCGCCGCCGAGGAGGATCGGGAGGCCGACGATGGAGACGACGCCCTGCGCCTGGAGCACCGCACGCTCTTCGGCCGGTACGTCGCGCACCAGCCCTTGGATCGGCTGGCGACGCGAAAGCACAGCTTCCCACCGACGGAAGACCGGGCTGTTCACGGGCAGGTTCTGGAGTCCGGGATCGTTCTCATACGGAACGATCCCCTCGGCGCACCACTCGCAGCGCTGGCTGATGCACGGCTCGCCGGTCACCGGATGCGGATGTCGCTCGAACCAATAGGCCCTTTGGACGTCGGCAGCCTTCCCCAGGCATTCCAGCGCCCGGCGGATCGCGCGCGTTGGATTCTCCTCCTCCAGCAACGCGCGGGAAGCCTCGGCGATCCCGCGCAAGAGCCCCTGGGTTCTCATGCGTTCCTCCTCCGCCTGGCGGAGCGTCGTGATGTCCTGCAGCAAGCCGATGCAGCCCGTCACCCGTCCGTTGTCTTCGCGCAACGGAGTGGCGACGTCGAGAAATCGCCGCAGCCCTCGATGCGGAGTGCGGACCAGCACCTCGTCGAGCCATTGCTGGGAATTGCCGGTGCGGAACCGTCGGAGCGCCTCGTCTAGAGCAAGGTCGCGCAGCTCGTTCATGCGCTCCTCGAACACGATGGTGGCGTTCCAGCGCTCGGGGGTGAACTCCGCGGGAGAACATCCGAGGAGCGCCCGTATGTTTTCTCCCACGAACTCGTAGCGATCCGGATCGAATCGCCGGACATAGATCACGCCTTGCGCCTGCTCCAACGCGGCATTAAAACGCTCGAGACTGCTCCGAAGGTCGGCTTCGAGGCGCTTGCGGTCGGTCACATCGCTGAAGATCGTCACGAGCTGCTCGGGCGCGGGGCGGTAGGCGGACACGCGGTACCAGCGGCCGAGCGGCGCTGCGAAATGCTCGAGACGCTCCGTCTCCCCCGTAGCCATGACGCGCAGGTAAGTTTCGATCCAGACCGGTTCGACCCCGGGGACGGCCTCGCGGATGGTCCGGCCGATCACCTGTTCGCGTGAGAGGCCGGTGAGTCGTTCGAACGACGGGTTGACCTCGAGGTAGCGAAAATCCCAAGGCTCACCGCGCGCGTCGCGGACCAGTTCATGGAGCGCGAACCCGTTGAGCATCCGTTCGAAAAGCTCACGATACTTCGTCTCCGAGAAAGCCAGGCGGCCGGCGCTGTGTTCGCGCTGCATCCGATAGGCTTGTCCTCCGGAAATTCCGAGCGCGACGAAGAGAGCGGCCATCAGGAACGGAACGCGAGTCCGCGCCATCTCCCGCTCCCATCGCGCCGCCTCGAAGTTCTGGCCCAGCAGCGCGACGACCGGTCCGTGCCCCTCCTCGAGAATGGGGACCAGCGGCGAGAGCCACGTCCCGTACGCATCGGACACCGGCCCTTCGAGGCTTTCGGTGCCCTTGCGGAAGGCTCGTTCGAGGAACGGTCCGGAACGCGCAAAGGGCGCACCCGGCCGCGAGAGGAATTCGTCGCGCCGGCGAGCGCGTTGCGCTCGCACGTTCGCCAGATAGACGATCTCTCCCCTGCGTTCCCCGAGCAGATAGGTGTCGTGAATGTCGAGTTGGGCTTCCGCGATCGCGGCAAGGCGACGAACCAGATGTTGATACTCGGGCCGAGGTTCGTCCTCCGGTTCGCCCCGGAGGAGGACGACCTGTTCCGACTCGATGGCTGCCGCGAGGCCGCGGGTCCGCTCCAGCAGTTCCCGGCGGAGGTTCCGCTCGGCCCATCCTCCCACGAAGTGCGCCAGCAGGCATCCCGCCGCCAGCGACAGCGTGATGCCGAGGATTGGCCAGGGCGCGCGGAGGAAGGCGCGCCGTACCGATCCCTCGGCGTCGTGCGGCGCCCGATTCGCAATCAGCGCTCCCCAAACGGCGCCCGATAACGCGAGGGCGACGCCCGCATGCGCCGTCTTGAACGGCGCCGACATCAATACCCCGCCGCCCACGTCGCGGACGAGCTCCAGCGGGAGATAGAAAACGATCAACCCGGAGATGAACCCTACGACCACAGTCAACGCAATTCCTGCGCCGACCGCACGCAGCCAAGACGCGCCTTTGCCACGAAATCGCCAGAGCATCCAACACGCCCCAAGACCGCCCGCGCCGCCTAGGACGGTGCGCGTGACAAGCTCCATCGCCGTCCAACCCCAGGTGACGGAAAGGGCGACCATGCCCAGCAACAGCGGATGAATCCAAAGCCCTGCCGTCTTCCCGTTCTGAGTTTCCCGTCCGGCGCGCGCAAACTCCACAAGACAGAGGAACGCGGCGACGAGGAGGAGTTCCCGAGTCGGACGGACCCAGAACCCAATCTTGGCGATCAAGCCAAGCATTCCGAAGAAGTCGCTGGTCACGCGGCCCAAGGCGAACGCGGCCAGCCATCCCCATCGAAACCCGTACGCTTCGCGCTCCTCGAGGCTCAGCGCTGCGAAGCAAAGCGTGGCGAACGCGAAGATTTCGACCATCAACACTGCGTCGAGCGGCAGGATGGCGACGGGACTGTTCATCGAACAGGATGACCCTCCGCAAGCATGGCTTTCGCCCTCTTCAGGTGCAAGCTCGCATTTTTCTTAGAGAGTGTTTGAAAATTGGCCTGCCCTCTGTCGAATTTTCAAACACCCTCTTAAGATTTCCGCCTTAAAGTCTCCTCGAAAAGGCTCGCGAGACGTCGGGAAGGATCGTTGCTGCCAGCGCAGGAAACGCCGCGGGAAATTCCTTCAGGACCAGATGCTCGACGGATGGATTCGCGAGACGCGGTGGCGTTCGGCATCAGCGACGGCGCGAAATGCGCGCGCATCCTTTTCGGGGGTTCCCGAGAGGATCGCGTAGTCGTACTCCCTCCAATGCGCCATTTCGCCGGCGGCATTGCGGAGGCGCCGGCGAATCGTTTCTTCCGAGTCGGTCGCTCGCGTGCGCAACCGCCGCTCCAGCTCGGCGAACGTTGGCGTCGTCAAAAAGACCGTTGCCAGCGCACGTTGAACCGACGGGTCGGGACAGGCGCGGATCTGGGCGGCGCCCTGGACGTCGAGGTCGAGGAGGAGATCGCGCCCCGCGGCCAACTGTTCTTTGACGAACGCGATCGAGGTCCCGTAAAAGTGGCCGTGAACCTTGGCGTATTCGAGGAAGAAACCGTCCTGCACACGCCGGCGAAAGTCTTCTTCGGCGAGAAACCAGTAGGCCTCCCCATCCTTCTCTCCCGGACGCGGCGGACGGGTCGTGCAGGACACAGAATAGACGAATTCCCCGTCCGCGCGGACGCGCTGGATGAGCGTGCTCTTGCCGGCGCCGGATGGCGCGGAGAGGACGATCAGGATGCCGGAACGCGCGGAAGCCATGCGGATCGTAGTAGGCGCGAAGGCGGAACGAAGAGCAAGCGCAAGCGCCCGCTGCGGTCTTTCGAGGCACGCGTTCGGAGAGGATCCGGTCGGAGACGAATCGCCGCGAGGCTGTCCGGATCGCAAGGGAGGACCTTCCGAAACCGCTGCGACCGCTCAGAGGAGGTTTTTTGACATTGAGCCGACCCCCCCCGATCCAACCCCTCGCAGAACGCCCTTGAAGGCCCGCTCCTTTTCCCGAAACCTAGGGGCGCGCCTTCCTCCGTCCCACCGAACATGTCCTCCCGCCCAGGTTTCGACAACGAACGCTATCTCGCCGAACAGACCGCGGCGATTCGCGAGCGCGTCGCCCGCTCCGGAAACAAGCTCTACCTCGAATTCGGAGGGAAGATCATGTTCGATTATCACGCCGCGCGCGTGCTGCCGGGCTACGACCCGAACGTGAAGGTCCGCCTCCTGCGCGAGCTTCGCGACCAGACCGACATTCTCCTCTGCATTCACGCCGGCGCCATCGAACGCAAGAAGGTCCGCGCCGACTTCGGCATCACCTACGACGCCGACGCCCTCAAGCTCATGGATGACCTCCGCGCCCAGCAGCTTCAGGTTGCCGCGGTCGTCATCACCCGCTACGAAGGACAGCCCTCGGCCGATCTGTTCCGCAACAAGCTCGAACGCCGCGGCGTGCGCGTCCATGTCCACGCGCCGACACGCGGCTATCCCTCCGATGTGGATCTCATCGTCAGCGAGCGCGGCTATGGCACCAACCCGTGGGTTGAGACTACCCGCCCGCTTGTCGTCGTCACCGCGCCCGGGCCGGGCAGCGGCAAGCTCGCCACCTGCCTCTCCCAACTCTACCACGAACACCAGCGCGGGGTCAGCGCGGGCTACGCCAAGTTCGAGACCTTCCCCATCTGGAACCTGCCGCTCAAACACCCCGTGAACGTCGCCTATGAGGCGGCGACGGTGGACCTCAAGGACTTCAATCTCATAGACCCCTTTCATCTCGAGGCCTACGGCCAAACCGCGATCAACTACAACCGCGACGTTGAGGCGTTCCCCCTGCTCGCCCGGATCCTCGCCCGCATCACGGGGCAGGCCGCCTGTTATCGCTCACCCACCGACATGGGCGTCAATCGCGCGGGGTTCGGCATCGCCGACGACGGCGCCGTCCGCGAGGCGGCGCGCCAGGAGGTCATCCGCCGCTGGTTCCGTCACCGCTGCGAATATGTGATGGGTCTTTCGGACAAGGAGAGCGAAGAGCGCGCCGAACGAATCATGGAATCCCTCGACGCGAAACCCGCCGACCGCCCCGTCGTCGAGCCCGCGCGCGCCGCCGCGCGCGCGGCGGAAGCGTCGGGCAAGGGGAACCAGGGCATTTTCTGCGGCGCCGCCCTCGAGCTGCATGACGGGACTCTCGTGACTGGAAAAAACTCCCCGCTTCTCCACGCCGCATCCGCCCTCGTCCTCAACGCCGCCAAGCGCCTCGCCAACCTCCCCGACCAGGTCCATCTCCTCTCCCCGGCGATGCTGGCCTCCATCACTCACCTCAAGAAAGATGTGCTCGCCGCGCGCAGCCTCAGCCTCGACCTTCAGGAGACCCTCATCGCCCTCAGCGCCAGCGCGATGACCAATCCCACCGCTCAATTCGCCATGGAACGCCTCAAGGGTCTTGCGGGATGCGAGATGCACAGCACTCACCTTCCCACTCCCGGCGACGAGGCCGGCCTCCGCCGCCTCGGCGTCAACATCACCAGCGATCCGAACTTTTCCACCAAGGACCTCTTCGTCGGCTGACCCGCACGCGCCGCCCGGCGCCCGTTGCCACGCCTCTCCGGCGGCAGCATGCTACCGGCGGTCCAGCGCCGTCTTCATTCGGCGCAACGCTTCCTCGAGCCGCGGACGCGGACAACCGAAGTTCAGCCGGAGAAACCCCTCGCCGCCGGGCCCGAACAACTTCCCGTCGAAAAGCCCCACCCCGCCTTTTTCGAAAAAACCGACCGGGTCTTCGAGGTCCAGCCCGCGTGCGTCGAGCCAGGCGAGGTAGGTCGCTTCCATCGGGCGCAGCCGGAGCTCCGGCATCTCGCGCGCCGTGAACTCGTAAAGGAAATCCCGGTTTCCGCGCAGGGTGTCGAGCAATGCCTGCCGCCATGGTTCCCCGTCGCGAAAGGCCGCTTCGCACGCCACATACCCCATCGCGTTGATCTCGGTGATGATTCCCCGGGCCGCTTCGCGCACCGTCCGCCGGATCCCTGGATCGGGAATCACCGCAAAGGCGCAGGCGAGCCCCGGCGTGTTGAAGGTCTTGCTCGGCGCCATCAGCGTGATCGCGCGCGCCGCCGCCGCGCCGCTCATCCTCAGCGCGCAGAAATGGCGAGAGGGTCCGAACGTGAGGTCTGCGTGGATTTCGTCGGAACAAAACAGCGCGCCGTGTCGGGCGCAAAGCTCCGCCACCTCCGCCACCTCGGCTTCCGAGAAGACCCGCCCGATGGGATTGTGCGGATTGCAGAAGATCAGGAGGCGGGTGCGCGGCGTGAACGCCGCCTCAAGGCGCACCGGGTCCACGCGCCAGCGGTCTCCCTCGAGCGCGAGAGGCACGGACACGCCTTTAAGGTTCGAGAACGCGGGGGCGGTGAGGAACGGGGGATAGACCGGCGTGAGGGCGATCGCCTCGTCGCCGCTCGCGCCGAAGGCCCGGCAGATCACATTCAGCGCCGGCACCAGCCCGGGGAACCACACCAGCCAATCGGCCTCCGCGGTCGCTCCGTGGCGGTCGCGCAGCCACGCCAGAGTCGCCTCGATCGTCTCGGCGCGCGGTTGCGTATATCCGAACACCCCGTGCGCGACGCGCCGGGCGAGGGCCTCCCGCACGCAGGGAGGCGACAGGAAATCCATGTCCGCCACCCACAGGGGGAGGATGTCCGTACCCGCGTATTTGTCCCACTTGAGGCTTCCCGTACCGCGGCGGTCCGGCGCCGTGGTGAAATCGAAACTCACGACAAGGCCTCCTCGAACGCATCGCGGATCCGATCGAACGGCTCCACGCCGGGCGAGATGCGCAACAGCTCAGGTTCCAACCCCCGCGCGCGAAGCCAGCGGCGGCCGGCTTCGTCGCGCACGCGGTCATAATGAGTCAGATAGACGAAGGGGCAAGCCATGGTGAAGCGCGCGCCAAAGCTCGGTGCCTTGACGCAGCGCAGGCGATCGTAGACTTCCGCGAGCGGCCGCTTCAACTCCACCGAGAGCATCGCCCCGAAGCACCCCTTCCCTCGCATGAAGGTCTCGTGGTTGCGGCGCGTGTCGGACGCGCCCGCCCAGTGGACGCGGGCCACGGCGGGATGTCTTTCGAGCCAGGCCACGAGGCGTTCCGTGTTCGCGCTGCCGGCGCGCGAGACATCCTCCATGTCGCGCAGCGTCCACGCGAGGCGCGCCGCGTCCCGCAACGAAAGCGGCTCGACGAATTCCTTCAGGCCGCGCGAGAGGACCTCCGCAAATGGCGAGGTGCGGTTCGCGACGGCGAGACCGGCCATCACATCGCCCCGGCTGCTCGCGTATTTGGTGAGGCTGACCACGAGCGCGTCGGCGTGCGGAAACGCGTCCGCGTTTGCCAGACCCATCAGGCTCGGATCGAGCACGAGCGCCGCGCCATGCTTGCGCGAAAGCTCCGCGAGGCGCGGGATGTCTCCCGTCCGCACGAGCGGGTTCGTCGGAGTTTCGGTGACCACGCCCGCGAGGCGCGCGCCGTGCTGTGCGAAAACCTCCTCGATCGCGCGTTGGTCGAGGGGGTCATGGATCCAGAGAAAGGAAGAAGATTCGTCCGTGAACTTCTCGAGGATGCGCTGGGTGTCAAGATAGAGCCAGCCGACCTGCAGCCAGAGGTTGCGGCCGCGCGCGGCCTGTGCGCGCTGCAGGGCGAGGAACACGGCGTGAAAGGCGTTCATCCCGCTCCGGCACAGAAACACGTCCTCGTCCGCCGCCGCACCGGACGCCGCGCGGAGCGCGGAGACGCAGGCGGCCGCCGCGTCTCCCGAGACGGTTTCTTCCTCCTGACGGGAAGCGAGCAGGCCTTCCCGAAGCAGGACGTCCTCCGCCTCGCGCGAGGAAATTCCGCAGCCCGTATGCTGGAGGAACAGCCGCGCCCGTGACGCGGCCTCCGGGTCTTCGGAGAAACGCACCGCGACGAAGCCTTCCTGCGGATCGAGGGAGGCATCCCGGGGACGCGCGTGCGCGAGGAGCCGCCGGGCGGCGCCTTCCGAAGCGGCGAGGAACACCGTGTCTCCGTCCCAGCCTTTGCGGCGGCGGAGATGATCGAGGACGCGGCGCAGATAAAAATGCTGGATGAAACGTGGATACCCGAGGTCCAGTTTTTCCATGATCCTGGGGTCCTTCTCCTCGTAACCGATGACGTCGGCCATCGTCGGAAGGCTCGCGCAGACCGCATGAACGCTGTTCGGGATGTGCGTGCCGAGGGGATGATGGGCCAGAAAATCCATGAGGAAAGGATACAGTCTGCCATGCCGACCGCCGGGGTCAACTGAACGCAAAGGCGCGTCTCCCTCGGCGTCGCGCCCCGCGATTGACGAGCCGCCTTTTTGCGTCCACCCTCCTCGTCGGCTTATGGAATTTGATTCTCGGTCCGGGAGAGGCGTTGTGACGCCGGTCGCGCTCGGCGCTTTTGTGAACCGCGCCCGATGAGCGCTCGCCACGGGTTCCTTCCGGCTGCCCGGACCGCCGCGCCCCGTTCCTGATCTTTCCACGCTTTTCCCGTCATGCGCGCGCGGGTCGTCGGCCATGCCTATGTCGCGCAGGACAACCGCGCGAAGTGGGAGTCCCTCGCGCGCGAGCGCCTCGCGGAAATCGAGCTGCTCCTCCCGCATCGCTGGCCAAGCTGGGAACGCGACTATCGCCCCGAATCTTCCGAAGCGCCCGGTCTGCGCGTCCGCGTCGCGCGCGCCTTTCGCGTCGGACGCGAGGACCAGTATTTTTTCGCGCCGGGAAGCTTCGGCGGCATGGCGAATTTCGACCTCCTTTGCGTGGAGCAGGGGACGACCGCCGCCGTGTTCGCCCAGGCCCTGCTCGCCCGCCGGGGGACGAGGACGCGCGCCTGCTTCTTCACCTGGATCAACTGGGAAGGCCGCCACCGCCGGCTATGGCGCGCGATCGAACGCTTCAACTTCGCCCGCTCGGACGGCGCCGTCGGCGGCAATCGCGACGCGGTGGACCTCCTTCGCAAACACGGGTTTCGTGGAAAAACCGCCGTCCTTCCTCAACTCGGCGTGGACACGGATTTCTATTCCTCCGGTTCCGCCGACAGTCTCCGCGCCCGCCTTGGTCTCGAAGGGTTCGTCCTCGGTTTCGTCGGGCGCCTCGTGCCCGAGAAGGGAGTCCTCGATCTCATCGAGGCCGCCGCCGCCTTCCGAGACGTGGCGGGCCTCCTCCTCGTTGGCGACGGCCCGCTCGCCGCGGACGCGCGCGAGCGCGCCGACGCCCTCGGCCTCCGTCTCGTCCATGTGCCGGCCGTTCCGCACGACGCCGTCCGCGACCATCTCCGCGCGATGGACGCCCTCGTCCTGCCCTCGCGCGACACCCCTCGTTGGCGCGAACAGTTCGGGCATGTCCTCATCGAAGCGATGGCGTGCGAAGTGCCCGTCGTGGGTTCGACTGCGGGCGCGATTCCAGAGGTCCTCGGCGAGGCGGGGCTCCTCTTCTCCGAGGGAAACCGCGAGGAGCTCCGCGAACGGATCGCCGCGCTCCTCGCGTCCCCCTCGGAACGCAGGGCCTGGGGCCGCCGCGGACGCGTGCGTGTCCTCGCCCACTACACCCACGCGAAGGTCGCCCGCGACACCCTTGCGTTCTGGGAGACCTTGCGATGAACGGGCGACCGGCGCGCCGTTTCGCGCTTCTCCGGCCGCAGGGGTGCGCGTCATGATGGAACCCGTCCAACAACCTTTTGACGTGCGAAAACGCTTCCGAGCCTTCGGCCTCCGATGACCCCGCGACCCGTCCTTTACGTGCATCACGAGCGCGCCCTCGGCGGCGCGCCGCTGAGCCTCCTCTATCTCATCCGCCAGCTCGACCGCACGAAGTGGGCGCCGCGCGTTCTCTGCCTCCGCAAAGGCCCCGCCGCCGACCTCTATCGCAAGGAAGGTCTCCCCGTGCGAATCGTTCCCGGCCCCGACCTCAGCCACACGGAACTCGTGTGGTTCCGCGCGCAACAGCTCCCCCGTCTCGCCGTCCGCCTACTCGCCTCCGTTCCCTTCTTCTTCCGCCTCCGCGCCGTCCTGCGCGAGGAAGCCTCCGCCGCGCCCGCTCTTCCTTTGGTCCATCTCAACTCCTCGACACTGGCCGTCGCCGCGTTTGCCGCGAAATCCCTGGGCCTTCCGGTCGTCTGGCACATCCGCGAACCTCTGGCGCGCGGCGCGTTCGGCCTGCGCCGCGCGCTGATCCGCGCCGCGATCCGGCGCGGGAGCGACGCCGTCGTCGCCATCTGCGAGGAGGATGCAACCCGCCTTGGGAGAATGCCGCCGGGACGCGTGCGCGTGATCCATAACTTCGTGGACTTTGCCCAGTTCGACGCCGCCCTTCCCAAGGGCGCGTTTCGCAGGGAAATCGGCGCGCCCGAAGGGGCGCCGATCCTCCTTTATCTCGGCGGAGAAGCCGCGACGAAAGGCGTCGCGGTGCTCCGCCGCGCGGCGCGCGACCTGCTCGCGCGGGTTCCGGACGCCCATCTCGCCATCGCCGGCGAAACCGGCCCTGAAAGCACTGCAGCCTGGATTCGCGCCGTGCCGGCCGGCCTGCGTCGGCGCGTGCATCTCCTTGGAATGCGGACTGACGTGCCGGCGCTCCTCGCCGACGTCGCGCTCCTCCTCTTTCCCTCGACGGTTCCTCATTTCGCCCGCCCCGTGATCGAAGCCGCCGCGATGGAGGTCCCTTCCGTGGGCAGCGATCTCGGCGGCGTGCGCGAGCTGGTGCTCCCCGGTGAAACCGGCGTCCTCATTCCCCCCTCCGACCCTCGGGCGCTCGCGGACGTCACCGCGGCGCTCCTCGCGGACGCGGCCCATCGTCGCGCGATGGGACGGAAAGCGCGGGCATGGGCGCGCGAGCGTTTCGACGCGAAGAAGAACGCTGCGCTCACCTTCGCGGTCTACGACGATCTCCTCCGTGCGCGCGAGCGCTGAAAGCCGGCTCGCCCGCGAAAAAACTCACGCCTTCGGCGCCAACTTCGCGGCCCGCGCGCGGAGCCGCTTGCGCCGCGCCGCAAGCTCCTTCTCCAAGGCGGCGACCGCGCTGAAACCGAGGTGGTGCGCCACCGACGCCCAAGCCTTCCGATCCCGGGGAAGCTGCTGGACGGGGGCGTTGTGGAAACGGCGCGCCGCCGATTCGAGCCGCCGCAGCCAGAGGTAATCGTCTGCGAGCCGCGTCGCGTCGTCCGGTGCCCAACCCGCCACGCCGGGCATCGCGCGCAGGACCTCCAGCGTGGAGGCGCGCCGCAGCGCGGCGTACGCGCTGCCGTAGCGGAGCTGGAGCGCCTGCGCGAGGAATTCCACCTCCACCAGTCCGCCCGCGCCGGTCTTGAAGTCTCGCGCCGGATCGTCCGGATCCCCCCGTTCCTTTTCGATCCGCTCCCGCATCGCCGCGACCTCGGCCAGTTCCTCCTTCGTCGCCGGCCGCGCATAGATCCGCTCGTCCACGAGACGGAGAAACGCCCGGCCGAGTTTCGCATCTCCGGCGACCGGCCGGGCGCGCGTCAGGCACTGTCGCTCCCAAGACTGCGCGCGCGTCCGCAGATAGCGCGCGTAGGCCGCCAGAGGAAGGGTGAGCGGGCCGTCTTCGCCGTCGGGACGCAACCGCGCGTCCACTTTGAAGATCGCTTCGTCTCCGGCGCTCCGCCCCAATAGGGCGATCAGCTTTGTCGCGAGCGCGGAGGTCCCCCCCACGAACAGGACGTCGAGGTCGGCGCCGTAGCTGAGATCGCGTCCGCCGTATTTCCCGAGCGCAATGATCGCCATCGGCGGCCCCTTGCCGCCCTGCGCCGCCGCCGCGTCGTGGAACGCCTGCGCCACGCACGCGTCCGCGAGCAGGGTGAGCTGCTCGAAGATTTCCTCGAGCGATTCGGCGACGCCGAGAATGTCGCGCAGCTCGATGCGGACCAGTTCGGCGCGCTGGAACTCCCGCAGGCCGGCGACGCCCCCCTCCGGCGCCTCGCGCGCGAGCGCGGCCGCCATCCCCGCACGGTCGCGGCGGAGGGAGATCAGCCCCTCGTAAGCGATCGCCTCGAGGATCGCCGGCTGGCGGATCACCGCGTCCGTCAGGAACCGGCTGTGGTCGAAGAGGCGGAAGAGCATCTCGATCACTTTCGGGTTCGAAGCGAGGAGTTCGTAAAGCGCGGCGCGGGAGCCGTATCCCTCGATGAAGCGCTCGAACTGCGTCAGCGCGTGGTCCGGCCGCGCGAGTGAAGGCGAAAGCCGCAGGATGCCGGAGCGGATGCGCGCGAAGAACCCGCGCGTGCGCGCCGAGACGTGCGCGTATTCCGGCCCGGAGGAGAGGCGCTCCAGTGTCTGTTCCGCGCGTGCGGGGTCGGCGAAGCCCGCCTCGCGCGCCGATGGGTCGCGCGCCTCGGGCGTCGTCGCCCGCGCCGCGTCTCCGTTTCCGGGGACGTTCGGGCGGACGATGCTTTGGAAAAACGAGCGCACGAACGCGCGATGCCCTTCCCACTCCTTCTCGAAGGCGGCGAGCGAGGCGAAATCGAGCCCATCCGCGAGCTTCGCCAGTTCCGTTTTCGATTCCGGGAGGGTGTGCGTCTGGCGGTCTTCGCGCATCTGGAGGCGGTGTTCGACTCTCCGGAAAAAGATGTAGGCGCGCGTGAGGGCGAGCGCCTCCGCTCCGCCCAGCAGTTCGAGGCGGTGGAGGGCCTGGATGGACTTGAGTGTACCGGATTCCTGGGTAAAGGCGTGGCGCGCCCCGTGGATGAGCTGGAGCGCCTGCACGGAGAACTCGATTTCGCGGATGCCGCCGCGACCGAGTTTCACGTGGCGTTCGAGCCCGCCCTCCTTGAGGATTTCCGCCTCGATCCGCGATTTGATCCGAAAGATCTCGTCCAACGCCTGCGGCGGCAGATAACGCGGAAAGCAAAAGGGCTGCAGCCGTTGGATGAACTCGTATCCCAACTCCGCGTCGCCCGCGGCGAGGCGGCATTTTTGGAGCGCCATGCGTTCCCAGGTCTCTCCGAAGGCCGCGTAGTAGTTCTCGTAGCTCTCGAGCGAGCGCACGATGGGACCCGCCTTGTTCTCGGGACGCAGGCGGAGGTCCACACGGAAGAGCGGGTCCGCGTCGCCGCGGAATCCCTCCAACAGACGGTTCGCCACGCGAGTGAAGAAATCGTGGTGCGTCAGCGGCCCGATGTTCCCCTCCTCGCCGTAGGCGAAGATGAGATCAATGTCGGAGCTGTAGTTCAGCTCCCGTCCGCCGAGTTTGCCCAGGGCGAAGACTCCGAAACCGGTCGAGGGCGCTCCGTGGCGGACGACAAGTTCGCTGATGCAGGCCTCGAGGCCGCGCCGCAAACAGAAGTCCGCGAGCGCTGACAGTTCAGCCACCGTCTCCTCGAGCGACGCACGGCCCAGGAGGTCCCGGACCGTGACACGCAGCATCTCGCGCCGCTTCATCTCCCGCAGCGCCGCGAAGGTCGCCTCAAAACTCTTCGCCCCCGTGTGCTCCGCCCGCCACGCCGCATCCAGCGTCGCCGGCGTGCGCGGACGCTCCCAGGGCGCGCCGCTTCCAAGCCACGCACCGTCGTCCGGGTTCGCGGCGAGCCGCAGGCGCCAGACCGGCGCGTGACGGGCCAGGCGCCGCGTCAGAACGTTGAGCGACGGCGCCGCTTTTTCCGCTCCGACGGGACAGGCCTTCGGCAGCGCCTCCGCGCGGGAAGTCTCACTTCGCGGCTTCGCGCGTTTCCTCTTCATTCAGCCAGTTCCGGATTCCCTCGATGGAGCCAAGAACCACAACGCCGGAGGACGCCTCGCCCGGCGCGCGCGGGCGAAATCCGCCTCCGCCGCTTTCGCCTCCCATCGAGACGATCCCCTTCTGCTTCAGCCGGAAGCGAAAACCGCGCCACTTTTGCCAATGCTCGGCAGCCTCCCTCTTGAGTTCGTCGAGGTCTTCGGCGCTCGCATCCGAGCGGATCCTTTTCGCAAGCTCCGTGTTCGTGTCGGCGAAAGCCCTCAGGGTTTCCACAGCCTGATGGATCAGGGCGGAAACCTCGCCGCCCGCGTCCTCTCCCTTGCGATCGAATTCGTCCGCCAGCGCGCGCGCGAGGGTCGCGTCGCGTTCGTGGGTCCGGACCTCCGCGTCGGCGCCCGCCAAAAGGGAGGGGGCCCAAGCCAGCCCCCATCCAAGCAGGAGCGCGGCGCCGGAAAGAAAGATGCGGCGGGAAAGGCCCATGAAGGTCGGACGGAAAGGTCCCCACGCTACGGTCATCCTCGCGGCGTTGTCAACGCGCGCTCAGGATTTCAGGGCGCGCCGCCTTCCGATCCCGGAGCGGAATAGGGGGCGGCGGATTCCCCGAAGTCGTGACCGGCCTTCAGCCGCCGAACTGGTCCATCGGCAGGGCTTCGTCCACGAGCATGACCGGGATGTCGTCGCGTACGGGGTAGAGAAACTTCCCGTCCTTGCGCAACAGCCCCTCGTCAATTTTTTCCGCGACCGCCTGGCCGCCGCGGGTCTTCACGCCGCCGGCGGCGATCGCGGCGTTGATCTTCGCAACGAGCGCCGCGTCGGCCGGCGCCACATCTTCCTTGGTTTCCGGGCAGCAGAGGATTTCCAGCAGGTCCTGGGCGATCATGGAGACCATCCTAACGTCGGCGCTTCGGTCCGGAAAGGAGGATTTTGGCGCACTCGGCCGCCGCCGCGGTCCAGACCTCGCGCGCGGGGCGGCCCGTCGCGCGCGCGAGACGCTCGCAATCGGAAAACTCAGGCTTTGCGGCGACCACGCGCCCCTTGTGCGAGCCGACCTTCACGGCCACCTTCCCCCACGGAGTGCGCGCCCCGCGCATCTTGCGGTCGAGGCAGAACCGTTCCGCGAGCCGCATGCGGACTCCGAAGGTCCCCGTCTCGCGGAAGATCGCCTCCGCGATCTCCGCCGCGCATCCGGGGTCCGCGAGCGCGGTCACGAGCGTGCCGGGACGTCCTTTCTTCATGAGGACGGGCGTGAGGAAGGCGTCGCGAGCGCCTGCAGCGAGGAGCCGTTCCCCCGCCGAGGCGAGCACCTCGGGTGTCACGTCGTCCACGTTCGCTTCGAGCACGACGACCTCGTCGCCTCCCGCGCGCGCGGATGCCACGCCCTCACCCAGCACGGCGCGGAGCGCGTTGGGCTGGGAGGCGTGATCGCGCAGGCCGAGGCCGTAGCCGATCCGACGCACTGCCATCTCGGGCATTTTCCCGAACTCCTGAACAAACTCGGCGAGGATCGCCGCGCCGGTTGGAGTGATCAGCTCGGACTCGAGGTCCACTTGGCGAATCGCCACGCCCTTAAGGATCTCGAGCGTGGCGGGTGTCGGAACGGGGAAGCGCCCGTGGGCGCACTCGACGAATCCCTTCCCTTCGCAGGGGGTCGAAGCGGTGATGCGGTCCGGCGCGAGCTCCTCGAGGAGGAGGCAGGTCCCCACGAGGTCCACGATCGAATCCGCGGCGCCCACCTCGTGGAAATGGACCCGCTCAGGAGGCATTCCGTGAATCTTTCCCTCGGCGACAGCGATCCGCCGGAACAAGTTCGTCGCACGGGTCTTGACGAATGCCGACAGGCGGCTCTTTCCGATCAACTTTCGGATTTCGGTATAGGACCGCCCGTGCGCGTGTCGCCGCGGCGCGGAGCCGTGCGCGTGGGCGCGGGCGCCGGAGAGTTTCACGTCGAAACGCACCCCGCTCACTCCTCGGCGAAGGCCTCGAGAGAAGGCGAGACGATATTCGTCGGAGAGCCCCAGCTTGCGCAACTCGGTCGCGAGCCGCGCGCGGGACCCGCCGAGATCCACGAGCGCGGCGACCGTCATGTCGCCGCTGATGCCGCTGAAGCAGTCGAAGTGCAGGACCTTCATCGAAAGGCCAGTCTCGCACGCCCGCGCGCGCGCATCAATGGCCGGAAGCGCGGCCCAGCCTCCCAAGCGCGCGATCCTCCTCACGCCCTTTGCGCGAAAGGTTCGATGGCGGCGAGGTATTTGAGCCGCTCCACGCCGAGCTCGCGCCCCCAAGGGTTGACGACCCGTTTCGGCCAGGAGAGCCAGAGGCGCGTCCGCGCGCGGGTGAGCATCACGTAGAACACACGGGCTTCCTCATCGCTGTAGTCGGGATATGGCTTAATGAGTCGCGGGATGGCGACGGCTTCGAACTCGAGCCCCTTGGCGGCATGCGCGGTGAGGAGCCGCACGCGCTCGGGGTCGGCTTCGAGGAGCATGTCGCGCCGGCTCAGAGCGACCTGCTCCAGAAATGCGGGCAGCGAGAGGCGTCCGCCGCGGCGTTCGGCGAGGAACTCTGCGATCGCGGCGAGGTCGCGCACGTGGGATTCGCGCGCCGGATTGATCCGGTAATCGCGCACGCCGGGATTCGCCTTAAAGCGTTCCCAGATCGCGAGAATCAGGCCACGCAGACTGCCTCCCTCGGCTTCGGCCTCGCGCGCCTCCTTGAAGAGCACCGTGGTTTTTCGGAGCGCGAGCGCGAGATCGGCGGAGAGCTGACCGAGGACGCGGAGGCGCTCGGGCTGCTTCTCGACAAGCCGCGGCATGAGACGGTCGAGGACTTCGAACGTCGCGCGCGCGTCGGCCTCGGCGTCGTGCGCGCGGGGCAGCTCCACGCCAAGCGCCGACGCCACGGCCTCGAGGCGCAGCCCTTTGAGCGCTCCGGCCTCGAGGCAGGCGGCCGCGAGCGGCATGGTGTCGAAGAACGGAGGAAACACCGGCGCCGCGCCGACGTGCGTGGCGTGGCGCGCGAGCATCCGCATATCGAAGGCCACGTTGTGGCCGACGAGGACCGCGCCGCGCTCGAAGCGGAGCATCTTGGCGAACGTCTCGCGCGCGTCGCATCCTTTCTCGCGGAGAAACGCGTCCGTGAAGCCGTGGGTGCGAACGCTCTCGCCGACCGTTCCCGTGGGGCGGAGGAAGGCGGAGGTGGCGCCTCGCGTGTCGGCGCGCGCGAGCTGGACGACCTCGGCGTCGGCGGGGTCCAGCCCCGTGGTCTCGGTGTCCACGACGACCACGCGCCCCGCGCTCCAGGCTTCGAGAAGCGGGTGGAGCGGATCGCCCGGCGCGCCGCGGACGAGTTCGCTCATGTGCAGCCCCGTGCCGGCGAGGTCGCGTTCGAGCCGGGCGAGCGCGCCCTCGGAAGCGCCGTAGGCCTTGAGGAGGCGCAGCACCGGAGTGCGACGAAACGGGGCGACGAGATGTTCGAGGACGGCGGCGACATCCTTGACCTCCTGCCGTCGGAAGAAATCGAATTCGTCGAATACGAGATGCGGGATGCGCGCCGTCCGCAGCGCCGCGGAAATCTCGGCGAGGGTGCGGTTCGCGCGGGCGAGCACGGCGATCTCGCGGAGCGGGAGACCCGCCTCCCGCCATTCGGCGACCTTCGTTACGAGCGCGCGCGTTTCCTCCTCCGAATCGTCGAATGTCCGTATCGCGATCTCGCCGCCGGCCTCCGGAAGACCGGGGGTGGGGAACGGCTCGCGGCTGCGGATGTGGGCGCGGCGGAGGGCGTTGCTCGCCTCGACGAGGGCGGGGGCGCAGCGGTAGTTGGTCTTCAGCGCGAGGCGACGCGGCGCGAATTCCTTGTCGAAGGCTTCGATCACTTGGCGCGGCTGGGCGAAGCGCCATTCGAAGATGGTCTGGTGCGTGTCGCCGAACATTTTCACACAGCGGCCGCCCTCCCCGAGCAGGGCGATGATCCGGTATTCGGCCAGGTTGATGTCCTGCACTTCGTCCACGAGGATCCACTCAAAACGCGAGCTCCAACGCGCGCGCGCCGTCGGGTCGGCGCGGAGCGCGTGCCACGCGCGGGCGATTAGCCCCGTGAAGTCCACCGTCCCGTCGCGGCGCATCGCGTCGCGGTACATGCGGAACTCGTCGGGGACGGGGCCTTTCTCCTCGCCGGTCAGGAAGCGGAAGACGAACTTCTCGTAGGCGCTCCGCGCGACGCGGCGGTCGTCGTCGTATTTGGCGGCGCGGTCCTCGCGCGAGACGAACTGCCAGAGGAGCTCGGCGGACTCGTCCTCGTCGAGGATGCCGAAATCGGGCGGGAGGCCTGCGAAGGCGCATTCCTCACGGAGCAGGCGGGCGCAAAGGCCGTGGAGATTGAAGAGCGCCACACGGAGGCCGTCCTCCGGCAGCGCCTCTGCCACGGCGCGGCGCATCGCCTCGGCGGCGCGATTGGTGAAGGTGAGACCGAGGATCCGCTCCGGCGCGATTCCCGCGCCGATCGCGCGGGCGACCGCGGCTGCCGCCGTACGCGTCTTGCCGGTACCCATCGGCGAGAGGACGAGCAGCGATTCGCGGACCGCCTCGATCACCGCCCGCTGGTCGTTGTTCGGAAACACGCCGCCTCTATGCCGCTCCGGAAGGCGCGCCTCAAGCCCGGCGTCGGCGCGCTCCGCATCGGGGCGATTGGCCCCCATCTTCTTCCGTCCTGCTGGTCCAAGGCCTGCTGGGAGAAATCATGCGATTTCGGCGTTTCCGTTTGCAGCAGTTTGTGGCAGGATCCCGGGTTCCACGCATGGCTCAAGAGTGGATCAGCATCGGCGGCGCCCGGCAGCACAACCTCAAGAACCTCTCGTTGAGGCTCCCGAGGAACCGGCTGATCGTCATCACCGGCCTCAGCGGCAGCGGCAAATCGTCGCTCGCCTTCGACACGATCTTCGCTGAAGGCCAGCGGAAATATGTCGAGAGCCTCTCCGCCTACGCGCGGCAGTTTCTCGACCAGATGCAGAAGCCGGATGTGGACTTCATCGAGGGGCTTTCCCCCGCGATCGCCATCGAGCAGCGTTCCTCGGGCGTCAACCCGCGTTCGACCATCGCGACGACGACCGAGATCTTCGATTTCCTGCGCCTCCTCTACGCCGCCGTAGGGCAGCCCCACTGTCCGAAGTGCGGAAAACCGATCCGCGCGCAGACTCCGCAGGAGCTCGTGGACCGCCTCCTCGCCGACGCCGCGGGGCGACAGTTGATGCTCCTCGCTCCGCTGGTGCGCCGGAAGAAAGGGGAGTTCCGTGACGTGTTCGAACGCCTTCGCAACCAAGGCTTCGTCCGCGTCCGCGTGGACGGCGAGACGCATGAGATGGACAAGATCTTCGACCGTCACGGACCGACGCTGCGTCTCGACAAGACGCGGTTGCACGACCTCGAGGTGGTCGTGGACCGTCTCCCGTGCGACGCGCGCTTCCGCTCCCGCATCGCCGAATCGGTGGAAACCGCCCTCCAATGGGGCCAGGGGCTTCTGCTCGCGATGACGCGCCCCGCGCCGAAACCTGGTGCCGCGGAATCCGCTGCGCCGTGGGATGAAACGCTCCACTCGACGATGAACGCCTGCGTGCCTTGCGGGATCAGTCTGGGCGCGTTCACGCCGCGCCATTTCTCGTTCAACAGCCCCTACGGGGCTTGCCCCGCCTGCCACGGCATCGGCCAGGAGATGGTGTTCGATCCCGACCTTGTGGTTCCCGATCCGGAAAAAAGCGTGAACGACGGCGCCATCCAGCCCTGGCGTCGCGGCGGGCGCCGCCTCCTCGCCTACTACAAAATGCTCCTTCGCAATGTCTGCGCCCATCTCGGCGTTGATCCGGATGCGCCGTGGGCGTCGCTTCGCGAGCCGGCGCGCGCGGCCCTTCTCCACGGCACGGGCAAGGAGGAAGTCGTCTTCAAAACATTCCGCAACGGCCGGCCGTATTCGCTCGTGAAACCCTTTGAAGGCGTAATCCCGCAGCTCCAGCGCCTCTTCGCGGAGACTGCAAGCGAGTTTACGCGGAAGCGGCTGCGCAGCTACCAAACCTTCCAGCCTTGCGGCGCCTGCCGCGGCGCGCGCCTCAAGCGCGAGAGTCTGGCCGTCACCTTCGGCGGCGAGTCCATCATCGGCGTCTCCCGATTCTCCGTTAAGGAAGCCCTGCGCTTCTTCGCGGCGCTCAACCTCGACCCCCAGCGCCAGGCCATCGCGCGGCCCGCGCTTCGCGAGGTGGTCGCTCGCCTCGAGTTTCTCGACGAGGTTGGGCTGGGCTACCTCACGCTCGACCGCGAAAGCGCCACCCTATCGGGAGGGGAAGCCCAGCGCATCAAGCTCGCCACGCAAATCGGTTCGAAGCTTTCCGGCGTGATCTATGTTCTCGACGAACCTTCGATCGGCCTGCACCAGCGCGACAACCAGCGCCTGCTTGCCACCCTCGTCTGCCTCCGCGACCTCGGCAACACGGTGATCGTCGTCGAGCACGACGAGGAGACGATCCGCGCCGCGGGTCACGTGGTGGACCTCGGCCCCGGCGCCGGTGTCCGCGGCGGCGAACTCGTCGCCCAAGGGAGCGTCGCCGAGGTGATGGCCAATCCCCGATCCCTCACCGGGCGCTACCTCACGGGCGAGCTGGGGTTGGTCCCGCCGAAGCGGCGCATCCGTCCGAAGGACGACTGGCTACGGGTCGTCGGCGCGCGGGAGAACAACCTCAAGGACCTCACCGTCGGATTTCCGATCGGCCTGTTCACATGCGTCACGGGGGTCAGCGGATCCGGCAAGAGCACGCTCGTGGACGATATCCTGCGGCGGGCGCTCCAGCGCCGGCTGCACGGCGCCAAGGAGCGACCGGGGAAGCACGAACGCCTCGAAGGAACGGAATTCCTCGACAAGGTGATCGTGATTGACCAGGCGCCCATCGGAAGGACGCCGCGTTCCAACCCGCTCACCTACACCGGCGCGTTCGGGCAGATTCGCGACCTCTTCGCTGCGCTTCCCGCCTCGAAGGTGCGCGGTTACGGGCCGGGGCGCTACAGCTTCAACGTGCGCGGTGGACGCTGCGAACGCTGCAGCGGAGACGGCATCCTTAAGATCGAGATGCATTTCCTGCCGGACGTCTACGTCGAATGCGAGACCTGCGGCGGACGCCGTTACAACCGCGAGACGCTCGAAGTCACCTACAAGGGGCGCAACATCGCTGAGGTGCTCGATATGACGGTGGACGAAGGGATCGAGTTCTTCCGGGGCATCCCCTCGCTCCGTGCGTCCCTCTCCGTGCTCGGCGAGGTGGGACTCGGCTACCTCCGTCTCGGCCAGCAAGCGACGACGCTCTCCGGTGGTGAAGCTCAGCGGGTAAAGCTCGCCGCCGAACTCGCCCGCCGCTCGACCGGCCGTACGCTTTACCTCCTCGACGAGCCGACCACGGGGCTTCACTTTGCCGACATCGAAAAGCTGCTCGAGGTGCTCCTGCGCCTCCGCGCGGCGGGCAATACCCTTCTCGTGATCGAACACAACCTCGATGTGATCCAGGCCGCCGATTGGGTGGTGGACCTCGGGCCCGAAGGCGGCGAAGCGGGCGGACGGATCGTCGTGGCCGGCACACCGGAAACCGTAGCCGCCTGCCCTGAATCCCACACGGGACGCGCCCTCGCGCCGAGATTGAAGCGGCGCGCCGGCGCGCCCGCACCCGCCTCCGGGCTGGTGGCGTCGCCGGCGGAAACGCCGGCTGTGACGGAGAACGCCTTGGCATGAAGACATTGACAAAAAAAGTCGGTCGCGGGGTGTTTGTTGCGCTGCTGGTGGCGGCCTTGACGGCGACGGCGCGCGCCGACCTTTCGCGCGAAGAAAAACGCCTCCTGTCCTTCGGAAAAAAGGCTCTCGAAGACCGCCTCAACGGGGTGGCCGCCGTGCAGTTTGAAAAGCTCCTCACCCAGTTTCCTCAGTCCGAGGCGCGCGACGAAGCCTCATGGCTTCTCGCTCGCGCCCGTCTGAACGACGGCGACTGGCAGGCCGCCCAGATCGCGATCGAGTCCGTCCTCCCCTCGGCGCGGCCTGACTGGCAGGACGGCCTTTACCTGCTCCTCGGAGAAGCTCAACTCCGCGGCGGCCTGGGAGGCGCCGCCGGAAAAACGTTCGATGTCCTCAGTCGCAACTTTCCGAAAAGCCGCTTCCTCCCCGAGGCGCGCTACGGGCTGGCCCGCGCTCTCGTCCTCGAACGCAAATTCGATGCGGCGCAGGAGATGCTCCGCGCCCTGCAGAAGGAAGGGCGCGGGGAGATCGCCTTGAAGGCTGCGCTCTCCCTCGGCGTCTGCCTCGCTCAACAGAAAAAATACGACGAAGCCGCCCAGGTCCTTGCCCGCCTCGCGAAAGAGGAGGCGAAAAGCAGCGTCGGTTTCGAGGCGATGCTCGCCCTCGGTGAGGTGGAACTGGAACGCAAGCTCACCGAGTCGGCGAAGACGCGCTTCGAATCCATCACGAAGTCGGACCACCCCGAGGCGCGCGCCGTTGCGCCTGCGGCCCGCCTCCGCCTCGGCGAGATCGAAGCCGTCGCCGGCAACTGGCCCGCCGCCGCCGCGCAGTACGAGCAGGCCTTCCGCACGGGCACTGATTCCGCGTTCCGCCTCCGCTGCGTGGACGCGCTGACCGTTGCCTACCTCAAGCTCGACAAACCGCGCGCGCTGGCCGACCGCCTCGCCGAGTGGGCGGACGACGCGAAAGGCACACCGTTCGGCGAAGCCCTGCTGCTTCAGGTCGGCGCCCTGTGGAAGCGGGCCGACCGCCGCGATCAGGCGATCCGAGCCTTCCAGGATTTCTTCGAGAAATATCCGAACGGCGCGTGGAATGACCGCGCCCATCTCCAATTCGGCTGGGTTTTCCTCGACGATAAAAAATACGATTCAGCTGCCGCCGAGTTTCAAAAAGCGGCCGACCGCACCCGCGACCCCCAGGTGCGGATCGAGGCGCTCTTGAAACTCGGCGACGCGAATCTCGAGCGGCAGCAGTTTGAAGTCGCGGCTGCCGCCTACGCGAAGGCCGCGCAGGTCCAGGGCGCCGATCCGTCGTCCGTCGAGACGGCGCTCTATCAGGAAGCCCAAGCTTGGCTCCGCGCCGGCAAACCCGCCGAGGTCGTCCGCCTCCAGACCGCCGAGGCCGCCGCCTTCCCCTCGGGCCGCCTCGGCGCCGAGTTCCTCCTGCTCTCCGCGGAGGCGGCGCGTCGCCAGGGCCAGCCCGCGAAGGCGGCCGAGGCCCTTCGCGCCCTCCTCGACCGTTTCCCCGAGTCTTCCCTCGCGCCGCGCGCGTGGTTGGATTACGCCGAAACCCTCCGAACGAGCGGCCGCGCGAAGGAAGGCGCCGAGGCCGCGTCGGCCTTCCTCGAAAAATTTCCGAAGCACGCGCTGGCGCCGCGCGCCGCGTTTGTGCGCGCCGCGTGCCTCGAACAAGCCGAGTCCCCCGAGAAAGCCGCCGCCGAGTTTGAGGCGGTCGTCAAGGCGTTTCCCCGGTCCTCCAGCGCCGCAGAAGCGCAGTTCTGGCTGGGCGCCTACTACGATCGCCTCCGCAACTATGCGAAGGCGCAGGAGCAATTCGAACTGCTGCGTAAAAGCGCACCGACGCATCCGCTGGCGCCCGAAGCCACCTACTTCGCCGCGCGCGCCGCATACCGCCTGGGGCAGCGGCAGGAGGACATCCGCCGCCTCATCGAGGCGCTCATCAAGGATTACCCCGATTCCCCGTGGGCACCCGAGGCCTGGTTCCTCTACGGCGACATCCTCGCCGAGCGCGGCAAATTCCAGGAGGCGCTGAAGGTTTTCGAGGACCTCGTCAAGCCCGTCGAGGCGGGCAAGCCCCAGCCACTTCCCGAACGCGTGCTTGAAGCGCAGGGCCGCCGCGGCCAGTGCCTCCGCCAGCTTAAGCGCCATGAGGAGGCGCTCGTTGCGTTTAAGGCGGTCCTCGATTCCCCAAAGGCCGACACCGCGCTTCGCAACCAGGCCTTCGTCGAGACCGGCAAAACCTGTGAAGCCATGGGCAACCTCACGAAAGCGCTGGAAAATTACCTCGCGCCGCTCTATGAAAAGCCGCTCCCCAGCGGTGCGCCGGAAGGACGCGAGTTTTTCTGGATCTGCCGCGGAGGACTGGAAGCCGAACGGCTCCTCGAGTCCCAGAAGGACTGGCGCGGGGCGGCGCGTGTGCTGCGCCGCTTGAGCGACGCCAAACTCCCCTGCCAAACCGAGGCCGAAGAGCGCTTGCGCCAATTGCAAGCCGAGCACGCCGGCGCCAACTGATCCCCCCATGAACCCCATCTCCCCTTATTGGAAAGACCGCAAGGTCGTCGTCACCGGCGCCGCAGGGTTGGTCGGCTCCCATCTCTGCGACCTGCTCGTGGAGGGAGGTGCCGATGTGCTCGCCGTAGACGATCTTTCCAAGGGCGTCTTCGAACGCCTCGCCCATTTGGAGGGACGCCTCCGCTTCGCACGAGCCGACCTCTGTGTGCCCGGCGCGGCGGAGCAACTCTTTCAAGGCCAACAGGTCATCCTCCACCTCGCGTCGCGCGCCTATGGCATCGCCTACAGCGTCGGACACCACGAGGAGATGCTCCGCTTCAACGTGGACCTCAACCGCAAGGTCCTCGCCGCCTGCGCGGCCGCCCGCGTCGAACGCGTGCTCGCCGTCAGCTCCTCCTGCGTCTACCCCGACGACGCGCCCTGCCCCACTCCGGAGCTTCCCGTGAACACCGGCGAACCCGAAAAGGCGAACCGGGGCTACGGGCAGGCCAAGCGCGAGCTCGAGATCGAGGCCACGCGCCTCGCCCGGGACACGGGGATCGGCGTGGCCATCGTCCGCCCCTGCAACGCCTACTCGGGCCGCTACAAGTGGGAGGGCGAGTACAGCCACGTCATCCCGATGCTCGTGAAGCGCGTGATGGAGGGCGAGGAACCGCTCGTCGTCTGGGGCACGGGCCGCCAGCGCCGCAACTTCCTCCACGCCGTGGACTTCAGCCGCTGCTTCCTCGCCGTCACGGAGCACCACGCCAAGGCCGATCCCGTGAATGTCGGCTACGAGGAGACCGTCACCATGGAGGAACTCGCCCGCGCCATCGGCGAGGCGGCCGGGCGCAAACTGACGATCCGCTTTGACCCTTCCAAGCCGGAGGGCCGCCTCGTGAAGAGCGCCGATTCTACGAAGCTCCGCCGCGTTACGGGCGGCATCACACCCACCATTCCGCTCGGCGAGGGGATACGCGAAATGATCGAGTGGTACTCCCGTACATTCCCCGCCCAGGCATGACTCCCTTTTGCCGCTCCGCCTTCGCAGTCGCGACGCTGCTGTTCCTCGGCAGCGTCTTTCCCCTTTTTGCGGCAGGCGAGGCGGCCGCCGCCGCCGCCGAACCGGGGCTGTCGAATCCAAAGGTCACGTTCGTCATCCTCGCCGCCCTCGCGGGTGCCGCCTGGCATTTCCGCGCCGAAGTGCGCGCATTCCTCCTGGAGGCGCGCTCGCTCGCCGTCCTCTCCGCCCGCCTGCGCCGCGCGAGTTTCTGGATGGCGGTCGCGCTCCTTGCCGTCGTGGCCTTCCTCTTCCACCACGCGGGCAACAGTACTTGGAACACCAAATTCGGCGCCTCGCTGTTCAACTGGCTTTGGATAGCCTGGCGGGACCCGATCTACGACAGCTCCCACGGCCCTCTCGTGCCGCTCATCTCCCTCGGACTCCTCTGGTGGAACCGCAAGGCAATCCTCAAACTGCCCGCCGTCCCCGATGCACGCGGGCTGTTCTCCGCCGCCTTCGCGCTCCTCGTCCACTGGATGGGGATGCGCGGCCAGATTCCGCGCGCCAGCGTCCTGGCGCTCATCCTCCTGCTCTGGTCCATGGTCTGGTGTCTCCAGGGGTTGCCTCGCGCGCGCGCCATGGCGTTCCCGATCGCCTTCCTCGTCTTCATGATCCCGATGAACTTTCTGGAAACCCTTGTGGCCTTCCCCATGCGCCTCATGGTCACGAAGGCGTCCACCGGCATCGGCCAGGCTCTCGGGATCGCCGTGATGCGCGATGGGACACGGATCTTCGATGCCACCGGCGCCTACCAATACGACGTGGCGCCTGCCTGCAGCGGGATCCGCTCGCTCACGGCGATCGTCATGCTTTCGCTGATCTACGGATATGTCACTCAGCGCCGCCTCTGGAAGAAGGCCGTGCTCTGCATCTCCGGACTTCCGCTCACCATCGCGGGCAACATTGTCCGCATCACCTCGATCATCCTCGCCGCCCAATGCTTCGGCCAGGAGGCGGGCAACGTCGTCCACGAATGGTTCGGTTTTCTCATCTTCCTCGTGGTCGTCCTGCTCCTCGTCGGTGTGAGCCGCCTCATCAACGCCGACTACGCCGCCCTTGCGCGACGCTTTTCGGCGGCCCTCGCGCGTGTGCGGACCCACCCCATGACGGCGAGGAAAACGCCTTCCCGTCCATGAATCCTCCCTCCCGTCGGGCGATGCCGCCGATCCTTCTGTCGGCAGCCCTCCTTGTGCTGGTCCTCGCGACGCTCGTGCTCACGCTCAAGACCACCGACGTGAACGTCGAAGCGACCGCGGGGATCGCGATGGAACTGCCCGCCCGCATCGGCGAATGGGTGGGCGAAGACGCCTCGGTCGCCCAGATCGAACGCGACTATCTCGGCGCGGACACCAAGTTCGCCCGGAAGATTTATCGCGATCCGCGCGGCCGCGAAATCTTTCTCGGTCTTGTGCTCAGCGGGCGCGACCGCTCCAGCATCCACGCCGCCGAGGCCTGCCTGATCGGTCAGGGCTGGACGATCCAGGACGGCCAGATCCTCCGCATCGCGATGGATTCGCCCAAACCCTATCCCCTCGACATGATGCGTCTCGCGATCACCCGTACGGCACGCGCGCCCGACGGGAGGCCGGTTACGGTCCGCAACTGGTATTGCTATTGGTTCGTCGGCAAAAACCGTCTCACCCCCCGCCACCTCAACCGCATCCTCTGGACGGCCTTCGACCGCATCTTCTTCAATGTGCACCACCGCTGGGCTTACGTGGCGTTGATCGTGAATCCTCCGCCCGGCCGCGAAAAAGAAACCGAAGACATGCTCAAAGAATTCATCCGCAAGGCTGTTCCAACCTTCCAGAAAACGACGGGCTGATCCGGCGCCATGTTTTCCCAACAACGCGAAATACGGAACCTCGTCGCTCAACTGGCCGATGGCCTGCTTCTCGGAGCCGCCCTCGGTCTCGCGCACGCCGTCCGTACGTTGCTCGGCAACCTGACATGGGGGAACCTCCCGCGCATCGGGACGTTCGACCGATTCGTGCCCCTGCTCGTGTTCGTCGTCATCCTCGGCCCGCTCATCCTGGACTCCTGCTCCATTTACTGCCGCAGCCTCGCGAAACGGCCTTCGGATTTCCTATTTCGTCTCGCGCAGGCCCTGCTGCTGATGCTGCTCGTGAACGCGCTGCTTGTTTTCATGTTCAAGCTGGAGGAGGTCGCCCGCGGCGTGGTGCTCCTCTCCGCGGGGTTCGGTTTCCTGCTGGTCGCCATCCGCCATTTCCTCCTCGCGGACACACTCGATTTTTTCTTTCAGGGCAAGGCGCCTCCCTCGGGAGTCCTCCTCGTCGGCGCCCCTGGTCACCTCGCCGCACTGCGCGCCCAGATCGCCCGGCAAGACGAAGTGAACCTCTCCATCGCCGGCGAAGTCTCCTCCTTCGACCACCTCGAAATTACCGTCGCCGACTGGCTTCAAAAGGAACCCATCTCGGCCGTGATCTTTCGAGTCCCGCATTCGGTTTTCGAAGAGGTCCAGAAGGCCGTTGCCGTCTGCGAAACGCAGGGCGTCGAAGCCTGGCTCCTGAGTGATGCGCTCGAACCCCGCCTGTCCGTCGTGCGGTTCGAGACGTTCCTCGGTCATCCCACGATCCTCTTTTCCGCGCGGCAGCCTCCGCTCTGGCAGTTCCTCGCCAAACGCCTGCTCGACCTTGTCGTCTCGGGAATTGGCCTCGTCGCCTGCGCCCCGATCGCGGCCCTGATCGCCCTCGCCATCCGCCTCGAATCGCGCGGTCTCATCTACTTCGTCCAGGAGCGTAGCGGGCTCCGCGGCCGCGTGTTCCGGATGTTCAAGTTTCGCAGCATGGTCTCCAACGCCGACATGCTCCGCGACGATCTCGCCGCCTTCAACGAGATGAGCGGGCCCGTCTTCAAGATCGGCAAGGACCCGCGCGTCACCCGCGTCGGCGCCCTCCTTCGCCGCACCAGCCTCGACGAGCTCCCCCAGCTCTGGAACGTCTTCAAGGGCGACATGAGCCTGGTGGGGCCGCGCCCGCTCCCTGTCTACGAAACCCGCCAGATCTCCCAGCTCCAGCACCGCCGCCGACTCAGCGTAAAGCCCGGTCTCACCTGCCTCTGGCAGATCAGCGGGCGCAACCAAATCCGCAGCTTCGACGAATGGGCTCGTCTCGATCTCGAATACGTGGACCATTGGAGCTTCTGGCTCGATCTCAAGATTCTCCTCAAAACGATTCCCGTCGTCCTCAAGGGCGCCGGCGCCCGCTGACCTCCCTCCTCCCATGACTCCCTCCTCCTCCCGCGAACCCCGCCCCGTTTCCCTCGTCACCGGCGGCGCCGGCTTCCTCGGCTCCCACCTCTGCGATCGCCTCCTCGCCGAAGGCCACTCCGTCGTCGCCCTCGACAACCTCGTCACGGGCAGCGTCGAGAACATCGCCCACCTCGCAGGTCACGATCGCTTCCGCTTCATCCACCAGGATGTCACCGAGTATCTCTTTTATCCGGGCTCCGTGGATTTCATCTTTCATTTCGCCTCGCCGGCCAGCCCGATTGATTATCTCGAGCTGCCCATCCAGACGCTCAAGGTCGGCTCTCTCGGCACGCACAAGGCCCTCGGCCTCGCCCGGGTCAAGGGCGCCCGCTTCGTCCTCGCCTCCACCTCCGAGGTGTACGGCGATCCGCTCGTCCACCCGCAGACCGAGGACTACTGGGGCAATGTGAATCCGATCGGCCCGCGCGGCGTGTACGACGAAGCCAAGCGTTTCGCCGAGGCGATGACGTTCGCCTACCACCGCGCCCACGGCGTGGACGTCAAGGTCGTCCGCATCTTCAACACCTACGGCCCGCGCATGCGTCTGCGCGACGGGCGCGTCGTGCCCGCCTTCATTGGCCAGGCGCTCCGCGGCGAGCCGCTCACCGTCTTCGGAAACGGTTCGCAGACTCGCAGCTTCTGTTTCGTCAGCGACCTCATTGACGGAATCTATCGTCTCGCGATCTCGCCGCATCATGGCCCCGTGAACATCGGCAACCCCGCCGAGCTGACCGTGCGCCAGTTCGCCGAGGAAATCCTCCGCGCAACCCTCAGCCGCAGCGCGATCGTCGAAAAACCGCTTCCCGTGGACGATCCGAAGCAGCGCCGTCCCGACATCTCCCTCGCCGCAAAGCTCCTCGGCTGGCAACCGCGCGTCCCGCTCGGCGAAGGACTCCAGAAGACCATCGCTTTCTTCAAAGACAAGGTCTGATCCCGCCCATGCCCCGCCGCGCTTCCAGTCTCATCTTCATCGCCCTGCTGCTCGGAAGCTTCGCGCTCGGCTGGCGCGTCCAGATCCTTTCCGCCGCTGCGGAAGACAAGGAGCAGGATAAGGAGTCCGCCTACCGCAACTTCGAGCTCTTCACGAGCGTCATGGAGATCATCCGAAAAGATTACGTGGACGGCTCCAAGCTGAGCTATCAGGACCTCACCTACAGCGCGCTCAAGGGAATGCTCAGCGGACTCGACCCTCACAGCCAGTTCATGGAGCCTTCCAACTATGAAGAGATGAAGCAGGAAACCGGCGGCCAGTTTGGCGGCATCGGCGTCGTCGTCGGGATGAAGGATGGCGTGCTCACCATCATCTCTCCCATGGAGGACACGCCGGGCTTCAAGGCCGGCCTCCTCCCCAACGACAAGATCATCCGCATCGAGGGTAAATCCACCGAACGCCTCTCCCTCGGCGATGCCGTCAAGCAGCTCCGCGGCATGCCGAGCACCAAGGTCACCATCACGATCCTCCGCCCGAGCACCCGCGAGGTGAAGGACGTCGTCATCGTCCGCGCCATGATCAAGGTCGAGAGCGTCAAGGACGCCAAGGTCATGGACGGCGGGATCGGCTACGTCCGCATCGTCCAGTTCAACGAGCCGACCGCCGACGAGTTCGAAAAGGCCCTCCAGAAAATCGAGAAGGACGGTCTCGTCGGGCTGGTGCTCGACCTGCGAAACAACCCCGGCGGTCTCCTCGAATCCGCCGTGGACGTCGCGGGCAAGTTTCTCCCCAAGGATCAGCTCGTCGTTTTCACCGAAGGGCGCAACCCCGCCGCAAAGCAGGAATACCGCGTGCGTTCGTCGAAACCGCACCCGGACTATCCGCTCGTCG
The DNA here is from genome assembly GCA_020849895.1 of Verrucomicrobiia bacterium. Classification (GTDB taxonomy): domain Bacteria; phylum Verrucomicrobiota; class Verrucomicrobiia; order JABWAM01; family JABWAM01; genus JABWAM01. Next base: position 50,844 of record JADZFN010000067.1, on the reverse strand, counting down.
TCCTCATCAACGAAGGCAGCGCCAGCGGCGCCGAGATCGTCGCCGGCGCCCTGCAGGACACGAAGCGCGCCGTTCTCGTCGGCGAGACCAGCTTCGGCAAGGGTTCCGTCCAGAGCGTCATCCCCGTCAAGGGCAACTGCGCCATCCGTCTCACCACGGCCAAATACTACACCCCGAGCCGAAAGGTCATCCACGAGCACGGGATCACGCCGGACATTCTCGTCCCCATGAGCGACGAGGACTGGAGCCAGATCCTCATCCAGCGCAGCCAGGCTGCGGACCCCGCGAACAAAGAGGCGCCGAAAGCGGAGGAGTTCCTTCCCGACGGGACCCGGAAGCTGCCCGCGCGCGATCTCCAGCTCGACCGCGCCGTGGACCTCATCAAGGGGATCAACGCCTTCAAAAACCGCGTCGGCCGGGAAAAGTAAAAGGCTGAAACGACGGAAATCCCATGGGTCGCTCTTAGCCTTCAGCTTCTGAGCGGCGAGTCGAGTTTGCGCTTGGCCACGGAGGCCTTCGTGGCGTTGAGAAAGAAGAAGAAGGGACGGGCGAGGAGGGAGGCCTGCTTGACGAGAAAGAGGCAGTTGCCGCCGCGGCGCGGTTAGATGTCGAAGAAGCGGAGCGGACGTTTCCCTTCGGCCTCGCGGAGGAGGAGCAGGGCGAGTTCGCGGGCGTGGTAATCCCCCCACATCGAGGATTCGCCGCAGGGGATCTTGAAGCCGCGCGGGACATGATCCCAGCCGTTGGGGCGATGGTAGACGGAGTGGAGGAGAAGCCCCTGATGCTTTGCGTCGGTCGAGAGGTAAGGCGCGTCGAAGATCGTGTTCGCCACAACGAGCGCGAGGTGCTGGTAGTAGGCGCCCTTCCGTTGGCCCTTGCGGCCGAGCCAGCCTCCGAAGCGCCAGAGACCCTGCGCGGCGATGGCGGCGGCGGAGCTGTCCACCGGTTCGTACGCGTTGAACGGATCCGAAGGGCGCGACGCCCAGTCGCCCAGCTTTGCGAGGCCGGGCGCGCCCGTATCCCAATAGGGAACACCGTCGGGAGGAGTGTTCTCAGCGTAGAAATCGCATGTTGCCGAAGCGGCCTTCACCATCATTGCCTCGATCGCCTTTCTTCCTCCGAAGGGCTTCAGCTCGGCATCGGGACGGGTGTCGAGCCACTCGAGTTGTTCGGCGTAACCGCACATGATCCAGGCGAGCCCGCGCGTCCAGGTGCTGAAGGGTGAATACCCCTGCTGCGAACTCGGGCAACGATAGTGGCCGTCGTTCACGTTGAAGATGGACTCGTGGGCGACGCGCCCACGCGCGTCGTAGGCGTCGCGCCCTTCGCCGTACCAAATGTTGAACTGCGCGGTGACGGCGGCATGCTGGATCAGTCGCTCGAGGATCGAGATCTGCCGGTCCATCTCGCCCATGAGGCGGTGTCCGAGCTGATGGGCGAGGGCGAGAGAACGCAGGGAGCGGATCGTGTCGGCGAAGAGGGAATGCGGGCCGTTGAAGGAATAGATATACCCGCGACGGTCCGCCGTGCGCGACCAGCGGACGGCCTGGACGGCGCCGCTGACCTTGAGGGCAAGCTCGGCGAAGGCGCGTTCGCCGGCGTTTTCGGGAATCCGTCCGGCGCGCATCAAGCGGAGCAGGTTCCCGTAGGTGCTCACGTTGTTGAAGCCGTGGTCGTGGACGCCAATGTGCGAGACGTGGCTCGCCATGACCTCGACGATTCGCTGGCGCGCGCGTTCGAGGAATCCCTTGTCGCCGGCAGCATCGAACTGGAGCAGCGCCGAGCCGAACTGAAACCCCTGCGTCCACTCCGTCCAGCCGCGCGCGGTGTAGCGCCCCTTGACGGTGAAGACGGGAGCGCCTTGCCCGGGGTGCCAGCTTTTTTCGAGGGAACGGATCTTTACGGCCGAGAGGCCGAAGAGGCGCGCGATCTTCGGCTTGAGCGAGGCGAGCGAGAGGGAGTGATCGGGAGTGATCATGGAGGTCTACGAAAGGCGGGAGTGAGATGCGGGAGAATGAAGGGAGAAGGATTTTCGGAGGGCCCGCGGTTCACAGCGTGCGCAAGTGGAACCCGCCGTCCACATGGATCACCTCGCCGGTGGTGAAGGGGAAGGCGTCGGTGGCGAAGGCGACGACGGCCCGGCCGACGTCTTCGGGTGCGCCCCAGCGGCGGATCGGAGTGAGGCCGCCGGCGATGAGCGCGTCGTACTTGGCCTTCACGGGACCGGTCATGTCCGTGGCGATGATGCCGGGACGGATTTCGTAGACACGGACACCGAGCTCGGCGAGACGGGCCGCGAAGAGGGGGGTGAGCATCGTGAGCGCGGCTTTCGAGATGCAGTAATCGCCGCGGTTCACGCTTGCGGTGGAGGCGGAGATCGAAGAGATCGTGACGATCTTCGGGCGGTTGCCGTGCGCCGGCCACGTCTTCGCGGTTTCCTGCCAGTGCCGGGCCACGAGCTGCGTGAGAAAGAAAGGCCCTTTCACGTTGACGGCGAGGAGGCGATCCAAACTTTCCTCGCTGGCATCGAGAAGGTCGGCCCGCACGGCGGGGGCGACGCCCGCGTTGTTCACGAGCAGATCCAACCTTCCGAAAAGCCGCAGGGTTTCCTCCACGAGACGGCGGCGGTCGGCGGCCTGCGAGATGTCGGCCTGGAGAGGCGCGAAGCGCGTGGAGGCGCCTTCCGGGGAGGTGGCGGCGCAGAGGCGGCGGCATTCCTCAGCGGCGGCGGCGTTGCCGGCGTAGTTGATCGCCACGCCGTAACCCGCGCGGGCGAGCGCGACGGCGATCCCGCGGCCGATGCCACGGGAGGCGCCGGTCACGAGGGCGACAGGGGCGGAATGCATGGAGCCGTTGTGCCGCAGCACCCCGCATCGCGCAAGACGGAAGGGGCTTGCGGGTGGCTCCGCGGCGCGGCTATATCATGCGCTTCGTGAAAATCCCTCTGTCCCGCGTCTACATCGATTCGAGCATCAAGGACCGCATCCTCGCCGCCGTGGATTCGGAGAACTTCATCCTGGGCGCCGAGTGCAAGGCGTTCGAGAAGGAGTTGGCCGCGCATACGGGCACGAAGCATTGCGTCCTGTCGTCGAATTGGACGTCCGCCGTCCATCTCCTGCTCCTCGCGTTGAAACTGAAGCCGGGCGACGAAATCCTGGTGCCGTCGCATACGGCGTTTCCGAGCATCGAACCGATCGTTCACGCCGGCGCGAAGCCGGTCTTCGTGGATGTGGATGAGACCTATACGGTGGACATCGGCGATCTCGAATCGAAGATCACCTCGCGGACGGTCGGCTTGATGCCGGTCCATCTCTACGGCCATCCCGCAGACCTTGCGCGGCTCCAGACGATTGCGGACAAGAAGGGCTTCTTCTGGATCGAAGACTGCGCGCAGGCTCACGGGGCGGCGTGGAACGGGCGGCGCGTCGGCAGCTTCGGGACCTACGCGGCGTTCTCCTTCTATCCCTCGAAGAACCTCACGGTCTTCGGCGACGGCGGTTGCCTCACGCTCAACGACGGCGCGGTCGCCGAGAAGGTGCGGATGCTCCGCAACCACGGGCGCAAGGACAAGTATCTCCATGAGATGGTGGGCTTCAACATGCGTTTCAACGAGATCCAGGCGGCGGTCGGTCGCCAGCAGCTTGCGCATCTCGATGCCTTCAACGCGAAACGCCGCCAGGCGGTGGCTTGGTACCGCGAACGCCTCAAGGGATTGCCTCAGGTGACGCTGCCGGTTGAGCGGCCCGGCTGCGTCCCCGTCTATCACATGTTCGTCGTGCAGGTGGAGAAGCGCGAGGAGCTGGCGAAATTTCTCAAGGAGCAAGGGGTCGGGACCGGCGTTCATTATCCGGTGCCGAACCACAAACAGCCGGCGATGACCGCGCTCTACTCCGACCTCCCGCACCTGCCGGTGACGGAGCGGATTGTGGACCGGATCCTTTCGCTCCCGATCTTCCCCGCTCTGACGGAATCCGAGGTGGACTACGTCTGCGAGAAAATCCGCGCGTTCTACGAACGAGCCGCTTTCTGATTTTCCTCGAGTGGACGAAGGGGGACGGTCGAAGGAGCCGCAAAGCGCCGTCTGCATGACTTCCTCACCGGAAACTCCGAAGACTTTCGGAATTTCCAAGGGGAGGAGCGGAGGAGGGGATCGCGACGCTCCGGCCGCGCAGCGTCGCGTCCGCCCCTGAAATCCGGGAAGGTCCTGATTAGAGTTCGAGCGGGACCGGACAGCGGCTCAGCCGTTCCGCGCCGCTGTGGCGCACGAGGACGACGTCTTCGAGGCGCACCCCGCCCACCGAGGCGTAGTATAGCCCCGGTTCGACCGTGACCACGTGGCCGGCGCGCAGCCGGCAGGAGACGCGGCTGATGCGCGGCGCTTCGTGGACCTCGAGTCCGAGGCCGTGTCCCGTACCGTGGAAGAAACCCTCGTGCCTGCCGTTTGCCACCCCCGTGCGGTAGCCAAGCGTTTCGAAGAAATCTTGGACGCGCGCGTGGATTTTCATTCCATCGGCGCCCGCGCGGATCAAGCCGAAGGCGAGCGACTGCGCGCGCCTCACAGCGTCGTGGAGTTTTCGCTGCGCCTCGGAAGCGCGGCCCCGCACCACCGTCCGTGTCATATCGCCGTGGTAGCCGCTGGCGAGGTCCCGGGGAAAGATATCGAGGACGATGAGCTCGCCGGCGCGGAGCGGGCCGTGTCCTCGCTCGTGCGGATCGCAGCCCTGGACGCCTCCCGCCACGATCGGATGCGGGGCCTCGTAACCGCACCGGGCGGCTTCTCTGCGCACCTCGGCCTGCACGCGCTCGGAGGTGAGTGGTGCGCCGCCCAGCCAGAGGCGCCTCCCCTTGCGCGGACGCGCACGGCGGATGAGATCGGCTGCGCGCCCGACGAGCGCCGAGGCCACCCGAAGCGCAGCCCGCACCTGCCGCACCTCCGCTGCAGTCTTGATCTCGCGTTCGGGAAAGAGCCCGCCCTCGCGCGGCTCGACGCGGACGCCGAGCTTCGCCAGTTCCCGTGCCATGCTGAGCGGAAAGTCGGGTCCGACGAGGGCTTTCCGGACGTTGTGGCGCTTCAGGACCGCCGCGCAGAGTTCCGCGGCGCGTGGCGCACGCCCGAGCCGCTTGCGGAGCCCCCTCGTCGCTTCAGAGAAGCCGATCACCTCGTCTGCGTGGGCCTCGCGGCGTGCGCGGTCGTACTCGAGCTCGCTGACGAGAAGGACGCGGCGCCCCTTCGCCTCAAACCAGAGGAACGGATCGGGCGCCAGGAAGCGCGTCGCGTAAAGCATGTCCGCGTCCCGCTCGCTCGCGGCATAGGCCAAACGGTTCATCGCAGCCAGCTTTGGGTTCGTCCGGGGCTCCGTCAAGCCGGGGTCGTGGGAGTTGGGGAGGCCAATCCCTCCCTCACGGGCGTTCTCCAGGGGAGACGCTCCACCTTTCGGTACAGAACCGGCAATAGGACGAGGGTGAGAAACGTCGAGGAGACGATCCCGCCGATCACGACGGTCGCCAGGGGTTTCTGAACCTCGGCCCCCGCGCCGGTCGAGATCGCCATGGGGACGAATCCCAGGCTGGCCACCGCCGAGGTGATGATGATGGCGCGCAGCCGGGCGAACGATCCCGTCCAAACGGCGTCGTCGAGAGGCGCCCCCTCCTTGCGCAACCGGTTGAAGCCGTTGACGAGCACCAGTCCGTTGAGCGCCGCGATCCCGCTGAGCGCGATGAACCCGATGCCCGCGGAGATGCTGAAGGGCATTCCCCGGAGCACCATCGAGAACATCCCGCCGGTGATGGCCAACGGGATGCAGGCGAAGACGACCATCGTCTGACGAACGTTCTGGAGCGTGCAAAAGATGAGGAAAAAGATCAGGGCGAGCGACACGGGCACCACGATGGCGAGCCGTTCCTTGGCGCGCTTCAGATTCTCGAACTGTCCGCCCCACTCGATGTAGGTGTTCGGGGGCATCTTCACTTGCGCACGGATGGCCTCGGTCGCCTCCTTGAAGAAACTGTCCACATCGCGCCCCCGCAGGTTCAGCAGGATGGCGACACGCCGCCTCCCATATTCGTGGGCAACCGTCTCCACCTGCTCGGTGAGGCGGAGGTGGGCCACCTGTCCAAGGGCGATCAACCCGCCTTCGTGGGTGCGGACCGGTAGATAGCGAAGATCCTCGATGGATTGCCGCGATTTCTCGGTGGCTCGAACCACCACGGGAGTGCGCTGGTTTCCCTCCAGGACGAAACCGGCCTCTTTTCCCCCCATGGCGATCCCCACCAGATCGTTGATCTCCGAGGCATGGAGGCCGTAGCGCTGGATGGCCTCCCGATCCGGGGAAATCTCCAGATTCGGCGTCTTGCCGACGGCGTCCAGCTCCACGTCGGCCGCCCCGCGAATCTCCTGCAGGATGTCCCGCACTTTCGAAGCGATGCGCTCCAGTTCGTCGTAATCGTCCCCGAAAACCTTGACGGCGATATCGGCGCGCGTGCCTTCCAGGATCTCGTTGAACCGCATCTCGATGGGCTGCGAGATCAGGACCGACTGCGCGGGGACATGAGCCGCCAGCGTCTCCTTGATCGCGCCGGCGACCTCCTCTTTGGTGCGCCGATGTCCGTTGACCTTCGGCCATTCCCTCTTCGGCTTCAGCATCACGTAGGTGTCCGCGATGTTCACCCCCATGATGCATGTGGCGACCTCGGCGGTCCCCACCATCGAGAAGATGTCGCGGATCTCCGGGATCTCCTTCAGCAGCACCTGTTCGCTCTGCTTCTGGAGCGCGACCGAGGCGTCCACGTTGATGCTCGGCGTGCGGATCAACTGCATGGCGAAGGAGCCTTCGTCCAGTTTCGGGATGAACTCCGCTCCGAGCCGGGAGAACATGGCCGCGGCGACCGCGAAGGCCAGAATGGAGCCGCCCACCACGGCGGAGGTATGGCGGAGGGACCAGCGGAGGGACGGTTCGTAAAGCTTCCTCAGACGGCGGATCAGCGCGTTGTCGCCATGCTCGGAGACGTCCGTCAGCAGCAGGCTGCAGAGCACGGGAATCAGCGTCATGGCCAAAATCAGCGCCCCGACAAGGGCCATGATCACCGTGAGCGCCATGGGGCGGAACATCTTCCCCTCGATGCCGGTGAGCGCCAGGATGGGGAAGTAGACGATGGTGATGATGCTCACGCCGAAAACCATCGGGCGGCCCACTTCGTTGCACGCCGCCGACACGGCACGACACCGTTCCGTGAGATCGAGGGGCTTTCCCAGGGTGCGTCGTCGCTCGGCCATTCTTCGCAACGCGCACTCGGTGATGATGACCGCCCCGTCCACGATCAGGCCGAAGTCGATGGCCCCGAGACTCATCAGGCTCCCGGGAATGCCTCCGTAGAGCATCCCCGTGAAGGCGAAGAGCATCGAGAGCGGAATGGCCGTGGAGACGATCAGCGCCGCACGCCAGTTTCCCAGAATGGCCAGCAGCACCGCGACGACCAGGATGCTGCCTTCGAAGAGGTTTCGTTGGACCGTTCCGATCGTCTGCTCGACGACGTCGCTGCGGTTGTACTCCGTCGTGATCTTCACGCCCGGCGGCAGTTTCGTCTGGATGTCTCCGAGCTTGGCGTGGATGGCCCGGGAGACGGAGCGGCTGTTCTCTCCCGCCAGCATGACCGCGGATCCCAGGATCACTTCCTCCCCGTTCTTGAGCGCGGCGTTCGTCCGCGGGGCCCCTCCGATGGCGACCTCGGCAACGTCTCCCACCGTGAGGGTCTTCCCGCTTGGCCGGAACTTCAGCGGGATCCGCGCGATCTCCTCGAGGCTGCGGACCCGCCCGACGGCGCGCACCACGATCTGCTGCCCTCCGCGCTTGATCGTGTTTCCTCCCTCGTTCTGCGTGTTCTCCTCGATGATCCCGGCCAGCTCGTCGAAGGACAGCCCGACGTTCTTCACTTTCTCCGGATCCGCGAGGACCTGGATCTCCTTCTCGAACCCTCCCGAGGTGTTGACCTCCGTGACGCCGGGCACGGTCCGTAGCATCGGCTTCACCGTCCAGTCCTGGATGCGACGGAGCTCCATCAATTGCTCGGAACGGTTCGCCGGCTTGTTCGGGGCGTCCGGCGCGTAGTCGAGCGTGTAATAATAGATCTCACTCAGACCGGTGAAGATAGGGGCCATCTTCGGTTTCGCACCGGAGGGCAGATCCTCGACGATGGCCTGGAGACGCTCGCCCGCGAGCTGGCGGGCGCGGTAGATGTCCATGCCGTCCTCGAAGGCCAGAGTCACCTGCGAAATGCCCAGCTTGTTGATGGATCGCAGCTCGGTCAGCCCCTGAATTCCGCCCATTTCCATCTCGATGGGGTAGGCGATCAGTCGTTCGAGCTCCTCCGGGGCGAGGGACCGGCTGCGCGCGTTGAACTGCACCTGAACGTTGGTGATGTCGGGCACGGCATCAATGGGGAGATTCCGGAAGGCCCACCATCCCGTGATGACCAGAGTGGCCGTTCCGATGAAGACAAACGCGCGTTGGCGGAGTGAAAAGGAGAATACCTGGTTGATCATGAAATCTGGAGGTTCGGGAGTTCTTGGAGCGGAGCGCGCGTCATTCCGAACACGCGCAACGGTACTCGGGCTGCTGGCAGCCCGGACACAGCGTCAGCGTGAGATCGAAACGGAAGTGCTCGACCTCACTGCCCTGGCGATACGTGAGAACCGCCTTCGCCTCCTCGGGGACCTGCACGGGCTCCTCGGAAACGAATCCGTCCCCATCCTTCTGCAAGGGAATCGCGACCGCGCGGATATCTTTCCCTCTGATCGTAAGCAGGAGGCTCTCCGTGCTCGGGACAAGAGGTTTTCCGGAGGGATCGTAAGTGTAAATCCGCACCTTTGAATCCGGCTCAAGCAGGAACTCGAGATGGGCGGCGTCCAACTCGATGAGCAGGCCGCCGTGCGGCGGTCCCTTCGGTTTTTCGACAGCAGGAGGGGGCGCCCTGTCAAACATCATGAAGCCGGCCGTCCCGACGACGACCGCCAGCCCAAGCAGCCCGATCAACGTTCGTGGTTTCATACAAGGATTCAGGAAGGTTTAATCCACATGCGAGCCGGCCTGGGTCTTGCCAAGCTCCGTCAGCCAGAGCGTTTCCACTCCCTTCGCGGCAACTCGATCCCCGGGGTAAAGCCCCTCCGAGACGCCTGCCCATTCAGCGTTCGCCGCCGTAACCTCAACGGGAACGCGCAGCAGATACCGGCCGTTCTTGACATACAGGAAGTCCTCTTCGCCCACCTTGAACAGCGCCGAGCGTGGAACCGCCAGCATGGGCCGCGTCGTGGAACCGCCCAGTGTCGCGACGACAAAGGCGCCGATGGGAAGACGCTCTTTCGCGTCAGGGAGTTCAAGGACGACCTCGACGGTCTTGGTCGCCGGCTGCAGGGCCCGGTCCACCAGGAGGATGCGCCCCGCGAACTTCAGCGAGGGATCGTCCACCTTCGTGACCGTCACCTCTCCGCCGGGACGACACTCCGCCGCCGTCTCTGCAGGCACGTTTGCAGAGGCATAGGCACAGCCGCGCCGGTAGGTCCCACTCGCGGAACTCGCCTCGATCGCCTCGCGGAACACCTGCGCCGTCGCCTTGATGTTCGCGGCCACCGGGCGTTGCGTGACGGGAGCGAGTTCAATCCCCACATGGACCCACGTCTCGCGGGAGAGCAGAAGTCCTTGGCCCGGGGAAAAATGCACCGGCTCTTCGTGGTGGCCGGTCGCCGTCGCCGAGTCGGTGTGCCGACGGCAGGCCGTCAGGCCGTGGATCAGGAAGAGGCACGCGCCAGCCATCAGGGCAAGTCGCCCGCGCCCCACCGCTGAGGCGGCGTATTGGATCCGTGCGCCATCCGGTGCGCTGGAAAGTTGCGGAGAGTTCATGGCTGTTTTTCAGGTTTGGAGCCGCCGAGAAGGGTGGAGTCACCGATCAGCAGCTGAATTCTCAGGAAACGGTCGTACCCCTCGCGCAAAGTTCTGAGGGTCCCCGACATGGCTGCCAGGTAATGGTCCTGCATGTCGAGGTAGGTTTGGACCTGGATCGCGCCCAGACGATACTGGCGGTCCGCCAGCTCGGCGCTCTCGCGCAAACGATCCAATTGGCTCACCGGGAAGCGTTCCAGTTGCTTCTGGACGCGAAGATAGGAGGCATGCGCTCCGGTCAGCTCTCGCTCCGCGTCGCGGAGCGCCTGATCCCGAGCAGATTCGGATTGGCCGACTCGTGCGCGCGCGGCCTCGATGCGACCTCGGTTGGAGTCCCATAATGGCAAGGGAAGGGACGCTGCGACACCGACCACCTTCTCGTGGTCGGGGGCGTTCTCCTTGCTGAAGAAGGGGCCGACGGCAAGATCGGGGGTCGCCTCCAGGCGCGCCTGGGCCAGCAAGCGAGCGGCGCGATCCATCTCCAGGGCTCTCGAGCGGAGCGTGAAGTTCGAGCGGAGGGCGCTCTCCCAGAGGGCCTCCCACGCAAGCGTTGCCGGGGGAGGCTCCACCGCGAGTTTCACTCGAACCGGCTCGCGGGAGGGTTTGCCCCGGAGAACGTTGAGGGCGATCCCCGTGTCGTCCCGCCGCTCCTCGACCTCTCGGGCGCGCGTCTCGATATCCACCATGCTCGCCTCGATGATCCGCTGGTCCAAGACCGACTGGACGCCCGCGGGAACGCGCTTGCCGAGCATGGCCACCAGCGTCGCACTGCGGTCGGCGACCTCCCGGGCCGCGAGGGCTTCCTCACTCGTCGCGATCCATTCCACCGCCAGAAGGCGCGCGTGCGCCGCCACCTCGAGGCGCAACTGCTCGAGCGCCAACTGGGCGAGTTCGATGTTCCGGGTCGCGATCGCCTTGCGCACGCTCGCCTTTCCCGGAAACTCGAAGGTCTGGGAGATCGAGTAGTTCTGTGAGTTGCCCTTGGCAGTCAGGTCGCCTTGCCTGTCCCGCACCCGTTTTTCGCCATACTCGACCGAGAGCTCCGGGTTCTTCCATTGGCCGGCGGCCCGCCGTTCCCCCCGCGCCGCTGCCACCTCCGACTCGGCCATCCGCAGCTCCGGATTGCCAGCCAACGCCTCATGGACGATGGCCTCAAAGATCTCGTCGCCTCCTCGCGCCACCTGCAGGTGGGCGAGGGCGAGCGACACCCAGCAAAATACGATGCGTTTCATTTAAACTTCCGTTCCTCAGGCCCGGATTCGGACCGAGACGGCGCTTCCGCGCCATCCTGTTTCAGAAACCTCCGCTCCGGCTTCGGCAACGAAGCTCGGGGGCGGCCGACACGACTTCGATCGCCTCAGACGCGAGGCGGCTCGAACGGTCTCTCGATGAAAACCCGAAAACCGGCGTGCTCGTCGCGTGGAGCGGCGAAGCGGGCGATTTCCTTTCGTTCCATTACGGAATCCGCGGAGGCGATTGCAGCGCAAAGCGCGCAGCCCGCGCATGCCTCCACTCTCGCACAGCAGTCATCCGCCGCCGCGCGGGCGGTTGCGTGGACCACGCAAGCCGCTGCCGCGGAAAAAACGAGGGCCGCCAGGACTGAACGCAACACCTTCAAAGCGCCGCGAACCTAAAGGGGGTGCCGCAGGTTGTCAACCGGTCTCTCTGCTCAACCTCACGCCATGATTTCGTCGAGCCATTGGCGGAAGGCCGCGGTCCGACGAAGGGATGCAAGGTCCTTGTCTTTCAGGAGGTGTTCGAAATCCGAGTAGCCAAGATGCACCGACTCCTTGAGCGCCGCCAGCGCGTCGTCAAGATTGTTCGTCAACGTGAGGCTGCAGGCGTAGTTGTAGAGGACCAACGGATCCTTCGGCAGCCGCTTCACCAGCTTGCGGTCCGCGTCGAGCCCCTCAGTAAAAAATCCTTCCTCGGTATATTGCTCGGCGAGCGCCCGGAGCGCATCGAGATCGTCCGGCATCGCGGCGGCCACCCCCTCGAGGAGCGCAAGGGCGATGGATCGGGCAGGGGGAACGTTCATGGTCCGTTCTTTTCCTGCCTCAGAAATCGGGTTTTGACAATCGCGGCCGCGCGAAATTTCTCTTCAAACGCATCGAGGTCCCGATAGCGCTTCCCGTAGACGAGATTCCACGCGTTCTCGAACTTCGCTCCGTCCGCCATCCTTTGGAGGAACTCGAGAAAGTTGTCGTCCGGGTGGTCTTCGATGAGCATTTGGACGAGGCGCGCGGACTCGGCATAAAAAACCGCCACGCGGGCGGGGTCGTCCGGATAACCGCTCGCCGCGCCGAGCTCCGCGAGCGGGAGGTAGCTCTCCTCGGCCACCACGGTCGGCGAGAGGAGAAAGCGATATCCCTTCGGCCGGGTGTACGCCACGAAGTGTTTCCGCGCCTGCTGCTCGGCGAACCCTTCGGAAAGCCATACGGGGAGACGCCCGCGCACGAAACGGTTCACCGCCAGATGCGCGATCTCGTGAGGCAGAACGATTCCCGTGAAGGGGGCGGCCCGCGGGGGCGCAAGCGTGAAAATCTCCGTCCCGTTGCAGAGGCCGCCGCTCCAGCGATCCACGCCAAACTTTTCGACAAACGCGTTCCAGAATTCGCCGGCCTCGAAAAGAAAGAGGTGAACCTTCTCCTCCCAGCGGTCCTCTTCGACCTTCAGATCGCGTTTGACGGCGACATAGAAGGTCTCCGCCTCGCCGGCGGCGCGCTCGGCCATCCACCGGTTCGCAAAATGGTAAATGAAATGCTCGGATTCCGCGTGCTGCCAGGCGACGCCTTCAAGTTCCAAGGCGCCGCGGCCTGCGCGCGTCAAGGCCCGCGCGTCGTCGGCATCCCATGAGCGATCGCGCAGCGGCGTCGTCCCTCCGGGGAACGACGCCTCCGACGAAGCGGCAAGCGTCGTCGCGGCCAAGAGACCGCAGCCGAGGATCTCTCGAACGCGTCTCATCGCCTTTCGCCGCATCGGGTCTGACGCCGGTTCGGAATCCAAGGCGGAACCACCGTGCCCCCTAGGGCGTCGGGCAGGCCGGAAGATGCGCACGCCAGGCGGTGGGCGATTCGCCGGCGATCCTTCGAAAGACGCGATTAAAATGCGCCAGAGACTGAAAACCCGCGTGGAAGGCGACTTCGCTGACGCGCAGGTGTGGGTCGAGGAGGAGCGATTGAGCGCTCTCGACGCGCACCCGCGCAAGATGGGCGGTGAAGTTCGTCCCCGTCGCCTTCTTGAAAACCTTGCAGAAATGAAAGCGGCTCATGCCCACCGCGCGAGCGACAACGGTCAGCGAAAGTTTTTCTCCGTGGTTCTGCCGGATGAACTCCCGCGCGCGAACAACCATCGGCGGCTCGTGCCGAGTCCGACGCGTGGCGATTTGGTTGGCGAGGACGGCGAAATACCGTGCGTAGAGATCGAGCATCTTCACGATGGAGCGATACTTGTGCTCGGTAACCACGGGGGTCTTGAAATACGCGGACCGAAACCGCCGCGACGCGCCGTTGAGCGCAGACGTCGTCAGCTGGCGGACGGCGCGATCGAACCGGGTCGAAGTCGGCTGGAAGCGAAAGACCTGGCCGACTCGGAGAAACGCGATCACGCGCTCGCCGAGGCGGATGGGCACGGCCGTCTCGGTGAGGCCGAACGCGCAATCGAGGGTAGCCGTCTTTCGGGTTGCCGCGCGCGAGAGGCGTTCGCTCATCTTTTGGCAGAAGGCGCAGCCATCCTTTCGCGTGGAGATCATGGCGCAGAACGGGCTTTTGCTTTTGCGCCGCCGGGGCGTTCGCTCGGGCGCCGCGGAACAAAGGGCGACCGGCAGGCCGGTCGCTTCGCCGAAGGCGTGTTGGAATTCGCGGTAGATCTCGGAATGGAGAAGGGCGTCCACCAAGTCGCGGTCCTCGCCGGCGGTCGAATGCGCTGCGGGATTGGGGCATTCCTGACGGGGACGGCCGCAACATGTCGCAGGACCGTCCATCGGACTGTTGGCGATCGCCTGATGCATGAAAAAGAATCTGCTCGTGAGTCCTCAAGATGCGCCTCCCGCTCCCGAGCGTCAAGGGTGGCATGGCCCGACGATTCGCCCCCTCTCCACCGATGGGGAGGGAGCGTTTTCCTCTTGCAGCAATCCCCGAGAGACGCCGAAGCTTCGGGGGTTCGCCTTCCCCCGCTTCGAGGGGAAGCCGCAGACGCGCAGTTTCGTATGGAGACTCCTTCAGGCATTGAAGTCGGCGTGGACGGCCCTCGGCGCATCATTCGCGTCACGGGCGGAGGCACTCATCTCAACAGTTCGCTTCTGAAGCGCTACGCGTGCCGGGCCCTCCAACAGAAGTGCGCGCTGATCTTCGAACTCGGCGGCTGCACCTACATGGACAGCACCTTCCTGGGCATGCTCGCAGGGCTCGCCCTTCGCTGCCGCGAGGGCGGCCAATCCCGCATCCGCGTGCTCGCCGCAAGCCTGCGCGTCCGTGAACTGATGGAGAACCTCGGGATCGTCTGTTTTTTCGATTTCGGAAGCGGGTCCGAAACGGCCGGCCTCGGCCTTCACCCGCTCGAGGACGCAACCCCCGCGCCCTCGGAGAAAACCCGCGAGGTTCTCGAGGCTCACCGCACGCTTGCCGCCGTCGCCCCTGCGAACGAGATGAAGTTTCGCGACGTCATTGCCCTGCTGGAGGAAGAGCTCGCGGCGAAATCGCCGGACGCCCCCTGACTCAAACGTCTTCGGGTTGAGCAAGGAGGAAATATTTTCCTGCAAAAAATGCAATCCTGGCGGATCTCCTCTCCCCTCCGGTCCATCAAAATCGAAGAGAAACCCGGATCGGGCGCCCTCCTCTGAACTTGTCCCTCCCCACCATGCTCACCGCCGGAGAAATGCTCGATTACGTGCGCGGAGGCCGCGCGGAGGCCTTCGCCGTCAGCCCTCTCTTTACCGGCGTCCTCTGCCAAGGCATGCACCGCCATGACTGGCTCAAGACGTCCAACGATCCGGACACGATCGAGGGGATCTGCGGCATCGGCCGCGACTGCGGTTTCGTGCCCTTCTTCGAAGTCCTCTGGTTCGAAGTGGGCGTGATGGATTACTCCGAGATCCTCGAGGAGATCTCAGGCCACGTCCGGCGTCTTCACAAGATCTTCCGCACCCCTCATGGCGAATACGTCCTGGTAGATCATTTCGAGCGTTTTCACTCGCGCCACGTTTCCAAGACCGCCTTCAGGACGCTGGACGACCTCAAGGCCTACGAATACGTGATCCGTCGGAGCCTCGACAAGATCGAGCAATGCCGCCCGCGCTTGCGTGAGGTGATCCGGAGGACCGGCGGCCGCGCCGTGCCCTACTTTACGGCCGCGAATCCGATGAAATGCTTTTCGCTGATCGGCGACCAGGACCGCATCTTCCTCTTCCACGACGAGCCGGATCGCATGCTGCAACTCTGCGAGCTCAACGAGCAGCTTTCGCGAGCGGCGGTGAAGATCGCAGCCGAGGAGGGGTTCGAGGTCTTTTTCTGCGGGACCGAGAACTCGCTCTATTCTCCGGCGATGATCGAGCGTTACAGCATCCCCTTCCTCGTCGAACGCCGCGAGTGGATCCGCCGCATGGGCAGGCTCTTTTATCTGCACGAGTGCGGGCGGATGCAGAAGCTCCTGGACACGGGGATTTATCAACGCCTCTCGCCAGACATTCTCGAGGGTTTTCAGCCGCCGCCGAGCGGCGACATCACCGATCTTGCCGGCGCGGTCCGGCAACTGCCTGAGAACGTCGTCACCAAGGGCAACCTCGATCTCAACCTTCTGCTTCGCTCGAAGGCGGAGGAAATCAAGGACGCCTCCCATGCTCTCCTCCAGGGGATGAGAGGAAGACGGCACATCCTCGGCGGATCGTGCAGCGCCCTGCCCGGCACCCCGCCGGACAACTTCCGCGCCATGGTCGAGGCGGTCACGGAAGCGAATCGAGAAGCCTGACGGAGAAGGCGGCCCGAGGCGCGCAAGGCCGCGGGTGGAACGGGTCAAGATTTGCGGGGAGGCTTGCCTTTGGAGGAGGGAGACGCGGGCTTCGGCAGAGGCGGCAGCGGCGCCTCGAACGGATCGTTGGCCTGGAGGCGCGCAAGAAAGGCGGCGGCGCATTTTCGCACGGCGCCCTCCCCGCGCAGGTCGCGCCAGGTCTGCACCTCCCCATGCGAGGCGGTCTGGATGCGCGGCCGCCCGCGGCTTTCGTCCACGTAACAGATTTTTTCGGCGCGAATCGAAAATTCAGACGCAACGAACGACGCGTTTCTTCCGCCGCCGGCGTCCAGGCGCTGTTGCAGACCGCGCAGGTTCGTGGGGCCTTCCGGGGATCGGACGACGTTGGCCACCGCAATCTCCACGTCGAGCTTCGAGAAAACCCATCGGCCACGGAGAAGGGCGCCCAAGTCGTAACGCGCCGTGATCGCGCGAATCTCGAGAGCCAACGGCGTGCGGGAGCTGTAGGGAGGATTGTAGAGAGACACGGCGCGCGCCTCGATCACCGGCGAGGAAAGATGGACGTTCATCGCCTCCACGGAGCAGGGGAGGCGGGTCGTCCGCTCCAACTCGGAGATCAGGAGATGACGGGCGATCCAATTCCGCGTCAGCGCCAGACCTCCGACGAGGAGCACAGTCAGAAGAATCCAACGAAAAAGCCAGCGGAACATGGAGGGGCGAAAACGCCTTTGAATGATTTGATGTGCGCCCTGGGAAGCCAAGCGAAATTGGCCGCCTCGAAGGATTTCCGCCGCCTTGGAAGGGCGTCAAGGATGCGGGAAGGAGGGCGGTGGATCGCCTGCGTCTGTTTTGTTGACGAAGCCCGGTGTCTCGAGCTCCAACGACACCAGGCTCAGCTCCCGTCCCGCGAGGATTTCGCCGCCGAGGGCATGGCAGGCAGGGCACTCAAACCAGTTTTCGCGCACGGCGAACTCGGCGCGGCATTCCGGACAGCGCGCCCGGGCGTCCACGCGCTCGATCCTGAGCGTCGTGCCATCGAGTGGGGTGTCCTGTGTGGCGGCGTCCCAGCAGAACTCCAGGGTGGAAGGCTCGACCTGGCGGAGTTCGCCCACGCGGATCCGGACGGAGCGGACGCGCGTTCCGGGACAAGATTTCCGTTCGGTTTCCACCGCCTCGACCAGCGCTTCGATCAGGGAAAACTCGTGCATTTCGAGGTCAGACTAGGCCGTGCCCTGAACGAAGGGAAGGCCCGGTCCGTCGTCCGAAAGCGGACCTCCTCTGCGCGACGACGCGCCACCAAAGGACTTCGGGAAAATAGAGATCCGACGCCCAATTAGGAGCGGCGGCGGAAGCGCAGCCACAAGGCGGAAACGCCGGCGATGCCCAGGAGCGTCGCCGCACCCGGCTCGGGAACCGGAATTAGGAGCAGGGTGCCGGTGGTATAGAGCTGGCTCGTATCCCAGTTGTAGCCTGAAGGGAGGTTCAGCGTTAAGAACGTGCCGGAGACCGAGGTCCAGTCCAGCAAATTGAAGCTGTTGGTGATGTCCTCCTGCGGCGTGAACCCGTTGATCAAAGTGACATTGAGCGCCCCATCGAGCGCGAGTGCGCCTCCCACGACCATGCGGTCGTAGAGCGCCGCGTTGGTCCCGCCCAGCTCCATGTTCACCACCGAGGAGGCGAGCAGCGTCAGGTTGCTCGTGAAGGTGAGCAGGCCGGCCGAGTGGCCTGGCGCCAGCGCGCCCCGGTTTGTGACCGTATTGGCCTGAATGATCCCGTTGCCGCTGAGCGCGCCGCCCGCGCCGATCGTGAGGTTGTCGCTGCGCCACAGCGACCCGCTTCCCGCCAGGATGAGACGCTGGAAATTCGTTGCCGTGCCGGTGTTCGCCACCGAATCAAACGTGTAGTCTTCCAATCCCGCCGCGTTCGTCGCCGAGTTGAGCTGAAAGCCGGTGTCGCCCTGAAATACGATCTTCTTGAGTCCGACTCCGAGAATCGGCGTGGCATTGGCGATCCCGCGGAAGCTCAGGACGCCATTCGTCATCACCATTGTGCCGGCAGTCACATCGTTCAGGTTGGGCGCCGCCGTGCTGAACTGGAAGACGCCGCCGGCGTTGGTGATCGCGTTGCCGGACCTCACGGTGATCGTGTTGGCTTCGAGGAGACCGCCGTCGGCAAGCCAAACAGAGTTGCCGGTCGCGGAGGCGTCATAGGAGGCATACAGCCCGCCGCCCACAACAAGCATGCCCGAATTGGAAATGACGAGACGATTGCCCGAATTGTTGCCGCTGCCGGCGAGGCCGATGTTAAAATCGCTTGCGCTTCTCCACAATGAACCCGCGCCCGAGATGATCACGGTATTGTTGGTGGTTTCGGTGCCGAGGCCGCCGTAGGCGCCGATCCAACCCTCGCTGCTGTACACCGTGCCGCCATTCAGGATCTGCAGTTCGTTGTGTACCGAACTCTGATAGCCGACGTAGAGAATGCCTGAATTGGTCCACACGGAGCCGACGCCGGTGACGATCACGCGGTTGCTTATCGAACCCAGAACGTAGCCGACCCGACTTATGGTGTCTTGCACCCTTCCGCCGTTGCTGATCACGAGCGTGTTGTTTTTGGAGAATGCTCCGATGTTCAACGCGCCGTTCAACTGCCAGAGCGAGTTCGAACCGGCCACGAGCGCGGAATTCCCATCGCCTCCTCCCGCCGTTCCAACATCCCCTTGACCGACGTTCGTGAGCTGGCCGCCGTTGGAGATGATCAGCGCGTTGTTGGTGCCGTTTCCGACGGCATAGTCCGCGCCGGCATGATCCACGGCAGTGGTGATCCAGAAGGTTTGATTGTCCGCAGAGAGCACGAGGGGCGCGCCGGCCGCCAGAAGCCCTGCGAGAAAAGCCGCTGAAAGGAAGCGAGGTTTCATGAGGATTCCTTGGCTGAAGAATTCGAGAAAACGTTGCGAATCAGCGGAGATTTATAGCGTGCCGGCGGAAAAACGCCAATCTTTTAGAATGGACATTTTCAAAAAAAACATGGAGAAAAACGATCGTGTCTTCATCCTTTTCCGCTCGCGCCCGCCTGTATTCGCCCCTCTTCGAGGCGCGCTTCGGAGTCCACATCTACTCTGGCATGGAGGAAACCAAGCCGGCCGGCTGGCGGTTCGGTCCCGCGCCGCTGCATCCCGGGAAGCTCAGCTTCCGCTTCGCGGAGCGCGGGGGGTTCTGGGCGGAGATCGAGGGGAGAAAAAACCTCTTTCGTCAAGGCGACCTCATGATTCTCCGTCCCGGCGAAGTCTGTTCTTTGTGGTCCGCCTTTGGGCGGCCGCATACGGCGATCGGCCTGGGATTCGCCGTCTCCCAGGGGGAGGAGGACAACATCCTTCTCCACCGTGAATTCCGCCACCATCACGTGCTGCGGCATCCCGCCGAGATAAGGCAGGCTTTTCGCCGCGTACTGGGCGCGCTGGCGGAGTCTTCGGCGCTCCGCGACCTCGCGGTCGCGGCGGCGCTGCTTGAGCTGACCGAACGCATCCTGCGGGAGACGCGCTCGCCGGTGCGTCGCGCGCCGGAACTTCGGGACCGCGCGACGACGCTCACGCGCTCCGCCCAGGCGTGGGCGCTCGCGAACCTCGCGCGCCCGTTCCGCCTCGCTGAATGGGCGGCGGCCGTCGGAACGCCCTCCTCCTTTTTCGAGCACACCTTTTGCAGCCTCGTGGGGATGCCTCCGAAAAAATGGGTGAAGGAACAACGGATGCGCCTCGCCCGGCAACAGCTCCTGGCCACCTCGCTTCCCGTCAAGAGCGTGGGCCTGGCGGCCGGCTACCGCGACCCGCTCTTTTTCTCGCGCGATTTCCGCATGCACTTCGGTTTTTCGCCCGTCCGTTTCCGAAAGAAGCACGCCCGCGCCGGGAGATGAAATCCTCCCGGCGGGTTTCGGGAGTCTCGCTTGCCGCCCGCTGGATTTCCTCCGGCAAAGGAGCGCCAGGCCGGCGGCTCGGATCCGCGTCGCGCCGCGCAAACGCCCCTTGGGAAGGCGCGCCGAGTCCGGGGTCGCACGAGGTTTTTTTGAGGAGGGGAAGGCGTCAGGCGCGTTGTGCCCGGGAATCCGTGTTCCCCCTCGTCCGCTTCTCGAAATATGGAGAAAAGCGAGGTGCTTTCGCCGGTTTTTGAATTGACCGCGTGCGGGTTTGCTTCAAAACTCCGCGCCCCATCGTGCAGAACCATCGTAAGCTCACCCTCTTTCGATTCCACGAACTCGCCGCCCGTCTGCGCGGGAGACTCTATCCCGATCGCGCGCCGGTGGAGCTTGCTGTTTTTGCCGCGCCGGGCCGGATCTCGTTCGACGAGGCGAGGCGCGGCGCCTATCGCCCAGCGAAGCTCGGGGAGACGCTCGGGCCGCGGTGGTCCACGCACTGGTTCCGTGTGGACCTCCAGGTGCCGCGCGAGTGGAAGGGGCGCGAGGTGCACCTCCTCTGGGACACGCGCTCGGAAGGGTGTGTCTGGGAGGAGGGGGAAGCGCTCCAGGGGCTGACGGGCGCCTGCGGGCCGGCATGGATGGAGACCAAGGAGGCGTTGCGCCCGGAATTTCCGCTGACGGCGCGCGCCGCAGGTGGAGAGCGGCGCACGCTCTACATCGAGGTCGCCTGCAACACGCTGTTCGGCTGGGAAGGCGAACCGGTCCACAGCCAGGTCGGATTGCTCGCCCAGGCCGAGATCGCCTGCTTCGACCGGGACCTTTGGGAGCTCTACTGGGACTTCATGACCGTCGCCGACATGGCGCAGCATCTGCCCGAAGCCAGCCCGCGCGCGGGCGAGGCGCTGCGGGTGGCGAATGCGATGGCGAACGCCTTCGAGGCGGACGACCGCGCCACGTGGGCGCGTGTGCGGGAGATCGCGGCAGAGTTCCTCGCCGCGCGCAACGCCTCCGGCCAGCACAACGTCACGGCGATGGGCCACGCGCACATAGACACCGCGTGGCTCTGGCCGCTCGCGGAGACGCGGCGCAAGTGCGTGCGCACCTTCTCCACGGCGCTCCGTTTCATGGACGAAGACCCGGACTATCGTTTCGTCTGTTCGCAGGCGCAGCAGTTCGCGTGGATCAAGGAGGGTCATCCCAAGCTGTGGGAACGGCTCAAGCGGCGCGTTGCCGAAGGTCGTTTCATGCCGGCGGGCGGCACGTGGATCGAGCCCGACTGCAACCTCCCTTCGGGCGAATCGCTCGTGCGCCAGTTCCTCCATGGCCAGCGGTTCTTCCGCCGGGAGTTCGGGATCACCTGCGGCGAGTTCTGGAACCCGGACGTCTTCGGCTACTCGGGCGCGCTGCCGCAGATTCTGCGCGCAGGCGGCATCCGTTTCTTCCTTACCCAGAAGCTTTCGTGGAATCAGTTCAACAAGCCGGCGAACCACACCTTCCTCTGGGAGGGGATTGACGGCAGCCGCGTGCTTACCCATTTTCCGCCCGCCGACACCTACAACGGAGTCGCCTCCGTGAAGGACCTCGTCTTCAACGTGAGCAACTTCAAGGACCACGAGCGCGGGCGCGAGAGCTGCTATCTCTACGGCCACGGCGACGGCGGCGGCGGGCCGACCCGCGGGATGCTCGCCTCGCTCCGGAGGATGAAGGACCTCGAGGGCCTGCCGCGCGTCGAGCATCGGACGCCCGCGGAGTTTTTCCGCCGCTGCGAAGCCGACCTGCGCGATCCGAGGGTCTGGGTCGGTGAGCTCTACTTCGAGTTGCATCGGGGCACCTACACGTCGCAAGCCGGGATCAAGCGGAACAACCGCCGCGCCGAGGGCGCGCTCCACGACGCGGAGTGTCTCGCCGCGCTCGCGCTCGCGCGCGCCGGGGCGCCGTATCCCTCCGAGGCGCTCGATCGCGCGTGGAAGCTCGTCTTGCTCAACCAGTTTCACGATATCCTTCCCGGCAGCTCGATCCGGGAGGTGTATCGCGATTCCGAGGAACAGTTCCTCCAGGTGTTCGCCGCGACGGATGCGGCGCGCGCCGCGGGTCTGAATGCGCTCCTGCCGCCCGCAGACGGACGCCCCGCGGGTCTCGCGACGGTGAACACGCTTTCGCATGCGCGCGAAGAGGTGGTCGAGCTGCCCGAGGGATGCCCCTCGACGCAGATCGGCCGCGATGGGCGTCCCCTGGGGATCGCGTGCGCGCCTTCCATGGGCTGGGCCGCGCTCGACGCCTCGCGGACGCCGGCCACGGCGACGACGGTCCGCGACGAGGGGGACCATCTCGTGCTCGAAAACGCCTGGACGACCGCCCGCTTCACGCGCGGCGGCGCGCTCGTCAGCCTGCGCGACCGGGTGCTCGGACGCGAGGCGATCGCCAAGGGCGCCGAGGCCAACCGCTTCGTCCTGTTCGAAGACGAACCTCACAACTGGGATGCCTGGGAAGTGGACGCCTATCACCTGGAGAAACCGCGTCCGGTCGCGCCTGCGAGGGAATGGCGCGTGGTCGAGAAAGGGCCGTTGCGCGCGGCGCTTCGCTTCGATTACGCCGTCGGGGCGAAGAGCCGCCTGACGGTGGTCGCCTCGCTCGACGCCGTATCGCGTCGCCTCGAGTTCGCCTGCGAGGCGGATTGGCGGGAGCGACACGAGTTCTTGAAGGTCGAGTTCCCCGTGGAGGCGCGCGCGCCGAACGCCACTTACGAAATTCAGTTCGGCCATCTCCAGCGTCCGACGCACTTCAACACCACATGGGACCTCGCGCGCTTCGAGGTGTGCGCCCATCGCTGGGCGGACTTCTCCGAACCGGGGTTCGGCGTCGCGCTGCTCAACGATAGCAAATACGGCCACGCCGTGCACGGCCATGTGATGCGGCTTTCGCTGCTGCGCGGGCCGATGCAGCCCGATCCCGAGGCCGACCAGGGGGCGCACCGCTTTCGCTACGCCCTCCTTACGCACGGGGGCGACTTCCGCGCCGCGGGCGTCGTTCAGGAGGCCGCCGCCTTCAACGCGCCGCTCCTCGTCGTCCCGACGAGCGTCGCACCGAAGGAGCAGTCCTTTTTCTCCGTGGACCGCGCCTCGGTGGTCGTGGATACCGTGAAGCGTGCGGAGGATTCGGACGACCTCGTCCTCCGCCTCGTCGAATCGCATGGCGCGCGCGGCCTCGTCCGGATGACGAGCCCGCTTTCCGTGACACGCGCGGTGCGCTGCAACCTCCTCGAAGACGAGGAAGCCGAATTGAAATGGGAGAGCGGTGGCGTGACGCTCGAGATGGGACCGTTCCAGATCGTCACCCTGAAACTTGGAATCATGCGATGAACCCCGTTCCTCCCCTCCTCATCCTCGCGCCGGCGGCGCCGCATCCCGTCTACACCCACTTCATCCGCCAGTTTGTGGACCTCGGCGTCCACTTTCCCTTCGGCGAGGGCTGGACGCTGCCGAGGGATCTTCCGCCCGCCCTCGACGGCGTCCGCTGCGTCATGGTGGACCCGGCGCGGCGCGACGAGTTTTTGGGCGAGCCCCTCGCGAGCCGCCTGCGCGCGTTCACGAGGGAAGGCGGGTTCGTCTTCTGGCCCGACCTGAAGACCGTTGCGGGTGGCGCCGTGGGCGATGTGAACGTCCGCCACGTCGTCACGCGCCTCGTCAACACGGCGGGGCTCCCGATGCGCGACCCCGCGATGATCACCCGGCTCCAGGGAATCGAGGACGCGACGCTGGTCGCTGCCTGCCAGGGCGCGACCGCTGACGAACTCGGCCAATACGCGCGGATGGGAGTTCCCTTCACCGATCCACTCGGCATGTTCACGATGCCGACGGCGATCGAGGCGGCGGAATTCTTTGGCGATCCCGCGCTCGCAGAGCCGGTCTGGGCGCATCTCGCCGAGCATTATCCGAAACTGGACCGTCTCCCCGACGCCCACGGGATGCAGCATTTTCTCGATTATGCGGAAAAGACCGGCGATCGCCGGCCGCTGGAGCGTCTCGCCGCCGTTTGCCGCGCCCAGACGCCCTGGCCGCTCCTCTGGCGGAAGGACGGCGTTTTTCTCAACTGCGACCTCCATGTGCCGGAAGGGGCGGACGCGGACCGCCCGCCCCAAGCCGTGCTCGACGATGCCTGGGTCTGGACCGAGACCAACCTCTGGGTGGGCGAGACCTACGCGACCTTGACGCGGGCCACGGGCGACACACGCTGGCTCGACCGCGCGCTGGCACATACGCTGGGGGCGCACCGCTGGCTCTTTGAGCCTCAGAAAGCCCTCTACTGGCACGTCGGACGGCCGACGGGACCCGACCTCCGTTCGGCGCCGTGGGCGCGGGGCAACTCCCATTTCCTCTGGGGCATCCGGTCGATGCTGAACCTGATGCCGGAAAACCATCCGCAACGGACGGGATTATGCGCGTTGCTGCGCGACTGTCTCGAAGGGTTGCTCCGCGTCCAGGGGGAGGATGGTCTGTGGCTCAATGTGCTCGATGCTTCGCCGGCCGACAGCCGCCCCTGCGGTTCGGCGTCCTGCCAGTTCATCCGCATCTACGCGCGGGCCTGGGCGCGCGGCTGGCTCCGCGATGAACGGATTCCACCGATGGTCGAGCGCGCATGGCAGGGAATGAAAACGAAGATCTGGGACGGGCGTTTCCTTGGATGGTGCGTGGGCACCTCGCATGCGCTGATCCGCCAGCAGTATCTCGCACGGCCGCATGATAGCGGTCGCATCGTGCGCTCCGCGCTGCTCGGGATCTGGATGGAAATCCAGAAGATGCGCGCGGCGGAGTAGGGAGGAAGCTCGAGCCCCCGGCTTCTACGCCAGAATCGTGGCGATCCCGAGGATCGCGCCGAGGTCCTCGAGCCTGGAGCGATGATCTCCGTAGGCGAGGATGTAGTGTTGGGCCATGACGTTCTGTACGAACTTCTCCACGGGCGAATCAAAAACGATTTCCAGGCTGGGCAGTTGCGGCGCGGGCGGCGCCCAGCCGGCTTCCTCCCATGGGATGGGAGTCCGCGCGGTTCCGGTCACCACGTGCAGGGTGTACGCGCCGTGTGCATATCCGAGGCGGCAAAGCGTCACCCGGCCGGTTTTCAGCCGGGAGACGTTCAACAGGCCCTCGCCGAAATCGCCGAAGGCGCTGGGCATCACGGTCACTTGGCCCTCTACGATTTCCGCAGGGACATAATCGGGAACGCCCATCAGCGCGCCGTTTTCCAGAAACTCGTAAAACTCCAGGTAGGCGGCCGCCTGGCCGGTCAGGAATTTTACGATCAATTGCGTCACGGCGCCGAGGCTGTCATTTTCAGGAATCGAGCAGACGTCCATCTCGTCGTGCAGCAGGGTCAGACTGCCGGCAGGCGCGAACCGGAGCTGTTTCTTCACGCCGTCCACGTCGGAGAAACTGAATCCCTGGTAGTCGCGGGACCGGATCTTGTCCTTGAAGGCCAGGAAAAGGCGGATGGATTTTTCCACGGTGCCGGGGCGGGGAGGCTTCACGAACCGCCAGCGTTTTTTTAATGTTTCCGCCAAGGCGGCGATCTGATTTTCAGGGATGGTCTCCATGGCCTGCGAGATTTCGAGTAGATCGAAATGTTCGATCTCCGGACCGATTTTCGCCTTTAGGGACACCCCCTCGTACAACGTCCCATACAGGCGCATGTCCCGGTAACCGGCCATGCCGATCCGGGCGGTCTTCAGGAGCGCCGCCGCCCGGGCGGCTTCCGCGTAGCGAACGAGGCTCTCCGGGTCCGTCTTCTGTCCGCGAGATGTGACCACATACTTGAACGTGTATCCCATGTCGGCCATCGGCTGGCGAAGGGCTGTGGTCCCGGCCTGGTCGGCGGTGGTGACAAACCGGTTGCCTTCCTGTCGGCCGGTGAGTCCCCATAAAATCATCGGCTTGTGACGGAACGGCTCGATCACGCGAAAGACCGCCCAAGAGGGGATCCACCCGGCGACGCAGAGGATCAGCAGGTCGAAATCATGACCGGCCAGCTCCCGTCGCGCCCGCGCGGCTTCTCGTCCGTCCGGGTCGTCGCATACGGGGGCGGTTACGAACAACTCGAATCCCTCTTTTTCGAGAAGGGCCGCGGCCGCGGCGCAGCGCGGTTCAATCCACTCCCGGGGAGTGTTGACTTCTCCGAATCCCACGAAACCCGCAGTGATCTTTCTCATGGTTGATTTTTTGTTTTCCTGATTTCGTCGGCCATCTGCGTCCAGTCTCTCAGACCCGACACAGCGTCGGACCCATAGAGATTATCCCGTCCGGCGATCATGGCGAAGCGCGCGGAGGTTTCGAGGTTCTCCCCCTTCAGCAGGGCGGCCAAGAATCCCGCCACGGCACAATCTCCCGCCCCACAGGCATTTCGGAAGCGCCTCGCCTCGAAGGGGCGAGGAGGAATCCAGACGCCCTCCGGGCAGCCCCCGAGATCGGAGTGGGGAAACGGTCCGCCGTCCTGAAGCGCCTCCGGGTTGCCGGTGCGAAGATAGGCCCCTCGGGAGCCGGCCTTGATGAGAAGCGCCCGGGCGCCCATTGCCAGAATTTGATCGGCAAGCCGCTTGCCGAGATCCGCAGGGGCGGCGGCCATCATGTCGTCCCCAGGCGCCTCCGACGCAAGGCGTGTGAAAAGTGCAGGCTCCAGCATGAAGAGCAGTTCTTCCATGCTGGGCGTGAAGAGGTCCACGAACGGCAGGACGTTGGCCAGGATCGCCGGCCAATCCGCCTTCCCGGCGGGGCTTTGGGGATCCGGAAGGCTCATGTCGAGGGAGGTCATCGTCCTCCGTTCCTTCACCCGCTCCAGAAGTTTTCGCAATTCCGCGCCGCCGTTTTTCCACATCTCGTCCATCAGGGGAGGATAGCCGAAGTGGAAGATGCGGCTCCGGCCAACGACCTCGAAGTCAATGTCGTTCGAGGTGAAATCGCGGTTGCATCCGGGATCCTCCAGGAAGAGGCGGTCCCTGCCGGGCGGGGCGAGGACGATCCCACAGGCGGTCCTCGCCCGGCTGTTTCGGCGAATTCCTCCGGAAACGCCCGCCGGTTTCAGGCGGGCCACGGCCAGATCGCCCAGGTCGTCGTTGCCCACGCAGCCCATCAACTCGACTCGCTGGCCGAATCGCCGCAGGGCGAGGCCGGTGTTGGCCACCACACCACCCAGCGAGATCTCCAGTCCCTCCATTTCAATCAACCGGCCGGGACGGAACAGGTCGGAAACAGGGAGCGCCCTCGGCGCGGGCCTGAATCCCGGAGTGAGATCCACTCCCAGATACCCCGCGACGACGACGTCAATCGGGCGGGAGACGGAGGGCGCATTCATGGAGGCCGGCCGGGATTATGCCTGTTGAATCAGGTAGTAGATGGAGGGGAACGCGCCGCCGATCTTGAACCGGGCTCGTCCTCCTTCATGGATCACCGGCGTCTGGCCGATGGGAAAGCCGGCCGGGTTGATGGCCCAGATCTTGAGGTCCGTCATCTCCGTGGTCAGCTCCAAGTCGGCCTCGATCACCTCCACCTGGATCGGGCCGTGTCCGACGTCGAGCTGGATCGTGTGGTCGGCATTGTATTTCGCGCCGGTGTTGTCCGCACGACCCACGGCGGTGAGGAGCAGGTTGTTGGAGCGCGGGAGCGGCTCCTCCGTCAGCGAGCTGATGGCGATCACGGCAAAGTCCGTCTCGGCCTTGATTTTCAGTCCGCTCAGGACGATCTCGCCGGCTTCCGCCAGAAAACCGTAGGCGGCCTGGGTGCGAGGGGTGTCAATGGTGGCGTAGCGTTTCGACAGGTTGCGGTAGAGTTCTCCGGTTTCCGAGCGGATTTCCGTGACTTCGAGGGGAACCAGGGGTGGATTCGTGGGCGCCTGATGATGGCCTCGGGCGGGCGCACCGGGCAATCGAACCCCGACCTTGCGGAACTCGGCGGCGCCCTCCATGCCTTGATGGGGTGGGCGGATCAATGTTCCCTCCCGAGTAAGACACGGCAGGACGATCTCGGTGGCCTCCGACGGTTCGCGCACGTCGGCGCGGCGAAGCATCAGCGCGGCGTGATAGAAAAGTCCGAACTTGGCGGGATCGTTGAACGTGTCGAACACGCCGCCCCGGTAAGGCACGCCGCCGATGGCGTCCGAGGTGATGGGCGCTCCGATCTGGTCCGTGTGCTCGCGGCAGTCGTAGCGATAGGTGTGGATCGCGGCCCCGCTCCACCCCTGGAAGGCGGCCACGGCCGCCAACTGGATGGCCCCTTCGGCCCGATACTCGTTGGGCCACGGATGATCCCACTCCGAGACGAAGAAAGGTTTGTGGAGCACTCGGAACGTGGAGAGGTCCTCGAGCCAGGTGGCGCGCTCCCCGAGGAGAGACTTGTTCATGAGCCGCTTCTCCTCAGGCTTCCAAATCCCGAACTCATACCAGTAGGTATGGCTGTCGGTGAAGTCTGTCGCCATCTGGGCCTCCAACAGCGCGGCGCCGCGGGACCAGTTGGTGCCGGTGATCGGGATGCGGACGCCGATCTTTCGAAGGTGCGCGATCATTTCCGCGTAGTAGGATTTCTGCGTGTCCACCAGGAAGTCCACGATCTCGGGGCGGTTGTCGGAAAAGTCGCCGGCCCCCGCGCCAACTTCCAGACCCTTGCGCCCGGCCCATTCGACGAAGCGGGCTTGGAGCTGGCCGAGATAAGGCTCGATCCACTTGCCGCGGGAACAACAGAACACGTCGTTCTCGTTGGTGATTTCCGTGAGCGCGATGGCCGGCTCGTCCTTGTAGGCCAGTTTCGTGTAGGGATTGATATGCGTCCAGAGCTGTTTGTTGAATTTCTTCTGGAGCTCGATCAGGCGAGGGTCGAACGTCGAATAAGGCCGCGCCGAATGCCCGATCTTTCCGGCTTCGGCCACTCCGTCCCCGCTTCGGAAGGTGCGGTAGGTCAGCAGATCCATGTAGACATAAATGCCTTCCTGCTTGAGACAATGGATCAGGTAATCCAGACGATCCAGACTGGTCGGGTCCAGGCTCTGGGTGTCGTTCAGCCGACGACCCTTGGTGAACTGGAAGATGTTGGGGGTGGAATAGTCCGCGTCCATTTGGTGGAAGCGAACGAGGTTGACGCCGAACTTGGCCAGTCGCCGCGCGACTTTCTCGCTGTATGCGTGCGGCGGAAAATTGGCGGCACTGTTGAAGTTGGTCCCCCAGAAGCGCGCGATCGAGCCGTCCTCGAACATCAGACGGGCGTCCTTGGCGCGCAGGAAGCCGCGCCGTCCCGCGGGCTTCTCTCCTTCGAAGATGAAGGAGAGGTCCAGCGGGGCATCGTCCCAGGGCAGGGTGTAGGAAATCGAGCGTCGGTTGGATGTCGGCATGGCGTGGATTCCTTTCGGTGCGGGAGCCGACCGGAGGCACCCGGCGGCGGCGTCCAGGGCACTTTACCCTTCTCGCCGCGGATGGCAATGCGCCGATCTGATTTCATTGTGAGATCATGGAGACAAAGCGTTCTGTTTTCGGCAAGTGATCACTTGGCGCGAATTGATTCCGTGTCGCAAAACCTGGACCCCGTTGTTGGAGCCGGAACGGCGTGTGGACAAAGGTCGTCCTGACCTGGTGAAAAACGCCCATGCGCTGGCTTGAAGGGGTTCCCCTGCGCGTGTCGCGCGGATGAGCGGCCTCCTTGCGCGGCGAGATGCTTCGCTTCGCCGCGCACCGGCAACACCTCAATCAATATGATTGAACAGACACTTTTTCCTGCGGAATGTCAGCGGCGATCCTTGACTGTCGGAGTGGAATCCTATACTCGAGGTCTCGGCTTCAATGACGGGAGACCCATCATGAAAAAACAAGAAGGCAAGATCACGGTGGACGGTCAGAAGGTGTGGTATCGCCGGGTCGGAGAGTCAAAGAGCGGACGGCTGCCGCTGTTGTGTCTGCACGGCGGGCCCGGCGCGGGGCACGATTACCTCGAACCGCTCGAAGGACTCGGCGCGGACCGCGAAGTCGTGTTTTACGATCAGTTGGGATGTGGTCTCTCTGATCGGTTCGCGGACAAATCGAAGATCACCGTCCAACGCTTCGTTGCCGAGGTGGATACGGTTCGCAAGGCGCTAGGGCTGGAGCGGATTCATCTGCTCGGTCAATCGTGGGGCGGGTGGCTCTCCATCGAATACATGACCACGGCGAACCCGAAAGGCATTGAGAGTCTGGTGTTGGCCAGCACTTCCTCCAGCATCAAACAGTTTGTGACCGAGGCCGAACGCCTGAAGGCGGCGCTGGGGGCGGAGCAGTACAAGATTCTGCAACAATACGAAGCCGCCATGGACCTGCACAATCCCGCGTACGAGAAAGTGGTCATGGAATTTTACAAACGTCACCTCTGCCGGCTCGACCCTTGGCCGGACTGTATCGTGCGCAGCGTCAAAAACATGGATCATAACCTGGTCTATGAGACCCTCAACGGTCCGAACGAGTTCATGGTGATCGGCACACTGAAGGATTGGGATCGCACGAGTCTGTTGGGTCGCATCCGATGCCCCACGCTGATCACCGTCGGCGGCTATGACGAGTTGCCGCTGGTCTGTTCGCAAACGATCCAGCAGGGCATCCCTGGCTCGCGCCTGGTGGTGTTCGAAAAGAGCGCGCACTGTGCCCACCTCGAAGAGACGGAACAATACAACCGCACCGTGGCGGAGTTTCTGGACGGCGTGGAAGGGCGATAGCCGCCGTCCGCTCGCAGTTGCTTGTCTCGCTGGATGAGCATGCGTTCGATACGGCGGTCGGAAATCAGCCAGAGCAGCACAACGAAGACATCGAGCGCGTTGGAAATCCACGGATTGACGAACGCCAGCGCGAGGACGAGAAAGGAGGGAGCCGGGGAGGGCTTGCCTTTCCAATCTCTGCCGATGGCCGTTGCGCCGAGGGCGCTGTTTTGTGGATTGCTGCGTTCGCCCTCGGGCTCGCAACAAGACTTGCGCGCAGACGAAAGGCCTCGTTATTCTCACCCGTGCTCGGGAGAACAAGCGCAGATATCACTCAAGGTTAAAACCTCTTTCGCATAGCTTCGGCTGCTGTCCAGGGCGAAACTGGGAACTTCGACAGAAGGAAATCCTCTTTGGACAGGGATGAATCGCCCAGGCGGACGAATGGATATGTCGAACAAGGAAGCCAGGGCGCGAATCCGCATCAATGAATTGCTCCTGCGCTCCGGCTGGCGGTTCTTCGCCGATGAAAGCGGCTCGGCCAACATCGCGCTCGAAGCCAGCGTCGAACGGACGCCGCCGTCTCTCGAAGCGCTCGGCGACGACTTCGAGAAGACGGCCAACGGCTTTATTGATTACCTGCTGCTCGATGAGCGCGGCTGCCCGGTCGCCGTGCTCGAGGCCAAGCGCGAAAGCCTTGATCCGCTCGTCGGCAAAGAGCAGGCCCGGCAGTATGCCCGCTCGCAGAACGTCCGCTTCATCCTTCTTTCCAACGGCAACCTGCATTACTTCTGGGATCTGGAGGCCGGCAACCCGACGATCATCACCGAGTTGCCGACGCCGACCTCGCTCGGTCAGTTTCACAGCTTTAAGCCGAATCCCGATAAGCTCGTCAGCGAGAAGGTCGCCGAGGATTACGTCGCCATCACACAGAACGCGAGCTACCGGAATGACCCGCGCTGGAACGATCCCGCCCAGCGCGATGGATACGTCAAAGAAGCCGAGCTGAAGTTCCTGCGTCCGTATCAGCTTCGCGCCATCGCCGCTCTGCAAGGCGCGGTGGCGAAGGACCAAACCCGTTTCCTGTTCGAGATGGCCACCGGCACCGGCAAGACGCTCACCGCCGCCGCCGTCATCAAGCTGTTCATGCGCACCGGCAACGCCAAGCGCGTGCTCTTCCTTGTGGATCGCATCGAGTTGGAGAACCAGGCGTGGAAGGCGTTCGTCCGCTACCTGAAAAACGACTATCGCACCGTCATCTACAAGGAGAACCGCGACGACTGGCGCAAGGCCGAGATCGTCGTCTCCACCGTCCAGAGCCTCCAGTTCAGCGACAAATATCGCCGCCTCTTTTCGCCGACCGATTTCGATCTCGTGATCTCCGACGAAGCGCATCGCTCCATCGGCGGCAACAGCCGGGCGGTATTCGAGTATTTCATCGGCTACAAGCTCGGCCTCACGGCCACGCCGAAGGACTATCTCAAGAAGATTGATCCCGCCCGGATCAACGCCCGCGACCCGCGCGAATGGGAGCGCCGCCAACTGCTCGATACCTACAAGACCTTCGGCTGCGCCAGCGGCATCCCGACGTTCCGCTACAGCCTGATTGACGGCGTCAAGGAAGGCTACCTGCTCAACCCGGTCGTTGTGGACGCCCGCACCGAGATCACCACCGAACTGCTCGCCGCCAAAGGCTTTTCCGTGATGCAGGAGACCGACGACGGCGAGATGGTCGAGCAAACGTTCTTCGGCAAGGATTTCGAGAAGAAGTTCTTCTCCGACGAAACCAACCGCGTCTTCTGCGAGACGTTCCTGAAGAACGCCCTCCGCGATCCGCTCAGCGGCGAGATCGGCAAGACGATTGTCTTCTGCGTCCGGCAAGATCACGCCACCCGCATCACCCAAAAGCTGAACGAACTCGTCCACGCGATGTTCCCCGGCAAGTACAACTCCGATTTTGCCCTCCAGGTCACCTCCGTCATCACCGACGCCCAGCAGATGGCCGTCCGTTTCGCCAACAACAATCTCAACGGCCACACCCGGTTCCTCGACGGCTACCCCAGCGCCAAGACCCGCGTCTGCGTCACCGTCGGCATGATGACCACCGGCTACGACTGCGAAGACCTGCTCAACCTCGTCCTGCTCCGCCCCATCTTCTCCCCGACCGATTTCATCCAGATCAAAGGCCGCGGCACGCGCAAGTTCACGTTCCGGTATGTCGAGAAAGATGGCGCGCGCACCGAGGAACACACCAAGGAGAAACAGAAGT
The DNA here is from genome assembly GCA_020849895.1 of Verrucomicrobiia bacterium. GTDB lineage: Bacteria > Verrucomicrobiota > Verrucomicrobiia > JABWAM01 > JABWAM01 > JABWAM01. The sequence continues at coordinate 18,081 of JADZFN010000067.1, read as the reverse complement.
TCAAGCTCTTCGACTTCTTCGCCAACTGCGAGTACTTCGAGGAAAAGTTCAACTACGACGAAACCATCAAGCTGCCGCCCATCAAACCGACTCGTCCGAAGCCAGAACCACCGGAGCCACCACCGCCAGTCCCGCCCGACTACACCAACGTTGACCCTGACCCGCTCAGGACCCTCCGGGAAACGTCGGTGCCGGTGCACGGCATGAAGATTGATCGCAAGTTCTTCGAACGATTCGAGGACCAGGTCAAAGCCGCGCCCGAAGTGCGCGCCCGGTTCGAGGCGGGCGACCTCCAAGGCGCGGAGGAAATCGTCGCCCGCGACCTGTTCAACAAGCCCGAAGACTTCTTCAACCTCGACAAACTCCGAAAAGCCGTCGCCCTCGACCGCCGCATCACGCTCCGGGAACTGCTCGCCAAAGTCTTCGGCGAGATTGACCGGTTCAAGTCGAAGGACGAGCTGCTCGAAGACGAACTCGCCAAATTTGTCTCCATTCACCAGCCTGATGCTCTCCACATGCCGGTCATCCGTCAGTTCTTCAAGGCGTACATCACGGATGGCGGGGTCCGGCAGATTGTGGACAGCCGGGAATACAGCCGGTTGGCGAACAACGCGATGGTGTCGCTCGGCGAATTCCGCGCTCTCGATCAGTGGCGCGACGTGATCCCCGAGTACGTGAAGGACTACGTGCCGCTGAACCAGTTTTTGTCATGAAAACATCGTCCGAAAAGTCCGAATCGTCCGACCAATCTGCCAGCTTGCTCCCACCCCACGGCGGCTACCGGAAACTGCGCAGCTTTCAGGTCGCCGAGTTGGTCTATGACGGTACGCTCCTCTTCTGCGACCGGTTCATCGAGAAGCGCAGCCGCACCCACGACCAGATGGTCCAAGCCGCGCGCAGCGGCGTGCAGAACATCGCCGAAGCCAGTGTGGCCTCCGGCACCTCCAAGAAAACCGAGATCAAGCTTACGAATGTGGCCCGCGCCAGCCTCGAAGAACTGATGTTGGATTTTCAGGACTTCCTCCGCCAGCGCGGCCTGCGCCAATGGGACAAAGATTCTCCAGAGGCGCTCGCGGTGCGGCAGCGGTACTCGTCCGACCAGTCCGACCTGTCCGACATCCGGACCGCCGCCCCCGAGGCCGCCGCCAACACCATGCTCTGCCTGATCAACCAGGCCAGCTACCTCCTCCACCGGCAACTCCAGCGCCTGGAGAAAGACTTCCTCGAAAAAGGCGGCTTCACCGAGCGCCTCTACGGCGCGCGCACCCAGGCGCGCGCGTCCGACCGGTCCGACTCGTCTGACTCGTCTGACAAGTCCGACTCGTCCGACACCCCTCTCTGCCCCAAGTGCGGCAAGCCCATGCGCCGGCGCACCGCCCGACAAGGCCCGCACGCCGGCCAGTCCTTCTGGGGCTGCACCGGCTACCCCGACTGCAAAGGCACACGCCCATGCTAGACGCCACGACCAAAGCCCGCATTGATTCCGCCCGCGACATCCTCGTCGGCAAAGTGCCCGACCCGAAATCCCAGGTCGAGCAGATCACCATCGCCCTGATCTACAAGTTCATGGCCGACATGGACCGCCAGGCCGAGGAACTCGGCGGCAAACCCTCCTTCTTCAAGGGCGAGTTCAGGAAATACCGCTGGCCCGACCTGCTCGACAAACGGCTCGGCGGCCACGAACGCCTCCTGCTCTACGCCGAAGGCATCGAGCGGATGAACGAAAACAAGAACATCCCCCAGCTCTTCCGCGACATCTTCAGAGGCGTCTTCCTCCCCTATCGCGACCCCGAAACCCTCAATCTCTTCCTCAAGGAAATTGACGGCTTCACCTACGACCACTCCGAACGCCTCGGCGACGCCTACGAATACCTGCTCAACATCCTCGGCACGCAAGGCGATGCCGGCCAGTTCCGCACCCCGCGCCACATCATTGATTTCATCGTCGCCGTGGTCGCTCCCCAGAAACACGAGACCGTCCTCGATCCCGCCTGCGGCACAGCCGGCTTCCTCATCTCCGCCTACAAACACATCCTGTCCGAATCGTCCGAGAGGTCAGACCCGTCCGGCTCGTCCGACAGCCACCGCCCGCTCACCCCCGACGAACGCGCCCGGCTGATGACCAACTTCTGCGGCTACGACATCGCGCCGGACATGGTGCGGCTCTCCCGCGTGAACCTCTACCTGCACGGTTTCCCCAACCCGGTCATCCACGAGTACGACGCGCTCACCAGCGAGGAACGTTGGGACGAACGCTACGACGTGATCATGGCCAACCCGCCCTTCATGACCCCCAAAGGCGGCATCCGCCCGCACAACCGGTTTTCCATCAAAGCCAACCGCAGCGAAGTGCTCTTCGTGGACTACATCGCCGAACATCTCAACCCCGGCGGACGCGCCGGCATCATCGTCCCCGAAGGCATCATCTTCCAGAGCCAGAACGCCTACAAAGCCTTGCGGAAAATGCTCGTCGAAAATTATCTCTGGGCCGTCGTCTCCCTGCCGGCCGGCGTGTTCAATCCGTATTCGGGCGTGAAGACCAGCATTCTCTTGCTCGACAGCGCCCTCGCCAAGCGCGCCGACTCCGTCCTGTTCGTGAAAATCGAAAACGACGGCTTCGACCTCGGCGCGCAACGCCGGCCGATCGAAGGCAGCGAGTTGCCGGCAGCGCTCCGCGCCCTCCAAGATTGGAAAAACTCCCGTCCGAACGGTCCTGCTGGTCAGACTCACCACGCAGTCCCGCGAAAACGTCTGCTCGAAGCGCCGGACATCAGCTTGTCCGGCGACAGATACCGGCAAGTCGCAGTTCGCGGCAACGGCAAGTATCCGAAAGTGACGCTTGGTGAAGAATCTCTGTTTGAAGTGTTTTCTGGTGGGACACCTTCCTCCAGCAACGCGACCTATTGGGACGGTGACGTGAATTGGGCCACGCTGGTTGATTTGCCCGCTGACGAATTGGTGAGCGATTTGCGGGGAACTGTCCGACGAATCACGAAGAAGGGATTGGAAGAATCTGCTGCGGTTTTGTTGCCGAAGCGTTCTGTTCTTGTTTCCACGCGAGCGACCATCGGAAGAATCGCGATCGCACATGTCGAGGTCGCAACCAATCAGGGATTCAAGAATCTTGTCATCAAAGATTTTGGGCGCGTCAACGAGCGTTTCCTTGCATACGCGATTACACGGCTTGTTCCCGAAATGGAACGAATGGCTTCTGGCGGAACTTTCAAAGAACTGTCCAAGTCAAATTTCCTGCGACTCGAAATCCCGCTTCCCCCGCTGGCGGAGCAGGAGCGGCTGGTGGCGGAGTGGGAGGGCTACCGCAAGCTCATCGAAGCCGCCCGCCAAATCGTCGCCCACTACAAACCCATCCTCCGCATCGATCCTAACTGGCAGATGGCAACGCTGGAAGATCTTTGCGAACGCATTCAGTACGGTTTGAGCGAGAAGCTCAACACCGATGGTAAGGGTTACCGGACGTTTCGCATGAACGAACTGGTCGAAGGTCGTGCCGTGGATAATGGCGAGATGAAGCGCATCGTAGTGTCAGAAGCGGAGTTCAAGAAGTACCAGCTTGCGAAGGGCGATATTCTCTTCAATCGCACAAACAGCTTCGAGCATGTGGGAAGGACTGGAATATTCTCCCTGGACGGTGAGTACACATTCGCCTCCTACCTGATTCGCCTAATTGTAGATAGAAAGCGCGTTGATCCAGACTTTGTGAACGCGGTCATGAACACGTCTTCGTTTCAGAAGGAAATCAAGATGTACGCGAGCCGCGCCATAGGTCAGGCGAACATCAGTGCTTCAAGTCTCAAAAAGGCCGTAATCCCCCTTCCCCCTCTCCCCGTTCAGCGCGCGCTCGTCGCCGAGCTGGAAGCGGAGCGGGCGCTGGTGGAGGCCAACCGGCAATTGATCGCGCGGTTCGAGCGGAAGTTGCAGGCTCGCGTCGCCGCGGTCTGGGGCGCCCCCTCCTCCCCGTCGTCCGAATCGTCCGCCCCGTCCGACTCCCGCAAATAAAAAAACGCTTCCTCCTCGATTTCGATGGAGCGACCCCACGCCCGCTTTACTGGCCGAGAGGAAAGGCGCAGATTGAGCTTATGTCGCATTTCGAACTCGTCGCCCCTTACTCGCCTTGCGGCGACCAGCCGAAAGCCATCGAGAAGCTGATCGCTTCGCTCAACGGCGGCGCGAAGTTTCAGACCCTTCTCGGCGTCACCGGCTCGGGCAAGACGTTCACGATGGCGAACGTCATCGCACGCCTCCAGCGCCCCGTCCTCGTCGTCACCCACAACAAGACGCTCGCCGCGCAGCTCTACGCCGAGTTCAAGGGGTTCTTTCCGAAAAACGCCGTCGAGTATTTCATCAGCTATTTCGACTACTACCAGCCCGAGGCCTACATCCCCCAGACCGACACCTACATCGAGAAGGATTCCGCCATCAACGAGGAGATCGAGCGCCTCCGCCTTTCGGCCACCAGCTCGCTTCTCCAGCGGCGCGACGTGATCATCGTCGCCAGCGTCTCCTGCATCTACGGCCTCGGTTCCCCCGAGGACTACGGGAAGATGGTCCTCCACCTCTGGGTCGGCCAGGAAATGGACCGCCGCACCCTCCTCGGGCGTCTCGTGGACATGCAGTATAACCGCAACGACGCCGAGTTCTCCCGCGGCCACTTCCGCGTGCGGGGCGACGTCGTCGAACTTCACCCCGCCGATTCCGAGGAGGGCGTGCGCCTCGAGCTTTTCGGCGACACCCTCGAACGGATCACCCGCTTCGATCCGCTGACCGGTGACGCCTGCGGCGCGCTCGAACGCATCGCGCTCTTTCCCGCCAAGCACTACGTCACCCCCTACGACACCGTCCGGCGCGCGATCGGCACCATCCGCGAGGAACTCACCCAGCGCCTCCAGGAATTCGAGTCGCAGAAGAAGCTTCTCGAGGCCCAGCGCCTCAAGATGCGGACCACCTACGATCTCGAAATGCTTCAGGAGATGGGGTTCTGCAACGGGATCGAAAACTACTCCCGCCACCTCACGGGGCGCGCCCCCGGCGCTCCGCCCTACACCCTCCTCGACTTTTTTCCCGACGATTTCCTCACCCTTCTCGACGAATCGCACGCCACGATCCCCCAGCTCGGAGGGATGTATGCCGGCGACCGCTCCCGCAAGCTCGTGCTCGTCGAGCACGGCTTCCGTCTCCCTTCCGCGCTCGACAATCGTCCCCTGAGTTTCGAAGAGTTCCTCGCGCGACAGAAGCAGGTCGTCTGCGTCTCCGCCACGCCCGCCGAATGGGAGCTTCGCCAGAACCCGAACGTCGTCGAGCAGATCATCCGTCCAACGGGACTGACCGACCCCGAAGTCACCGTCCGCCCGCTCAAGGGGCAGATCGACGACCTGCTGGGACGCGTCCGCGAGCGCGCCGCCCGCAAGGAGCGCGTGCTTGTGACCACCTTGACCAAACGCACCGCCGAAGACCTCACCGATTATCTCCGCGAGCTCGGCGTGCGCGTCCGCTACCTCCATTCGGAAATCGGCGCGATCGAGCGCGTCGAGATCCTCCGCGGGCTGCGCAAGGCGGAGTTCGACGTCCTCGTCGGGATCAACCTCCTCCGCGAAGGACTCGACCTCCCTGAGGTCTCCCTCGTCGCCATCCTCGACGCCGACAAGACCGGCTTCCTCCGTTCCGAGCGGTCGCTCATCCAGACGGCGGGGCGCGCCGCGCGCCACGTGAACGGCGAGGTCGTCCTCTACGCCGACGTGGAAACCGACGCGATCCGGGGGTTTCTCCGCGAGACGCGGCGTCGGCGCGAGAAGCAGCTCGAGTTCAACCGTGTGCACAAGATCACTCCACGGAGCGTGAACCGGGCGCTTGAGGAAAGCCTCGCCGTGTATGAGGAGGCGAAGGAGATCGAGGCGGGCGTGATTGTCGGGGCGGGCGGCGACTTCACGATCAGCGAGCTCATCCATGAGCTCGAAGACGAGATGGAGCGCGCGGCGGAGAAACTGGAGTTCGAGCGTGCGGCGATCCTCCGCGACCAGATCGCCGAACTCAAGAAGCGCGGCGCCGCCGGCGTCGGCGCGAAGGGCGACGACGCGAAAACAACCGTCTATCGCTCCGCTGGGAAATCCTCCCGCCCGAAGAAGGGGCGCAACGCGCCGCCTCCACCCGCCCGCCGTCGCGTTCCGGGAAACCGACAGTAAACGAGTCTTCCGGCTGCCGCGCGAGGCGTCGAAAGCCTCTTTAAACCGGAGGCGCGGCGCGCCCCGCCGAAACTCAAGCCGGCGACTTCGGCACCTTGGCTTTGGCCAAAATAGCCTCTCGCAGAAGGCCGTCGAATTTTCAAACACCCTCTGATCTCAAGGAGAGGCGGATTTGCGTTCGAGTCGAGCGAGGAGGCTGTAGGCGCAGGGGACGACGATCAGGGTGAGGAAGGTGGAGACGAGGACCCCGCCGATGACGGTGATCGCCATGGGGATGCGGCTCTCGGCGCCAGGGCCGAGCGCGAGCGCCGGAGGCACGGCGGCGGCGATGGTCGCGAAGGAGGTCATCAGGATGGGGCGGAGGCGGATCGGGCCGGCGGCGAGGATCGCGTCGCGCAGCGGCATCCGGTCCTCGTGGCGCTTCTTGTTGGTGAACTCGACAAGGAGGATGGAGTTTTTCTTCACGATCCCCATCAGGAGCACCATGCCGATCATGCTGTAGAGGTTGAGCGACTGATGGGTGAGGAACAGGGCCACGAACGCACCGGTGATGCTGAAGGGGAGGGCAAGCAGGACCGTGAAGGGATGGAGGAAGCTGTTGAACTGGGAGGCGAGCACCATGTAGGCGACAACGACGCCGAGGATGAGGGCGAAGATGAGGCTGTCGAAGGACTCCTTGAACGTCTGTGCGCTGCCCGAGAGGAAGAAGCGGTAGCCTTCCGGAAGCGTCTCGCGGGAGATTTTCTGCGCCGCGGCGAGGGCGTCGCTCTGGGACTTGCCGGTGGCGACGTTGGCGAAGACGGAGATCGAACGCTCGCGCATGCGGCGGGTGATGGTTTGGAGCGTCTTCACGGTTTCGACGTGGGTGACCTCGGTGATCGGGATGAGTTCGCCGTAGGCGGTGCGCACCTGCAGGGCATTGATGTCCTCAGCCTTGATGCGTTCGTCGGCGTCGAGGCGCAGGCGCACATCGTAGCGGCGCCCGTCGCTGGTGAAGTTTCCCTGGCGGACGCCGCCGATGGCGGCGTTCACCGTGTTGCCAAGGGTTTCCATGCTCACGCTGCTGGCGGCGGCGCGCGCGCGGTCGGGCCAGATGCGGACCTCGGGCATGCCTTCGCGGTAGTCGGTGTCGAGGTCCTTCACCAGGCCGGTCTCGCCGAGGCGCTTGAGGATGACGGCCGCCTTCTCCTTGAGGACCTGGTAGTCGCCGCCGCGGATGTTGAATTCGATGGGGAATCCGCGTTGGGCGGTGAAGCCGCGCATCGAGAGGTCCTGCGGGAAGACGCGGACGGTGGGGATCTTCGACATCTCTTGGCGGCACCAGTCCATGATCTCGAACTGTCCGGCCTTGCGCTTCGCCTTGGGTTTCAGGGTGACGAAAAGGATGCCGCGATTGGACTCGCCGCCGGCGAATCCCCCGATTGCCGCGAAGTAACCGTCGAGTTCGGGGCGCCGCATGAGGATCTCCTCGGCCTCCTTGATGCGATCGCTCGTATACTGGAGCGAGGAACCGACGGGCGTCTGGAAGCTGATGGTGAACGCGTCCATGTCCTGAGGCGGGATGAACTCCTTGCGCAGGAAGCGGGCCACCAGGAGCGACGCGAAGAAAACGGCGAAGCTGGCGGCGATCACCGCCCAGCGCCGGTCGAGGCAGAACTCCAGGGTGGTGCGGTAGAAGCGAGAGAGGGATCGGAAGCGGCGGTCCACGAAATTCACGAGGACCCCCTCCTTGTTCGGGTCTCCGAGGAATTGGGAGCAGCGCATCGGCATGAGGGTGACGGCCTCCAACAGCGAGAGCAGCACGGCGGCGGAGATGGTGACCCCGAACTGGAAGAAGAACTTGCCGATGATTCCCTTCATGAACGCGACGGGGAGAAAGATCGCGACGACGGCGATCGAGGCGGAGATGGCCGCAAAGGTGATCTCGCGCGTGCCGTCGCCCGCGGCGGCCACGCGCCCTTTCCCGAGCTGCTGGTGACGCACGATGTTTTCAAGCACCATGATCGCGTCGTCCACCACGACGCCGACGGCCAGCGCGAGGCCGAGCAAGGTGAAGAAGTTGAGGGTGAATCCCATGAAGTAGAGGACAATGAACGTCCCGACGATCGAGGTGGGGATCGAGAGCAGGACGTTGAAGGTGGTCCGCCACGAGCCGAGAAAGAGCCAGCAAACGGCGCCGGTGATCAGCGCCGAGAGCACGAGGGTGAACTCCGTTTCCCGCACGGAATCCTCGATGAACTTGGTGGTGTCGAAGCGGATGGTGACTTCCATGTCCTTCGGCAGGGTGCGGTTGATCTCCACGAGGCGGGCGCGCACGGCTTTGGCGACCTCGACGGCGTTGGCGCCGCGCTGTTTCTTGATGCCGAGGCCAACGCCCGGGATGCCGTTGATCCTTGAGATCCTCCGGATGTCGTTGAGCGAATCCTCGACGCGCGCCACGTCGCGGACGCGGATGGTCGTGTTGTAGATGGGCTGCCCTCCGCGCTGGGTGATGAGGATGGCGCCCACCTCCTCGGCGGTCATGCCCTCGCCCATCATGCGGACGTTGAGCTCCTGCCGCGAATTTTCCATGTAGCCTGCGGCGATCTCGGTGTGGTTGAGCTCGATCGCCTTCTGCAGGTCGAGGATGGTCAGCTCGTAGCGCCTGAGTTTTTCGTTGTCCACCCAGAGGCGCAGATTGCGCTCCGCGAAACCGCTGAGCAGCACCTCGCCGACGCCGGGCAGGATCTGGAACTGGTCGCGGAGGTGGAGATCAATGTAGACGATGAGATCGTGCAGCGGCCGCTTGCCTGACACGCCCAGCCACATGATCGGCTGATCGTCGGGGTTGGTCTTCCGGATCGTCGGCGGGTCCACGTCCTCCGGGAGGCGCACGCGGCTGATGTTGGCCTGAACCTCCTGCAGCGCCGCGTCAATGTTGCGGTTGAGCTCGAACTCGAGCGTGATCGTCGTCGTGCCCTGGCGGATCGTGGAGAGGATGTCGCGGATGCCCTGGATGGAGACCACGGATTGTTCGAGGCGATCGGTGATCTCGGCCTCCATCACCTCCGGCGCCGCGCCGGGCCAGTCGGCGGTGATGGTGAGGACGGGAAAATCCACATCCGGCTTCTCGCTGACGCCGAGGCGGCCCAGGCTGATCGCGCCGAAGACGATCAGGCCGAACATGATCATCCACGCGAAGACCGGCCGCCGAATGGAGAGATCGGAGAGAGTCATGGCTTCGCAGGCGCGGAGGAAGGATCGCCGGCGGCGACGTGAAGCGCCACGAGATCGGCGCGCATCTCCATCTCGGCGTCGTGCCGCTGGCGGCGGGCCTCATGCATCTGGCGCAGGGCGTTGAGCACATCGAGGTTGCTGCTCACCCCGAGGTGATAGTCCCGTTTCTGTGTTTCCCAGGCCTGCGTGGAAATCCGGCACGTCTCGTCGAGGCGCAGCCATCGGGCGGAGGCGGAAACGAAGTTGTTGTAGGCGGTGCGCGTCTCGCGCTCCGCGTCGCGGCGGACCTGGCTGAGGCTCAGGGTGCTCGACCGGAGGCGGGCCTTCTGCGCGCGCACCTTCGCGGCGAGGATCCCTCCGTCGAAAAGCGGCAGATCGCACGTCAGGGTGACATCCCAATTGAGCGGACTGTCGGGGTGCTGGTTGAGGTAATAGTTGCCCGAGACGGAGATCGAGGGCCAGAGCTCGCCTTTCGCGGCGGAGAGCTGTCGCGCGGCCGACCTCTCCGCGGCGATCGCCGCCATGATGTCGGCGCGTTCGCCGGTTCGGACGAGCCAGGCCTCCAGGGCTTCGGCGGCGGGCATCTTCTGCGTGTCCTTGAGCGCGAGCACTTCCGCCTTGAGGCCGGTGAAAAAGGCGAGCAGCTCGCGCGTGGCGCCGAGCAGTCCCCGCGCCTGTTCGGAAAGGACACGGGCATTCGCGAGGTCGGTCTGCGCCGTGAGCAGCTCGCTGGAGCGCGATTTTCCGAGTTGCACGCGTTTTTCGAGCTCGCCGATTCGTTCCTCAAGGGCGTCCTCCACGTCGCCGAGGATGCGGAGATCGCCCTCATAAGTGAGCGTCTGATAGAAGACCTCGGCGACATCGCGATAGAGGGTCTGGCGGAAACGCCGCGCGATCTGCCGCTGCGACTCCGCGTCCGCGCGCGCCGCCGCCGCGGCGTTGAACTCGCGAAATCCCTGGAACAGCGGCTGGCTCACCCTGAGGCGTGTCGAGAACCGGTCTTTCCCATAGCCGCCGCTCCGTGTGGCGCCGCCCGCGCCCTGCGAGCCGCCCGCGTTCTGGAGGTCTTCCGTCGTGACGGAGTGGACCTGAGGGAGGATGCCTCCGAGGGCCTGCCAGTATCGGGCCTCGGCGACGCGCACGTCCTCCTCCCTCATGCCAAGGGTCTCGCTGCGGAGCACGGCCAGTTCGTAGCAGGTGGCGAGGTCGAGCGGTCCCGGAAGCGGAGGCACCGCCGCGGGGGTCTCTTCGCCCAATACGCCTCCCGCCAGGATGGCGGACAGGAGGAGGATCGGAGGAAAACGGCGCATCCCCCCAATCTCGCCGAAGGCCGCAAGGGCGTCAATTCAAACCTACCGAACGGTAGGTTTGTCGGGTCGTTCCTTCCCTTCGTCCGGAAGGATGAAAGGCCTCCATCGTTCTCCGCAATCAACAGCGTCAGAGCTCAAGCCCGGCGTCTCTCTGGAGGGGGGCGTCACGTGCGTTGAGGACGTTTCGCCTCTTGAGCCTTGGGACGGCGGACGGCACACTCGCGCATCCATGTCTGAAATCCCGAAAGCCTATGACCCTTCCCAGGTCGAAGACCGCTGGTATGCCGCCTGGCTGAAGCAGGACGCCTTCCGCGCCGACCCGGCGCGCGCCTTCAACGGCGCCCGCTCGAGCGACGCGGAGAAGGCGCGGCATCGCGCAGCAGGGCGGCGGGAGGCGTATTCGATCGTCATTCCGCCTCCGAACATCACCGGCATCCTACACATGGGGCACGTGCTCAACAACACGATCCAGGACCTCCTCGCGCGGCGGAAACGGATGCAGGGCTTCGAGGTGCTCTGGCTGCCGGGCACGGATCACGCCGGCATCGCCACGCAGACAGTCGTGGAACGCCAGCTCCGCAAGGAGGAGAGGAAGACCCGCCACGAGATCGGGCGGGAGGAACTCCTCCGCCGCATCTGGACGTGGAAGGACAGGCATGGCGACATCATCCTCCAGCAGCTCAAGAAGCTCGGGTGCTCCTGCGACTGGTCGCGGACGGTGTTCACGATGGACGGTTTGGATCTGCGCGCGCCCGTGGCGCGGATCAATTATTCCCGCTGGGTCGCCCACGTCTTCACGGAGCTTCATCGGCAAGGCCTCATCTATCGGGGGCGGCGCATGGTGAACTGGTGCGTGGTGGCCCGCAGCGCGCTCTCCGACGAAGAAGTGATCATGAAGGAAACGCGTGGGCATCTCTGGCATCTCCGCTATCCTCTCGCGGAATCGGCCAACGGCGTCCCGCATCTCGTCGTGGCGACGACACGCCCCGAGACGATGCTCGGCGACACCGCGGTGGCAGTGCATCCCGAGGACGCGCGCTACCGGGCGCTGGTCGGGAAGAAGGTGAAGCTCCCGTTGACGGGGCGCGAGATTCCGATCGTCGCCGACGCGGCGGTGGATCCGGAGTTCGGGACCGGCTGCGTGAAGGTGACTCCCGCGCACGACTCCACGGACTTCGCGATCGGCGGGCGCCACGGAATGGAACAGATTCAGGTGATCGGTTTCGATGGCGCGATGACCGCCGCGGCGGGTGAAGACTACGCGGGTCTCGATCGTGACGAGTGCCGGGAGAAGGTGGTCGCCGACCTCCAGGAGCTCGGCCTGATCGAGAAGATCGAGGATTACGTCCACCACGTGGGCTACAGCGAGCGCGCCGATGTGCCCGTGGAACCGATGGTCAGCGACCAGTGGTTTCTGCGCTACCCGGCCGTGAAAGAGGCGCTCGATCAGGTCTTGAGCCGGCGCATCGCTTTCCGTCCCGAACACTGGATCAAGGTCTATGAACACTGGATCGCGAATCTGCAGGACTGGTGTCTCTCCCGCCAGCTCTGGTGGGGGCATCGCATCCCCGTGTGGACGCGCCCCTCCCAAAGGGGAGGAAACCCCGAAGTCTACGTGGGCGTGACGCCGCCATCGGGCGAAGGATGGGACCAGGATCCCGACGTGCTCGACACCTGGTTTTCCTCGTGGCTCTGGCCGTTCGCCACGATGGTGGACGCCCCGGAAAATCTCGCCGCCGCCCGGAAGGACCCGTGCTCAACGCTCGCGGTTTTTTATCCGACTTCCGACCTCGTGACGGCGCCCGAGATCCTTTTCCTTTGGGTGGCGCGGATGGCGATGGCGGGCAACGCCTTCATGGAAGACCTTCCGTTTCACAACGTCTATTTTACGGGCACCGTGCGCGACAAGCAGGGGCGGAAGATGTCCAAGTCCCTGGGCAATTCGCCCGACCCGCTCGATCTCATCGCGAAACATGGGGCCGACGCCTTGCGGTTCGGCTTGATGCGCTGCGCGCCGCTGGGGCTCGACGTCCGCTTCGACGAGCAGCAGGTGGTCCTCGGGCGCAACTTCTGCAACAAGCTTTGGAACGCCGCGCGGCTGCGGTTGTCGCAGGCGGCCGAAGGCGGCGCGGGGCCTACGCTGGCCGGCGTCTCCGCCGCCGACCTTGCCTCGGACGACCGCGCGATCCTGATGCGTACGGATCAGGCGGTGCGGGACCTCGGGGCCCTTTACGACAGCTACGAGTTCAATCAGATCGCCGCCCGGCTCTACGAGCTCTTCTGGACGGACTACTGCGACTGGTATCTCGAGGCCTCCAAGGCGGCGCTTTACGGAACGGATCCGGCGCGCAAGCGGGCGACGCTGGCGGTGATGGATCACGTGCTCCACATCATCCTGCGCCTGCTCCACCCTTACACGCCTTTCATCACGGAAGAACTCTGGCACGGGCTGGGCTTCGGCGGCGAAGGCAGGGAGGGGAGCATCCAGTTCGCGCCCTGGCCGGCGCCGATGGCCGCCGGCGAGCGCGCACGCCTTGGTCTTGACGAGGACGTCCTGCGTTTCGCGGAGCTCAAGCGGGAGACCGTCAGCGCGGGCCGCCATCTCAAGGCCGCCTACCGCATTCCTTCAGGGAAGCGCGTCCGCTACGGCCTCATGCCTTCCGCGGATTGGCCGGACGACCCGCGCGAGCTTGCGGCGCTGCAGGTCCTGCTCGGCGCGGAGCCGTTGGAGCTCGTCGCGCAGCCGCTCCCGAAATCGGCGGCGGCGGTGACGCCGCTGGGGAAGCTTTTCCTGCCGCTCGAGGGGCTCGTGGATGCCGCCGCCGAAGCGAAGCGTCTGACGACCCAGATCGCGAAGCTGGAAAAGGAGCTTCATGGCCTGAAGGTCCGCCTCGCGGACGAGGGGTTTCGCGCGCGCGCGCCGGCGGAGACCGTCGCCGCCCATGAAGCGCGCGGCCGCGAGATCGCGACGTCCATCGCTGCGATCCGTGAACAGATCGCGACGCTGGGAGCGTCATGAGGCGCGGGGAATCGGGCTCGGAGGTCCAAGGGTAGGAGAAAATCGCCGCAGCCTCAGAGGAAGCGCCACGACATGAAACGGATCGCGTCATGACCGATCTCAGCCCGCTCGACTGGACGCTGCTTGCGCTCGGGGCGCTCATCGTCGGCTTCTCGAAGACGGGAATCGCCGGGATCGGAGCGCTCGCGGTGGCCGTGTTCGCGAACGTCCTCCCTGCGCGCGAGTCCACCGGAGTGGTTTTGCCGATGCTGATCCTCGCGGACTTCGTCGCCGTCGGCACGCTTCATCGCCACGCCGTGTGGACGCACCTTTGGCGCCTGTTCCCGTTCGCCGCGCTCGGGATCGTCGCGGGCTGGCTGGCGATGAAACATCTCGACGCCGCCGAGATCCGCGTGGGAATCGGAGGAGTGCTCCTCGCGATGGTGGCCCTCCACCTCCGGCGCCAACGCCGCGAGAAGGAGGCGGCGGAACGCCCGTCGCCCGCGCATTCGTTGCGGGATGCGGCGGGGATGGGGTTGCTCGCGGGTTTCACGACGATGCTTGCGAACGCTGCAGGGCCGATCATGGTCCTCTACCTGCTGGCGATGCGCCTGCCGAAGCTGGAGTTCATGGGCACGGGCGCGTGGTATTTCTGCATTCTCAATCTGTTCAAAGTGCCGTTTAGTTGGAACCTCGGGCTCATTAATCCGATGACGCTGAAGATCAATCTTTATCTCGCTCCGGTCATCCTCCTCGGGGCGTTCGGAGGGCGCGCGCTCCTGCCGCGCATTCCGCAAAAGATCTTCGAGCGTCTGGCGCTCGTGCTCACCGCGATCGCGGCGCTACGGCTACTCGTGTGAAAAACCTCGCCACCGAAAGACGCCTCAAGATGTCTGTCCGCCATCCGCCTCCCCCACGAGTGAGCCGACCGATCGTCTTCGGAGGAGGCCTGGCGCCGGTGAACCTCACCGAAGCCGGGAAGGAGCGCCGCGGCGAGGGCCGGGCGTCCCGGAAAGACTGCTCGAAGCCTGATCGGCCGCAGACGTGCGGCCCTTTGCCATGAACGTCCCCAGCGATCGCTCCCTCGAAGAGGCGTCGGCGCCGAGCGGTGTCTCTCTAGGGAGAGCTGGATGGGGCCTGCTCCTCGCCGGCGCCCTCCTCTCGGGGGTGGCGCTGTCCCAGACCCAGTTGTTTCGCGACGAGGCCAACACGTTCGCGACGGCGCAGGCGCCGAGCGTACGGGCCATGCTCGACGACCTCATCCGCGACGGAAACACCCCTCTGTATCCCCTCCTGCTCCGGGCCTTGTTCCGCGTCTTCGGCTCCCGGGACGTGGTGGCCCAGTCGTTCAGTGTGGGGTGCTTCCTGGCGGCGTGCGGGGTGCTCTTTCGCTGGACGGCTCGAACGGCCGGCCGCACCGCCGGGCTCTGTGCGTTGGCCAGCGCGGTTCTTGGCGGGATCTGGCTGGATGTGGCCCTCCAGGTGCGGCCGTATGCGCTGGTGGTGCTGTGCGCCACTCTGGCCCTTCAGGCATGGATCAGTCTCGGTGAAGGGCGGGGAAGACCCTTGCGGCATGCGGGAGTCCTGGGGCTGGCGATGACCGGAGCCCTCTACACGCATCCGTGGGCGGTTTTCGCTTTTGGTTCCATGGGAGCGATCAGTGGGTTCGCTCTCGTGTTCGGGGAAAGAGAGTCCAGGGTGCGCTGGGGATGGGTCTGCGGCACGCTGCTTGCCGCCGGCGCGGCATGGAGCCCCCTGCTGTTGCTCCAACTGAAACAGGCGGGGCAGAATCTCGCGCCATGGTCAGGACCGGCCTCGTGGGAATCTCTCCTCCTGTTGGTGCAGAACAATCTTCTGTCACTGCAGCTCTTGGCGGTTATGGTGCTTGTGGACGCCGTCCTTTTCTGGACGCGCGCACCGAGGTTGCTGCCGGGGACTCAAGAGATGCGTCGTCGGGCTCGTCCGGTGGTGTTGGTGCTGCTGTGGCTTCTGGGGTTTCTTGCGCTTGCTGTGGCCGCCTCTTTCGTGACGACGTGCTGGGCGGGGCGTTATGCGGTGATCGCCACGCCCGGAGCGTTCTTTATCCTCGGGATTTGGGCCGGGAGAATGTGGGAGGGACGCGGGAGATGCCGACGCCGCATGGCGAGAGGGCTCTTGGTGTTTGGCTTTGTGGGGGCGCTACGCTGGACCCTTGTCGGGATGGGGGATGGCTACTTCCAAAAGACGAATGCGAGGGAGATGGCCGACGCCATCAAGGTCTGCTGGCAACCGGGCGATCTTGTCGTGGTGTCCAGCTTCGCCTATGCGCCTTCCATCGCCCACTACCTGCCGCCCGAATACCCCATCATGGCTTATCCCTACGGGGACCGGGGAGTCATCACGCGTTGGGCGGGGATTGCGGCGAAGATCCTGGACGATTCGTCGGTTGCGGCATTCACTTCTTCGGTGGACGCGCGGCTGCGTCCCTCCTCGCGGCTCTGGCTGGTTGATCCGTTCAAGGCCACGGCGATGGGTTATGGAGTGGCGAGCGGATGGATCCAGCGTCCCGTGGGAAGACGCCGGTTCAACTACGCGGAAGTGCTTCGGACGGTTGAAATCGAACGATGGTGTTCCGCGAACGGAAAGAAAGTGGCGGCGTTCCGACCGATGGAGGAGACCCGCGTTCGCGAGGGCTTTTACGTCAGCCTGTTCGTGATGAAGACGGGCGAGAAGCCGCCAGCCGTCGTGTCCGACGGAGGAAAGGAGGGACTCCTCCGGTGAGGACGAAACTCGGCGCAGCCGTGCCGCCCCTCTGAACCGCAAGGCGCGTCGTGGAGGGCGCAAAGTGTTCCAATCGAGTTCTGGACGTACATCTTGGAGTGGTTCGCCATCCCAAAATCCTCCCAGAAAACTCGGGAATCCCTACCTCAAAGTGCTCGGCCTTGACGGCTGCTGATGCGAAGGACGGACCTCTTTTCTGCCCAACGCCAGATGACAGATGGTAGATCTGCGGGAAATAAGAGGGTGTTTGAAAATTGGCCTGCCCTCTGTTGTCGAATTTTCAAACACCCTCTATAGAGGAATTTCCTGGAAATCTTCGATCTCCCCTCGGCTTTATCTCCTTGCCCGCCGCGCCCGCGCGAAGAGCGCGGCCCCCAGCCCCAGCGCCAGCAGCGCGTAGGTGCCCGGCTCGGGGACGACGTTGAGCACCAGGCTCCCCTGGCTGAAGTAAGCCCACTTGTTCACGCCTAGCGCATAGGCGTTGTTGAGGCCCCAATTCTGGATGCCCAAGGCCGAGAAATCGGTGCTGGTGCCGTAGAGGAGCGTGTAGCTGCCCGCAGCCGTGTTGCTGTTCAACCCGAGAATCGAAGCGACGCCGAAGCTCGGATCCAGCGCCACCGCGCCGTTGACCTCCAGAGAAAGCTGTGGATCGAACTGGAGCCGCGCTCCGGAGGCCAGAGTCAAGTCGCCAGCGATCGTGCCGGCGCCACCGAGAGCGGCGTCGGCGAGAATGAAGACTCCTCCATCAGCCGAGAGGGTGCCGCCATTGGCCAAGGTGAGGCTGTCGCCCGCGCCATGAACGGTGAGTGCGCCGGCCACCGAGACCGCGCCCCCATTGGAGACGGTCAAGCTGCCGGTGCCATTCTGGCCGATGTGGAGATCGCCGGTGTTGCTCCAAGTTGAGTTGGTGCCAGTGATGAGCACGGTGCCGGTGCTGCCGACATTGGCACCGACGTGGCCGTTAACATCGCTCACGCGGCCTCCGGCGGATACGGTCAGGTTGCCGGCGCCGTTCTGGCCGACGAAGAGGTCGGAGCTGATACTCCAGTCCGAGCCCGCGCCGGTGACGGTGACTGCGCCGGTCACGCCGGCGTTATTCCCCACTGTGGTTTGAGTCGAATAAACGCTGCCCCCGCCCGCAATGGTCAGAGATCCGTCGGCGGTGTTGCCAACGGTAAGACTGCCCGCATTCCATGGCCCTCGGGCCGGACTGGGGGATGGGGTGTCGCCATTGGCGGTGATGAGCGGCGTAACGACCATATAGGACCCGATTTTTGGCCCCGACTGCACCGTGCCATCTCCCACATAAACATCGCCGATAGTTCCTTGGGGTTGAAAGTAGTATAGGTTGGGGAGCAGGCTAAAGGACGCGATCCCCGTGAAAGCAGCGGCATTGGTCGAGAAGTTGTTAGCGCTCCCTTGAGAGGCATAATACAGATTGATGTCTTTCCCTTTATATTGATGAGCAAAAAAATGGTTGCTCGTGTTTTTCAGTGGAATGGGGGGTGAGGTCAAGGCAGAAGTGAGGGATGGAAATCGAGAAGACGTTTTCGCGTTTGCTGGAACTGGGCGGGGAGTGGCGGATGTTGGGAGTGCGCTT
>JADZFN010000066.1 GCA_020849895.1 Verrucomicrobiia bacterium | reverse complement strand
GGCGCGGCCTTCGGCTTTCCACTTCTTCACCATGGGGATCAGTTCGGGGTGCAGGGCCGTGGTGAATCGCTTCCCACCCTTTGCATTGAAGGTGATCGTTTCCCGGCTCAGATCAATGTCGCGCAAGGGAAGGCACGTCTCGCGCAGGCGGCAGCCTTGGCGGATGGCGATCTCGAAGCTGGTTTTCATCCATTCCGGCCAGGTGGGGGTGCCGTTCTCCATTCGGTCAAGCTCCTGACGGATGGCGGCAATCTCTTGCGCCGAAATTTCCGGCTTTTCTTGAGCCGCTTCCCGTTTGATTCCCAGCGCCAGGCAGGGGTTTTCAGTCGCAAAACTACGGCGAACCGCTTCGCGCATCACAATCCGGAGCACCTTCAAGTCTGTCAGCACAGTATTGAGGCAGGCTTTATAGACGCTGGGGTCATCCGGCTTCTGCCGCCATTTCACGTAGTCGAGAATATCGTTGTAACGAAGCTGGCGCGGATAGGCGATGTTTTGCTTGCCGAGAAAGACCAGCACCGCGCGAAGGCAGTTGCGATAACGCAGGAGCGTCTTGGGCGAACTTTTGTACCGGTCGTTGAGGTAGACGGGCGCCCAAGCGGGGAAACGTTCCTGGGGCGAATTCTGCGCGTTGTCCGCCTCTTCCAGCATGCGCTGAGCTTTCAGCTTGCGCGCCTTCTTGGTGTCGTCGGGATTATTCCAGCGCAAGCCGGTGGATTCCATGACGATGTCGCCGCCCCGGCGATATTTGAGCCACCAGAACGGGGAATTTTTTCGTGTATAAAGGCAGGCCATTTCAAATGCAGTGTAACCGTATGTAACTATTTGTTTAAAATTTAACCAAAAGCAAAACAATTCATAGAGTGAAGACAAAATTAATCACATCAAATTTCGTGTCCAAAGCGCCACGAGGGTTCGATTCCCTTCACCCGCTCCACTCTCAGAAGTCCTCTGAGTGCAACGTCTTTTCGCTCATATCCCGTCACCCGAACACGTGGGTCAGACGCGCGGTCAAGCGTCGCCTACACCTGCGGGTTCGACTTCTTTGCTGCTCCGATCTCCCCAAGCAGAAGTCAGGTGATGAACTGCAATGTTGCGGACCTGGACGCTTCCCCGTTCCGCACAGCATCGGACGGTTGTCTCTCGCTCGGCAGGCAGAAGACACGAACTCATGCCGATCTCACCCCCGTTAGCGAAAATCTCGACCGAAGTGCGGTCGAGGAGAACCCTCAAGCGGATGACGTTATCCGTTGAGTGTACGGCAGCCTCTTTGCCGAGGCACCGGATGACACCACCGCTGCACGCGATGTGCACTTCATGCAGGCGTAGGCTGAACGCCGCATCCGGCGAAGCCTCAATCTCAGCGACAATGTCAAACAGATCGCCGCACCGGCCTATCTGGAGTTCTTCCCCGGTGTGCAACATCCTGCCGGAGACGGAGTCGGATGCCACTCGGAGGCGTTCGATTTCCGCGACAGGCATGCGAAAAAGGCGGAGGCCGGCGGGAGTCGTACGGAGCGACAACTCGCACGGGAAACTCATCTGCTGATTGAACGGCATTCCCGGGTACGTTCCGCCCCTCATCCAGCCGATCTGCACGATCCGTCTGCCCGTGTTGTTCCACGTCTGCGCAGCGTAGAAATTCCCTCCCCAGTCTCCCCGCAGCGGTCCTGCCTCGGCGCGGAAATGCGATCCGTCGAACGAACCTATCCAGTAGCGAAAGTTGGCGTCCAACAACACCCACCGGGTGTCCTGCGGACGATCGTCCAAGGGCAACTCGAACAGATCGGGGCACTCGTAGAACTCGTCGCCGGTGAAGTCGCTGGCATGGGTCCAGTGCTTCAGATTGGCGGAGGTAAAGAAGCGCGCCAGGCCCTTCCTTACCCACAGCACCATGACCCATCGTTGCGAGAGGCGATGCCAGAAGACTTTGGGGTCGCGTTCGCGATCGTCAAGCCCCTGATTCGGGACAACAGGCCGACCCTCATCGTAAAGAGCCCAATCGCGGCCTCTGTCCGTGCTGAAAGCCAACGCCTGACCGAAGGGCGTCTTGGCGTGAGTGAACACGGCGACCAGCGGCGGAATCCCATTCCGACCGAATCCGGTGGTGTTGTCCGCATCCACCACCGCCGAGCCCGAGAAGATGGTCCCGCCATCATAGGGCTCGATCGCACTCGGCAACTGATGCCAGCGCACCAAGTCGGTGCTGACCGCGTGCCCCCACGTCATGTTGCCCCACTCGCGTCCCGCGGGATTGTGCTGGAAGAAGAGGTGGTACTCCCCGTCATGGAAGACGCATCCGTTCGGATCGTTCAGCCAGTTCTCCTTGGCCGTAAAATGAAACTGGGGACGGTACCTCTCGATGTAGCAATCTACTTCAGGCATATGCTTGCTCCTATCGGACATCCGCCTTGAACGTTTTTCAAGCCGCATCCGCGCGGGTTGAAAATTGGCCGGCCCTCTGTCGAATTTTCAAACACCCTCTCAGAAGTCCTCCGAATGCAACCCGAGAGGCGGAGACATGACGAGAGGAACGGACCGCGGATCATGAAGCCTGACGCGAGCGCGGCGAGGCGGAAGGCGAAGGAGAACCGCACACGAACCTCCAATCCACTTGCGCACGGGCGCAGCCACGGTCGCCCACGAACACCACGCCGTCCTTTTCGAAGCGCACGGAGCGAACGACCGTGAAGCCCCTCGGAATCCGCGCCACGCCGAAGAGATAACGGATGGACGTGAGGCGTTTCGGGGAAAAGACCCGGCAGGTCTTGACCCCGAGCCGACTCCAGGCGTTCGGCTTCGCGGAAGCGGCCAGGCCTTCGGCAAAGTAACCGGTCACATCCTCCAGACCGAGGAGGTTGCGGGGTTCGCCGCGCCACGGGGCGCTCCAGCGTCCGCCGTTGGAAAACCACAGCACGGTCTGGCCAAGCATGCGCGGGTCT
This sequence comes from Verrucomicrobiia bacterium, assembly GCA_020849895.1. Taxonomy (GTDB): domain Bacteria; phylum Verrucomicrobiota; class Verrucomicrobiia; order JABWAM01; family JABWAM01; genus JABWAM01. Next base: position 111,909 of record JADZFN010000066.1, on the reverse strand, counting down.
TTGAAGGCGTAGTAAAGCCAGCCCTCCTCGGAAAACGTCACCGTGCTCCACGCCACATGGATTTTGGGATCGTTGACGAGCTGGATCACGTCGGTGAATCCGGGCCGCGCGGGGTATCGGGAGAGGTTGCTTGCACCACCATAGACGAGCGGTACGGGGCCGAGACGCGCGAAGCGGACGTTCGGCACGAGGCCGCCGTAGTTGCCGTCTGCGGGCGATTCCATAAGGCGCGGATACGTCGAGCCTGCAAGGAGACGGCTGACCGCAAGGCGGCCGGGCGAACGACAGAGGAGGTTGGGGTGATGGCCGAAACAGTTCGGCCCTTTCATGCCCTCGACGAGGTGTTCCTGATAGACGACGTCCTCGCCGTCCCGGAGCGTCAGGCGTTTCGTCACGGTTCCGGGGCGGATCTTGAGGCGCAGACGGAGGGTCAGCGTGTGATCTCCGCTGCGACTGGTTGAGGAGAGAAAACTCCACTGCGCGTTGGCGGTCTCGCCGTGGACCGGATGCTTCTCGCCGCGGTACGGCGTCGCATTTCCGCCGAAAGGCAGGCAGAAAAAATCGCCGCGCAGGACGCGCAGGATCGGGGGAAGCCCGCGCGGAGGGCACTTCCATGCCGCCATGTAGAACGGGCGGATCCGGCGACCCCGGCGATCGAACACCACGGGCGCCATGTGGCCGCCGCGACGGGTTACGGCTAACTCCACGTTCTTCGATTGGAGCCTCCAACTCGGTTCGCCGGCAAAAGTCTGGAGTTTCACCAGAGCCAGTCTGACAGAAATCGCCTCAGGACGTGAGACAAAAATATTGGGTGAAGATGCGACTCAACCGCCCCGACTGAAATTGATCCAAGGTGCCGAGGACGACAGCCCTCTGCTTCAGAGAAGTAAGATGCGCGACGCCAGCCGCTATTTTAGAAAGTGTTTGAAAATTGGCCTGCCCTCTGTTGAATTTTCAAACACCCTTTTAGAGACTCCGCTCCGAATGCCTCAGGAAACCTTCGAGACGTCTCCCGGACCTGGAATGGGAGGGCGTGCGTTCTTGAGGGCGGCCTACGCCCGCCTTGCGTTCATGCCGTGCGGCGGTCGGCGCGAGGATTCCTGAAGACGGAAGCATCGCGCGGAGCGGGCAGACGGCGCAGCGCGGCGCGCGCGGACGGCAGTAGTCCTTGCCGACGGCGACGAGCAGGGCGTGGAGCTCGTTGAAGTCGCGGACGCGCCGCTGGGCGGAAAGGCCCGCCCAGGCCCGTTCGACGCGCGCGCGAAGGGTGTCGTAGTCTTCGTCGTCGCGGATCCAACCGTGGCGAGAGAAGATCCGTCGTGTGTAGGCGTCCACGACGAAGATGGGTTTTCCCACCGCGTAGCCGAGGATCGAGTCGGCGGTCTCGCGGCCGATTCCGTGGACTTCGAGCAGCCGTCGGCGCAGCGCGTGGGTTTCGATCTGCCGCATCCGGGCGACGGCCCCGCCGAACTCGTCCGTGAGGAACGCCACGAAGGCGCGGAGGCGGCGCTCCTTGACGTTGAAGTAACCGGCGGGGCGAAGCCGTCGGGCGAGGGCGGACCGGGAGAGGGCGCGGAGGCCGTGCGGAGTCAGCGCGCGCGCCTCGCGGAGGGCGGCGATCGCGCGCTCGACGTTCTTCCACGCGGTGTTTTGCGTGAGCACGGCGCCGACACAGACTTCGAATGGCGTGCGCGCCGGCCACCAGCGTTGCGTCCCGAAGGCGCGGAGCAACCGCGCGAGAATCTTCCTCGGGCGAAAGGGTTGAGCCTGGGGTGTCGTCATGAGGTCCGCCACGCCTGCGGCACAGGACCACCTGACGCATGAACCCTGCGCGCGAAAACCGCAAACTCCAAAAACGACCGGATTTTTGATGGAGCGCTCGGAGGGGGTGTGGCACGGTTTTCGCTCATGGCACGGTTTTTCGCGATGCTTCTCCTGATGTCGCCCGTCCTGGCGCACGCACAGATAGACGAAGGCGGGCTTTCGATGGTCCTGTTTCAGGCGCTTCCCTCGGGCACGTTCCGCTGGGAGCGGTGGAGCGAAGCAACGGTGCGCTTGAAGAACGAACGTCCCGCGGCGTTTGAAGGGCGGTTGGTCGTGGATTTTCCGTCGGCGCCGAAGGAAGGGGCGATGCTCGCCTACTCGCGTCCGGTGACTCTCCCCGCGCGGTCGCTGGTCGAAGTCAACCTCATGGTGCGTTTCCCGCCGGCCAGCGCGCGCCCGCTCGGCAAGGAAAACCTCCTGCCGGTCCGTTTGCGCCTGATGCGCGGGCCGACCTGCCCCGCACAGGACATTTTTCCGTGCGCGGTCCAGTCGGAGGAAGGGCCGCCGATCGCCTGGATGGACGTCGGAGAGAGCCGTCTCCCCTATCGCCTGAAGAAGCAGGCGCGGGAAGCCGGCAAGAAAGGGGCGTCCGCCGAGGCCGGACGGCGCGCCTACGCGATCGAGGTTGTTCCGCCGAACCGTTTTCCCCGACGCGCCACGGGGCTCGACGCCTACGACGCGGTGGTGCTTTCGCGCTGGGACGCGCGCCAACGCCTCGACGCGCTGCAGACGGAGGCCTTGATCGCCTGGGTGAAAGGAGGAGGGCGTCTGCTCGCCCTCGCCGGGGCGCACTGGAACGATCTTCCGAATCCGGCGCTCGCCGCGTTGCTGCCGCTGCGGCCGACGGAGCGCACCCGCACGAGCTGGTTGCCCGCGCTCGCGGCGGCCTTCGGCGACCTGGGCATCGAAGAGGGTGTGGACGTTTATGACGGAGACCGCGCGCCCGCGCGTCTCCTGCTGGGCGACAAACAACAGCCGTTCCTCCTCGAACGCCGGATCGGCCTCGGTGCGGCATTTTTCCTGACGTTGGACGTGGATCGGATGCAAGGAGCGGAATCGCCGGGGATGGAACGACTCATCCGCCGCGCGCTGGCCGAGACGGCGCGAGGCGCGGCGACACCCATGTTTGCGAATCCCGCGAAAGCCCGCGAAGTGGTGGAAAACCTCGTGGCGGTGAAGATCCTGCCGCGCGGGAAGATGGCGCTTTGGCTCGGAGGCTACGTCGCGCTCGTGGCGACCGCGCTCGCCGGCGCGCGCACGCTTCGTCGCGCGGAATACGGTTACCTCGCGGCGGCATTGGCCGCGGTGGCCGTGGCCCTGATCCTCCACGGCATGAGCCGCGCGATGCGGCGCGGCGGAGGCGAAGCGGTCGAACGCGTGCGCGCTTACATCGCCGAATCGGGACCCGGCGACGCCTCGGTGAGGATTGAGGGGCTTGAAGGATTTTTTCCCGTGAAGGAACGCCGTTTCGTGGAGCGGTTGGGCCTCTACCATGCCCTCATCGAGCCCTCGGTCAGCGGCGCGGCGCGCGCGGAGGTGATCGAGTTTGCAACCGATGACCTGGCGGGCGTGGGGGCGTGGACGCTCCAGCCGAACACGGTGCGCGCACTGCGGTTCGACGCGCACTTCGAGAGAAAAGCGCCGCCGATCGCGTGGTCGGCGCGACTGACGCGCGATGGCCTGCTTGCGAAGGTCGCCTCCTCGCTCGAAGATCCGCTCGCGGGGGCGTTCCTGAAGTGGAACCGCTTCGTGGCGCCGCTGGGCGCTCTGAAGACGGGCGAACCGCACGAAATCGAAACCTGGAAACTGGGCGATCGCCTGGGGCGCTACGAGACCTCGAATCTGCGAGGGCGCTGGACGCGCGTGGAAGGGATGCTGCGGCAGATGACGTATCCGGATTTCCGAGCGCGCCTCGGTCAGAGCGAATCCCTCCAGGCGTTGCTCCAACAGGCAAACGCCGTCGCCATACGGCCCGTGGTCGTGGGCGGTTTCTCTCGCGTCTCGCCGGCGATCTGGGAAAAGGGCGCGGACGACGTCTCGGGAGTTGTGGGCATGTGGCTGGTCCGCGGCGATGAAGAAACACTGGAAGCCGATCGGGAGTTCCTGCTGCCGAAGGGCCTCGCGCGTCTCGCGCTGGAGGGAAAGACCGGACGAATTTCTCATCTCGGTGGCGGAGAGTTTTCAGGAAACGGCGAGGAGGAAATCCTCGTGAGTTTCCGTCCTCCTCCGCCGCTCCGCGGAGCGGCGTATCACGAAGCGCGCGTGCATGGCGCCTTCGACTCGCTCCATTTTTCGGCGAAAGTTGAGGCGGGCTGGAGCAACGGCACTGTCGAGCCGACGACCTGGCGGCCGATCGAATGGCCGGCAGCAGGAGGCGCCCCGGTCCTCGACCCGCAAGCCGGGCAAGACACGCTCTGGGTGCGGCTTGCGGTGCGCCGTTCCGGATCGGCGGCGGCGGGAAACCTCGCAGCCGTCTCGACGCTCCAACGATGGAACCTCCGCGGCCTCGACTACAGCGCCCTCGGCAGCCAGCCGCCGGCGGATTCAAAATAAAAGGCCCCTCTTCCGCGTGCCCCTGAATCTTCATGCGCATTTCGGGATCAACCCGTTTTCGAATTCCTCTGAGTCGCAACCCTGCAGTGGAGTCTTGATTTGAGGTGGTTTTTTCAGACGAAGGCCGGTGGCCTGACTCGCTGAAAACGGACGCCACGGAAGGTGGGTCTCGCGTCCCAAGAAGGGAGCAAGGCCATGAAGAAGAGGTTCCGTCCGGAACAGATCCTCGGCTCCTGGAGGAGGGTCAAGGGGCGGAGAGGGCACGCCGATCTCGATCGTTTCGACGGTCGCCGCACGTTGAACGAGATTGTCGCGCTCCATCAACAGCGGTGGAAGATCAGCTTCTTCGAGGCGCGCGGAATGATCTTCAATTCCCTTCGTCTCCTCGTCCGCGCCAGTCTCCTCACCCTCGTCGCTCTCAAAGACGCACCACCGCCACCCTAAATCTCCGTGACCTACAAGGCGCGGAGGCGGAGGCCGAGAAGGTCCGCTTTCTAATTTTCCTTCGGCTTCTCGCCGAGGTACGCCTCGATCACGTCGGAGTTGCGCTGAATTTCCACGGGAGCGCCTTCGGCGATTTTCTGCCCGTGATCAAGGACGACGATCCGCGGGCAGTTGGCCATCACCATCTTCATGTCGTGCTCGATGATGAGCAGCGTCAGTCCGAGTTCTCCGCGGAGGCGATCGAGGAGGATGGCGAGGTCGGCCTTTTCGGCGGCATTCATCCCGGCGGCGGGCTCGTCGAGGAGCAGGAGTCGCGGCTTCGTCGCGAGCGCGCGGGCGATTTCAAGCCGCCGCTGTTTTCCATAGGGCAGATCAGCGGAGCAGGTCTCCGCGGCGTCAGCGAGCCCGAGCCAATCGAGCAGTTCGCCTGCCTGCTTGAAAATTTCGCGCCGCCGGGCTTCGGCGGCTGCCGTGCGGAAGAGGGTCCCGCCCACGTCGCGGCGGGCGCGACGGTTGAAGGCGACGATCACGTTGTCGAATGCCGTCAGGTTGCGAAAGAGACGAATGTTTTGAAAGGTGCGCGCGATGCCGAGGCGATTCGTGCGCCAGGTCGGCAGATTGTGAATCGGTTTCCCCGCGAAACGGATCGCTCCGCGCGATAGGGGGTACACGCCGGTGATCGCGTTGAAGACCGTGGTCTTCCCCGCGCCGTTCGGACCGATGAGCGCCACGACCTCGCCTTCCTCGAGGCGCAAATCGAGCGCGTCCACGGCGCGCAGACCTCCAAATTCGACGGTGGCGCTCTCGATCTCGAGGAGCGGACTCATTGCGGGAGGCGTTTCCACACGTGAAAGGCCTCGCGCGCCCCCATGAGACCGCGCGGCCGGGTGAGCATGATCAGGATGAGGAGCAGCGAATAGGCCACCATGCGGTAGTCGGCGAACCCGCGGAGCGCTTCGGGAAGAACGGTCAGAACGACTGCCGCGATCACGGTTCCGCTGATGCTCCCGAGGCCGCCGAGGACGACCATCACGACGATCTCGATGCTCTTGAGGGTGTCGAACTGAGAGGGGTTGATATAGCCGGTGGCGGAGTGGGCGAGCAGCCCGCCGGCGACACCAGCGAAAAAGCTGCCGAGGACGAAGGCGATCACTTTGTAGCGCGTGGTATCCACCCCCGTGGCCGCGGCGGCAAATTCGTCCTCGCGAATCGCATAGAAGGCGCGCCCCTTCACGGAATGCGCGAGACGCCAGATCACCACCACACAAATGCCCGCCCACGCCCAGACCCAGAAAAAGCTCGAAAGCGGCTGGATGCCGGACATCCCGCGCGGGCCGCCGACCGCTTCGGTGTTCAGAATGATCGTCCGGATGATTTCTCCGAATCCGAGCGTGGCGATCGCGAGATAATCGCCCTTCAAACGCAGCGTGGGCACGCCCACCGCAAGCCCCGCGAGCGCCGCGCAGACGCCGCCGACCACGACCGCCACGCCGACCGACAGCGCCAGGACGAGCCCTTCCAACGCGGGGGGGCACCCGGCGCGCGCGAGCGCCGGCACGATTCCCAACGTGCTCAGGGAGGCGGCCACATACGCCCCGATCCCCATAAAACCCGCGTGACCGAGGGAAAACTGACCGGTGATTCCGTTGATGAGATTCAGGCTGACGGCCAGTGTCACCGCGATCCCCACATCCACGAGAATCTTGTAGTAGTAGGGATCGAGCTCATGCCGAAAAACGAGTTCGAGCAAGCCCGCCAAGCCGATGAAAGCGAGGAGCCCAAGGTTGTTCCGCAGGGTCCGCATCCGGAACGTCAACCTGCCGAACCTCCTTCGAAAAGGCAATCTTCGCATCTTCGCCCGTGGCGTTCGAAGGGCGCGGACTCCCCTCCCCTTCTTCCCGCTTCCCTGCAGTGAAGGACTGACTTTCCTCCCCGCCACCGATATGCTGGCGGGAAGGCGATGTCATGATCCGCATGTTCAACCGACGTCGAAAGGCGACCGGGGACGAAGCCCGCCGACGGCGGGTCTTGTTTCTCTGCACGGGAAACTCGTGTCGCAGCCAGATCGCGGAAGGACTGATCAACCGTCTCGATCTCAACGGCGGACGTTTCGAGGGCGTCAGCGCGGGGACGCAACCTGCCGGCACCGTGCATCCGCTGACGATCCAGGTCGCCTTGGAGTTGCACGCGGACCTTTCGAGACATCGTCCGAAATCCTGGGAGGAAATCCGAAACGAAAGATTCGATTTCGTGATCACCCTCTGCGATCGCGCGCGCGCCGCGGCATATCCGTCATGGGAGGGGAACCCGGTGATCGCCCACTGGTCTTTCGACGATCCGATCAAGTGCACGGGAACCGATGCGGAAAAGCTCGCCGTTTTCCGCGCGCTCGCGAAAGACCTGCTCCGTTGCATCGAAGAACTCATCGCGCTGCCGGTGGAAATGCTCGATCGCGACGCGCTCGCCCAAAAACTCGACCGGATCGGTCGAGAGTGAGGCGGCGCCCGGCGTCTTTCGGAGCCTTTTCGTCGTCGGACCGTCGAACGGAAACCGTACACCGCGCGGGCTCGAGAAGCAGACCGGCCGCATCCCTCCAAATGGCGCGTCCTCGGTGCGCGGAAGAGATCACTCGCCCGGCGGCCAACTAAAACGGTGTCCGCGGAGGAACCCGAGAATCTCTTCCACGGTCTGGCGCGCCTTGCGCGCGACGGCCTCGCCCGTGTTGAAGGCATTGTGCGGCGTGAGGATCGCATCGGGCCGCCCCGCGAGAGGAAAGCCTCCCTGTCCCGCGCGGAGCGCCACGGCCAGGCGCGGCTCGTCCTCATACACGTCGAGACCGACACCGCCGAGAGTGCCGTCGTCGAGCCATCGTGCGAGATCGTTCGCGGGCGAGAGCTCTCCGCGCGCCACGTTCACGAAGATCGCACCGCGCCGCGCCGCCGCGAGTCGCGCGCCGCCGAACCATCCCCGGTTCTCAGGCGTGAGGTTCATCGCGCAGACGATCACGTCGGCCCAGGGGATCCCTTCCGACGGCGTCACATACTCGATCTCGACGTGGCGGTGGATGACATCCACGCCCCGCACCGTCATGTCAAGGGCGCGTCCGAGCCGGACGATCTCGCGCCCGATGCGTCCGACGCCGACGACGAGCAACCGGCGTCCGGCGCACTCGCTTCCGGTCAGACCGTCGCGGTCAAAGCGCTCAAACTGCATCATCTGCCGCGGGAGGCGGCGGAGGAGCGCGGTCCAAAGGAGCATCGCATGCTCCGCCACGGCGCGGGTGCAGTATTCGGGCAGATGGCCCGAAGGAACGGGGAACCCCGCGAGGTGGTCCCAGCCGGTCGTGCGCGCGAGAACGCCGTCGAGGCTCGCGAACCACGCGGGCGGGATCTTCGACTGGGTGCGGAGGCTGATGAGGCGGGCGGGCGGCGCGCCGTGGCCGGACTCCTGGATCGTCTCGCGCGCGAATCCGGCGCGCACACCGGCCGGTAGCCGTTGTTTCAGTTCGGCGGCCTCTTCGGTGAACGCCTCGTAGAAAAAGACATCCACGGAATCACTTCCCGGTTTCGTCGCCGGTGGGCCAAGCGCCCACTCCTTCGGCCTTCACGAGCTGGGCTTGGACGGTGCCGACCGGCAGTTTCGCGAGCACCTTGAGAGGGACCGCGCGCGGATCGTCGCTTACCCAGGCTGTCACCCGTCCGCGCTTGACGAAGCCGCGCAGGTATTTCGGATCGGGCTCCACGACGAACGCGGCAATGGGCGGAAAGTCGTCGAGCGTCACAATCTCCGTTCCGAGCTTGCGCACCTCGATCGTCTGAACGCCCCGGTCGCTGCCGAGGGTGGCGCGGTAACGATCGCGCGCACGCCAGTCCTTGTGACGCATCAGATAAACGAGCGACAGCTTGTCCACGCTGCCCTCCGCCGGGATCTCGAACCATTTCGTTTCCCCAGTGAGCAAGGACTGCATCCACCCGTGTCCCACATCGTGGAAAAACCAGGTTTGTTCCCAGACCCGGTGCGTGCCTTCGCTGCGCACCTGTTCGTTCGAGAGCCCGCGCAGGCGCGTGGGATCGAAACGGCTGCGTAACCGGTCTTCCACCGGATAGATCGCGGCGATCAGACCGTTGGAACGCACGTCCACAGTGAACTCCTCGATCCCGTCCTTTTCCCGGCGGACCTCGAACGTCCCGTGCCCCACCTTGAGAGGACCCCAATAAAAATGGTAGGTGAGCCGTTCGCCGTCGGCATAGGGCGCGGCGCGCGGGCTTGCCGCCACCGCCGCAGGCGTCAGGCCGGTGAGCGCCGCCAGGACGAGAAGGGCGCCGGCTCTCACGAGAGACGGTCCTTGGCCTCGTCGAGGATGCGCCGCTCCTCACGAGTCAAACTCTGGATCCCGTGCTCGGCAATCTTATCGAGGATCGGATCCACCTGACGGGCGATGTATTCGCTTTTGCGCAGGCGCGGCTGCAGCGTCTGCACGGGAGGATGCCCTGAGGCGTCGCGCCGCGACGGACGCGGGCTCGGAGCGGCGGCCGCTGCGCGAAGGCGGCGCACATAGAGCCAACCCACCGCCATGCCGCCGAGGTGGGCGAGATGGGCCACGTTGCCCCCGTCGTCGCTGATCAGGAACAGGACCGAGAGCGCGACCGCCACGAGCGCCCAATACTTCGCAAGCAAGGTCACCGGCAGGACAAAAAAGACCAGAAGCGTGATCGGCCGGTGCGGATAAAGGGACGCAAACGCAAGCGCGACCGCGTAGACGGCGCCCGACGCGCCGACCATCGAGGTGGCCGTGTGGAAATTGAAGGCGAACCATGTGAGTCCACCGAAGATCCCGCCACCGAAGTAGATCACGAGGAAGTGCTTCGGTCCGAGCGCGAACTCCACCTCGTTGCCGAAAAAGTAGAGCATCAGGAGGTTCAGCAGCAAGTGAATCACGCTCCCGTGGAGGAACATATAGGTGACGAACTGCCAGAGGCACCCCTCGTGGATCTTCTGGGCGGAGAGCTTCAGAAAATCCGCAAAGAGCTGGTTCCCCATCGCCCGGAAAACCTGCTGGAGCAAAAAAACGGCGAAATTGATGCCGAGAAGCCACTTCACGGCCGGAGTGGGGCGAACGCTCCACCCTGCGTCATCAAAACTTCGGAGGCTCATGGGAGTCGCACGGAGAAACCGCGCCGCCAGAGTAGCAGACCGCACGAAAAACGCGAGCGCGCGGGCGGGATCATCGTGCGGAACGGTCGGACTCGACGGCTTCCTCAACGATCGCGACGCGCCTTCTCCTGTTTCGACTCAGAAGCCCGCGGTGAGCTGGAGGTAGCCGAAATCGGCGTCGGAAGCTTTTCCCGTCGCGCGCGGAAAACCATCCGCAAAGAAATGGCTGTACCCTCCTCCGAGGGTAAGGAAGCGATTGATCTTCCATCCCAGCACGAAATCCACCTCTTCCCCGACGTGACCGCTCACGTTGCGGCCCGCTGCCGCGGGACGCACCACGGTAAACCCGTTCGCGCGATACCAGGCGTCCGCCGTCTCTGCCAGCCAGAAGGTGTGCAGTTCCAATTTCACGCTTACGCCCAGGCGCGGCTCGCACGAAAGGCTCAATGCTCCATCGTGAATGTTTCGCCACGCAAAAAGATCCATCCCCCCGTAAAATTTATGGTTCGTCGGGAAGAGACCTTGAAAGCTCGTGTCCGTGCTCCCGTTCGGATCCGAGTTGCCCGACGCATAATCGTAGAGAAGGCCCACACGCGGTTTCCACGCATCCTCCGACCATGTGTAGCCTCCCTGAATGTGCGAGGCGAACGCCTCGTGCGGTTTCGAGATGAACGGTGTGGTCGAGGACGCCACCGTGCCCGCCTGGCCGGCGAACTCACCCTCATAATCCCAGCCGCCATACGCGCCGGGACGAGAGCTCGCACGCACTCCGGGTGTCCAGGTCTCCTGCGCCTGCCCGTTGTTAATCGCGTTCGTATGGCGGCGGCGAAGGACATAGAATTCGGTCGTCTGACCGAGCCATTCTTTCGAGGAGAAATAGACGCCCGCGAGGCGGTCGTGCCCGTCGTCCGGGTTGAGTTTGGTCGGCTGGGTGAGCACCGGGCTTCCGAAGAAGACGTCCAGCCGCGCCTTGCCGAACTCCGCGAAGACGACAGCCCCGTCAAAGACGCGCCCGAAGTTGCCCCAATCGGATTCGCCGATCAGGCGCTGGTCGCCGTAACCCCACGGCATTCGTCCCGCTTTCAGGCCCGCCGGAAACGTCTTCAGGTCCGCGAGCTGCAGCCACGCCTGGCGCAGGTCAAATTCGTCGTCGCCTTCAGCGCCCAGCGCGCCCGGAACGTTCGGACGCGCGCTGCCGAACTCCCGGGCGTCCTGCCCCTCGGCCATCAGCGTGAGCGGCTCGACGGGCCGCGCTGTCAGTCCGAGGCGGAAACGCTGGAGCAGCCAGGCGTCGTCCGTCAGGGAGTTGATCCCGCGATCGAAATCGAAGTTATTCTCGCGCCACTCGGCGCGGAGGCGCTCCTGGGCGCTCCACCGGAGTTTTCCGTCAAACAGCACCCACGGGTCCGTCGCGGACGAAACGACCTTTTCCATCCCGTGTCCTGCAGACGGCGCCGCCTCGGCCTTCAAGGCGTCGTCCGCGCGAATCGGCACCCCCGAACTCACGACAAAAAAAACCAAGGTGCGGACGAAGGCTGCTGAAATCGAACGGCGGTTCATGAAAGGCTCAGTGGATTTGATTTCCTCTCCGAAAGCCTGTCAAGAAAAGTCGCCTTTGTGCAATCGCCCGGCATCCGAAGGACTCTCCCACGGCATCAGGCATCGGAGGAGGCCGAGGAAGGTCAGCGTCCACGCGGCCAGCGCCACGACAAGGAACCCCCGGGCGAGCGGAATCAAAAACGGCAGCTCCACCACGCGCGCCAGTTGAAACGTGCTCGACGCATACATGCCCAGCGGAAAGACCGCGCCCCAGAAGAGCGGATCGTAGGCGACCGGAAAACGCTTCAGGCCGTGGCGCCAGACGGCCAGGATGAACAGCATGGGGATCCACCATGTCGCCGTCGCCCAGTACCAGAGCGTGAATCCCTGGAGAAACGGGCGCAGCGATCGCAGGAGTTCGGAGGCCTCCGCGTTGCGAATGAGCGCCGTGCCCGCCAGCGTGGAGATCGCCATGGCGCCCATGTTGATCCAATAGGGCGGGTTCAGGTCGGAGGCGGGAAACCGGAAGAAGCTGTAGCGATAAAAGATGAGGGAAATGAGCCAGATGTAGAGCATCCCGCCGCAGAGCCATAGGATCAGCATGATGAAAAGGGCCGGAGCGCGATGCGCGCCGAAGGCGGGAGAGATCGCACAGCCCAGAACGCAAAGGGACTGCGTGGCGACCACGGCGGTGAGCCAGCCTCCGTTGATCCCTTCCGCGAGCGAGGGCTTGTTCTCCTTCACGGTCAACGTGGTAAAAATCCCGTACATGCAGAGGCTCCAGAGGACCAGACCCACCCACCACAATCCGAATCCGACCGCTTGATCGCCACGAACGATCGCGAACTGCGATCCAAGGATGTTCGTCGCCGCCACGGTGGTGAAGAACCCGACGCCACGCTGATGATCACTCCAGTCGGCAAGCAGGTCCTGAAGATAAAACCGCACGCGCGCGAAGGTCATCAGCCAGAGCGCCGCGTAGAGGACGAGGTTCAGCCAGAACAAGGCGTGTGCGAGCAACGGGAGATCCAGAAAATGGGCGGCGATCGAGATTACGCCCGTCGCCATCGGCATGGCGAAATAGGCGGGAAGCAACTCGCGCACGCCCTCGCGAATGCGGCGCCTCAACGCCGGCAAACACCCGGTCGAAAGCGGAAGAGGTTTAGCGTCCCGCATCGCCTTCATTCGCGTCGTGACGGTCCTCTGCGCGAGATTCCGACGCCACCCCTCCCTCATGCGTCGTTTCTCCGATCAAGCCGAAGCCGGTCACTGCGCGTTTCTGGATAGGGGGCGTCTTCATGGAACGCGACGCGACCCTAACCCAAGCGTCACAGGGATGGAAGCCCGGGAGAGATTTCTCCATCCGTCGGATGCGCAATCAATGAGCCGGCGCTGCTCGATCGCGGCGAAAAAGAGGGGATAGGCGGTCCGTGGGGCGCACCCTCCAATTCCGCTTCGATCCTCTCGCTTCCCTCGACCTTCTTGCCCCGCACCTCGATCTGCCCGCGCCTCCATTGACAGGAAGGGCAACGAAAGGCCATCTTCCACTTCTCGCCCCTCCATGTCTGAATCTCATCAGGGCCGTTCCGCCACCCCACGCGTCTCCGCCAACTCGAAGTTCTTCTTTCACGGCGGCCGCAAGTTCTTCGTCAAGGGCGTCACCTACGGTCCGTTCCCGCCCCGCGAAGAGGGAGGCACCCCGGTGTTTCTTCCGACGACGGCGGACGCGCGCGACGATTTTGCCCGGATGACGGACGCGGGCATCAACACCGTGCGCCTCTATCATCCTCCGCCTTTAGGATTCCTCGACGAGTGCGCGGCCGCCGGCCTCAAGGCCTACGTGACGATCCCGTGGGAACAGCACGTCTGCTTCCTCGACGCCCGAACGACGCGCCGCTCGATTCGCGAGCGGGTCGTCGCCGCCGGGCGCGCACGGCGGGATCACCCCGCGATCTTCGCCTGGGCCATCGGCAACGAAATCCCGACCGGGATCGTCCGCTGGTACGGGTCGCGCAAGATCGAGGCCTTTCTCGAAGAGTTGTTGGACGCCGCCCGCCAGGCCGACCCGCGCCCCCTCTACACCTACGCGAACTATCCCCCCACCGAATACCTGCTGCCAGGCGCGATGGATTTCTTCTCGTACAACGTCTACCTGCACCGGGCGCGAGATTTCGAAGGCTACCTCTCGCGGCTCCAAAATCTCGCCGGGGAAAAACCGCTCATCCTCAGCGAGTTTGGGATGGATACCGTCCGCCATTCCGAGGAGGAACAGGCGGCGCTCCTGCGCGGACACATCGAAGCCGTCGCGCGGCACGGGCTTGCGGGAACGATCCTCTTCTCCTGGACCGACGAATGGTTCACCGGCGGCCACCTCGTCGAAGACTGGAAGTTCGGTCTCGTGACCGCCGCGCGCGCGCCGAAGAAGGCCCTCGCCGAGGTGCGTGCGCTTTTCAAGGGCAGCCCCCGCGTTCCGCTTCCACGCGTCCCGCCGGTTTCGGTCATCGTCTGTTCCTACAACGGCGCACGCACGCTCGAGGCCTGCCTCACCTCCCTCCTCCAGATGGATTATCCCGATTTCGAGGTGATCCTCGTGGACGACGGGTCCACCGACTCCACGGAACAGATCGTCCGAGACTTCCCGAAGGTCCGCTATCTCAAGCAGGAAAATCTGGGGCTCAGCGTGGCCCGGAACGTCGGCCTGCGGGCTGCCCGAGGCGAAATCATCGCCTACACCGACAGCGACTGCATGGCCGACAAAGACTGGCTCTATTACCTCGTCGGCACGCTCGAACAGGGCGGATTCGCCGCCGCGGGCGGCCCGAACGTCTCACCGCCCGCCCAGAACTGGGTGCAGGCCTGCGTGGCCGCCTCGCCAGGCCAGCCGAGCCACGTGCTCATTGACGACATGGAGGCCGAACACATCCCCGGCTGCAACATGGCGTTCCACCGCTGGGCGCTCGAACTCATCGGCGGATTCGATCCCGAATATCGCAAGGCGGGCGACGACGTGGACCTCTGCTGGCGACTGATGCAGCGGGGGCACCGCATCGGGTTCAGCCCTTCAGCCATCGTCTGGCACCATCGCCGCTTCAATGTGCGCGCCTATCTCCGGCAACAGGAAGGCTACGGCGAAGCCGAGGCCCTGCTGCGTTTCAAGCATCTCGTTTATTTCGGGCCGACCGGTTCGGCGCGCTGGCGGGGGCGCGTCTACGGCGGCACGAACTTCTCCTCCCTCCTCCATCGTCCGATCGTGTATCACGGGGTCTTCGGTATGGGGCTTTTTCAATGCGTCTATCCGAGCCGCACCTCGGACCTCGTGCTCTTCATGAGCAGCCTCGAATGGAACGTCGCCGCGCTCGTCGCGTTGCTCGTCGCGCTGCAGATTCACGCGATCTGGTACCTGCCCGCGGTGATGTTCGCGGGATCCCTCAGCGTTGCTGCGTCCTACGCCCTCCACGCCCGTGTCGAAGCGCGCTCCCGCCGCCCCTGGAGCCGCCTCCTCATCGTCGCGCTCGCCTTCTGGCAGCCGATCGCCCGCGGATGGGCCCGCTACTCCACCTGGGCACGCAAGAAACGCACGCCGCGCCGGGTCGTCGGCGCCGCCTCCGCAAGTCGCGCCCAGGCCGTGGAATGGGACCGCCCCGCCCTGCTCTCTTTCTGGAGTGAAGCCGGCGTCGGTCGCGAACAATTCCTGTCCGCATTCCAAAAGCGCCTCGAACAGGAAGGTTGGAAATCCTCCGCCGACACCGGCTGGAGCAACTGGGACTACCAAGTCTACGGCAACCGCCTGTGGCAGATCCGCGTCCTGTCGCTCACCGAGGAACACGGCGACGGCAAGCGCCTCACCCGCGTTCGCCTGCATCCCAGCCCCACCGTCTTCTCGCGCATGGTCGCCATTCCCGTGGCCGTCGTGAGCTTTCTCGCCTGGCTCCGTTTCGAAGCGACGACCTCCCCCCAGGGTTATCGCCTCATCGGCGTCTGGTTCTGCGCCGTCACCCTTTGGCTCGCCATCCTCCTCCTCGCCTCGGCGCGCCTCCGCCATCGCGTCGCCCAGATCGTTGAGCTCGCCGCCCAGGACCTGAAGCTCGCCACGCTCCGCGCGCGGCGAAAATGGCTCTGACCGTCCGCGGCGTCTTCTCGCGATGACTCACCCCGCGCCTTCGCGCCGGTTTATTTTCCATGACGCGCGCGGCCGGCGATGGAAAATCATCCGCCTCGCCACGGTCGCCGCCTGCGCGGTCCTGTTCGCCGCCGCCCTCGTCTTCGTGCGCTCCCTCCTCGAACGCCCTTCCCTCCGCCTTCCGCCGTCGGTCGCCACGCTCCGCTCCCAGCTCCGCGCCCTCCAACGCCCGCCGCCGCCGCCCCGCCGCGCGACGCGGCGGGAGGAAACGTCCACCCCGCGCCATTCCCTCGCCCCTCTCGAACGGGACCGCCGTCGCGCCACCGCAGGACCGTCCTCGCGCCCCTCGGCGTTCATCACCCTCGGCTTCCTCGACGACGAACGCCCGGCGGCGCTCGCCGCGCTGGCCCGCGCAGCTCCGCGCCTCACTCACCTTTGCCCGCGCTGGCTTTCCCTCGCGAACGAAAAGCTCGACCTCGCCTTCTCCGCAAGCCCGGAGGCGCGCCGCCTCGCCCGCCAGTACGGACTCAAGGTCGTCGCCCTGCTCACGAACGAACTCGACGGATGGCGGGGTGATCTCCTCGCCGCGTTGGTGACCGGCCCCGAGGAGGCCCGCGCCGCCTTCATCGAGCGCGCGGTTCGCCTCACAAAATCCAAACACTGCGACGGCCTCGCCGTGGATTTCGAGGAGGTGGACGCCGCCTACACCGACGAATTCAACGATTTCCTGATCCGCTTCGCCACACGCTGCCACGAGGAACGCCTCCTCTTTTTCGTCTGCGTCCCGGTGGGCTGGGACGCACTCGTCTTCGACCTCGACCGCCTGGTGGACCACGCCGATTACCTCGTCGCGATGCTCTGCAACGAAAACTCCCGCCACGATCCTCCGGGGCCGCTCGCCTCTCAACCCTGGTTCGAGCGCTGGCTGCGCCGCATGCTCGAGTTCGGCCGCCCGGGCCGATGGATCGCCACGATCGGCAACTTCGGCTGCGACTGGCCGCTCATCGGCCCCGTGGGTCGGGAGATCTCCTTCGCCGAGGCGATGAGCCTCGCCGACAGCGCCGAACCTGTGGAAATCGAATGGGGCGACGCCGAAGCCAATCCCTCCTTCTCCTACGCGAAGGGCGAGGAGCAGCACACCGTCTGGTTCCTCGACGCCGCCACCGCCTACAACCAGGCGCGCGCCGCGCGCGCGGCGGGCGTCGCCGGCCTCGGCGTCTGGAAGCTCGGCAGCGAAGATCCCGGTCTTTGGGACGCGCTCGCCCTCGCCCGGCGGCGCTCCGTCGGCGATGCCGACTGGGCGCCTCTCGCTCACCTGGATCTTCCGGACCACGTTTTCCAGATCGGCGAAGGAGAAGTGCTCCACGTGCTTCCCGAGCGCGCGCCCGGCCTCCGGACGTTCGACCCTCTTCCCGACGGGCGCATCCGCTCTCGTTATCTGGACGCCCCGCGTCCGCTCCGAGTCGAGCATGGAGGCGCCGTCACTCCGAACTGGATCGCCCTCACCTTCGACGACGGCCCGGACCGGCGATGGACGCCGGCGATCCTCGACATCCTCAAGTCCGAAGGCGTCCGCGCCACGTTCTTCCTCGTCGGCAGCGCTGCGGAAAAATATCCCGACCTCGTCGCGCGCATGGTGCGCGAGGGGCACGAAGTCGGCGTGCATACCTACACGCATCCGGATCTCTCGGAAACACCGCGCGTGCATCTCGACCTCGAGCTCAACGCCACCCAGCGCCTGATCGAAGCGCTCACCGGACGTTCCACGATCCTCTTCCGCCCTCCTTACGCCGCCGATTCCCGTCCGCAAACGGCAGCCGAGATCCGCCCCATCCTGCGCGCGCAGGAACTCGGCTACCTCACCCTCTGCGAAAACATTGACCCGCGCGACTGGGAACGTCCCGGCGCCGATGAGATCCTCCGCCGCGTGAAGAATCTTCGCTCGGAAGGCTCCGTCGTCCTCCTCCACGACGGCGGAGGCGACCGCCGCCAGACCGTCGAGGCCCTCCGCCCGATGATCCGATGGCTGCGCGACTCGCACCATCGCCCCGTGCGTTTCGTCACCGCCAGCGAACTGGCCGGCATCCCCCATGACCAAGCGATGCCTCCGGTCCCGCACACGGAACGCGGCACGATCCTCGCCACCAGCTTCGGGCTTTCCGTCGTCCACCGTTTTCTCTGTTTCGTCTGGGCCTTTCTCGTGGTAGCCACGGTCCTCGTCGTCTTCCGCTCCGTCGCGGTCGCCGCCCTCGCCCTTCGCCAGTTTCGCCTCTCCGCGCCACTCGCGCCGGAGGCATTTCCTCCGGTGAGCGTCGTCATCGCCGCCTACAACGAGGAACGCGTCATCGAAGCCGCCGTCCGCGCCGCGCTCGATTCTCGCTATCCCGGAGCCCTCGAGGTCGTTGTCGTGGACGACGGTTCGACCGATACAACGGCCGCGGTCGTCGCCTCCGCATTCCGAGGCGACGCACGCGTCCGCCTGATCTCCCAGCCCAACGCCGGCAAAGCAGGCGCCCTCCGCGCCGCGCTCGCCGCTGCCCGGCACGACCTCCTCATCTCCATTGACGCCGACACCCACGTCGGACGCGGTGCGCTCGATCATCTCGTGGCGCCGTTCGCCGCCGACGCGAACGTCGGCGCGGTCTCGGGCAACGCGCGCGTCGGAAACCGCCGCGGTTGGCTCGCGAAGTTTCAGGCCCTCGAATACACGGCAGGATTCAACCTCGACCGCCGCGCCTTCGCCCTCCTCGACTGCATCACCGTGGTGCCGGGCGCCATCGGCGCGTATCGCCGCGCGGCGATCGAGGAAGCGGGAGGCTTCAGCACCGACACCCTCGCCGAAGACACCGACCTCACGATGCAGATCCGCAAGGACGGTTGGCGCATCGCCTATGCCCCGCGCGCCTACGGATGGACCGAATGCCCCGAGAGCGTGAACGGTCTCCTCAAGCAACGCTCCCGATGGGCCTTCGGCACGCTCCAGTGCCTCTGGAAACATCGCGACGCCCTGTTCAATCCGCGCGCCGGCACCTTCGGCTGGATCGCCATGCCGAGCCTCTGGTTTTTCCAAATCCTGTTGGGCGCCACGGCGCCTCTCGTGGACCTGATCGTGATCCTCTCCGTCCTCGGAGGCGGCGGCGCCCTCGTCCTGGCCTTTCTCGCTGCGTTCCTGGCGGCCGACCTTTTCCTCGCCGCACTTGCCCTGCGGCTCGACGGCGAACCACTCCGCCACGCCCTCTGGGTCCTCCCGCAGCGCGTCGTGTATCGCCCCCTCCTCTGCATCGTCATCTGGGGCGCCTTCCGACGAGCGCTCCGCGGCGCGCTCGTGTCCTGGGGCAAGGTGTCCCGAAAAGCCACCGTGCACATCATCTCTCCCTCCGCATGAAACGGTTTTCTCTCGCCCTCCTGACACTCCTCATCTTCGCGCCCTTTCCCGCACAGGGACAACGCCTCGCCGTTCCCGAGCGCGGCGCCTACAACGGCGCGTACCTCTGCATCGGCGATACAGAAGACACCCTGACGTCCGAAATGCTCCGCGACTTCGAGTTGCTGGTTGGCCGCCAGCAGGCGATCGTCGCCTTCTCGAGCTTCTGGGGTCAGAAATCCTTTCCGAACGTCCAGGTCCGGACGGTGCGGGATTACGGCGCCGTGCCGCTCATCTTCTGGTCCCCCTGGGGGCCGCCCTACCGGCAGAACGAACTCCAGCCCGAATACTCTCTCGATCGCATCCTCGAAGGCCGCTTCGATGGCTACCTCCGCGAATGGGCGCGCGAGGCCCGCATGGCGGAAATCCCTCTGCTCGTCTCCTTCGGCCTCGAGGCGAACGGCGATTGGTTCCCTTGGGGCGGCTCCAACCAGGGGGGCGGCGCGACACGCGGTTTCGGCGATCCGAAAAAACCCGACGGTCCCGAACGCTACATCGCCGCGTATCGCCACGTCGTACGGATCGTGCGTGAGGCGGGCGCGCGGAACATCCAATGGGTCTATCACGCGCAAAACTATTCCTGGCCTGTCGCCCCGTGGAACACGATCACCGCCTACTACCCGGGCGACGACGTCGTGGATTGGCTCGGGCTCAGCGTCTACGGAAAACAGAGCGACAAGGAGGGCTGGCTCACCTTCGACACCGTGATGCGATATCCGTATAGCGAACTCGCCCGGCTCGACAAAACCAAACCGATCATGCTCGCCGAATGGGGCGTCGGCGAGTTTCCCCGCGACGGCAGTAAGGCCGACTTCTTCGATGAAGCGTTTGCCGCGATGGCGAAGGATTACCCCCGCCTACGAGCCGCCGTCTATTGGCACGAACGCTGGGAGAACGCCGACGAGACCTGGAGCAACCTGCGTGTCAACTCCTCCCCGAAAGCCCTCGCCGCCTTCCGACGGGGAATGCGCCTCCCTTTCTGGGTGGGCCGCCCCGCCATCGTCCCCTGATCAGCGTTGGAGGAGCATTTCGGCGATCTGAACGGCGTTGAGCGCCGCGCCTTTCAGGAGCTGATCGCCCGCCACGAACATCGCCAACCCGCGGAGGCTCGACGGATCCTTGCGGAGGCGTCCCACAAGCACCTCCCCGATCCCGCCCGCCTCGATCGGCATCGGGAAATAATTCCTCGCGGAGTCGTCCACCACCTTCACGCCGGGCGCGCGGGAAAGGATTTCGCGCGCCTCGTCGGGCGTCAGCTCGCGTTCCGTCTCGATCACCACACTCTCGGAGTGCGCGCGCAGGACCGGCACGCGAATGCAGGTGACGCAGATCGCAAGCTCCGGCTCATGAAACATCTTGCGCGTCTCCTCGATCACCTTGTTCTCCTCCTCGTTGAAACCGTTCTCCGCCACCTTCGTGTTGTGAGAGAAGACGTTGAACGCGATCTGATGGGGAAACACCTCCTTTTTTGCGGGCTTGCCGTCGAGCACGTCGCGCGTCTGGCTCTCGAGCTCCGCCATGGCCTTCGCCCCCGCCCCGCTCGCCGACTGATAGGTCGAGACCACAATGCGGCGGATCTTCGCCGCGCGGTGCAGCGGCCAGAGCGGCACGCACAGGATCGCCGCCGTACAGTTCGGATTCGCGACGATCCCCTGGTGGCGGAGGAGGTCGGCGCCGTTCACTTCGGGCACCACCAGCGGAACCGCCGGATCCATGCGGAACGCCGAGGAGTTGTCCACGACGATCGCGCCCGCCTTCACCGCATGCGGCGCGAACTCTCGGGAGCGCGTCGCCCCCGCGCTGAAGATCGCGAGGTCCACTCCCGCAAACGAGGATGGAGTCACCGCCTTCACCGTCAGTTTCCGGCCGCGGAACTCCATCGTTTTTCCTTCGGAGCGTCCGGAGGCAAGCAAGGTGAGCTCCCTGACCGGAAAATTTCGGCGTTCAAGGGTCTTGAGGACCTCGACGCCCACCGCGCCGGTGGCGCCGAGAATGGCGACGTTCGGAGTTTTTTTCATCTCGGGCGGAGGATTTCACCGGCGCCGCCGCGGCGTGTCAATCTCGTTCAACGCCCCGCCGAGCCGCAAACCTGCCTTTCCAAAGTCTCATCCAGAAGCCGATCCTCGGATCCGTCGAGAGATTCCCTCCGAAAGCCTGATGCCGAAACGGACTCCGGACAACGCCCCTCTCGAAAAAGGCGCGCGAGGCTCGTCGCCGCACGAGGCTTCATGGACGGACGTTGGCGCTTGCCCGAAGCCGCGCGCCATGAGAGAACATCGGAGCGCTCACGGTGAAAGCCTCCCTCGCCATCAACGGACGCACCCGTTTCGTCGCCGTGATTGGCCACCCCGTCGCGCACTCCGCTTCGCCGGCGATGCACAACGCCGCGTTCGACGCGCTCGGAATGAACTGGCGCTACCTCGCGCTCGACGTGGACCCCGCGCGCCTCGGACCCGCGCTGCGCGGACTCGCGCTCTGCGGTTTTGCGGGAGTGAACTGTACCGTGCCGCATAAGCTCGTCGCTTTCCGGGAAGCGGACCGCCTCGACAACGACGCCCGCGCCGCCGGCGCCGCAAACACACTCTCCTTTCGCTTGCGCCGCGGACGACCGTTCCTCCACGGCGCCAGCACCGACGGCTACGGACTCCTCGCCGCGCTCCGCGAAGAGTTCGGCTTTCACCCCCAGGGGCGCACCGTCGCCGTGTTGGGATGCGGAGGCGCGGGGCGAAGCGCCGCAGTCGAGTTCGCGCGCGCGGGCGTGAAACGCCTCGTGCTCCTCAATCGCACGCGCGCCAAAGCCGTGGCGCTTGCGCGCCACGTCCGCGTCCTGCGGCCCCGTGTCGAATGCCTCCTCGAACCCGCCTCGTGCGACCTGCTCGTGCAGGCGACCAGCCTCGGCCTCAAGGCGGACGACCCTTGCCCGCTCGACGCCTCGCTTCTGACGAAGGCGGACCCCTGCTGTTTTCTCGAGATGATTTATCGTCCCGCGGAAACGCCCGCCATGCGCCGGGCCAAGCGCCACGGAAGCCGGACCGCCAACGGCCTCTCGATGCTCCTCCATCAGGGAGCGCGCGCCTTCGAAATCTGGACCGGACGAAAGGCGCCCCTTGAGGTCATGCGCCGCGCCCTCCGGCGCGAGATCTATGGACGATAACCCGGGCGCAGCCCCAGGCCGGCGAAGGGCGCGGCGCACAGCGCCGCGCCGAGGAAATCCCCACGCAAAACCGGGGAACCGCCGGGCTGAAGGCTCGAGCGCCGACGAAACATGAATCCCGCGCTCGAAGCCGTTCCCTCTTGGTTCTGGACTGCCGCCGCCGCCGTGCTCGGCGCCGTTGTGGGCAGCTTCCTCAACGTCTGCATCCACCGAATGCCGCGCAATGAATCCCTTGTGCGCCCCCGCTCCCACTGTCCGGGCTGCGGAACGACCATCTCCTGGTTCGACAACCTCCCCGTCCTGAGCTGGATTTTCCTCGGTGGAAAATGCCGCGGCTGCGGCATGCGGATCTCGCCCAGCTACGCGATGGTCGAGACTCTCACCGCGCTGCTCTTTGTCGCGATCTGGCGCACCTTTGCGCCCGCGGAAGCGTTCGCCTATGCGATCTTTGCCTGCCTGCTGATCGTCGCCACGTTCATTGATTTCGAGCACTTCATCATCCCCGACCGGATCACGCTCGGCAGCGTTTTCGCCGGAGTGGTGTGCAGCGGTTTCATCCCCTCTCTCCAGAACGCGGAACGCCACTCCGCCGGCGCATTCTGGAGCCTCGCCGGCGCCGCGGCGGGCTACGCGACTCTCTGGACTGTTGTCGAAATCGGAAAAAAAATCTTTGGCATGAAGCGCGTGGAGTTCCCTCATCCCACGGAGGTCTTCCTCACTCCGGAAGGCTTGCGCTTCGGCGATGAGTCCGAGAGATGGGAGGAGATCTTCTCGCGCGAATCGGATGCGCTTCGATTCGGAGCCATCGGAATCCGCCTCGGCGACCGCTCCTGGGACCAGGCGCACGTTCGGGTGAACTGGAAGGAGGTGCGCGTCGGCGACGAGGTTTTCCCTCTGGAAACCCTCGGAGAATTGATGGCGGTGACGAAACGCCTCGAAATCCCCCGCGAGGCCATGGGACGAGGCGATGTGAAGTTCCTCGCCGGGATCGGAGCTTTCCTCGGACCTCAGGCGATCTTCTTCGTGATCTTCGCATCTTCGGTTTTGGGTTCCGCCTTCGGGCTTCTGCTGATGCTCCTCGCGAAACGCGGCTGGGGCTTCAAGATTCCCTACGGCCCCTACCTCGCCGCTGCCGCCCTCCTATGGATTTTCCAGGGCGCGAACTGGTGGGCCGTCTGGGCCCGAGGACTCGGCGGGTGACGGCGCATCCTGGGTCAGCGCCAGATCGTCGAAGAGTACGGGCCTTGAATACTCCAACAGAAAGATCCGCACCTCGACAAACGCCGCGCCGGCGGGGATGACCTGCCGCCCCAGCGTGAACTTCGGCGGGACGATCGCCTCGAAGGGTCGCCAGCCCGTTCCTTTCGGCATCGGGATATAGAGGAAGTTGACACCCCCGACCGAGCCTCCCGAAAGCGGCGTGCGTTTCGCATCGTACCAAGCCAACCCCACGTAAATTGGGCTTTTCGGCGTTACAGGATCATCGCTGTTCACCCAACCTGTAAAGCGAAGCGATGCTTCCGGATGGAGGCGCGTGAGTTCAGAGAAAAGGCCGTTCCCTCCCCCCTGCAACTTCAAGCAGGTCTTCCCTTTTCCTCCGGGACGCGTCCCCTCCACGAGAGACACGCCGGCCGTCGAAAAATCCGAAGCCTTCCAGCCGGACGGCAGGCCGTCCGCGGCCCTCGGTGGAGTCTCGAAATCTCCGTTGACGAGCAGAGAGACGTCTCCCGCAGCGGCAGCCGTTCGCGATGCCATGCCCAACACCGCGACAAGGACCCCTGCAGCGATCGCGCGATGACGAATCCTCGGCATGCGCCCAATTTCTCCTCGTGCGATTCTCCAAGGCAAGCCCGGAGAAATCGGTGTGCGCGCCGATTTGTCGGCCGCCGATCGGGAACGAAAAAAATAGAAGGGATCCCTGGCGAACCGACGGCCCATGGCTTCATGACCGACGAAAAACCATGATTGCGCGCGGCACGGGCCGGACTTCCTTGTCTCCGCCCGCTCGCCTCGAAGATTTTTGGAGGAGTTCCGATCCCCCTTCACGCCCGCGTGCGGTTCGGATTCAGGATCGCGGTCACGGCTGCTCGGCCATCGAGTCGAAAAACTTCACGACGTCGCGATGCTCCTTGCCCTCCATGAACTTCATGGCGGCGCGAGGATGCTGGTTCAGACGCCCTGTGAGCATATACGGAATCGCGAACCCCCAGCGGAGTGTCGAGCGCATCGGCTCCACATGGTTCTGGATGCAGTCCAGGATCGGACGCAGGCGGAACTTCGGATTGTGCAAGAACCCCAGCAGCAGCTCCATGGGGCAGTTCCCCGCGCCGCGCCCGAGCCCCGCGAGCGTCGCGTCGAGGAGGTTCGCGCCAAGGATGATCGCCTCGATCGTGTTCGCATAGGCGAGCTGGAGGTTGTTGTGGGTGTGGATCCCCACCTCTTTGCCCGCGGGTTTTGCGTGCTTTAGAAAGAGCTTCATCAGATCGTCAATCTGTTCGCGATAAAGCGACCCGAAGCTGTCCACCACGTAGATCGTACCGACTTCGGACGCCGCGAAGGCCTCCAGAGCGTTCTCCAGCTCGGACTCCGTGACGGTGGACACCGCCATGAGGTTCACGGTTGTCTCGTATCCCTTGGCGGTGGCGTCCTTGATCATGTCCAGCGCAATGGGAACCTGATGGATATAGGTCGCGACCCGGATCATATCCAAGACGCTCTTCTCCTTCGGAAGGATGTCGGTGCGATAATCCGTGCGCTCGGCGTCGGCCATCACACTGATCTTGATGCGGGGATCTTTCTCTCCAACCGCACGGCGAAGATCGTCTTCGTCGCAGAATTTCCAAGGGCCAAATTCCGTTCCCGTGTGGAGCTTGCGCGCGGCCTTGTAACCCAGCTCCACGTAATCCACCCCCGCCTCGAGGCAGGCGCGATAGACCGCCTGCGCGAATTCCCACGCGAAACGGTGGTTGTTCATGAGGCCGCCGTCGCGGATGGTGCAATCGAGCACCTTGATTTCAGGGCGATAAGAAATCCAACCTTTGCCGCCGGTCGGGGGAGGAGTGTCGGGCATAAGCGTTCCTTGGAAAACGGGGATGCTGAACTCCTCCCCGCCGCGGGATCAATCCGAAACCGCGCGGCGGCTGCGCGGCGGCGCAACGCCGGCCGGTGGCCCCTGCACGAAACCTCCGGAGGCGGGATCTCTCTACGTCAGGCGGAAACCGCGCCAGAGGCCGATGCCGGCAAAGAGGAAGTTCGGGAGCCAGGCTGCCGCGACAGCGGGGAGACGCCCGCTCTGACCGAGGAGGAGGAACGTCTGACAGAAAAATAGATAGCCAAAAAAAACGAGCAAGGCGTTGACGACCGCCATCAAGGTGCTGCGGCGCTGGCCGATCACGCCGAAGGGGACGCCGATGAAAACCACAACCAGGCAGGCGAAGGGATAGGCGATCCGCCCGTGGAGCTCGCAACCGTAAATCGCCGCGAGCTTCGGAGGCAGACGCGACGCGTAGCGCAGATTCTCCAAGAGCTCCGCGGTCGGAATGCGCTTGGGTTTTCTCGAACGCGCGACGAGTTGGCGGGGCGATTCCGTGAAGTCCCGCGCCTCGAACGCCGCCTCCTTGCGAAGACTTGCGGGATCTGAAGGCGGCAAGCGGTAATCGTAGATGATCACGTTTTCGAAGGTCCAGAACCCGTGGCGATAGACGCCGGTCGCCGCGCTGATCCGAAACAGGTTTCCCTTCCGTTCGTCGCCTTGGACGATCTCGACGCCGGAGGCCCGCTCTTCGCGAGAGTCCAACGCGCTGACCACCCAGAAACGGTTGCCGCGCACGTCGCGGTAGGCAATTCCCGTGGTGCGCTCCAAGGAGGCCGTCTCCTTCTGGGTGTTCGCGTCGAAGAGGTCTTTCGAGGATTGATAGGCACCGGGCGCCCAGGCCAGGCTCACGAACCCCATCATCGCCGAAGCGAACAGCCCAAGGAGGACGAAAGGGAACATCAGGCGCCCGAACCACAACCCGCTCGCGCGCATGGCCGTGAGCTCACCGTGCTTCGACATGTCCGAAAGGGCGTAGAGCAGCGAGAGGAGCAGAGTGATCGGCATCACCTGCACGAGCCACGCGGGTACAAGCAATCCATAGTAGCGGACGAGAGTTGCAAAAGGGACCTTGGCGGTGATGAAGTCCTGGATGTTGTCGTAGAGATCGTACACCATCATGCAGAGGAGGAACGCGACGAGGCAGGCCGCAAGCGGCTTGAAGAACTCGCGGAGGAGCAGGCGATCCAGGATGCGCATGTCGGCAGAGTCGGGGTGGGATGAGTGAAAAAAAGGCGAGGCGAGAGCGAGAGCCGTCGCCCGATCAAGGCGAAGGCGTGGGGGGCACAATAATCAAGAGACGCGCGGGGAGAAAGCTCGACGTCAGACTCCGGCAAAAGAAACGCTTCCCTCCCCTCTCTCGGATTCAAGCCTTCATATGCAGAGGAGGACACGGCGCCTCCTGGCTGCCCGAAGGAAAAGTCCGGAGGTTCGAAACGCGACACCGAAAAAGGAGAAACGGCGGGCGCTGCAAACTCCGAAGAGTTGCGGAATTCGTGGAGCCGGCCGCCTACTTCTTCTTCATCGCCTCCTCGAGCGCGGCTTGCGCCGCGGCGAGGCGCGCCACCGGCACGCGGAAGGGGCTGCAGGAAACGTAGGTCAGGCCGAGGCGGTGGCAGAGTTTTACCGATTCCGGGTCACCTCCGTGCTCGCCGCAAATGCCGAGCTTGAGGTCGGCCCGGGACTTCCGCCCCTTTTCGACAGCGATTTTCATGAGCAGTCCCACGCCCGCCGGATCAATCGAGGCGAACGGGTTCGTCTTGATGATCTCGTGCTCCGTATACGCGGGGATGAACGTGCCCGAGTCGTCGCGGCTCATACCGAGCGCGGTCTGCGTGAGGTCGTTCGTGCCGAAGCTGAAGAACTGTGCCGTCTCCGCAATTTCTTCGGCGGTGAGCGCTCCGCGCGGCACCTCGATCATCGTGCCGACGAGGTAGTCGAACTTCACCTTTTGTTCCGCCATGACCTCCTGCGCCACGCGCCGAACGACCTCGACCTGGAGGTCGAGCTCCTTCTTAAACCCGACGAGCGGGATCATGATTTCGGGCTTCACTTTGACGCCTTCCTTCCGCACCTGGGCGGCGGCCTCGAATACGGCGCGCGCCTGCATCTCCGAGATCTCGGAATAGACGATCCCGAGGCGGCAGCCGCGGAAACCGAGCATCGGGTTGAATTCATGGAGTTCCTTCACCCGCTGCTGGATCTTCTCGACAGACACGCCCATCTTGGCGGCAAGATCGTTCTGCGCGAGCGCCTCGTGCGGGAGGAATTCGTGCAGGGGCGGATCGAGGAAGCGGATCGTGGCGGGATACCCCTTGAGCTCCCGGAAAATCCCCGCGAAGTCTTCCCGTTGATAGGGGAGCAGCTTGGCGAGCGCTTCCTTCCGGTCCTCGAGATTGTCGGCGAGGATCATCTCGCGCATCGCGTCAATGCGTTCGCCCTCGAAAAACATGTGTTCCGTGCGGCAGAGACCGATCCCCGTGGCGCCGAACGCGAGGGCGTTCGCCGCCTGTTCGGGCGTGTCGGCGTTCGTGCGCACCTGAAGACGCGCCACCTTCCCGCACCAGTCCATCAGGGTCTGATACATCCCGTACGTTTCGCTCCGCTTCGGATCGAGCGATTTCTCCACGAGCACCTGGACGATCTCGGAGGCGGCCGTCGGGATCCGTCCCGCGTAGACATGGCCTGCCGTGCCGTTGATGGAAAGGAAGTCTCCCTCCTTCCACGTCTGGCCGTTCACGCGCAACGTCTTCGCCGTGTAATCAATCTGCAGCGCGCCGGCGCCGCAGACGCAGACTTTGCCCATCTGGCGCGCGACGAGCGCCGCGTGCGAACTGACCCCCCCTTTCGCGGTGAGGATCCCCTCGGCGGCGATCATGCCGCGCAGATCTTCCGGCGTGGTCTCGTTGCGCACCAGGAGCACCTTCTCCCCCTTCTGCGCGGCCGCGTCGGCGCGGTCGGCGTTCAGATAGAGCTTGCCCGAGGCCGCACCCGGCCCGGCGGGCAGACCGCGCGCGATGACATTCGCCGCCTTCTCGGCCTTCGCGTCGAAGATCGGGGCGAGCAACTGGTCGAGCTGGTCGGCCGGGTTGCGCCGGATGGCCGTCTTCCAGTCAATGAGCTTCTCGCGCGTCATGTCGATCGAGAACTTGAGCGCTGCCAGCGCGGTGCGCTTGCCGTTGCGTGTCTGGAGCATGAAGACTTTGCCGTCCTGGATGGTGAACTCAAAGTCCTGCACATCCTTGAAATGCTTCTCGAGCGTGCGGCGGATGCCATCGATCTCCATATAGGCGGCGGGCATCTCCTTCGCGAGCTGGGCTACCGGCGCTGGCGTGCGCACCCCCGCCACGACGTCTTCGCCCTGCGCGTTGATCAGGAATTCTCCGTAGAATTCCTTGACCCCGTTCGCCGGGTTGCGGGTGAAGGCGACGCCTGAACCCGAAGTCTCTCCAGTATTGCCGTAGACCATCGCCTGCACGTTGACGGCCGTTCCCCATTCGGAGGGGATGTTGTATTTGCGGCGATAGACGACCGCACGGTCGTTCATCCACGAGCCGAACACCGCGCCGACCGCGCCGTGAAGCTGCCGCCACGGATCCTGCGGAAACTCCTTGTCGGTGCGCTCCAGGACGAGCGCCTTGAAACGCTTCACGAGTTCCTTGAGGTCCTCCACGGTCAGCTTGGTGTCCTCGACCTCGGCGTGGTAGCGATCGTGTTTCAACGCGTGGATCACGACTTCGAACGGTTCGTGCTCCTCGCCCGCGCGCTTCTGGACGCCCATCACGACGTCGCAATACATCTGGATGAAGCGACGGTAGCAGTCCCAGGCGAAACGCTCGTTCTTCGTCGCGTTCGCCAAGGCGAGCACGGTCTGGTCGTTGAGACCGAGGTTGAGGATGGTGTCCATCATGCCCGGCATGGAATCGCGCGCGCCCGAACGAACGGACACGAGCAGCGGCATCGCCGAGCGGTCACCGAACTTCGTGCCCATGATCTTTTCGATGAACGCAATGCCGCTCTGCTCCTGCGCCAGGAGCGATTTCGGGTAGGTCCGGCGGTTGGCGTAGAAGTACGTGCACACCTCCGTCGTGATCGTGAAGCCGGGAGGCACGGGAAGGCCGATGCGGCTCATCTCAGCGAGGTTGGCGCCTTTGCCGCCGAGGAGCGGCTTCATCTGGCCATGGCCGTCGGCCTTCTTGTTGCCGAACAGATAGACGTATTTCCTGGATTTCGAAGCGGAAGATTTCGGGGGGGATTTCTTGGATTTTGAGGATTTGGGCATAGTGAAAACTCCTTAAACGGAGACGCGCACTATTACGAAAACTGTTGAACCTGTCAAGCGCCTCACGCCACCCTGAACCCTCCGCGCGGCCTCGGTCTCCGAGGAGAAGCCGGCGGACCGCGGCATCTATTCGACGACGAGCTTGAGCGCCAGGGTCTGCAATCCTCGGCGGCCGCCGCCTTGATACGGTTGCAGCGTGAAATCCGATTCGAGAAGCGCCTCGCCGTCGCGGGTCTTCAGGAGGAACCCGGTCGGCGGAGAGAACCCTCGCCCCGACGACGGCGGCATCAGAAACGTCGCGAAGTCGTGGAAGGCCGCGCGCGCGCCGTTCGCCATCAGCGCCACCGTCTCGGGTGCGGCGCTTCCGTCCGGCGGCGGAAAAAACGCCCCGTAATCGGCGCGATACGCACCCGCCTTCAGCGCAGCCCCCTCCTGGATCACCACCGAACGACCCGCCCCTTCCATCCCGACGCGGAAACTGACGGTGTTCTTGAGCACCGACTTCTCGTTGTTCTCCCAGGTGAGGAAGATTTCGCAGCCCTGCTCGCTGAGGTTGAAGGCGAGGTCGCGATAGCGTTCCTCGAAAAAGATGCGCACGTTCACGCCAATCCGCGTTTCCTGAACGTTGATCTTCGGCTTAGTCAGCGGGAGTTTCGTCAAAAACCGGTCGAGCACGACAATCTTCTTTCCGCCCTTGACGCGGGACAGGAGAAAAAGCCCCGGCAGATCGGCGTTCACTTCCAGGGCCCAGTCGCCTGCGCGAAACTCCTGCCGCGCGGCCTTGGTGATCGGCTCGGAACGCAGTCCCTTGAGCGCGGCGAGCGTCGCGGGCAGCTTCTCGGGTGCAAGAGAGAGGTAAACCGGCAGCTCGCGCACGACGAGCGAACCATCCGCCGCCACGGAGATCGGGCGGCCGAACACGTCCGTGGGACGAAGGTTCGCAAGGCCCTCCCCCGCAAACTTCCAATTCAGGCCGAGCGCTGCGGTTTCTTCAGGAAGCAGGACAATTGCCGCGTTTTTTTCATTTCGAAAGGGATACGCCATAACCTGGGGATTCGCCGTAGGTTCACCTTTGATCGTGACGGTCGCCGCCGGGTCGCGCACGGGACGCATCCCTTGGAGATGATGCTTCATCATCGCCATCGCCTGCATGCCGAGCGTAGGCGAGTTATCGAACTCGACGCCCGTCTTTCCCGAAATCGGCATGTAGGCGCATTGCTGGAGCAGGCGCAAGTCGTAGTAGCCGTAGTTCACCAGAAGCCCATCCTTCGGATTTTCCGTGCCGTAGGGACGGTTCAACCAGGCGTGGAGCATCGCCTGCCAGACGAACAGGCCCATCGGAGTGATCGCTCCGGCGGGGCGATCCAACGGCAGCGAGAGGCGGCGGTAGCGGCTCTGCTGCCCCACGCCCGCGGTGCGATACATCGCCGGATAAAGCCCGCGCTGGCGCGCCTGATTGATAAACTCCGCCGGCCAGAACGGACGCGAGTTCGAGTTCATCGCAATGTAATCGAGGTCGCCTGGCGCGAGACGATCGAAGAACGCTCCCATCCATTCGGGGGGTCCGCCGCACGTACTCGTAACGAACGGAATCTTCTTCTCCGCCGCCGCGCCGCGCACCGCCTGTCGCAGCGCGCGATAGATGCGGACCAACTGGTCTATTTCTTCCGGCTTCTCGAAGATGTAACAGCTTTCATCGTCGAAGGTGATCGCCTGGATCCGATCTCCGTAATGCGCGATCACTTGCTTCGCGTAGGCACAATACGCTTCCGTAAACGCCTTCTCATCCGTGATGGTGAAGCCTTGGCGGAAGGCGCCCTTCACCCACTTGCGCGCCCAGTCGGGCGCCTGGGAAAAACCCTGAAGATAGACCACCACCTCCATGCCGGCGGCATGGGCGGCGTCCAGAGAGGCGTCCTGCCAGCGGAAAACGTCCGGCTGCGGGTTGACGGCCTTCCAGCGCCCCAGTTGCGACGAACAGCTCAGGGCGTTGATCGTGTTCATCCCGAGCCGCGTCATAAAGCGCGGCGTGAACTCCTTTGCGGCGCCGAGAAAGTTCGCGTCGGCGCCGAGCCATGGGAGCGCCTTCGCGTCAATCTTTGGGAGAAAGGAAACCAGCGAGTCGCCAAGGACCGTCTGCCCCTCGACGCTCGAGGCAAGGCGGTAGCCACCCCAGGGAAGCTCCGCGAGGGGAAGCCGTCGGCGGACGGTTTTTCCCGAAAGGAACTCCTCCTCGACCGTTCCCTCTTTCACGAGGTCCTCGTAGTGGTCGTACACGGCCCATTTCACCTTCGCCTTCGCCGTCGGACCGCTGTTGTGGATCATGAGGTCCACCGAGCGCTTCTCACCGTCCACATAGATCCGCGTCTCTTCGCCCACGTCGAAGCCGGCCTCGAGGTCTGCCGCCGCGCGCAGGTTTTCAGGCATCGGCCCCGGCGTGAGGCTCACGCGGTCCACGAGCATCCCCTCTCCTCCCGAGACTTCAACGTGATGCAGCGGGCGCAGAGACTCCTTGACCTCGAACGTCCATCCCACGCGCTGCCAGCCTTCGCTCGGAGGAACCGAAAATTTCCTCGAATACGCGTTCCCCTTCTTTTCCTTGGGATCGTTGAAGTTCGTCAGTTCGAGATGCACCTCGCCCTTCTCGTTGCCGGGGACGCGCCGGATCCACGCGCAAAGGCTCCACACGCCCTCCTCGACCTTCACGCAGCGCGAAGCGATGGGAAGCTTGAGATCTATCACACCCTCCGACCACATCGAACGCAGGCTCGGTCCGAGATTTTTTCCGACCACCGTCCAGAAGCCGTTTCCGAAGCCGGTCTCGAGTCCGCCGTCCCAGAGGAGGTTCCTCGGCGCGGCGGCGGCGGGCGACGGCGCGGGCGGTTCCTGGGCTTCAAGGCCGAACGCAAGGCCGAACATCGCGAGGAGGGCGAACGCCTTGATCTTTGCGCGGGCAGAAAGGGAATGGCAACGCTCCGACCTCGGACGTCCCGGATGCAGAAGGATCTCGGACATGGGCTCCATGATGCACACGCTTGCACGGGCTTCGAGCGGAAATGCTGACTCCATCATGAACACAGCGAACACAGGCCGCCCGCGGTTGACATCGCCGGCTTCCCGGAAAAAACTGACGTCATGACATCTCCTTTCCGCTCCGCTCGTTTGGACGGTTCCCTGACACG
Organism: Verrucomicrobiia bacterium; assembly: GCA_020849895.1. Lineage (GTDB taxonomy): Bacteria > Verrucomicrobiota > Verrucomicrobiia > JABWAM01 > JABWAM01 > JABWAM01. Next base: position 79,142 of record JADZFN010000066.1, on the reverse strand, counting down.
ACGCCGGTTCCTTTACGGTTCCGGCGCGGCGGCCACAATGATGCTTCTCGGCGGCCGCTTCGGTCGCGCCCAGGAGCCTGGCGCCCCATCCGAAACGCCCGTCGCGCCTCAATCCGCCACACCCGAGACCGCAACGGACGGCGCGCCGCGGTTCACATTCGCGATGGCCTCGGATTCACACATCGGGGCGGCAAAGAAGACGTCCAAATACACGCAGCAATGGGCGACGACTGTGGAGGAGATCAACGAATTTCATCCAGCGTTCACCCTTTTTCTGGGCGATCTGGTGGACTTCGGAGAAAAGCCGGAACATCACGCTCACTACGCCACATGGATGGAGACGGCGAAAAAACTGACCGCGCCCTGGCTCGCCGTGCCGGGAAATCACGACCCTGTGGAGGTGTTTCAGAAATACATCGCCAAGGAAACGGACGCCGTTCACGACCATCAGGGACTCCTGCGTGCGATCACCTTCCACGACGCTCAGCCCAATCCGAAGCACGACGCCACGGCGACCCCCGCGCAGATCGAGTGGCTGGACCGCGCGATCTCCGAGGCTCCGGGAAGCGGAAAAAACGTGATTCTCGCCTCCCACGTCGTCTTCCACAAAAACGGCCCTCCCGACCGCGCCTGGTATATGAAAGAGGGACGCACCGAATTCGAGGTGCTACTCAAGAAGCATCAATCGCGCATCTTCGCCATGTTCACAGGTCATTATCACAACGGCCTCCGCGGATGGAACGACCTCGGCATTCACGAGGTGATGATGCCCGCCGTCTGCTACAATCTGGTCCGGATCAAAGGCAAATCCATCCCCGAGGCGATTCAGGAGTGGACGGAAAAAGGAGGCGGATTCGTCCTCCCCGAGTTCCGTCCCGGCTGGATCCAGGCGGAGGTTTATGTCGATCGGATGGTCCTGAAATACAAGCCGCTCGGCGCCGTTTCCGACGCGCAAAAAGTTCTGGCGAACGCCTAAGAGGGTGTTTGAAAATTGGCCTGCCCTCTGTTGCTGGCGGGGCGGGCTTGTGGGCAAGGCGTGGAGGCTGGCCAGCCGACACAACGCCGCCCAAAGCCCGTTCCCGCCGCAACCCTCTAAGGCGAGGCCGTCCGCTCGCGAAGAGAGAAGACTTTCCGGATCAGGATTTCGGCGCGGTGGCGAGCGAATCTCCGGACTGGAACTCGGGCAGCAATCGCACATGGCGCGGCTCGGGCGCGCCGGAGGCCGCTATGCGGAGGACCAGCCGCGTGAGCTTGCGGGCGTGGAGGTCCCAGTCCACGCGATAGTGGGCGAGCGAAGGAATGGCGTATTGAATGATCGAGCTGTCCGCAACCTGCGTGGCGATAGAGAGGTGCTCGGGAATACGAAGTCGCATCTGGCTGAGACAACCCATCGCCGCGAAGGCGTAGCCCGTTCCAGGAACGAAGAGACCGGTCGGACGGTTGGAGCCGGCAAGCATCTCTTTCAAAGCGGTGTCGACATTCTTCGCAGTCGGCCCATGCAGCGCAACGACCACTTTCGCATCGGGATGAGGCGAATCGCGGAAGCCCGCGAGAAATCCCTCTTTGATGGCCGTTTCGTCCGCGGGATGGTCTTGGAACAGAAGGAGAGCGACACGACGGTGCCCAAGCCCGAGGAAACGTCCGGCCGCGTGGCGTCCGAGGGCGTGCCAATCCACATCTACGGAGGGCAGATCCACGCCGGGATGGCTGCTTTTTGTGACGACCGTGGGGAGGTTGCGCTCGGCGAACCAGCGCTGCACTTCTGACTTCGAGACGTGGAGCACCCAGCAGGAGGCAGGATTTTCGCGGATCAAGGCGTCCAAGCCGCGCAACGAATACCGGCGCTGCGAAGCGGGATCCACATGAACTTCGAGCGCGAAATCCGTCGCCGCCAGACATCGGCGGAGCTCGCTGAAACGGTAAAGGTTGATTTGTGTGAGCTCGTGCATCGGCTGGGAGATCAGCAGCCGCACCACCCGAAGCACGCTGCGCGCGCGCGCGCGATGCATCACCCGCGTCGCGCGACCGTGCTCGATCTTGATCCGCCCTTCGCGTGCGAGGAGCTTGAGCGCGGCGCGCAGCGTACGGCCGCTCACCTGCATCTGGCGGCTCAGGTCGCGCTGTCCCGGCAGATGGTCCGGCCACCGCCCCGCTACGAGATTCTTCCTCAGGAGATCGGTCGCCTGCGTGACCAGCGAGACCCGTCGGATCGAATTCAGGGGCGTGATCATGCGGTCATACCGGAGAAGGAGTGAACGCGAGCGGAACGCCTTTCTCCAACGATCGAAGCGCGCACAACGCCACGTCGGTCGAAAGCGTGCCGGCGCGCCCGTCGGCATTGTCGGGTTTCGTCCCCGCGAGAAAACAGTTCAGGAAATGTTCCGCGGACGCCTTCCAGCCCTTGTCGGGAATAAGGAGGCTGGCGCCTTCCATGCGATAAGGGAGCGGACCGAAGTTGCGTCCGGGACGAACCACCCGCTCGCACGGCATGTCGAGCGCTCTCACCTCAGCCATCATCTCCTGGCTCTTGCGGGTTTCATAGAGGTCGAGCCCCTCGCGTCGAACCTCCTCTCCGAGACGATCGAGGTGAGGCGCATAAAAGGCGTCGAATTCCCCGGGAATCCCTCGCACCCGCATGTCAATGAACTCGCTCACGACAATCGAGGCGTAATGGGTGAACGCCTCCAGGGACTCTTTCCAAAGGAAATAGGAACCCATCGAGCCGCACATGAACGATGCGCGCGAACCGCCGGGAAATTCGAGGACGCAAATATTGTTCCGAGTGAGGTCGCCCGTCATATAGACCCGTTCGGGAGCGGCGTCGAGCAGCCAGCAGAGGAGGTCGAAGATGTGCGTCCCTTCGTAGAGGATGCGCGCCTTGTCCGCATAGAACCCCCGATCCTTCTGCGGCGACGGAAACATGAGACGGTAGTTGAGGTAGATCGGCGGTTTTTGCGCCGCGAGGAGGCGCTTCATCCGGGCGTAGGCCGGTGCGAAACGGCGATTGAAACCGATCGCCAGCCGCCCTTTCGCGCGTCGTTCGGCGTCGAGCACACGCGCCGTCTCTTCCGGAGTTTCCGCCATCGGTTTCTCGCACATCACCCATTTCCCCGCGTCGAGCGCCTCGACGATGAAGCGCGCATGGAGGTCCTGTTTCGTCCCGATGATCACGACGTCCACTTCGGGATCTTCGAGGAGTCGTCGGTGATCGCGCGTGGTATACGCAGGGCGATACTTGGCCGCGTGGGATTCGAGTCGCCGTGTGTCGAGGTCGCAGATCGCATGAACCCGGCTCGACGCGATGAGGCTCACGTTGGGCAGGTGCTGGAAGGAGATGAATTCGCCGGCGCCGAGGAAACCGACGCGTGCGACGGCGCGAGGGGAGGAGGCGACGGGCGGAACGGCAGATAGGGTAGCGGAGTTCACCGGTGTCAATCAGCGGGATTCGCCCAACCAGGAAACGTCGTCAATCAGCACCGGCTGGCGGGAGTTGCCCTTGTCGAAGTTTAGACCGAACTGAAACTTGTAGCCCCCTTCTTCCCACTCGGAAATTTCGACACTCTTCTCCTCCTCGTTCACGCGCAGTGTGGCCGTTTTCGCCTTACGGTCAATTCTGAGACCTATGTCGAGCCAGCCCTCGGCGTCCGGCATTCCCCGGAGCATCGCGCGCTGGTGCCCCCCCTCTTCCACGCCCAGCGTGATCTCGCTTCCCTTGATGGCGACGCGCAGAAGCTTCCGGCGGTCTTTCCTCACGAACAACCCCACCTCCACCGGATCGTTTCCGTCCCGACGGATCGAAAAACGAAAATCCTGCGTCTCCGTCAACGGAATCGTCACCGCCGCGTAAGTGGCCATCCCCCGCTCGCCGTCGAGGGCGAGGCTCAACGCCTTGCCGCCGTTCCGACCTTTCCCTTCCACCACTTCGATTTTGCCTTCGCCCCGGCCTTCTCCCCGGGAGAACTGCCAGATTTCCGTTCCGGTTCGAAAGTTTGTGGGAAGCGGATTCGCGGAGCTCTCCCAGTCTTCCTTGATGGGTTGCAGCGCTCGCGACAGAACGGGCGCGAGGAGCACCGCGGCGGTGGCGGAGAACGAGATCAAGAGGCGTGAGTTCATGAGGATTCGAGGCGAGGGGTTAACCGCGCGACGGAATCGTCGCGGAAAGTTTTGTCGGCTGCAACCATGCGACAGCGCCACGGTCCGAGGCGCGAAACGGACGCGTGCCGGTGAAGCGCAGGCGGATCCGTCGCGGCTCGAACGCCGTGCCCGCAACCGGCAGGCGAAGGGGAATTTCCGAGAATTGCCAGGCGTCCAGCGCGTAGCGCCGTCCATTTAAGCGCAGCGCCATCCCTCGTTCCAGCGGCCAGCAGGCCAACACCTCGGTCCGGATCGTCCACGGCCCCTCGATCGCATCCGCCGAAAGCAGGACCGGCCGACAGACCGCGGCCTGTTCTCCCTTCCAAACGGCAAACGTGCGCCGTCGGCCGCCAAGCTCAAGGGCCGACGCACCGGACCGGGCGATGAACGCCCGCGCCGCGCCGCGCGACGGGGAGGAAGGGAGGCGCACGGTCACGCCGTCTTCCGCGAAAACGACTCTGGCTCGAGACGGATTCACGCGGCCTTCGCCGAACGCGATCACCGTCGCAAAAACGCTCGAGAGCGGCGCCGGAGCCGTGCGCGTAAGAACCAGTTTGCGCGGCCCGCGCGCCTCCGGAGGAAACACGCGTTCGAGTTTCGTGTCGAACCTTCCGCAACCAAAGGCTTCGGCGGCAGCCCAGCCCCTCCGGTCGCGCCAGACGCAGCGGACGGGGCGTTTGCCGGCCGCGCGCGCCTCGCCGAGACCGAGCAGATGGAGGCGGTGGCGCCAGCCGCCCTCGATCTCGAACACATCCACGAGAACGTACGGCGCCGTCTTGAAGATCAGCAGCGACCGGCGATAGCGCGTCACACCCGACCGCGCATAAAGATGGGGCGCCGAGATTTGGATCCAGGTCAGTTCGACGGAGGAGACGAAGGACTCGATCTCGCCGGCACGAAAGCTCGCCGCCTGGTCCTCATCGTTGACGCTCGCCGTCGAGTGGGACGCCGTCCTGCGCGTCCAAAAGCGGTAGGGGTTCGCGCCGGAATGATAGCCCGGATCCCACAGCCGCAGCCGCCCGAGGTGTTGCACGCAGAATGCCAGCGCATCGAAGTCGGAATGGTAATCTTGATGCGCGTCCCAGTTGACGTGAACGGCGAAGCTTCCCTCGCGGCTCCGCGCAAGAAGCTGGCCCGAGCTTACGTGCAGGTGGTCGTTCCACGCCGGCGCGGAGGCGGGCGCGGGGCCGGGACGCGCGGCGGGATGAAAGAGGCGGTGGACGAAGCGCCCCCAGAACCGGCTCTGAGGATCTTCGGAACGCTGCCGTAGTTGGTCCAGGCGCGGCAGCATGTTTCGGAGCCGCGCATCGCCCGTCAACCACGCCCCCGTCTCGACCACCGGCGCGCCGATGTTGCGCCCCGGATGCGTCTCGCTCCACGGGGGGAGGCTGCCGTCGGGAAAAATCCCGCAGACAGTCTCCCAAACCGCCTCCCCAAGCCGCTCGAGTCGCGGCTTCGGCAACGTGCGCCCTTGAAGCCTTCCGAGTTGAAGCATCGGCAGGAGTTGGTGAAGGCAGTGCAGCTTGTAGGTGTGGCTCAGTTCCCAATACACGCCGCCTTCGTCGAACGCGTTCGCGATGAAGAACGCCAGCCCCTTCGGCCCGCCCCAGGCGTATTCGACGAGCTCCTCGCCGTTCCATGCGCGTCGCCCGTCCACGACGTCGCGAACGCGAAGGGATCGGCCGCCGAGCCATCCCGCGAGAAGCACCGCCTCGAGGGCATCGGTCATCGCGTTGTGATATTTGTCGTGACGATACTCGAGAGCAGGCAGCGCATTGATCTCGAGGATCGGACGCGCCAGGCCCTCGAGGAACGCTCCGATCCACGCTCGATCAGCGACGCCCAGCATCCGCAGGCTCCAGACCGCGCGTGCCGCGCGGAGAAGCAACACGGAATCCTGCCACTGGCCGAGACGCCCCGCGTAATCCACGCCGGGGCGTGCGCCCGGCAAAAGCGGCCAGGTGAGGTATCTCTCGATGAGGAGATCCGTCAGGTCCCGCAATAAATTCGCGGCGCGAAAGTCTTCGCTCAACACGGCGTAATGCCCAAGATTGGCGTAGTCCGACCCGTTCCAGAACGCCGCGAAGGAGACATCCTTCCGCGCGCCCATCGCGCAGGGCGGCGGCACGAGCGTGCGAAGCTCCCGCCACGAACGTTTCACGAAAGCCGACATCTCGCGCCGCATCGGCGCGGCGGGGAACGGGAGCGTTCCTCCACGCCACGCGCGCGCCGCGGCGTCCGCTTCCGCTTCGGTGTAATAGACGCTCGGCAGGCGGACGCCGCCGAGCGCCCGCCCGCGCGCGTCGACCGGCCGGTATCCTCCTGACGGATCGGTCCGCGCTGGGGCCGCGGACCCGCAATCCTTCTGAAGTCGCTCACGACGAATCACAGGTCTCCTTTAGCGGATCGGACGCCTTCGCCGCAATCCGCAAGACTGATGACTTCAGGAAATCAGTCGGCGGCGGCGATCCTCCGCCGCGTTTCGCCAAGCGCCTCGGGAGGCGGCAACGCGCCCGGCCGGATCACCCGAAGAAGGTCTGCGCGTCCGCGTAAAGCTCCGGGGTGACCACTTTGCTCTTCGTGACCGACTGCAGGTCCACCGCCACGATTTCCGTGCCGCGAAGGGCCACCATCTTGCCGAACAGCCCTTTCTTGGCAAGATCGACGGCCTTGAGGCCGTAGCGGGTCCCGAGGACGCGGTCGTAGGCGGTGGGCGTTCCGCCGCGCTGGAGATGCCCGAGAACCACCGAGCGCGTTTCGAAGCCCGTGTATTTCTCGAGGAGCTTGGCGACGCGCTCCCCAACACCGCCGAGGCGGACATGACCGAAGGCGTCCTTTTCCTGATTCTGGAGCACCTCTTCGCCCTCGATCTTGAAGCCTTCGGCGACCGCCACGGTGCTGAACGTGCGGCCCGCGGCATGGCGCTTTTTGAGGACTTCGCCGACCTCCCGCATGTTCTTGGGAAACTCGGGCAACAGGACGTAGTCCGCGCCCCCCGCGATCCCCGCGTGGAGCGTGATCCAACCCGCGTGCCGCCCCATCATCTCCACCACGAGCACCCGGTGATGCGATTCCGCCGTGGTGTGGAGACGGTCGAGGGCTTCCGTGGCGATGTTCACCGCGGTGTCGAATCCGAAGGTGTAGTCTGTGCCCGGGATGTCGTTGTCAATCGTCTTTGGCACGCCGATCGTGGCAAGCCCTTTCGTGTAGAGATCGTAGGCGACGCCGAGGGTGTCGTCGCCGCCGATCGCAATGAGCACGTCGAGTCGAAGGTCCTTGAAGTTCGCGAAGATTTTTTCGACGGCGCCGGGGATTTTCCGCGGATTGGTCCGGGAGGTCCCCAGGATGGTGCCTCCGCGATGAACGGTGCCGGCGACCGCGGCGCGGTCCAGCGGCACGTAGTTCTTTTCGATCATCCCTTTCCATCCGTTACGGATGCCGAGGACTTCGAAGCCCTCCTGGAGGGCGCGCCGGGTGATGGCGCGAATGACGGGGTTCAGGCCGGGGCAGTCGCCCCCGCCGGTCAGCATGGCGAGTCGTTGATTGCTCATGAGAAAAGATTTTAGGACGAGTTTTCGCGACAAGTCTCGCGAATACCGAAAAGGTTTAGGGGAAAGCCGGGCGCCGCGCAAGCGCGGCATGACACAAGCCTTCGCGGCCGGCTCACAGCGAGGCGTCGCGGCGGCCGTTCTTCAGGAGCGCAGGGAGAAAGGCAAGGTCGTATTGTCCGCGACAGAAATTCGGATCGCGCAGGACCCGCTTCGCGACGGGGATGGTGGTATGGACGCCTTTGACGAGGCATTCGTCGAGGGCCCGTCGCATCCGGCTGAGGGCTTCGTCGCGGTCCTCGCCGCGCGCGATGATTTTCGCGAGAAGAGAATCGTAGTTCGGCGGCAGGTGGTAACCGCTGTAGGCGTGGGAATCCACGCGCACGCCGCAGCCGCCCGGCGGACAAAAGAGCTCAATCCGCCCCGCGGAAGGCATGAAATCCTTGTCCGGATTCTCCGCGTTGATCCGGCACTCGATCGCCGCCCCGCGTGGTTTGAGGTCATCCTGGCCGAATCCGAGCTTTTCCCCCGCCGCGATGCGAATCTGCCATTTCAGCAGGTCCACGCCGTAGACCTCCTCGGTCACGGGGTGCTCCACCTGGATGCGCGTGTTCATTTCCAGAAAATAAAAGTTCCCCTTCCCGTCCACAAGAAACTCGATGGTCCCCACGTTGGTATAGTTCACCGCCTGGGCGAGGCGTACCGCTGCCTTGCCCATCCTCTTGCGCAGATCGGCCGACACGAAGGGCGACGGGCATTCCTCGATGAGTTTCTGGTGCCGGCGCTGGATGCTGCACTCGCGTTCCCCGACATGCACCACGCGCCCGCGCTCGTCAGCGAGAACCTGAAACTCGATGTGATGCGGAGATTCGATCAGCTTTTCGAGATAGAGCCCGGGATTGCTGAACGCCTTTTCCGCCTCCGCCTTCGCCGTAAAGAACCCTTGCGCGAGACTCACGTCGTTGTGCGCGACCCGCATCCCCCGCCCTCCCCCGCCCGCCACCGCCTTGATCATGACGGGATACCCGAGTTTCTTGGCGGCCCGGAGCGCTTCCTGCTCGTTGTCGAGGAGGCCCTCGCTACCGGGCACCACGGGGACGCCGGCCTTGCGGGCGCATTCGCGCGCCTTGGCCTTGTCACCCATCGCGCGCATCGCCGCCGCGCTCGGCCCGATGAACTTGATGTTGCAGTTTTCGCAGACATCTGCGAAATGGGCGTTCTCCGCGAGAAACCCGTATCCCGGGTGGATGGCGTCCACGTCTCCGACCTCCGCCGCGGAGATGATGCGGTCAATCTTGAGATAGCTTTCGGAAGCGGGCGCCTCGCCGATGCAGATCGTCTCATCGGCCATTTGCACGTGCAGGCAGTCCACGTCCACGTCCGAATAGACCGCGAGCGTGCGGATGCCGAGATCGCGACACGCGCGGATGACGCGCAGGGCGATCTCGCCGCGGTTGGCGATGAGAACCTTTTGAAACATGGCCGACTACGGAGCTGCGGAGGTCGGGCGAAGTCGGAAAAGAGGTTTGCCGAACTCGACGGGCTTGGCATTGTCCACACAGACTTCCGAGATCACGCCCGCGGTCTCGGCCTTGATCTCGTTCATGACCTTCATCGCTTCGATGAGACAGACCACGGTGTCCTCGGTGACGGTTTGACCGATCTCCACATAGGGCGGAGCGTCGGGCGACGGGCTGCGATAGAAGGTCCCCACCATCGGGGATTTGATCTCCTTGAGGTCGGAAACCGTGAGCGCCGGCGGCCCCGCCGTCGGTGGGGGCGCGGGCGGCGCCGCCGGCACCCCGTGCAGGGGCGAAGCGCCCGCCGGAGCGACGGAATGGAACGCACCGTCCGTCCCGCGACGGATGCGGATTTTCTGATTGTCACGCTCGAGCTCGAACTCGACGAGCCCGTTGCGCTTCATCAGGTCAATGATGGCCTTGATTTCTTTGAGTTCCACAAAACCTCCTCGGCGACCGCGGCGCTCCATGGCGCTTTGGCGGTTCGCTCAACAACCGGCTGCGAGGATAGGGGAATCGCCCGACGTTGTCCACTCCCGCTTTTGATCGGACGCGCGACAAATCGGCCGGCCTCCAAGCCGGAACGGCAAAAACCGAATTCTGAATCCGGAGGTTCCCCGAAGGCTTTCCGAGGCCTTCGAAATGAAGCTTCAGAAAGGGCTTCCTCCTTCCCTCTTTAAGTTTCGGGCTCCAGCTTCCAGCTTCATTTTCACCCCGCATTTCCACTCCTTCGAGGTTGGATTCAGACCGTCGGTTCCGTTATGATCTTTTCGTTCGGGCGAGTGGCGGAACTGGCAGACGCGCCGGATTTAGGTTCCGGTCCCGCAAGGGGTGCAGGTTCAAGTCCTGCCTCGCCCACGCCCAGCCCCTTCGCATCCGTTCGTCCGCGGGTTGCTTTTCCGTAAGCCTCCGCCGAAATTGCCCGCATCGTGAACTCCCGCCTCGCTCGATTTGAAGCGCTGATTTGCCCCTGCTCCGAAGCCGAGCTCGAGGCGCGCGCCCGGGAAGCCCGATGCCTGACCCGCCGGCATTTCGGCGCCACGATGCGTCTTTTCGCCCCCCTCTACCTTTCCAATGAATGCGTGAACTCCTGCCGCTACTGCGGCTTTTCCCGGGAGAACCCCATTCTGCGCGTGACACTTACGCCCGAGCAGGTCGAAACGGAGGCGCGCCATCTCCTCGAGAAGGGGTTTCGCAACCTTCTTCTCGTCGCGGGCGAACATCCCCGCTACGTCAGTCGTTCTTATCTTGTCGAATGCGTGGAGCGCCTTCGCGCCCTCGGCGTCCCCTCGATTCATCTCGAGGTCGGCCCCATGGAGACGGACGACTATCGCCCGCTCGTCGAAGCCGGTGCCGAGGGGCTCGTGGTCTATCAAGAAACCTACGATCGCAGAGTCTATGCCGCGATGCATCTCGCCGGCCCGAAAAAAGATTACGACTGGCGTCTCGCCTGCCCGCAGCGCGCGTGCACAGCGGGGTTTCGCCGCGTTGGCCTCGGCGCCCTGCTCGGCCTCGCCGATTGGCGGGAAGAGGCTGCGGCGCTCGCCCACCATCTCGACGCCCTGCTGAAATCGTGCTGGAAAACCTTTTTTACGGTCTCCATGCCCCGCCTGCGTCCGGCCGCCGGAGAGTTTGAGCCATCCGTTCACGTCAGCGACCGCGATCTGGCCCAATTCGTGATCGCGACGCGCCTCGCATTCCCCCAGGTCGGGATCACCTTGTCCACGCGGGAATCTCCTGCTCTGAGGGACGGATTGGCCGGCGTGGGAGTGACCATGATGAGCGCCGGGTCGCACACGGAACCCGGAGGCTACACCGGCGTCGGACGCGAGGACCTCCACCGCACCGCAAAAGGCTGCCGCGTCGAGCTTGCGTCCGGCGCCATCTCATCCGAAGGCGAGCACGCCACGGAACAGTTCGCCATCGCCGATGCCCGAAGCGCCGAAGAGGTGGCCGCACGTCTCCGCGGCCTCGGTCTCGAGCCGGTCTGGAAAGACTGGGATCCTGCCTTGGCGGGCAGACGCTGACCGGCCGTCGAGGTTTTCTTCAACGCCGGGCCCGACGATTTGCGAGAGCCACGCGCGTCCCGCTTTCCCCGACCATCACGGGCGAGCCATCGGCGAAACCGAGGTCGCGCGCCCAAGCGTCGAGCTCGGCCCGTTCGGTGAGGAGAAACACCTGGCGCGAGGAGCGCCAAGCCTTTCGCAAGGCGGTTCGGTCCAGATAAGTCTCCGAGCCGAGGCCAAAACGCCGCACCACGAATTCGCCCGCCGGCGTGGCGTTCACCCAGAACGCGAAACGATCGAGATAAAAGAACAGACTGGCGGCGAGATGCGGCTCTCCGTCGTAGACCACCATCGCTTCGGGCTCGGCCGCGCGACGGACGGCGCCGGCCGCCGCTGCGAGCGAGTAGTATTCCCCTTTGAGAGCCAGCCCGCGCACGGCGAGCACAAGGAGCGCGAGCATGACGAGCGCCACGGCTCGGGCGGTCAACGCAGCGCGCTTGCGCCCCGCGAGCCAAAGGGAGATTGCGCCTCCCAAAAGAAGCACGGCGCCGGCCGCTTTCATCAGCGGCACGAACGCGCTCCATCCTCCGAACGAAGAACCATGCAACGCGCTCCAAAGCGTGTCGCGGTCCGCCACGGGATCCACTTCAAGGGTGGCATCGGCCATTTGCGCGTCAATGTGCGGCCACAGCATCACTCCGACGAGGCCCGCCAAGGTCATCAGCACGCAGGGGGCCGCCCAGTAGCGGCGCGGCACGGCTTCCTCGCGCGCCCACGGACGGGCCAGGGCCACGGCGACCGCACTCCAACACGTCATCGTGTAATAGTCTTGCCGGGCGGAGAAGGCCACGCTGATCGCAGTCACGGCGATCCAGGCCCAGAGCAGGCGCGACGCCTCGTAGCCCGGCTTTTCATGCGCTTCGGGGCGGCGCCAAGCCCAGACGACCGCGGGCACGAACAAGGTCCACGGGAGAAAGTAGAGCAGGTGCTGGCCCCAGAAAATGAGCGACGGCACCGCCCGACTGTCCGGAGGGATACGCGTATTCAGGAGATGGCCGACCTGTTCATTGACGAAGTTCTCGTGGAGAAAACCTGGAAAGCGGACTTCCATCGCCAGATACCACGGCGCAACGGCGGCGCCGAAAAGAAGCATGCGTCTCCAGCTCCAGAAACGCTTCCAAAGCCCCGCGAATTTTTCCGAAAAAAGCGCGGCGCCTCCGAGTGCGAACGCCGGATAAAGAAAGCCATGCGCCCCCTTGACGAGCGTGCCGAGCGTCATAAAAACCCAGGCGCCGCGCAGCCACGCTGCCTCTCGTGCAGGATCGCGAAACGCGCTCATCAGACACCAGAACGCGAAGGTTATGCATACGCCAAGAAACGGTTCCGGCATGATCAGATGGCCGAAAATGAAGAATCCGAACGACGTGGCCAGCACGAGCGCCGCGTAGGCCCCGAGGCGCCAGGAGTCCACGCGGCGGCCCAGCAACGCAGTCGCGCCGATCCAGGCGAGACAGGCGAACGCGTTCGGCAGACGCGCAGCGAAGACGTTCACGCCGAAAATCTTGAAGGAGAGCGCGAGCGCCCAGTATACGAGCGGGGGTTTCTGGAGCCGCGGGAGCCCGTTGTTCGTTGGGAGCAGCCAATCGCCGCGGCTCAGCATCTCTTTCGCGGCGCCCGCATACTGCCCTTCCGTCTCGTCGAAAATGACGGGGACCGCACTCGACCCGAGATACAGGCCGGCGACACACGCCGCAAGGAACAGCCAAGCCGCCCGTTTCAATCAGAAGCCGGCGGTTATCGTGAGCCCGCCATAGGGCGCTGGATCGCTGCGGAAGCTCACGTTGCGCGCCCAAGCGTCGAACGTGCGCCAGACCATGTAACCCCCTTCAAGAATCACCTCGATCGCGGGATGCGGCTTCCAGGAGGCGCCAAGGCCGGCGCGCACCTCCGAGTAGTCCACGATCACGCCGTTCATCCCCGGACGGCGGTGGGTGTCGCCGAAGTTGTCGGCGAGGCGGTATGAGCCCCCCTTGAGTGCGACGCCCGCATGCAGCGTCAGGTTCTCGCTCGCCGCCCATTCCAGGCGCGGGCGGGGCAGGATCGCGTTGAGGGTCCAGCGGTCCTCGAACTGCCAGCGGAGGCCCGCCCCCGGCATCACCGGATATTCCCTCCGAGGATCCACGCTGATCCCGAAAACGAACTGGAGATCCTTATCGAAGAGACAGGACGCACCCAGAGTCGCCGGCGCATTCACATCGTCGAAGGTGAGATCGGAAAAATCGCTGTACACGCCGGGCTGGACTTCGAAGCGCACCAGCCATTCGCTCCCCATCTGGAAATCCACGCCCATCACGGCCGCGCCCGACTGCAGCGTGTTGGGCAATGGAGAATCGGCGGGGGTCCCGAAGGAATAGCGCTCCCAAGCGCCGCCCAAACGAAGGATCATTCCCTCGGCGAGATACCTCGAGGCGACCGCTTGAAACGAATTCGCCGTCTCCGTGAAATGCCCGAACTTCACATCGCCCGATTTCACCTGGCTCCCGGCCACGTAGGAGGCCTCGGTGGAGATTTCCCAGGACACCTCCTCGGAAATCTGTTTCTTCGAGGCCGCGGACGAGGATGTGGCGAGCGCCATACTCATAGCCGCCCAAAGCACAAGCTGAAGGCAACGGGAAGAGGGAAAACGCATGCGGAATTCCTTGAAAACGCGGAGATTCTACTTCCTTCCCTCTCCGGTGACAAGGTCGTTTCACAACCTGAATGAGATCCTTCAGGTACATCGTGACCCCCCTTGGGGAAACTGAAGGTGGTGAACCAAGAGAGAATGGGGCGCCTCACGGGTTCACGGACGGCGGATCGGCTTGCCCCGGCGCCTGAACAAGGCGTAAATGAAAGGCGGCGTTGTTTTCCAGCGACCCCGTAGCTCAAACGGATAGAGCAGCGGTTTCCTAAACCGTCGATCCCGGTTCAATTCCGGGCGGGGTCGCCATTCCTTTCCAGGTCCGCAGGCTTGATTCGTTTCCCCGCCGCAGGCACAGTCGGCCCTTTCTTCCAGACTCATGGCCCTGATCGTCCAGAAGTTCGGCGGAACCTCGGTGGGCAATCCCGAGCGCATCCGCAACGTCGCCGCGCGCATCCAGCGCGCCTGCGAGGACGGCCACCAGATCGTCGTCGTCGTTTCCGCGATGTCGGGGGTCACCGACGGTCTCATCAAACTCGCCCGAGAAGTGAACCCTTCCCCCGACGTGCGCGAGATGGACGTGCTCCTCGCCACCGGCGAACAAACCACGATCGCCCTCACGGCGATGGCGTTGCACGCCCTCGGCCAGAAGGCCGTCTCCCTCACCGGCGCCCAGGCGGGCATCGTCACCGACGGCGTCCATACGAAGGCCAAGATCGCCAACATCACCCCGAAGCGCACGAGAGAGCTGCTCGCTGACGGCAACGTCGTGATCGTGGCGGGTTTTCAGGGCGCCGACGCCGAAGGCGCGATCACCACCCTCGGCCGCGGAGGCTCCGATCTCACCGCGATCGCCCTCGCCGCGGCGCTCAAGGCCGACCTCTGCGAGATTTACACAGACGTGGATGGCGTGTACACCGCTGACCCTCGCCTCGTGAAGGCCGCGTGCAAGCTCAACGAGATTTCCTACGACGAGATGCTCGAGCTCGCCAGCCTCGGCGCGAAGGTGATGCAGAGCCGTTCCGTCGAATTCGCCAAGAAATTCAAAGTCCCCTTTTCAGTACGATCCAGCATGAACGACAACCCCGGCACCCTCGTGAAAGAAGAAACCCGCAAGATGGAGGACGTGATGATCCGCGGAATCTCCGTGGACAAGAACCAGGCCAAGATCAACATCGCGAAAGCGCCCGATCGCCCCGGCATCGCCGCACGCCTCTTCAAGCCCCTCGCCGACGCGCACATCAACGTGGACATGATCGTTCAGAACGCCTCGACGGAGGGGTTCACCGACGTCAGTTTCACCGTGGCCAAGGACGACCTAACCCGGGCGCGCAAGGTCATCGAGCCGATCGCGAAGGAGCTGGGCGCGGGCACCGTCGCCGACTTCGAAAAAATCGCCAAGCTCTCGGTGGTCGGCATCGGCATGCGCTCTCATTCGGGCGTCGCCGCCGACCTGTTCGAGACGCTCGCCGCGAACAAGGTCAACATCCAGATGATCTCCACCAGCGAAATCAAGATCTCCGTCATCATTGACGCCGCGGACGCCGATCGCGCGATGAACGCCGTGCACGCGAAGTTCCGCCTCGGCTGCCCGTGAAGCAGGGCGCGGCCGATGAAACCCGTCCTGCCTCCCTCTCGCGCCGCTCTCCGGGCGCTTGCTCGCGCCGCCTTGCGCGAAGACCTCGGCGCGCGAGGTGACGTCACCTCGCGCGCCACCATCCCGCCCGCCTTGCGAAGCCGCGCCCGGCTCGTCGCGCGCCGGGCGGGCGTCTTCTGCGGCGCCGCGATCGCGCGGGAAGTCTTTCTCCAGGCGGGCCGCGGCGTCCGGGTGGTGTCCCTCGTCCGAGACGGCCGGCTCCTCCGTCCCGGTCAGACGGCAATGACGATCACGGGACCCACTCGCGCCCTGCTCGCCGGCGAACGCACCGCCCTGAATTTCGTGAAACGCCTCAGCGGGATTTCCACCCTCGCCGCCCGCTGCGTGGCCGCCGCGCGAAGGGGCAACCCTCGCCGTCCGCCCGCCATCCTCGACACTCGGAAAACGACGCCTGGCCTTCGCGCCCTCGAAAAATATGCGGTGCGCTGCGGCGGAGGACGAAACCACCGCTTCGGCCTGTACGACATGGTCCTCATCAAGGATAACCATCTCGCTGCGCTCGCCGCCGCGACGACCGATCCCGTCGGCGAGGCGGTGCGCCGCGCGCGCCGCCGCTGGCCGCGACTGACCGTCGAAATCGAGTGCGACACCCTCGATCAGGTCCGGCGGGCCGTATGCGCACGCCCCGATTTCATCCTGCTCGACAACATGCCGCCCGCAACCTTGAAGCGGGCGGTCCGTCTCGTGGGCGGCCGCGCGAAAACGGAAGCCTCCGGAGGGATCACCCCCGAAGACATCCCCGCGATCGCCAGGACCGGTGTGGATTTCGTGTCCGTCGGCGCGCTGACCCATTCGCCCCCCGCGCTGGATCTCGCGCTCGAACTGCGCCCGTGGTCCCGATGAACACGCGCCGCTTCGTCGTCGGGATCTCGGGCTCCAGCGCCCCGATCTACGGCGTCCGCCTCCTCGAGGTCCTGCGCGCAATCCCCGGCGTCGAAACTCACCTCGTCCTCACGCGCGCCGCAGAAACCACACTGCGCCTCGAACTATCGGAGTGGACGCCCGACCGCGTGCGCGCCCTCGCCCACGCGAGCTACGATCCCGAAGACCTCGCCGCGCCGATCTCCTCGGGATCCTTCCTCACCCTCGGAATGGCCGTGGCGCCCTGCAGCATGAAGACGCTGGCGGGGATCGCGACCGGCGCCGGCGGTGATCTGCTCTCTCGCGCCGCGGACGTCACCCTCAAGGAGCGACGCCGCCTCGTGCTCGTCCCGCGCGAGACGCCGCTGCACCTCGGCCACCTCCGCAACATGACGGCCGTCACCGAAGCCGGCGGCGTCATTCTGCCGCCCATCCCCGCCTTCTATCACCAGCCGAAAGGCGTGGAAGACCTCGTGGACCATACGGTCGGCAAACTTCTCGACCTCTTCGGCCTCGCCCACACGCTCTTTCGACGATGGCGCGCGTAAGCCGGATTCCCAACCACGCGCCGCTTCGCATCCGTGACGGGATGGAGCGTCCCGAGACGGTCGCGGCGACGTGAAAATCCAAGCGGCGACGGATTTGAAGCTTCCTTGTCGGTGTGCGGAACGACATGCTGCTCGCCCATGAAAAAGCTCGCCTTGTTGTTTTCCGGCCAGGGCGCCCAATACGTGGGAATGGGCCGCGAACTCTACGACGGCTCGGCGCCGGCGCGCGCAGTGTTCGAAACCGCCGACCGGATCCTTGGGATCGAGCTTTCGGAAACCTGCTTCCAAGGACCGGAAACCGTCCTCACGCAAACCGCGTGGTGTCAGCCCGGCATTTTCATTCACAGTTTGGCCGCTCTCGCCGCCGTCCGCGCCGCGCGCCCGAATCTCGCTTTCCAGGCGGCCGCCGGGCTGTCGCTCGGCGAATTCACCGCTCTCGTCGCCGCGGGATGGATGGGTTTCGAGGAGGGCCTCCGCCTTGTCCGCCGCCGCGGCCAACTCATGCAGGAGGCGTGCGACAACGCCGCGGGCGCGATGGCTTCGATCCTCGGCCTCGACCTCAATCCGTTGAAAGCCGTCTGCGCCGAGGCGGACGTGGACATCGCCAATCTCAATTGCCCGGGTCAGATCGTCATCTCGGGTGAAAGGGAGAAGGTGGCGAAGGCGGTCGCGCTCGCCAAGGCCCGGGGCGCGAAACGCGCCCTCCCGCTCCCGGTTGCCGGCGCCTACCACTCCCGTCTCATGAAGCCGGCCGCCGACCGGTTCGCCGGCGACCTCGCCTCCACCTCGCCGGCGCCGGGCGTCGCGCCCGTCGTCAGCAACGTCACCGCCTTGCCCCACGAACCTTCCCTCGTCCGCGAACGCCTCGTCGCGCAGATCGCCTCTCCGGTCCGTTGGGAGGACTCCATGCGATGGCTCCTCGACCAGGGCTTCCGGGACTTTCTCGAACTCGGCCCGGGAGAGACCCTCGCCGGCCTCATGCGCCGCATCGAACCCTCCGCGCAAGTGATCAGCGTAAGCCGCCCCGCGGACCTCGCAAAGCTGCCGCCTTGACGCGCGTTTGACTTCAATCACTTCGCGCCCATAATCCCTCGAATGCCGGCCTCGGACGAGTATATCCTCGAGATTCTGCTGGATGTTGGGTTGGTCACGCGCGACCAGGTGGAGGCGGCGCGCACCGCGCTCCCCGCGGACGGCAGCATCGTGGATATGCTGGTGCGTCAGCATGCGGTCACGCCGATGCAGGTCACCCAGGCGATGGCCACTCACGCGGGCATGGATACAGTCTCGCTCCGCGCCCACACGATCCCGCAGGAGGTGATCGAGGCGATGCCGCGCCACATCGCGCGGCGTTACAAGGCGATCCCGGTCTTCAAGCACAACGGCTCCCTCGCCGTGGCGATCAGCGACCCCACCGATCTCGATATCGTGGACAGCCTCCATTACGCGCTCAAGTGCGAGATCGAGCCGATGGTGGCACCGAAGGAGGAGATCGAGGAGGCCCTCACGCGCTACTACGGCGGCGCGGAAGAGACGGTGGACAAGATGCTCCAGGAGATCACCGAAGGCGATATCACGTTGGGCGCCGGCGAACTCGATCGGAACATCGGCACGGAGACCGCCGAGGACGCCCCGATCATCAAGCTCGTCCACCTGATGATCGCCAACGCCTATCGCGCCCGGGCGAGTGACATCCACATCGAACCGCTCGAACGCCGCCTGCGTGTGCGGTTCCGCATTGATGGCGAGCTCGTCGAGGTGGACAACCCTCCAAAACGCCTCCAACCCTCCATCATCAGCCGCGTCAAAATCATGTCGAACATGAGCATCGCGGAAAAGCGTCTCCCCCAGGACGGCCGCATCCAAATGAACGTGCTCGGTCGTGAGATTGACCTCCGCGTTTCCACGGTGCCCACCTCGCACGGTGAAAGCATCGTCATGCGCATCCTCGACAAGGAGAGTCTGAAGCTGGGCCTCGCGGAGCTGGGCTTCCTGAGCGACGACCAGGCCACCTTCGAGCGACTCATCGCCATGCCGGACGGCATCCTGCTTGTCACGGGGCCGACCGGATCGGGCAAGACGACGACGCTCTACGCCTGCCTGAACGTCATCAATCGCCCCGATCGCAAGATCATCACGGTCGAGGACCCCGTCGAGTATCAGATGCCCGGCATCAATCAGGTCGCAGTGAACGAAGACATCGGAATGACCTTCGCCGCAGCGCTGCGCGCCATGCTCCGTCAGGCGCCGAACATCATCATGATCGGGGAGATCCGCGATGTGGAGACCGCGAACATCGCCATCAACGCCTCGCTGACGGGCCATCTCGTCTTCAGCACGCTCCACACCAACGACGCCCCCAGCGCGATCACCCGCCTCATTGACATGGGCGTCAAGCCCTTCCTCGTCGCCTCTTCGGTGCGCGCGATTATGGCTCAACGCCTTATCCGGAAAATCTGTCCGAAGTGCAAGGAACCCTACACGCCCACGCAGGCCGAGGTGGACGCCCTCCGCCTCTCGCCGGACGCCCTCAAAAACTCCACCCTCTTCCATGGCGCCGGCTGCCAAGATTGCAACAAAGGCGGCTACCGGGGGCGCGCCGGTATTTTCGAGATCTTCGTCATTGACGACGAAGTCCGCAAGATGATCACGGAAAAGGTCTCCTCATCCGTCATCCGTCAGCGCGCCCGCGAGCTCGGGATGCGCACCCTCCGCGAGGATGGCGTCCGCAAGGTCCTCGCCGGCATGACGACTCCGGAGGAGGTCCTTACGATCACCATGGGCGACGAAAGCTGATCTTCCCGAATCCCCCACCGCTTCCCGCCATGGCCGTCTCGATGTCTGATCTCTTGAACCTCGTGGTCGAGGAAGGCGCGAGCGATCTCCACATCGAGGTCGGCGTGCCGCCGGTGCTTCGCCTCCACGGCGGGATGCACCCCATTGACTCGCCCCCACTCACCCCCGAGGACACCGAGGCGCTGATGCGTTCGATCACGAACGAGGACTACATCCAGCAGGTCCGTTCCAAGGGCGGCGCCGATTTCGGTTTCGCGTTCGGCGACTCCTCGCGCTTCCGCGTGAGCATCTTCCGCCAGAAGGGATGCTTCGGGATGGTCCTCCGCCGCATCCCGAGCGCGTTCATGACGCTGGAGCAGATCGGCCTTCCCCCCATCGTCAAGGAGCTGCTCTACAAGCCCCGCGGCCTCATCCTCGTCACCGGCCCTACCGGCTCCGGCAAGAGCACCACGCTCGCGAGCATGGTCAACCTCATCAACGAGGAGCGCGACGTCCACATCATCACGATCGAGGACCCCATCGAGTATTTCCACGCCCACAAGCGCAGCGTCGTGATCCAGCGCGAAGTGGGCGTGGACGTCCCCTCCTTCGCCGAGGCGCTTCGCCGCGCGCTGCGCCAGGACCCGGACATCATCCTCGTGGGGGAGATGCGCGACCTGGAGACCACCGAGGCGGCGCTCACCGCCGCCGAGACCGGGCACCTCGTCTTCGGCACCCTCCACACCACCGGCGCCGCGCGCACCGTGGACCGCATCGTGGACCAATTCCCCGCAAACCAGCAGGAACAGATCCGCACCCAGCTCGCCGGCACGCTCCAGGCGGTGATCTCCCAGCTCCTCCTGCCGCGCGCCGACGGCAAGGGCCGCATCGCCGCCTTCGAGATCATGATTTCCACCCCTTCGATCGCCGCCCTCATCCGCGACAACAAGACCTACCGTATCACCTCCGACATCCAGACCGGCGCCAAGTTCGGAATGCATACCCTGGATTCGCATCTCCTCCAGCTTTACGAGCGCGGATTCATTCCCTACGGAGAACTCATCACCAAGGCGCAGGATCCCACCGCGATGCTCCAACAGATCGAAGAGCGCGGCCTCGCCCAGAAAAAACGCTGACGCCTCCCGCCATGTTCGAGGAACATTCCGCCCTAATCCTACAGCTCCTCAAGGAGCGCGCGCTGGTCACCCCGGAGCAGTTCTCCGAGATCGAGGAGGAAAATGCGCGCGCGGGCAAGCCTATCGCCGACATCGTCGTGGACATGGGCTTGCTGGAACGCGACCGCCTCCTGCAGCTCGTCGCCGATCACCTCGGCCTGGAGTTCGTCAACCTCGACGACGTGGACCCCCTGCCCGACCTCGTCAAAACCATCCCCGCCAGTTCGGCCCGTCTCTACGGAATCGCTCCGCTCACCTCCCAGGGCAACCTCCTGCGCATCGCCATCCGCGATCCGTTCAACGTCAACGCGAGCCAGGAGATCCGTTTCATCACCGGCAAGGATGTCGAGATCTACATGGCCGATCCCGACAAGGTGGACGCCTTCGTCAACGAGCATTACAGCGACGACAGCGCCTCGGTGGCGGAAATGCTCGAGAGCCTCGGCAAGGACTTCGGGGATAGCGACGTCTCGCAGACTCATGCCGCTGCCGGCCCTTCGGCGATCACCCTCCAGGAAGGGGCCGATTCACCGCCCATCATCAAGTTCGTCAACCTCGTCCTCTTCCAAGCGATCCGAGACCGCGCAAGCGACATCCACTTCGAGCCTTTCGAAAACGAATTCAAGATCCGCTACCGCGTGGATGGCGCTCTCTATGAGATGACGCCGCCGCCGAAATCCATGGCGCTCCCTGTCATCTCCCGCATCAAGGTGATGTCCAACCTCAACATCGCCGAGCGCCGCATTCCCCAGGACGGCCGCATCATGCTCAACATCGCGGGGCGCCCCGTGGACTTGCGCGTGAACACCCTCCCCACTCAGCATGGAGAAAGCGTCGTGCTCCGCGTCCTCGACCGTTCCACCGTCTCCCTCGATCTCGAAAACCTCGGGATGCCGAAGCGCGTCTACGACTATATCTGCCAGCTTATCCTCCGCCCTAACGGCATCTTCATCGTCACCGGCCCCACCGGCTCCGGCAAGACGACCACCCTCTACTCCGCCCTCCGCCGCATCAACACCATTGATTCCAAGCTCCTCACCGCCGAGGACCCCGTCGAGTACGACATCGAGGGGATCATGCAGGTGAACATCAATGAGGCGATCGGCGTCTCCTTCGCGCGCGTCCTGCGCGCCTTCCTCCGTCAGGACCCCGACCGGATCATGATCGGAGAGACGCGCGACCTCGAGACCTCGCAGATCGCGATCCAAGCCTCGCTCACCGGGCACCTCGTCTTCACTACGCTCCATACCAACGACGCCCCCGGCGCCGTCACCCGTCTCATTGACATGGGGACGGAACCGTTTCTCATCAGTTCCACTCTTCAGGCCATCCTCAGTCAGCGCCTCATCCGCACGATCTGTAAAAACTGCCGCACCCCGTATGAACCCACCGAGGAATCGCTGGCCGCCCTCGACCTCAACCCGCACGAAATCGGAGACAAGACCTTCTATTACGGCAAGGGCTGTCCCGACTGCGATGGCAAGGGCTACCGGGGAAGAAAAGGGATTTTCGAACTGCTCGAAATCAGCGATCCTATCCGCGAGCTCATCAATCAGCGCGCTCCGACCGTCGTCATCCGTCAGAAGGCCATCGAGTTGGGCATGATCTCCCTTCGCGACGACGGCGTACGCTGCATCTTCGACGGCGAGACCACCGTTGAGGAAGTCGTCAAGTATACGTGACGCCCCGCGTCATTGCGTCAGGTCCAACAACCGCTGGCCGTAGGCTTCCCAGGAGTGCCTCCGCGCCGTTTCCAATGCGGCCTCACGCATCCCTGCCGCACGCGCGGGCTCCTTAAAAAACCACTGCAGCCGATCCGCGAGCGCATCGTCATCGCCGAAGGGAAACACCCGGCCGTTCTTCCCTTCTGTCACGCAATCCGCAGCGCCCACCCGATCCGAAACGAGCACCGGAAGGCCGCACGCCATTGCTTCCAGGACCACCAGGCCGAAGCCGTCCTGGGCCGAAGGCAACACGAGGGCGTCGCAGCGCGCGAGCAGTCCGGGCACGTCAGCGCAATGGCCCAGTGTTTCCACCCGCCGCGCGCGGCGCAGCATCGGTTCGATATGCGCCCTCTCGAGCGCGGGGATCGTCCCCGCGAGCGCGAGCGACGCGCCGTGCCCCGCCACACGCGTCCAAACGGAAAGGAGATCCGGCAACCCCTTCTGAATGGAGAGCTGTCCGACGAAAGCGAAGCGGAACACCCGATCCCGTCGCGCCTCCTCCGAAGGACGGAAAGACTCCGTTTCCACCCCGAGCGGATTTACGCGAAGCTTCTCCGACGGATGCCCCGCCTCGAGATAGGAGCGTTCGACAAGCCTCGAGGGGACGACCACGACGTCCGCCGCCTCCGCCTCGGCGACCATGCGTTCCACGCCGCGAGCGCTCATCGGATCGAGGAGCAGGCCGAAACGCGCATATTCGTCGCGGAGCCACTTCCGCTGGAGGCGGGGCTCCACCGAGCCCCGATCTACAAACGCCCGTCCGCCGCCGGCGCGACAGGCCGCGATCGAGGCGAGCGACATGTTCATCCAGCCGTAGAAATCGGCCTCTTTTTCGATCTGGTTCGCAACCCACCGGTCGAAAAGGAGGTCGTGGGCGTGGTGTGCGCCAAGGCGGTTCAGCGCCGCCAGCCCCTTGCGCGCCGGCCACGGCATCCCGCGCGCGAACCCGCGCAAGCTCCCCGCCGCGCCCACTTCGGCGGACGCCACTGCGGCGAGGCGTCCACCGCGGAACAGCGCCCGCGCTGCGTGCCAGCCAATCGAACCCATTCCGCCCCGATTGAGCGGCTGCGCGACGCTGTAAAAAACTTTCCGACTCATGATCGGCGCGCGGGCGCCGTCGAGAAATCGCGTCCTGTTCGCGGCGTGCCGGGATTTCTCACGCGATCGCCTTCTCTGTCGAGACGTCAAAAAAGTGTGCGCGCTCCATGTCGAACCGTATCTCGACCTCGTGATTCACGTCGGCCTTCCGCGCCGCGCCTACTCGCGCGATGAAGTTGTGCGCGCCAGTGGCGAGATAGAGGTACACCTCGGAACCCATCGGCTCCACGACTTCCACCTTGGCACGCACTCCGGCGCCCGAGGGCGCCGGTGCGGCTGCCGAAGTCTCATGGATATCCTCGGAGCGCAGTCCCATCCTCAACGGCCGCCCGACAAAGCTCCTCAGCGCGGCTTCGTGCGACCGGTCCGTGCACACCCGGAAGCCGGGAGCGCCGTTCTTGGCCTTCTCGACGAACCACAGGCGGCCGTCAGCGGCGAGCGTCTCGCCTTCGAAAAAGTTCATCATCGGGCTGCCGATGAATCCCGCCACGAACGCATTCGCAGGTCGCTGGTAAAGACTCAGCGGCGCGTCCACTTGTTGAATTTTTCCCGCATTCATCACGGTGATCCGATCCCCCATCGTCATCGCCTCCACCTGGTCGTGCGTCACGTAGATCATCGTGGCCGAGAGGCGATGGTGCAGCTTTGAAATTTCGGTGCGCATCTGCACGCGCATCTTCGCATCGAGGTTCGAGAGCGGCTCGTCGAAAAGAAAAACCTTCGGCTTGCGCACGATCGCGCGCCCCACGGCCACGCGCTGGCGCTGCCCGCCGGAAAGCTCCTTCGGCTTGCGGTCGAGGAGCGGCTCGATCCCGAGGATCTCCGCCGCCTCGCGGACGCGCTGTTCGATCTCCGCCTTCGGGTATTTCCTCAGCATCAACCCGAACGCCATGTTCTTGTACACCGTCATGTGCGGGTAGAGCGCGTAGTTCTGGAACACCATCGCGATGTCCCGGTCCTTTGGCGGCACGTTGTTCACCACCTTCCCATCGATCGCGATGGTCCCAGCCGTGATCTCTTCCAGCCCCGCGACCATTCGCAGCGTCGTAGACTTGCCGCAGCCTGACGGGCCCACGAACACCATAAACTCCTGGTCTTCAATGACGAGATTCACGTCGTCCACTGCCCGCACGTCGTTCCCTTTTCCATCCCGAAAGACCTTGCAGACGTTTTCGAGCACCACCTTGGCCATATCTCTCCTCCGTGACGGCGCGCCTTCCGATTTCGTCTCGGACGCGCGCTGCCGCTGATGAGGCGAGAAATCTTCCGCGGCAGCCTCCCGTCGGCTTGCAAAAGCCGGAGGCCTTCGTCATTCCCGCCCGTTTCTTGGGTTTCGGACAAACGCATTCGCGTCCGCCCGTTCGCGGAACAGGCCGTTTCTAGAGAGCCGCGCCGCGCGAGTCAATCCCGGCCGTGGCGCCCAACGCCTCCGCCGCCTGATCCAGATCGAGAAAACGGGAAACGCCCGTCTTCGCCTTCACGTGGAGCATCGCCGCGACGAGACCGTGCTCGGGATGAAAGGCCAGTTCGTGGAGCGCCTTGTCCACCCGGTTCCCGGTTCGCCGCCGATAGGCCGACTCGGGAAGCTGGAAGACCGTATGCATCTGGCCGCTCGTCGCACCGCGCAGGGCGTACTCGACCATCCGCCGCCCCGTGGTAATGTCGCCGAGCGCGCTGAACTCCACAGGACGCCTGATGCGGTCGAGCGCCACGAAGTTGCGCCGCGCGAGCTCGGGCCCGCCGCAGGAGACGGCACGATAGCTGCCCCTCCAGCGCTCGTAACGCCGGAGGCGATTGAAAAGAACGAGAAACGCCGGAGGCTCGCTGCCATCGAGCGCCGCTTCCAGCGCGCGCGCCTGAAAGGCCGCATCAAACGGTGCCATACCCAGTTTCAATCCCGCATGCAGGTATTTCGGATGTTCCGAGGAGGCACGTAGAAATCGCACGGCATCGCGAAGGGCGCGCAGCAGCGCGGCTTTTTTTTGCGCCGCCGGGAGTCCGCGCATCTCGGGCAAAACCTCCACCTCCAGCGGCGCGGGTTGGTCGGGATGCGCTCCGTGCCAGACCTCCTGAAGCAGCCGCACCGTATGCCGCGCCTCGGCGGCGCTCGCCTGCCCGCGCACGTTCACCCCGAAGCGCACCGCCGGAATTACGGGCATCCTTCGTCGCCCCGCCACCTCGAGCGCCGCCCGCAGAAACTCCGCGTAGACGTCGAGGTTGTCGTACCATCCGCATTCGAGCCATGTTAGCGAACGGTCGCCGTTGTGCCCTTCGAGAACGGCCTCCGATTCGAGGCCGCGCCAGTCTTGTACCATCGTGGCGCCCGCCTCGTCGCGCGCGCGCGCCGCGATGAGCGTCACGAATCCAAGCCCCGCTTCCGAAGCCTCACGCACCTGCAGGAGGTTCCGGCACAACGGTCCTCCGGCGCAGCCAAACGGGTTGCGCAGCGGCAGACCCGCGAAACGCCCCGCGACCTCCAGCCCGTAGTCTTCCCGCACCATCTCTTCCCACGCCGCGGGCAATTCGTCCGTCGCATACAGATCGTAGTCCCGCCTCAAACGCGCCTTCGCGTCCGCGGGGACCTCCAACAAGATGGGAAGGAAGGCGTTCATGGATCCTCACTCCGTTTCTTCTACCTGAGGACTGTTGAATAAGCAAGCTGAATGAGAAATTCAATGTTGAAAGGCGCCATGCAAAAGATCGAGAGAAGCGACCACCCGTCTGCCTTCCCTTCCGGAAAGCAAGAATCTGAAAGAAAGAGGCCTTTCCCGGTTCCATCTCGAACCCCTTGAGAAACCTTCCGACGATCTCTGCGTTGGAAGGCTGCATCCTCAGGACCGTCCATCTCCCTCTTTTTTGCCGTTCTCGAACGAGGGCTCATCAATCCGTCCTCCACAGAGGCGAGAGACAGGGCGCCCGCTCGCCTTTTTCACGCCATATGCGAAAATGGAGCGATGAGCGATTCCCCTCAAACGCCTCCATCGCCTTCTTCTCCCCTCGCTCCGCCACGACGCCGCGCGAGCGGCCTCGTGAGGGTCGCCACGGCGTTCGGCGCACTCGTCCTGGCGGGCCTTGCGCTCGCCTTTTTTCTCGCCAGCGATTCCGGTGTTCGCCACATAATTCTTCCGCGCCTCTCGAAACAGCTCGGTGTCGAAATCGCCGCGAAGCGCGTCGCATGGCATCCGTTTTCCTCGCTCGAAATCGAGAAGCTGCGCGTGGGCCCTGCGGATCGTCCCCTGCTCGAGCTCGTGCGCCTTTCCGTGCGCTATCGAGGCTGGGCCTTGTTGCGCGGGCGCTTCGAAGCCAAAGAAATCCAGGCGGAATCTCCCTCAATCCATCTCGTCGAGAAAGAGGACGGCACGATCGCCGATCTCCCCAAGGCTTTTCAAGCGCCGGCGGCTCAAACGGCGACGCCTTCGTCTTCGCGCGACGGCGCCGCGGTTCCACCACCGATTCTCGCGCGGATCGACAGCCTGACTTTTCGCAACCTGCGCTTCGTGCGCGAAGCACCCGGCGCCCGGATCGAGATCGGTCCGGTAAACCTTTCGGCGCGCAACCTGCGTCCCGGCGGCGCGGCAACGCTCGATCTGCAGCTCGGCTTCTCCATGAAAAGAGAGGCTCTCAAAACGGAGGAGGCAGAGACGCGCGGGATCGGTTTCACCGGGAACGCCCACGCCAAAGTCTCCGTAAAGCTCGACGACGCCTTTCTTCCGCGCGCCGCCAAGGGCGATCTCGGCCTGGAAAACCTGGCCGGCCATGTGGGCGTGGAACGTCTAGACGGCCTCTCGGCGACGCTGCGCTTCGATCATGACCTCGGCGCGAACGGCAAAGGCCTCCTCCGCGAAGGCGTCCTGTCGGTCGAACGCA
Organism: Verrucomicrobiia bacterium; assembly: GCA_020849895.1. Taxonomy (GTDB): domain Bacteria; phylum Verrucomicrobiota; class Verrucomicrobiia; order JABWAM01; family JABWAM01; genus JABWAM01. Next base: position 51,549 of record JADZFN010000066.1, on the reverse strand, counting down.
GCGGCGTCGCGCTCGCCGCGGCACGCGTGGCGGGCCTTCTCGACTTCGCCGGCAAGGAAGCCGAACTCGACGTGCAAATCGGCCCGTTGGATCAGGCCTTGCTCAATCCGATCTTCGGGACAAGTCGTCTGGATTTCCGAGGAACACAACTCGACTACACGGGGCATCTCTCCATGCGACATGGAGGCGATCTCATCCGCGCGGAAGGAAGGCTCGCCGCTCACCCCCTCGCCGTCACGTCGTCCTTTCTCCCTCCGGAAGCGTTCGGGCCGACCCAAATCCTGCTCGAGCACGGCGTGGAAGTCGACGTGCGCGCGCGTCGCGCCACAGTCTTCCGACTCAATCTCGACGCGCAGCGCGTCGGAGGCGCACCGCTTCTCAAAGGGGCATTGAGCCGTCCCATGACGCTCTCCTGGAAGGAAGGCGAAACCTTCGGCGCCCCCGCAGAAGACTCGGAATTCAATCTTCAGATTATGCCCTTGGAGATGGCGGCCTTCGCCCCGTGGCTCCATGTGCCCTCGGATTGGAAGCTCCGCAAGGGCACCTTCGCGGGAACTCTGAAGATTGCCGCGACCGAGCAAGGGCACTTGCTCGCCCTCGAAGGGCGCCTCGGCGTCGCGAGCCTCATCCTCACCACGCCGGAAATCGCCTTCACTGACGCCGCCGCACAACTGGCCGTCCGCGCCAACCTTCGCGACCTCAAAATCCTTCGCTTTGAAAAAAATTCGTTTCGCTTTACGGAAAAAGGTGTAGGACTCGCCGAGGCGACACTTGACGGGAACTGGGACCTTGCCGCAGGCGCCGGCGCCGGCCAGGCAACCCTCTCCGTGCCAATCCCCGCCGCGCTCGCCCTACGCCCCGTCCCCGGCCTTGCAGTTTCCTCCGGCGCGGCAACCGTCACGGCGGACTGGAAATGCAACGCGACGGGACGCGTGGTTTCTCGAACCTCCGCTTCCCTGAACGACGTTGCGCTGACCTGGCACGACCTCCATTACCCCCGCTTCGGCGCGCGGCTCGACGTCCTCCTGGACTGGAGCGCGCCGGAGCTTCGTGCCAACGACGCTCGGCTCACTTGGCTGGCCGACGAAAAACCCGCCGGCACCCTCCTCGCCCACGCGAGCTGGCAAACGCATACCGGCGTCTTTCGCGCCCGCCTCGAAGCCGCCGACTGGCAACCGTCGCCATTCGCTCCGCTCGTGGCGGCCTGGCTCCCGGGGCGCACGCTTCGGTCGCTCGCACTCTCCGGCCATGTCGAAGTCGCCTTCGACGGCGCCGCGCTCACGCTCAACGCGAAATCCGACGCGAAAAACCTCCTCTTCGGAGGCGCCGACGCGAAGGGTTTCAAGCCTCTGAACGCCGGGCTTTCCGCCGATCTTTCCTGGAACACCAACGGCACGCTGGCCTTGCGCTCCGTGGCGCTTCAACTCGATCCCGTAGGCAAGGCGAATAACCGACTCGAGGCTTCGGGAAGCATGCGTGTCGCGCCGCGCATCTTCTTCGCCAACCTCAAGATTCACGGACAATCTCTCGATCTCACCCCGTGGTACGACCAGCTTTTCTCCGCCGACGCGCCGCCGGCGTCTCCCTCCTCCACGCCTGCAAAATCGAAGGCAAACCCCGCGCCGCCTTCCCCTCCCGGGATGGCGTCGGCCGCGACGCCCGAATCGGCGCCTCCGCGCGTTCTCGATCTCACGCTCGACGCGCAAGTGGATTCACTGAGGGCGCGGGAGTTCACCCTTGCCCGTCTCGCGATTCCCCTGCGCATCAAGGGCGACCTCATCGAGATGACGGACGCGCATGCGACGCTCGGCGGCGCGCCGGTCAACGTCTCGATCCAATCCGAGAAAACGGTCTCGGGTGCTCCTCCGTTTCGTTTCGACGCGAAAACGGAGAACCTCCCGATCGGCCCTCTCATGGACGCGTTCGTCCCTTCTCTGGCGGGACAGATCGGCGGCGTTCTCACCGCGCGCGCCTATGGCACGGGGCGCGGCCTGTCGCGCGAGGATCTCGAGAGGAACATCGAAGGCCACGTTGAGGTCGCCCTCCGCGACGCCCATCTCGAACGGACCACCGGGCTGCGCAAGGCCCTCGCGAAACTCGGCGCCCTCCTCGCCTCGCCGGAAATCACCGCCTCAACGATGGACCGCGTGGACGCCTCCGCCAAAATCGCCGGAGGCAAACTGTCCACCGACAACCTCCACGTCAAAGGCTCGGCGCTCGAAGCCGACCTCCGCGGCGACCTTTACTTCGACCAACGGCTCGCGATGGAAGCCTCCCTCAAGATGAACCGCACCACGATGAACAAATCCGCGCTCCTCGTGCCGATTGTTCAGGCCGCCAGCGCCGAACGGGACGATTGGCTCCGGATCCCCGGCGGCGCCAAGGTTGGCGGGACGCTCTCGGAACCGGAGATCGCCGTGGACAAAAGCAAATTCGCCCGAGACACCCTCATCAACACCGGTGTGAACTTCCTCAAACAGATGATCGAGAAAAAGCAGGCGCCTCCGCCGACTGATGGAGGATCGCCCGCCCCGCCTCCTTCCACGCCGAAGGAAAACCCCGTTCAAAACCTCTTCGACAACCTCCTAAAGAAAAAATGACGGAGCCGGGAAGCGCGAAGGGAAAAGCTTCTGCGGAGTTGCCCAATTCCTCGCGCAGACGTTTCTCGAGGAGAATTCCCTCCCGTCAGACGCCGTTCACCACGTTTTTCGGGAAGCCCGCGAGAAAGGCGCGGAGGTTGTCGGCCACCGCTTGGAGCAGGCGCGCGCGCGCTGCGCGCGTCGCCCAGGCGATGTGCGGTGTGAGGAAGCAGTTCTTTGCCTTGAGGAGCGGGTGGTCCGCTTTCGGCGGCTCCATCGAGAGGACGTCCAGCCCCGCGCCGGCGATTTTCCCGACGTCGAGCGCTTCCGCAAGCGCCGCCTCGTCCACGAGCGGTCCTCGGCTCGTGTTGATGAGAAACGCCGTCGGCTTCATCAGGGCGAGCCGTTCGCGATGGATCAACCCTTTCGTTTCGGGAGTCAGCGGGCAGTGCAGGCTCACCACGTCGCTCTCGCGGAGCAACTCCTCGAGCGAGACGTAATGCACGCCATCGCGCTCGCCGGACGGAGATGCGGCGCGGCACGCCAGCACGCGCATCCCGAACGCGCGGGCGAGCGCGCCCGTCGCCTTCCCGATCCGTCCGAAGCCGACGATCCCCATCGTCAGCCCCTCGAGATCCACGAGCGGAACGTCCCAAAAACAGAAATCGGGGCACTCCGTCCAGCGTCCCGCGCGCACGGCTTCGGCGTGGACGCCGACGCGATGGGTGAGGTTGAGGACATGCGCGAAAACCATCTGCGCCACCGAGCGCGTGCCGTAGGACGGGACGTTCGTTACGGGGATCTTCCGATCCCTCGCGGCCGCGAGATCCACCACGTTGTAGCCGGTGGCGAGGACGCCGACGTAGCGGAGTTTCGGGAGCTGCGCAAAGTGTTCACGCGCGAGCACAGTCTTGTTTGTCAGCACGATTTCCGCGCCGTCGGCGCGCGGGACCACCTCGTGAGGGGCGGAACGCTCGTATGCAAAAAACTCTCCAAGGGCATGAAGGGGACGCCAGTCGAGGTCGCCGGGATTCAGCGTGAATCCGTCGAGGCAGACGATCTTCGGCATGCGTGACATTTTCGCGCTGCCGCCGCCGCCGCTCAAGCCGCATCCGCTTCCCGGACGAACCCGTGCCGCATCCACGGACGCTCGAGCGCCTCCTCGTCGAAATTTCATGTGCCTCCCTCTCCTCGAAACGCCGGAGGCAAACTCATCGCCCTGTGCGCATCAGCCGGCTTTGGGCCAACTGACAGGACAGGGGTTGAGGCGGTTTCAAGGAAGCCGAATCACGATGAGAGATTCAGGCAGCGGCATCGGACCGTATGTGAGACCCGAAGGCACCATCTTTTTCCTGGCGAATCATCATGAAAGCCAGCATCCGCCCCGTGCGCCCTCGATCGCGGCGATAGGAATCGTACCTCTCCGGAGAGCAGGCGGTGCAGTCGGGATGCCGCCAGATTTCGCGGACCCCTTCTTTCTTAAGTTGGCGTTCGATGTCAGCGACGAAGTCCGTACCGTAGCAGCAGATGTGGATGCAGGGACTGAGCGCTGCGACCATCTCTCCGGGCTCGGACCCGAACGCCCGCACCATCGCGCGAACGCCTTTCCCGGGCATCTCCGCCATCGTCCCTTTCCTTCCCGAATGCAAAAGCCCGATCGCGCGGCAGCCGGGGTCTGCGAGATAGACGGCGCAGCAATCCGCCACATGGATGCCGAGCGCGATGCCCGCCGTCTGCGTCATCAAACCGTCCGCGCCTGGCGCGGGAGGGCCGCCGCCGCGCATCATCTCGACGGTTTCCGCACCGTGGACCTGTTCGGCAAGCGCCAGCGCGCCGCGCGAGATCCCGTGCGTGCGCAGCGCGGCAATCTGCCGCGGAGTAAGCTTTTCTTCGGGGATCGGTTCCGCAAACTCCTCGAGCGTCCGGTCGAGAAATCCGTGAACCAGCCACGGAAATCGCAGGAGGGCGATCCACGAGGGATTTCTCATGCGACAACGCCGCGCTCGACCCGGAAAGCGAGGCGTTCGGAGTTTTCCAAGGAGAGATTCATGAGGGGGGGGGTTACTGAGACCTCTGGCCGCTCCACAAAAATCGAGAATGCGCTCCGATGGGAGCTTTGGATTCTTCTCTCTTCACCCTTTCGCGCAGATGGCGACAAGGGCGTCGGCGAGCACAGCGCGCGATTCGCCGCCGCTGGAGAACAGCTTCTCGTTGGCGGCGAGCAGGACGCGCAGGGCCGAACCGAGCTCCTTTTGGGTGTAACGGGCGGCGCCACCGGACGTTTTCCAGAGCATGAAGGGATGACCCGCCAAGGGATTGGCTTTCTTGTCTTCGCCGGCGCCTTTGGCCCAGTCAGGCAGCCGATCGAGTTGTCCCTTGAACGAGGCATAGCTTCCTCCAAGCGACAGCCGTTTCGCGTCGGCGAGCGCGCGCAGGAGGAGGAACAGGCGGATTCGTGAAATCAAATTGTAGAGCAGACCCGCCTCCTTTTCCCCCGCAAAGAGCAGGTCGTCCAGGATCGCAAGCGCCTTCTGGAGGCTGCGTTCCCCGACGGCGTCTGCGAGGTCCCAGACCAATCCGCCGGGGCGATGGCTGCCCACGGCGCGAACGGCGCTCACCCCGATTTTCGCCGTGTCCCCGACATACGCAGCGAGTTTTTCGAGCTCGGAACGGAGCGTGCGGCTGTCACCGTCCGTCATTTCTGCGAGAAGAACGGCCGCCTCATGATCGAGCGTCACGCCGATCTCTTGGGCGAGGCCGTGCGCGAACGCAATCGCCTGCGCCTCGTTCGCTTTCTTCTCGAAAGGGCTTTTGACGAAGGCGGTCACTTTCCCAAGGGAGGCCAGCTTCTTGAAGATCGCCCGCCGCCCGTCCGCTTCCGAAGCGGTGATCACCAGGAGGACTCCCGGAGGCAGGCCGGCCTCGAGCCGTTCTCCGAGCGCCGAGAGCATGTCGGCGACTTCCGCGCCCGTGGCGGTCGGATTCGCGCCGAGGAGGTTCGTATCCCGCCACCACACCGCTTTTTCCACAGCAAAAAAGGATTGGCTTTGGAGCGCCTCGAACAGTTTCCGGAAACTTTCCAACGCTTCGGCTTGATTGGCCGCCGCGCCGGAGATTGTTTCAAGAGCAAATTCGTTGGCGTCTTTCGGCAGCGCTTTCGCGATGACGCGCCGCGCCTCCTCGGTCACAAGGTAATCGTCGTCGCCGTGGATGAGATGGAACGCCGTCTTCGTTCCGCGCGTCGGCACTTCGCCTTCGGCGGAGCGCTTCGCGGAGGATGCCTTCTTGCTGGGGGCCGCCATGCCATCTTGTTTAGCGGTTCCTCTCCCGGACGCCATTCAAAATCTCACGGCCTTCCGGGAAACGCCGCGGCGCCTGCCGACTTGGACACCGGCGCGGCAGGATTCCCTCCGGAGCCTTCGTTGACCTAGCGCGAGATCGGCGCTGATGTTCAGGCCTTCGATCCCCAGCTTTAATTCAACGTGGCCGCATTCGATCCGCCACATTGGGCGAGCTCCTCGCGCCGGAGTTGAAGCCTGCGACATTCCCATTGGTGATTGAGCGCGGCGCGGCATCCCGATATGTTCCCCAAGCTTGCCTGAACCTCTCTCGACCTTGCCTCGCGCCATGCCGAACTTCAGTTCCTGGAAACGCTTCGCCGACCGCCTCGTCACCCTTCCATCGCTCGGGATCACTCTCGACGCCAGCCGGATGAACTGTCCTGAGCGTTTTCTCGCCGTCAAAGCGCCGGCGATGAAAAAGGCGTTCGTCGCGATGCGCGCGCTTGAGAAGGGCGCACTCGCCAATCCGGACGAACAACGGAAGGTCGGCCACTACTGGCTCCGCGCGCCCGATCTCGCCCCGGACGCGGCGACCGCCTCGGCGATCCGGAAGATGCGCGAGGCCGTCCGCCGTTTCGCGAAGCGGGCACACTCGGGCGCGCTCACTTCCGTTTCCGGAAAGCCTTTCACGGATCTGCTCCTCGTCGGCATCGGCGGTTCCGCGCTCGGCCCGCAACTCGTCGCCGCCGCCCTCGGTCATCCCGCGCGCGACCGCCTCCGCCCCTGGTTCTTCGACAACACCGATCCCGACGGCATGGACACCGTCCTTGCGGAGCTCGGCGCTCGTCTGCGCACCACGCTCGTCGTCGTGATCTCCAAATCGGGCGGCACCAAGGAAACCCGCAACGGAATGATCGAGGCCCGGCGCGCTCTCGAGAAGCTCGGAATCGCCTTCTCTTGCCATGCGGTGGCGGTCACGAGCCGTGGCAGCGAACTCTCGAAGCTCGCGTCCGCCGAAGGCTGGCTTGCTGAATTCCCGATGTGGGATTGGGTGGGCGGACGCACGAGCCAGATGTCCGCCGTGGGCCTGCTCCCCGCCGCGCTCCAGGGACTCGATGTGGACAGCCTTCTGGAGGGCGCACGCCTCATGGACGAAGCGACGCGCATCCCGGAGGTCCGGCGCAACCCCGCGGCGCTTCTCGCCCTCATGTGGCTTCACGCCACGCGCGGCCGAGGTGCGCGAGATATGGTGCTCCTGCCCTACAAGGACCGCCTCCTGCTTCTCAGTCGTTACCTCCAGCAGCTCGTGATGGAATCGCTCGGGAAGGAGCGCGATCTTCGGGGGAGGCTCGTCAATCAGGGGATCGCTGTCTACGGCAACAAAGGCTCGACCGACCAGCACGCCTACGTCCAACAACTGCGAGACGGCGTGGACAACTTCTTCGTCACTTTCGTGCGCGTCCTGAGGGACCGCGCGAGCGCGGAAACCGAGGTCGAGCCCGGCGTCACGTCGGGCGATTATCTGCACGGCTTCCTCCTCGGCACTCGGGCGGCGCTCGCCGAAAAGAAACGCCTTTCGCTGACGCTCACTCTGTCCGACCTGTCGCCGAAAAGTCTAGGCGCGACGATCGCCCTCTTCGAGCGCGCCGTGGGATTCTACGCGTCGCTCGTGGGGATCAATGCCTACCATCAGCCCGGCGTCGAGGCCGGGAAAAAGGCCGCCACGGAGGTGCTCGAGCTTCAAGGACGCGTGATCGCCGAACTGCGCCGACGCGCGGGACAATCCGTCGGCGCCGAGGCACTCGCCACCGCGCTCGGCGCGGACCCGGAAACGGTGTTTCTGATTCTCGATCATCTTGCGGCCAATCCGGAACGCGGCGTCCACGCCGAAGGAAGCACTCCCTCCGCCACCCGCTTCTTTGCCAAAGACGGAAAACCGCCTCTCCAATAGGCATCTCCTCGCTTTCTTGTTTTCTCCTCTCCGCGCGCTGCTCTTCTTTCCGACTTCCCGCCTCTCCCGTGGAGCTCCTTTTCCTCAATCATAACGTGATTTGGCGCAGCGCGTTTCACCGCTGCTTTCATCTCGCCAAGCCGCTGGCCGCTCGCGGACACCGTGTGACGATCCTCACGAATTCCGCGCGGGAGCGCTCCCGGTGGAAAGAAAGCCGGATCGAGGGCATTCGTGTGGTCGAGTCGCCCGATCTCCTCGCCGGTCCCTTGCGCACGGGGTGGGACCCCGTGAACGTCCTGCGCCGCAACCGCTGGGTTGTGCGTGAATACGGCAGGCGGCGCGGCGAAGATTTTCTTGTTCACGCCTTCGACACGCGCCCGACCGTGGTCCATCCCGCCCTGCGTCTGAAGGCGCGGCTCGGGTGCCCCCTGGTCATGGACTGGGGCGATTGGTGGGGTCGCGGCGGCGCGATCCGCCTGCGCAAACCGCTCTGGCTGAACCTGGCGTTCGAGCCGGTCGAGACCTGGTACGAAGAACATTACAAATTGAGCGCCGACTGGCTCACCTGCGTGAGCCGCCCGCTGGAAGCACGGGCGACGGAACTCGGTTTTCCGCGCGATCGTATCACGGTGATCCCGAACCCTTCGGAACCCGACGCCACGCGCCCGCTCGACCGCCACGAGTGCCGGATGAAGCTCGGACTCGATCCCGGCACGTTCTACGCAATCTTCTCGGGCTACGTGCTCTACGACCTGGATTTGGTCCTCGGCGCGATGCAGGCGCTGGCGAAACGCGTCGGCTCCGGCGCGCGCCGTTCCGTCGGGCTGATCCTCACAGGGGCGAAGCACGGACTCGATCCCGCACGGCATCCCTTTCGGCTCGTCGAAACCGGCACGGTCTCGCGCGAGGAACTCAACCGTTGGCTTTGCGCCGCCAACGCCGCACTGATGCCGCTGCGCGATCACGTGGCCAACCGCGCCCGTTTCCCAGGTAAGGTGGGCGACTACCTTGCTGCCGGCCTCCCGATTGTCATGAACCGGGTGGGCGACCTCGCCAGGATTCTCGACGAACAGGGGCTCGGGACCTTCTGCGCGTGCGCGCCGGAAGCTTTCGGACAAGAGTTGCTCGCCCTGAAGGACAATCCCACCCATGCCGAGGAACTGGGACGCCGTGGACGCGCCTTCGCCGAAACGCGTTTCAATTGGGAGACCGAAGCCGCGCGCCTCCTCGCCGTCTACGAAACCCTCCTGGCGCGCCTGTAAAAGCACGCGGCGACAGGCGCGATCGCGTCACTCTCGGGGCGCGAAGCCCTCGACGGTTTCGAGGTGGCGGAAGAACTGTTCGTCGGTGTCGAAGAGCCGCCCTTTCTCGATGTAGCTGTCGGTGGTGAAGGGGCTCAGCCCCTTCGGATAGATCATGAAGCGGTTCTTGTGGTAGTCGCGCGCATGACCCAGCTCGTCCATCATCCCTGTGCTGAGCGGCGGGCGCTCGAGATAGGGATGGATGGCGACTGTCGAGTCTGTCTTGCCGACGAACCAGTGCAGGTCGCGGTGGACGGTGAAGGCGTAGATCGCCTCCTTGTCGCGAAAATCGTCGAAGTGGGCGCCGATCTCGATGGTCTGCGGATCCACCACGACGCCATAGCGATGCAGGCGTTCGATCACGGAGTTCACCTGGCGGCGGATTTCCGGTTCCGCATGCGTCATGCAATAGCTCGCATAGAAGGCGTGGATGTCGGGGTGGCGGATAAGCTGGTAAAGAGAGTGCGGCGGTTGCTTCGTCGCCAGCACGAGGTGGCGAATGCCCATCATCTTCGCCCAGTCTTCGCTGAGGCTGACTTCCTCGTTCATCCAGGAGAGGATTTCGTAGATCGTATGATTGCGCGCCTTGATCGCCGCAAGAAAGGCGTCGTCCCGAGGCGGATTTTCGAGGCGCTTCTGGATGAGCCATTCCGCGTCAATCAGCGTGACGATGAGGTCGGGGCGGACGTACTGCTGGATGTAACGCGCGTCTTTGCACTTACGGTTGATGCGGTTCCATTCGATCGTCGCGGGGGCGCGCACGAGCACGTGCGGCGAAGACGCCCTCTCAATTTCGTAGCCGATGCGGATCCATTCGCGCTCTCGGGTCAGTTCGAAGATGTAGTCGGTCGTGCCGAGCATCTTCTCCAGCGGCTTGCCTCCTCCCCGAGTGACCATGTCCATCAGGTTGAACAAGGGCACGTGCATCCCCTTGGATGCGCAGAGCTTGAGGACTTTCTCGAGATATTCGCGGTCGTCGAGGCCCGCAATCATGCCGGTCACAAGCACGCGCATGGCGGTGCCCTACGCGATCCGGACGCGCATTTCACGCAGAATTTTCAGCCTTTTCCTTGGCGGGCGTGCGCGGATTGGCGAGGCCTCCCTCGAGAACGACGAAAAATGCGCAAGCAGGCGGCCCTCGAGGATACGGGCCCTCCAAGAAAAGCGCGCCATCTCCGGGGTTACGCGAGGATTTGACGAAGGACGCAAGGCAGGATCCCTCCGTGGCGGTAGTAATCCACTTCGATGGGCGTATCCATGCGCAGACGAAGCGGAACGGTCTGCGTCGAGCCGTCCGCGCCGCGGATGACGAGCTTCACCTCCTGCATCGGACGAATGTTTTCGCCGAGATCGGGCAAGTCGAACGTCTCTGAACCGTCGAGCTGGAGCGATGACACCGAGACGTCCTCGAGGAACTGCAGAGGCAGCACGCCCATGCCAACAAGGTTGGAGCGATGGATGCGCTCGAAGCTGCGCGCGATCACAGCGCGCACGCCGAGAAGGCGGGCACCCTTGGCAGCCCAGTCGCGCGAGCTGCCGGTGCCGTATTCGTGCCCTGCGAAAACCACAAGAGGCGTTCCGCGTTCGCGATATTTCTCGGCGGCGTCGAAGATCGCGACGGTTTCCCCCTCGGGCATGAGGCGGGTGACGCCTCCTTCGGTTCCGGGGACCATCAGGTTCTTGATGCGGACGTTGGCGAAGGTCCCACGCGTCATCACGCGGTCGTTCCCCCGGCGGGCACCGTAGCTATTGAAGTCTTCCGGCTTTACCCCGTTCTCAACGAGCCAGCGCCCCGCAGGCGAGGCCTTCTTGATGCTGCCCGCAGGCGAGATGTGGTCGGTGGTCACCGAATCGCCGAAAAGGGCGAGGGCACGCGCGCCGAGGATCGGTGCGATTGGGCCGGGCCGCATCGAAAACGCCTCGAAAAACGGTGGTTCCTGGATGTAAGTCGAAGCCGCATCCCAGGCGTAGGCGTCGCCCTTCGGCGCAGGGACCTCGTTCCAGGCGGGGTTCTGCGCGGCGAAGTTGCGATAAAGCCTTTGAAAAACCTCCGGCTTGAGCGAAGCCGCCATCAGATCGCCGATCTCGGCGCTCGTCGGCCAGATGTCGCGGAGGAAGACGTCCTTCCCCTGGGCGTCCTTCCCGAGGGGATCGGCCGTGAGGTCGAGATCCACCCGTCCGGCGAGCGCATAGGCGACGACCAACGGCGGCGACATCAGGAAGTTTGCTTTGATCGCCGCATGGATGCGCGCCTCGAAGTTGCGGTTGCCCGAGAGAACGGCCGCGGCGACGAGGTCGTTCTTCGCCACGGCTTCCTCGATCTCAGGATCGAGCGGGCCGGAGTTGCCGATACAGGTCGTACAGCCGTAACCGACGAGGTTGAAGCCGAGTTGATCCAGGAAGGGCTGGAGGCCGGTCGCGGCGAGGTAATCGCTCACGACTCGGGAGCCGGGCGCGAGCGAGGCTTTCACGGCGAGGCCGACGCGCAGACCGCGCGCGACCGCTTTCTTCGCGAGGAGACCGGCGGCGAGCATCACGGAGGGATTGCTCGTGTTGGTGCAACTCGTGATCGCGGCGATGAGGACGCTCCCGTGGCCGAGCGCGATTTCGGCGCCGTTCTTCCGGACGACCGCTGTGCGGACCAGATCGGCGGCAGCCTTTCCGAAGCCGTTCTCGACGACCGGCTTCTCGAGGAGCGCGGAAAAAGTTTCCTTGAGACGGGGCACCTCGATGCGGTCCTGTGGGCGCTTCGGTCCGGCGACCGAGGGAGTGATCGTAGCGAGATCGAGCTCGACATCGCTGGAGTAGTCCACCTCGCCCTTGCGCGGCATTCCGAACAACCCTTGCGCGCGGTAGTAGGCCTCGAAGGCGGCGCACAACGCCTCGGGACGTCCGGTGCCGCGGAGGTAACGCACGCCTTCGGCGTCCACGGGGAAGAACCCCATCGTTGCGCCGTATTCGGGCGCCATATTCGCAATCGTGGCGCGGTCGGTGAGCGGAAGCGCCTCGGCGCCGGGGCCGTAGAACTCCACGAACTTGCCGACGACTTTCTCCTTGCGGAGGATCTGAGTGACGGCGAGGGCGAGGTCGGTCGCGGTGACGCCTTCGCGGAGCCGGCCGGTGAGGTGGACGCCGACCACGTCCGGCGTGAGGAAATACACGGGCTGACCGAGCATTCCCGCCTCCGCCTCGATTCCGCCGACTCCCCACCCCACGATCCCGAGACCGTTGATCATCGTGGTGTGCGAATCGGTGCCCACGAGCGTGTCGGGGAAAAGGACGCCGTTGGCTTCGAGGACGCCGCGGGCCAGGTATTCGAGGTTCACCTGATGGATGATCCCGATGCCCGGCGGCACCACCTTGAAGGTCTTGAACGCCTGCATCCCCCACTTGAGGAACTGGTAACGCTCCCGGTTGCGCTGGAACTCGAGGCCGAGATTCTTCGCAAAGGCGTCCGTCGCGCCGGCGAAATCCACCTGCACGGAGTGGTCCACGACAAGGTCCACAGGCACGAGCGGCTCGATGAGCTTCGGGTCATGCCCGGCGCGCGCGACGGCCGCGCGCATCGCGGCGAGATCCACGAGAAGCGGCACGCCGGTGAAATCCTGAAGGACGATCCGCGCCACGATGAACGGGATTTCCGCGATGCGCTTCCCGCGGGGTTCCCAAGACGCGAGCGCATGGACGTCGCGCGCGCAAACGCGCTTGTCGTCGCAGTTACGGAGCAGGGATTCGAGGACGATCCGGATCGAAACCGGCAGGCGCGTGAGGTTTGGATGGCCGGAGCGCGCGAGCGCGGGCAGCGAGAAGTACTCGCGAGTCGAACCGTCGGGGAGTTTGAGTTTGGCGCGGGTCTCAGAGAGAGGCGAAGAAGGCGTCATCGGGAGGAAAAGGTCGGAGTGAAGAATTCTTACTCTTCACGTTTGGAGACGAATCGTCAATCCTGGCCGCGCGCGAATTCAGCCCGAGTCTCCGAGATCCGGCCGTCGCTCGCGGGTGAGGCGGCGGCTCTGCTCTTTCCGCCAGCGGGCGATCGCGCCATGGTCCCCCGAAAGCAGGACCTCGGGCGCTTTCCGCCCTCGAAACTCTGCGGGACGCGTATAGTGGGGATACTCGAGCAGTCCTTCACTGAAGGATTCTTCCGAGGCCGATTCCGCGTCGCCCAGCACGCCCGGCACAAGTCGCGCCACGCCGTCCACGAGCACCATCGCGGGAAGCGCCCCGTTCGTGAGCACGTAATCGCCGATCGAAATCTCCTCGTCCACGACCAGCTCGCGCGCCCGTTCGTCCACGCCTTCGTAATGTCCGCAAAGGAGAAGGAGCCGCGGAAGCTTTGCAAGCCGCGCGAGGATTTCCTGGCGCAACAGCTGACCTCGCGGCGAAAGGAGGATCACGCGCGCCCCCGGAGGCTTCAGCGCCTCGACGCAGCGGACGATCGGCGCCGCGCGCATCACCATGCCCGGCCCGCCTCCGAACGGACGATCGTCGGTGATCCGGTGCCTCCCTTCGGCGTAATCGCGGAGCTGGTGGACCTCCACCTCGATCAACCCCTTCTGCCGCGCCCGCTTGAGGATGCTCTCATCCAGCGGCCCCTCGAACATCCGAGGGAAGAGCGTGACAATGTCAATTTTCAATGCCTTGCGATGGAGGTCGCATCTCCTCGTGCGACGATCACGCGCGTTTCCCCGTTCCGCGGGCGTCAGCGAGGAGTTTCTCCGTCGCCCTGAGAAAGAGCGGCGGCGGACGGTTCAAGGAGCTCGAGCACGACGCGCTTTCCCTGCCGCGACGCCGCGCCGTAGAGAAGCCCGCGCAGGCTCTGGATGGTGCGCCCCTGGCGTCCAATCACCTTGCCGGCGTCGGTCGGATGGACCTTGACGCGAAAGGTGGTCCCCTTTTCCCCGACGATTTCCTCGATGCGCACTTCGTCGGAGAAATCCACTAAGGCGCGGACCGCGTATTCCACGAAGTCCTTCATGGCCTTGGGAGTGAAATCAGCCTTGGGTGGCGCCGCGCTCCAGCTTCCGGATCAGGCTGCGGACCGTATCGGAAGGCTGGGCGCCCTTGGAGATCCAGTATTTGGCGCGTTCGAGGTCGAGGCGGAAGTTGTTCCCCTCCTGTTGGGGATGGTACTCCCCGATCTCCTCGATGAATCGGCCATCCCGCGGGTTTCGCGCGTCGGTGACGACGATACGAAAGTGCGGGTCATTGAGGCCGCCGGTTTTCTTCATGCGTATGCGAACTGCCATGTTCTTTTTCCGTATTTGCGTGTTCAGCGAAAAACGCCGCGCCCCGGCATCCCGCCGAGGCGGCTCATCATCTTCCCCATGTTCCCCATGTTTTGCATCATCTTGCGCGTCATCCCGAAGCGCTTGAGCAGGTCGTTCACTTCCGTGACCGTGGTCCCGCTCCCTTTCGCGATGCGGAGCCGCCGCTTCCCGTTCAGGATCTCAGGATGCGCGCGTTCCTTGGCGGTCATGGACTGGATGATGGCTTGCGCCCTCGCCAGTTGCTTCTCGCCAACCGAAAGGTCTTTCGCGTTCAGGTTAGCCGCCCCGGGCAGCATCTCAAGCAGATTTTCGAGCGGCCCCATTTTCCGCATGGCCGCCAGTTGATCGAGGAAATCCTGCAGGGAGAAATCCTTTGCGCGCAGCTTCTTTTCCAACGCGGCCGTTTTCTCCTCGTCCATCGCCTGCTGCGCCTTCTCCACGAGCGAAAGCACGTCTCCCATTCCCAGGATGCGCGAGGCCATCCGATCGGGATAAAAGACGTCCAGGTCTTCGATCTTCTCTCCGAGACCCGTGAACTTGATCGGTTTTTTCGTGATCGCGTGGATCGAGAGCGCCGCGCCGCCCCGCGCGTCACCGTCGAGCTTCGACAGGATGAACCCCGAGAGCCCGAGGCGTTCGTCGAACGCCTTCGCCACGCGGGCGGCCTCCTGCCCCGTCGCCGCGTCGGCCACGAGAAGGATTTCTCGCGGACGCGTCACGTCCTTCAAGCGCGCCAGTTCGTCCATGAGCTCTTCGTCCACCTGAAATCGTCCCGCGGTGTCGAACACGAGGAGGTTTCTTCCCTGGGCCTTTGCGAAATCGAAGGCGCGCGCGGCGATGCGAGCGACGTCCAACTCGCCCGGCAGCGTAAAGACCGGCGCCCCTGCCTGGGCACCCACGGCCTGGAGCTGTTCCCGCGCCGCGGGGCGATACACGTCGCACGCCACAAGCAGCGGTTGGCGTCCCGCGGAAATCAAACGTCGCGCGAGCTTGCCTGCCGTGGTGGTTTTTCCCGAGCCGTTCAACCCCACGAGCAGGATCGCGAGCGGCGAGCCCTCCACCGCGAGCGGTGCCACCGCCCCACCGAGCAATGCCACGAGCTCCTCATGGACCACCTTGATCACCTGTTGGCCGGGGCTGATGCTGCGCAACACCTCCCGCCCGAGCGCCTTCTTCCCCACCGCCTCGACGAACGCCACCGCCACGTCGTAGTTCACATCCGCCTCAACCAGCGCCAGGCGCACCTCGCGCAGTGCGGAGGCGATGTTGGCTTCCGACAGTTTTCCCATGCCCCGGAGGTTCCGGAAGACATCCTGAAGGCGTTGGGTCAGGGATTCGAACATGGAGGCGCGAAGCGAAGCATCGCCGGCCCGGAGATGCACGCCCAAAGCCGCAGCGACACTCGCCCCCTCCGCCGTTGCGCCAAGGCACGCGCGCTGCTAAAGTGGGCCCGTGGCCCGGCGCTTCGCGCATCACCTCCAGAGCTCGCTGTATCTCGTCCGCCTCTCGACGCCCTCCTCGAGCGCCGGGTGGGCGCCGAACACCGATGTCTACGAAAACGAGGAATCGTTTGTGGTCCGCATCGAACTCGCCGGCGTCAGCCGCGAAGATCTCCACATCACGCTCATCGAGCGCGCCTTGATCGTGCGCGGACGGCGCCCCGATCCCTGCCGCGTCGGACGCTGCCGCTTTCGCCAAATGGAAATCGACTACGGCGATTTCGAGTGCCGTTTCGTCGTTCCGCGCGCCGCGGAAGGGTGCCGCATCAAGGCCGATCTGACCAACGGTTTCCTCACCATCGAGTTGTCCAAGCCGGCGAAACTCGATCTCCCGCCGCGTAAGGTTGCCATCCAGGGCGGCTAACCCCATGTCTGCCCCGCAAGAGCCCGTGTCCCCGCCCGAGTCCGCAGACGAGGGGAAGGTGCCATCCGACCGGCGCCCTCCCGCGTCTCCGCTCAAGGAAAAGGAGACCCCGCCTTCGTTGCTGCCCGTCATGCCGCTCAGCGACGTGGTGGTATTCCCCTTTATGGTGGCGCCGCTGCTCGTCAACACGAAGTCTTCCGTGCGCCTCGTGGACGAAGTGGTCGCCGGCAACCGCCTTCTGCTGCTCGTACTTCAGAAAAAACCCGATCAGGAAGACCCCGGCCCCCAGGATCTCTACGGGTCCGGTTGCATCGCCCGCGTGCTCAAAATGCTCAAGTTTCCGGACGACACCACGCGCGTCCTCGCCCAGGGAATCCAGCGCGCGCGCGTCCTCTCCTGCGAGAAAGGGCCTTCCTTCCTTCAGGCCGCGATCCAGCCTGTGGAAGACGTCATCACCGCCGATCTCGAAATGGAAGCCCTCACGCGCAACGCGACCAAGGTTTTCTCCGAAGTGATCACCCTCTCTCCGCATCTCCCCGACGAGATGAAGGTCGCCGCGCTGAACATGGAGGACGCCGGCAAGCTCGCCGATCTCATTGCCGCCAATTTAAACCTCCAACCGCCGGAAAAGCAGAAGTTCCTCGAAAACGCGGACGTAAAAGCTCGCCTAAAAAGCCTCGTCGTTCTGCTCAAGAAGGAGTTGGACGTTCTGCAGCTCGGCTCCGAGATCCAGACGAAAGTTTCGGACGCAGTGGGCAAGCACCAGCGCGAGTATATCCTCCGCGAGCAGATCCGCCAGATTCACAAGGAACTCGGAGAAGCCGAAAGCGGCAACGGCGAAATCCGCGAACTCAAGGAGAAGATCGAAAAGGCCGGTATACCGGCTGAAGTCCGCAAGGTCGCCGACAAAGAACTCGGACGCCTCGCCATCATCCCCACCGCCTCCGCCGAATACACCGTGGCGCGCACGTATCTCGACTGGCTCATCGCGATGCCCTGGACGAAACATACCGCCGATCATCTGGACGTCGCGCGCGCGCGGCGGATCCTCGACGCCGATCATTACGGCCTCAAAAAGGTCAAGGAACGCATCCTCGAGCACCTCGCCATCCTCAAGCTCAAGACGGACAAGAAAGGCCCCATCCTCTGCTTCGCGGGGCCGCCCGGCGTCGGCAAGACCTCCCTGGGGATGAGCATCGCGCGCGCCCTCGGACGGAAGTTCGTCCGCTTCTCTCTCGGCGGCATCCGCGACGAGGCCGAGATCCGCGGGCATCGCCGCACCTATGTCGGCGCCCTCCCCGGGCGCGTCATCCAGGGCCTGCGCAAGGCGGAATCCAGCAACCCGGTTTTCATGCTCGACGAGATTGACAAGGTGGGAGCCGACTTCCGCGGCGATCCCTCCTCCGCCCTCCTCGAAGTGCTCGATCCGACCCAAAACTTCACGTTTTCCGACCACTATCTCGAGGTCCCGTTCGATCTTTCCCGCGTTCTGTTCATCACCACTGCGAACTGGCTGGAGCCGGTTCCGCCCGCGCTCCGCGACCGCATGGAAGTCATCGAAATCCCCGGCTACACCGACGAGGAAAAACTCCACATCGCCGCGGACCACCTCATCCCCCGCCAACGCGACGAGCACGGCCTGAAGGACTCCCAAGTCCGCATCCCGGCTGCCACCGTGCGCGCCCTGCTCGCCGGTTATACGCGCGAAGCAGGCGTACGCAATCTCGACCGCGAGATCGCCTCCCTCTGCCGGAAGGCCGGGCGCCTCATCGTCGAACGCAAACGCCGGCGCATGACCCTCCACCCCTCCGATCTCCATGGCTTTCTCGGCCTCGTCCGTTTCTTCAACGAAAGCGCCGAACGTACCTCCGAGGCGGGCGTCGCCACCGGTCTCGCCTGGACTCCCGCCGGTGGCGAAGTGCTGTTCGTCGAAGCCATCCGCGTGCCGGGCAAGGGAAACCTCATTCTCACGGGGTCCCTCGGCGACGTGATGCGCGAATCCGCCCAGGCGGCGCTTTCCTACGTCAAGGCGCACGCGACCCGCCTGAAAATCGCGTCCGAGATTTTCGAGAAAAGCGATCTCCACATCCACATCCCCAGCGGCGCCACCCCGAAGGACGGCCCTTCCGCCGGCGTCGCTCTCGCCGTCGCGCTCGCCTCGCTCCTCACGGGGCGTAAAACGTTTCCCCACGTGGCGATGACGGGCGAGATCAGCCTGCTCGGACGCGTCCTCCCAGTCGGCGGCGTGAAAGAAAAGGCCCTCGCGGCCGCGCGCTCCGGCATCCGAAAAATCCTTCTCCCCAGGAAAAACCTTCGCGATCTCGAAGAAATTCCGAAAGACGTGCGCCGGCGGCTGAAGTTCGTCGCAATCCGTGACGTCGGTCAGGCCTTGCGCGAAGCGCTGGAATAAGCGCACCGCACAGCCTCTCCCCGACCATCCTCAGCGGACGAAACGCGGGCGGAGGCGGCGCGCGGCGAGGGATCGGACAACGCTCCCCGCCTTCGCGCTTGCGAGGGAGGGCTCTTGAATCCATCCTCGCCGCCTCTCATGCGACGGCAGTACCCCTTTCCTCTCATCGAGCCGAAATGGCAGCGCTATTGGCGCAGGAACGCCACGTTCCGCGCCTTCGATCCGGGAGAATCCCTTCCGGAAGACCATCCTTTCCGGCGACGCCACGGACGCGCCGTGGCGCCCTCCGCCGATGACGCATACGCCCCGAAATCCTACGTGCTCGACATGTTCCCCTACCCTTCCGGCGCGGGTCTGCACGTCGGCCATCCCGAAGGCTATACGGCCACCGACATCCTCTGCCGCTACCGCCGCATGCGCGGGATGCACGTCCTGCACCCCATGGGCTGGGACGCCTTCGGCCTGCCCGCCGAGCAATACGCAATGGACACGGGAACGCATCCGGCGGTCACCACGAAGAAGAACGTGGACACTTTCCGGCGGCAGATCCAGATGCTCGGCTTCAGCTACGACTGGGATCGCGAAGTAGACACTACCGACCCGTCGTATTTCCGCTGGACGCAGTGGATCTTTCTCCAGCTCTACAAGAAAGGCCTCGCCTACGAAGCCGAAGTCCCCGTCTGGTGGTGCGACGGTTGCAAGGTCGTCCTCGCCAACGAGGAGGTCAACGCCGACGGCTCCTGCGATCGCAAAGGTCATCCGGGCGTCTACCGCCGCCCGCTACGCCAGTGGATTCTGAAGATCACCGCCTACGCGGACCGCCTGCTCCAGGACCTCGACCTCGTGGACTGGCCCGAGTCCATCAAGGAACAGCAGCGCAACTGGATCGGGCGCAGCGAAGGCGTCGAAGTGAGCTTCACGATCGCCGACGGTCCCGCAAAGGGCGAAGCGCTCCGCGTCTTCACGACGCGTCCCGACACCCTCTTCGGCGCTACCTTCATGGTCCTCGCCCCCGAGCATCCTCTTGTGGATCGTGTGACGACCACCGGGCAAAGGGTCGCCGTGACCGCCTATCGCGCCGAGACCGCACGCAAGAGCGAGGTCGAACGCACCGCGTTGGAGAAGGAAAAGACCGGCGTCTTCACCGGCGGCCACGCCGTCAATCCGGTCAACGGCGAGGAAATTCCCCTCTGGATCGCCGACTACGTCCTGATGAGCTACGGCACCGGCGCGATCATGGCCGTCCCCGCCCACGACGAACGCGATCTCGCGTTTGCGAAGGAGCACCGCCTCCCCATCCGCACCGTCGTGCGGCCTCTTGACGGATCTGAACCGCTCGGCTTCGTCGGCGACGGGGTGAGCGTGGATTCCGGCCTCATCACCGGCCTAAAGACTCCCGAGGCCAAAAAGAAGATCGCCGCCTGGCTCGCCGAACAGGGCCTCGGCGCGCCGAAGGTTCAGTACAAACTCCGCGACTGGCTCTTCTCCCGCCAACGCTACTGGGGCGAACCGATTCCCATCGTCCACTGCGCGCGATGCGGCAGCCTGCCCGTCTCCGATGACCAGCTTCCGGTGCTCCTGCCGGAGATGAGGAACTACACGCCCACGGGCAACGCCGAACCGCCGCTGGCCAAGGCGGCCGAGTGGGTGAGCTGCCCCTGTCCGAAGTGCGGCGGCGCCGCGAAACGCGAGACGAACACCATGCCGCAGTGGGCCGGCTCCTGCTGGTACTACCTGCGCTTTCTCGACCCCAAAAACCCGTCCGGTTTCGTCAATGGCGAAAAAGAGCGCGCATGGATGCCGGTGGATCTTTACGTCGGAGGCGCCGAGCACGCCGTGCTCCATCTCCTCTACGCCCGCTTCTGGCACAAAGCGCTTCATGACCTCGGCCTCGTCTCCACCCCCGAACCGTTTCAACGCCTCGTCAACCAGGGAATGATCCTCGGCGAGGACAACCAGAAAATGTCCAAGTCGCGCGGCAACGTAATCAACCCCGACGCAGTGGTCGCCGAGTGCGGCGCCGACGCCTTCCGTCTCTACGAGATGTTCATGGGGCCGCTCGAAGCCGCCAAACCGTGGAGCACTCAGGGGCTCCAAGGCGTCTATCGCTTCCTCGGCCGCGTCTGGCGCCTTTTCACCGACGAGGCGAGCGTCGAGGCGTTCGAGCAGGCGCTGACCCTCGCCGGCCATGAAGGCGCCGCTGCGGAAAAGGCGCTTGGCGGCGTACGCCCGCATGCCGCCATTCAGGACGCCGAGCCGACGGCGGAACAGCAGGCCGCCCTGCACCGCGCCATCCGAAAGGTCACCGAGGACCTCGACACGCTCGGGTTCAACACCGCGGTCTCGGCCCTGATGGTCTTCGTCAACGAGGCGATGGCGTGGAGCGTCCGCCCTCGCGCCGCGATGCGGACGTTTCTCCTTCTCCTCGCGCCGTTCGCTCCGCATCTCGCGGAAGAACTTTGGCGCCTGCTCGGCGGAGAGCGCACCCTCGCCTACGAACCGTGGCCGACGTGGGATCCGAAATGGTTCGCCGTGACAGAAGTCGAGATCCCCATTCAGGTCAACGGCAAGCTCCGCGACCGTCTGACGGTCCTCGCCGGCGCTACGCCGCAGGAAATCGAGGCTCTGGCACGCGCGAGCGAAAAGGTCCGCGTCCTCTGTGCCGGAAAAACCATCCGCAAGGTCGTCGTCGTTCCCGGAAAGGTCGTAAACCTCGTGGTGTCGTGAAAGGCGCGCAAACCGCGGGCCCCTTGCGGAAGCGATCCGCGAGATGACCCCCTCCGTCTGCGCGCCCCTCGCCTCGACGCCGCCTCATGCGCCGAGAGCGCGATGGTATTCCTGCAGCGAGCGCACCTGTTCGGCGCCCTGCTGGCGGGCGCGAATGCCCTTGGCGGCAGCGAGCGCGGCCGACAACGTGGTGATGTAAGGCACCCGATACCGGATGGCCGCCTTCCGGAGATAGGAATCGTCATGCATGCTCTTTCGCCCCGCCGGCGTGTTGATCACGAGATGGATTTCGCCGTTCGTCAGGGCGTCCAGGATATTCGGACGCCCTTCGTGCAGACGGGCGATGACCTCCGCCTGCACCCCTGCGTCGCGGAGACAGGCGCCGGTGCCGGTCGTGGCCAAGATGCGGAAACCCATTGCCTCGAACTGCCGCGCGACTTCGAGCACGGCCGGACGGTCCTGCTCGTTGACGGTGATCAGCACCGTTCCCCGTGTGGGCAGAGGGCCGCCCGCCGCATCTTCCGCCTTGTAGAACGCGAGGCCGTACGATTTGGCCAGGCCGAGCACTTCCCCGGTGGAGCGCATCTCGGGGCCGAGCACGGGATCCACCTCGGGAAACATGTTGAAGGGGAACACCGCCTCCTTCACTCCGTAATACGGCGGCGTGACGACCCGGAGCTTCAGCTCGGAGAGCTTCTTCCCGAGCATCAGCTCGGTCGCGACGCGCGCCATCTGGAGGTTGCAGATCTTGGAGACGAGCGGCACGGTGCGCGAGGCCCGCGGATTCGCCTCCAGCACGAAGACCGTGTCCCACGCGATCGCATACTGGACGTTCATCAGTCCGACCACGCCGAGCCCGCACCCGATCCGCCGCGTGTATTCGCGGATCGTGTCGAGATGTTTGGGCGGGATGCTCACCGGCGGGATCACGCACGCGGAGTCGCCCGAGTGGATCCCCGCCAGCTCGATGTGCTCCATCACCGCGGGCACGAAGGCCTCCGTGCCGTCGGCGATAGCGTCCGCCTCGCATTCGAGGGCGTTGTCGAGGAAGCGGTCCACGTAGATCGGGAGATCGGGAGTCACCGCCGCCGCGACGGTCACATAATGCTTCAGCATCGCCTCGTCGTAGACGACCTCCATGCCGCGTCCGCCAAGGACAAACGAGGGGCGAACGATCAGCGGATAGCCAATTTTGCGTGCGACCTCGAGGGCCTCCTCGGGAGAGCGCGCGATCCCCGATTCGGGCATCGGGATGCCGAGGTCGCGCATCTTCTGGCGGAATAGGTCGCGGTCCTCCGCGAAAGCGATCGTCGCGGGAGGCGTGCCGAGGATGTGCACACCCGCGGCGGCAAGATCAGCGGCGATGTTCAGCGGCGTCTGACCGCCAAACTGCACGATCACGCCCTCCGGCTTCTCCTTCTCGTAGATGGAGAGCACGTCTTCGACAGTCAACGGCTCGAAGTAGAGCTTGTTCGCCGTGTCGTAATCCGTCGAAACCGTCTCCGGATTGCAGTTGACCATGATAGACTCATAGCCCGCGTCGCGCAGCGCGAGGGCGGCGTGGACGCAGCAGTAGTCGAACTCGATCCCCTGCCCGATGCGGTTGGGGCCGCCGCCAAGGACCATCACCTTGCGCTTTCTGCTCGTGGCGACCTGGTCGTCGCCGTGGTAGGTTGAATAATAGTATTCGGCGCTCTTGACGCCGCTGACCGGCACCGCGTTCCAACGTTCCGCCACGCCACGCCCGAGGCGCGCCGCGCGGATTTCCGCCTCCGTCTTGCCGAGGATCTTCGCGAGGTAGCGGTCGGCGAAGCCGTCCTTCTTGGCGCGTTCGAGGAGTTCGCCGGGAAGCGCGCCGCCCTTGTGGCGAAGGATTTCCTCCTCCAGCTCCACAAGCTCCTTCATCTGTTGGAGGAACCAAAGCTTGATGTGCGTGCGTGCGGTGAGGTCGCCGAGATCGGCGCCCTTCCGGATCGCCTCGTAGAGGAGGAACTGCCGTTCACTGGTCGCTTCGTTGAGCCGCACGAGCAGCTCCGTCAACGGGAGCTGATGGAAATCCTTGGCGAAACCGAGGCCGTAGCGCCCGTTTTCGAGCGAGCGGATGGCCTTCTGGAACGCCTCTTTGTAGGTCTTGCCGATGCCCATCACCTCGCCCACCGCGCGCATCTGGGTGCCGAGCTTGTCCTTCGCGTCCTTGAACTTCTCGAACGCCCAACGCGCAAACTTGACCACCACGTAGTCTCCCGAAGGCTCGTAGCGGTCGAGCGTGCCCGCGCGCCAGTAGGGGATTTCGTCCAAGGTCATTCCCCCCGCAAGCTTCGCGGAGACGAGGGCAATCGGAAAACCTGTCGCCTTCGAAGCGAGCGCCGAGGAACGCGACGTGCGCGGGTTGATCTCGATGATCACCACGCGCCCCGTTTTCGAATCATGCGCGAACTGAACGTTCGTGCCGCCGATCACCTGGATCGCCTCCACAATGCGGTAGGCGTAGTCCTGAAGTTTTTTCTGCAGTTCGGGAGCGATGGTGAGCATCGGCGCCACGCAGAAGGAATCGCCCGTGTGCACGCCCATGGCGTCCACGTTCTCGATGAAGCAGACGGTGACCTTTTGCGACTTCGCGTCGCGCACCACTTCGAGCTCCAGTTCCTCCCAGCCGAGCACGGACTCTTCCACGAGGATCTGATGGACGAGACTGGCGGCAATCCCGCGCGCGGCGACCGCCTTCAGTTCCTCGACGTTGTACACCAGGCCGCCTCCGGTGCCGCCGAGGGTGTAGGCGGGGCGGATCACCACCGGATAGCCCATCTCGCCCGCGATTTTTTCGGCTTCTTCGACGCTGTAGGCCGGAGCGCTTTTCGGCAGGGCGATCCCCAGCTTTTTCATCGTCTCCTTGAAAACGATGCGGTCCTCCCCGCGCTCGATGGCGTCGAGGTCCACACCGATGACCCGCACGCCGAACTTCTTCAGCACACCCGCCTTTGCCAGTTCGGAGCTGAGGTTCAGCGCCGTCTGCCCTCCAAGATTCGGCAACAGCGCGTCTGGACGCTCCTTCTCGATGATTTCGGCGAGCGTCGAAACGTTCAACGGCTCGATATAGGTGATATCCGCCGTCCCGGGATCGGTCATGATCGTCGCGGGGTTCGAGTTCACCAGGAGGATCTGATAGCCGAGCTCGCGCAGCGCCTTGCAGGCCTGCGTGCCCGAGTAATCAAACTCGCACGCCTGTCCGATAACGATCGGACCCGAGCCGAGAATCATGACCTTTTTGACGTCCGGGAGCCTTGGCATGGAATGGATCTCTGATTGGGGGATTGGAAAGAGGGCCGCGACCGCGGCCTGGAAAACTCGCCGGCAGGATGGCAGGCACCCGTTCGGGAGTCAATGGAAAGGCTTATGCCCGACGGCAGCGAGATTGCCTCTGCTCATGCCGGCGCGCGACCGCGATTTTTTTTGACGGCGGAGCCGACCGGGATTAGCTTGGACCATCCTCGTTCGTGAGGACGCCTCGACCGGAGCCCCCGGAGCCCCACATGACCCGCCCCATGTACCGCAACTACGCCCTCGACGGCCCCGAGAACCAGCGTGCCTTGGAGCGCAAGCTCGCCAACGCGCAGTGGTACACCTGCCCGATCTCGCGCAAGCGCCTCAAGGAGCTGATGCAGCGGCGCGACGGCCCGGCGATCCGCGACACCCTGATCTGGTTCGGCCTCCTCGCCCTCACCGGCACGCTCGGTTACCTCGCCTGGGGCACCTGGTGGGCGGTGCCCTGCTTCGCCGCCTACGGCGTGCTCTACGGCTCCACGAGCGACTCCCGCTGGCACGAATGCGGCCACGGCACCGCCTTCAAGACGCCGTGGATGAACGAGGTCGTCTACCAGATCGCCAGCTTCATGGTGGTCCGTGCACCCATCCCGTGGCGCTGGAGCCACGCCCGCCACCACACCGACACGATCATCGTCGGGCGCGATCCCGAGATCGCCGTCCCCCGCCCCCCGAACGTCCTGATGATGATCCTCAACTTCGTCCACCTGAAGAGCACTCCCACGGACCTTGGGCGGATGCTCCGCCACTGTTTCGGGCGCATGACGGCCGCCGAGCGCGACTACATCCCGGCGGGAGAGGAGAAGACCATCTTCTGGACCTCCCGCATCCACATTGCGATCTACCTCGCGGTCATCGGCTGGTCGGTCGCGATCCGCAGCATCCTCCCGCTGATGTACGTCGGCCTCCCCGCGCTCTACGGCTCATGGCTGATGGTCGTCTTCGGCCTCACCCAGCACGCCGGCCTCGCCGAGGACGTGCTCGACCACCGCCTCAACTGCCGCACGGTGCACATCTGCCTCGCGAACCGCTTCCTCTACTGGAACATGAACTACCACGTGGAGCACCACATGTTCCCGTCGGTCCCGTACCACGCCCTGCCGGCGCTCCACGAAGAGCTCAAGGCCGACATGCCTCCCGCCTACCCGAGCCTCTGGGCTGCCTACCGGGAGATCATCCCCACCGTACTCCGCCAGATGAAGGACCCCGCCTACTTCGTGAGGCGCCCGATCCCCTCTCACCCGCGTCCGGGCCTCGAGGCCGCCTCCGCGGTCCTCTCCTCCGCCTGATCGCCATGGCTTCCGAATGGATCAGGGTTTGCGCCGCGGACGAGATCGAGCCGGACGATCTTCGCCGCTTCGACCACGGCGACCGCACATTCGTCGTGTACCGCACCGCCGAGGACGAGTACTTCGCCACCGATGGCCTTTGCACGCACGAGAAGGTGCACCTCGCCGACGGCTTCGTCATCGGGAACGTAATCGAGTGCCCCAAGCACAACGGCTGCTTCGATTTCCGAACCGGGGCCGCCACGCGCCGCCCCGCCCGCGAGCCGCTCCGCACCTGGCCCGTCAAGGTCGAGGAGGGGCAGGTTTTCGTGCAGATCGGGTGAGCGACGAGGCCGTCGGCCTGCAGGGCAGGCGCGCCGCCTTCCGTTTCCCCGCTCCGGACGCCTACCCCAGCAGCCGCGCGGTGCGCGCCGGAGATGAGGGACTGCATCTTGTACGGGGGCGCCGTGAGGGCCAGCCCAGGCACACGCCGACTCCGCAGAGACAGCACGCCGGGACCATGCCCCATCCCTCGGCCAGCCACCAGCCGAGCCGGCCGAGTGCCGTCATCCCGACAAAAATACAGAGCTTCCGCATGGGTCATGCATCCTCGGCGAGGCGGGGGCGATGGCGGATCGCGTTGAGGACCGTCAGACCGGAAATCGAAAGAAGCATCAGCACCGCCCAGCCGAAGAAGAGTGGCGTATAGGCCTGCGACGTTTGGTCAGGCAATCGTTGCACAAGACCTCCGGAAACCCAGTGAGCGCTATTTCCGATCGTGCCGCAAATCGTAAAGAACAGCCCGAAGACGCGCCCTCGCGTCTTGGCGGGGACCGCCTCCATAAGCGCAGCCTCCACCACCGGGAAGTTCGCCATGAAGAAAAACATGTGGAAGAGAAGGAGGGGAACCAACCAGGCCCGGGAAACCCAGGGGACGAACGCGATCGCAACCGCCGCGAGGCCGATCAGCGCGGCGGCGAGGCGGAGGCGCACGCGATCGCTCATCGCGCCGAAGAGCGGGTTGCTCACCAGCGAGACCAGGCACATCCCGCCGAGGAGAACGCCCGTGGCGGCCGCGTCGAAGCCGCGCGCGTGTTGAAGAAAAAGGGAAAGGGTGGTCGCCACTCCCGCCGCGGCGAAGTCGCGGAAGCTGAAAAGCCATCCCGCAAGGACGATGAGCGCCCAGAACCCCGCCCGCGAAAGCGAAGGATGCCGATGCGGATGCGCCTCCGAAGGATGCGGTTGCGCCGGTGCCGGAGGCGCGAGCAGAAAGAAGGCAACGGCCATCGCGAGGCCCATCAGGCCGAGCTCGAGCACCGGCGCGCGCCAGCCCGCGCTCGTCGCACGCCAGCCCGAGTAGGCAGGACCGAACCAGAACCCGAACGCCGCGCCGATCGCAACGCGCCCCAGCGCTTTCCCACGTTGGTCGGGAAAGAGGTCGGCAACCATCGAGGTCGCCGCGGGATGGAAGAAGCTTCCCGCCAGACCGGCCGCCATGGCAAACGCGATCGCCCAACCGTAGGAAGGCGCTTGGGAAAGCCCGATGAACGCCAGCCCGTTCGCCGCAAGCCCCGCCCCGAGAAGGAAACGGCGGTCCACGCGGTCGGCGAGAACGCCCATCGGCAGGCTTGCGAGGCAGTAGGCAAACCCGAGCGCCGTCACGAGGAACGTCGCCTGCGCCTCGCCCGCCAGACGCAGATCCCGCTGGAGGATCAGATAGAGCGGAAAGAGGGCCGTTGTGTAGAGGTGCGTGAACGCGTGAAGGATGCCGCAGAGCCAGAGGGCTCGGATGCGTCGAGGATGGAAAGCGTCCGCCACGAAGGCCCTTGAGCCTCGGACGCGCGCCGCCGGGCTGCAAGCATGGAACGACAGACGACCCGCCGGCGGGTGACGCCAGAAGCGTGGAACGAAGATGCGGCTCAGTCGTCCGGCGGACGCGTAAATCGCGCGCGTTCTCCGATGACAAGCCGCCGCCGACACGCTTAAATCCTTCCGAAATGGAAGGCGCCGCCGTATCCCTGACGACCGCCCCGAAAGGCCGCATCGCCGTCGTGCGTGTGGACCTGCGTCTCAATCAGGAGTTCGACTACTTCGTCCCGCCTTCGCTCGCCTCGCGAGTTGTCGAAGGCGCGCGTGTGCGCGTCCCTTTCGGCCGGCGCGTGCTCGACGGCACCGTCGTCGCCCTGCGTCCCAACGGCGTGGCGTCGGAATGCGTCGTGTTAAAGCCGGTCTACGACGTGATCGGCGACACTCCGGTCCTTTCCGCGCCCGTGCTCCAGCTTGCGCGCTGGATGTCCGCTTACTACCTCTGCCCGCTCGATCTCTGCCTCCGCGCAGCGGCGCCGTCCGTCGTTCGCCGCCGAGCTTCCATGCGCAAGGTGAAGCCCCGCGCCGACCCCGAACTCGACGAGGCGTTCGCCGCGACGCTCCCCAGCCGTCCGCTGCCGCTCACCCCCGCGCAAGCCGCCGCGCTGGAGCGCGTGTGCGCTGTTGCACGTGCGAAATCCCCGAAACCGATCCTGCTCTTCGGCGTGACGGGCAGTGGAAAAACCGAGGTCTATCTTCAGGCCATTGCCGACGTCCTCCGCGCCGGCAAAGGCGCCATCGTTCTGGTGCCCGAAATCTCGCTCACCCCGCAGACGGTCGAGCGCTTCCGCGCCCGTTTTGCCTTGGCGACGCCTTCCCATGCGCCCTCGTCGGGCGCGCGGCTCGAAACCGACGCGGATTCCGCGGCAGCAACGCCTCCGGCCGAAGCCCGGAAATCCGAAACCGCTCACCCTCTCGCCGTCCTCCACAGCGGCCTCTCGGAAGGCGAACGCTTCCGCGAATGGCAGCGCATCCGTTCCGGCGAGGCGCGCATCGTCATCGGCGCGCGCTCCGCCGTCTTCGCTCCCGTGCGCGACCTCGGACTCCTCGTCGTGGACGAAGAGCATGAAGCGACCTACAAACAGGAGGAGATGCCCCGCTACCACGCGCGCGATGTGGCTGTGATGCGGGGTCGCCTCGAGGGCGCCGCAGTCGTGCTCGGTTCCGCCACCCCTTCGCTCGAATCGTTCCACAACGCCCGCGCGGGCAAGTACGAACTCTGCCGCCTGCCGGAGCGCATAGACGGACGAAAGCTGCCGCGGGTGCGCGTGGTGGATATGCGCGTCGAAATCCTCCGCCAGAAAGGGCTTTCGGTGTTTTCTCAAAGTCTCCACGACGCGATCCTCACCCGACTCGAACGCGGCGAGCAGATCATCCTTTACCTCAACCGCCGAGGCTACTCGGCGAGCCTCCTCTGCCGCAAATGCGGCTACGTGGCGATCTGCCCCGACTGCAGCGTCGCGCTCGCCTACCATCGCGCTGACCAGATCCTCCTCTGCCACTTCTGCGGCCATCGCCAACCCGCGCCACGCCTCTGTCCGCAGCCGGAGTGCCGCGATCCCTCGATCCGGTTTCAAGGATTCGGAACGGAAAAACTCGAAGAAGCGGTAAAGACTTGTTTCCCTCAGGCGCGCGTCGCCCGCATGGATTCCGACACCATGACCGGCCGCGCGGATTACGAACGCACCCTGCTCCGCTTCCGCATGGGCCGCCTCGACCTCCTCCTCGGCACGCAGATGATCGCCAAGGGACTCGATTTTCCCCGCGTGACCCTCGTCGGAATCGTCTATGCCGATCTCGGGCTGCACCTCCCCGATTTCCGCGCCGGCGAACGCACCTTCCAGCAGATCACCCAGGTCGCGGGCCGTGCGGGGCGCGGCGATCTCGAAGGCGAGGTGATTGTCCAGAGTTTCACCCCGCACCACTCGGCGATCCAGTTCGGGCGGCGGCAGGATTTCGTGGGGTTTTACGAGGAGGAAACGCGTTTTCGAGAGCAGCTTGATTACCCGCCTTTCAACCATCTCACCAAAATCGAGTTCACTTCCGCGCAGACGAGCAAGGCGGAGTTCGCCGCGAAGAAATTCCGCGAGGCGCTCGAACGCCGCATCGGCTCCTCCGTGCGCCTGCTCGGTCCCAGCCCCGCGCCGATCGCCCGCCTGCGTGGACGCCACCGCTTCCACCTTCTGCTCCGCGACAGCCGCCGCAAGGGGCGCAAGGAGGAGATCGGCGAGATGCTTGCCGATTGGCCGCGGGACGGAGATGTCCGGGTCACCGTGGACGTGGACCCCGCGCAGATGCTGTGACCCGGGCGGCCTGCTTCGCGCGGACGCCAAGGCGTGATCCGCCTCGTCGGGATGCGCGTTGGGATACCCCCGGCTCTCGGTTGCAGACCCCTGAGTCTCATGGCATCCTGCGCGCATGACACTCGACGAACTCATGGAGGACGGGAGCGCCGCTGTTGCGCTCGGCGAACTCGATCAGGCGGTCGCCTGTTTTCAGAAAGCGACGGAACTCGCTCCCGACCATTTCGAGGCCTGGCACTCGTTCGGCATGGCTTTAATGAAGGCGAAACGCCACCCCGAGGCGGTCGAAGCCGGCAAAAAGGCCGTGGCGCTGAACCCGCAGGACCAGTTCGCACGCGTCAGTCTCTCGATGTATTTCCAGCGAAACGGCCAGATCCCGGAAGCCGAAGCGGAGGCCGCCAAGGCCAAAATCCTCGGCTGGGGCGGCAAGCTGCTTCCCGACGAACCGGGGAAGCCGATGGCGCGAAGCTGATCCGCAAATCCGCACGAGGCGCGCCTCCGCTTCGGCGCCTCTCCGACAAACGTCAAACGGCGGCGTCGCTCTGGCCAAGCTCGTAGATCACAAACCGCTTGATGACGATGTTTTCGCCGAGCTCGGCGATTTTTGCGGTCAACAAGTCCTTCATCGTCTTGTCGGGGTCCTTGATGAACGCCTGTTCGAGGAGGCAAACGGTCGAATAATACTTGTCCAACTTGCCCTCGACGATCTTCTCAACGATCTGCGGCGGTTTGTCTTTCACCTGCGCGCGGGCGATATCCTTCTCCTTCGCGACGAGGGCGGCGGGCACTTCCTCGCGCGTCACGCAAATCGGTTTGGCCGCGGCAATGTGCAGGGCGATGTCTTTGACAAAATCCCTGAACTTGTCGGTCTTGGCAACGAAGTCGGTTTCACAGTTGATCTCCAGAAGAACCCCCATCTTGCCGCCGAGATGGATGTAGGAGGCGATCGCGCCGTCTTTCGCGACGCGCCCGGCCTTCTTGGCAGCGGTGGCGATCCCCCGCTTGCGCAGCGCAACTTCGGCGGCGGCGAGGTCGCCCTGAGTTTCCTCAAGGGCCTTCTTGCAGTCCATCATCCCGGCGTTGGTTTTCTCGCGGAGCTGCTGAACGAGTTTGGCGGTGATCATATCGTTATTTCTTAAATTCAGGGGCGCCCCGATCGGACGGATGCCGCGCGCGCGCGACCTCCCCACAGGAGGCGCCCGCGTTAAAATCAATCGCCGACCGCCTCGAGGTCCGCCTCCGAGCTTTCTCCCTTCGCGGCTTCGGGCTTCACTGCCGCAGCGTCGTCCGCTTCTGCGACCTTCTGAGGATGCATCCGCTCGAAATGCATGCGGGACGAGGGGAGCTCCTCTCCGAAATGCGCCACGACCGTCTTCACGGCGCGGATGCCGTCGTCGTTCGCGGGGATCGGATGCGTGACGAGTGTGGGATCGGCGTCGGTATCCACAAGCGCCACGATCGGAATCTTCAAGCGACGGGCTTCGGCGACGGCATTCTTTTCATGAACGACATCCACCACGAACATCGCCTCGGGAAGCCGCTCCATGCGGAGGATGCCATCGAGATTGCGATGGAGGCGCGCGGCCTCGCGGCGGAGGCTGGCGGCCTCCTTCTTGCCAAGCTTGCCGAACGACGGATCGTTCTGCATGCGCTCGATCTCCTTCAGGCGTCCCACGCTTTTGCGGATGGTGCGGAGGTTGGTGAGCGTCCCTCCGAGCCAGCGCTCGGTGACGCAATGCATATGGCATCGGTCGGCCACCTCGCGGATGACCTCCTTCGCCTGCTTCTTGGTGCCGACGAAAAGGATCTCACCCCCCTTCAGGAGCAGGCCCTGGAGATAATCCACCGCCTCCTTAATCTTTTGCTGGGTTTGGGTGACGTCAATGACGTGGATGCCGTTGCGCGCTCCGAAGATGAACGGGCGCATTCGAGGGTTCCACCGATCGGTCTGATGACCAAAGTGGACCCCCGCTTCGAGCAACTCGCTGATGGAGAGTTCTGTCATGGGGAGTCTGAGGTTGCACACCGGCGCGAGCCAAGGCCCGTCCCGGCACGGCGCAAGCCGTTGGGGGGTTGAGTGTTGAGATGGCCTCTAAGGGCCGTTCGTAGTCTTGGCCGAAAACCAAGGCGGCGCATCCTACGGAAGCCTCCTCCTTCCGCGCAACACTTTTCCTTCACGCGATCGGAGGCGAGGACGCAGACGATTTGCCGGTCGCCGCTCGAGAACGTGGGAAAAGGAGGAATCCAGGCGGCTCGCGGGAACGCAAACCTTCCAATTTCACAGTTTTCAGAAAAATCCTGGCAGGCACGCCTGTTCCGACACGGCTCAGAAGCGTTTTCGAATGCATGCCGTCTCAACGCTTTTCAACAGCATTCTCACGACCGGAAGATGAGACCGTAGGAGCGGAGGAATCGGGTGACGCTCGAACGGGAGCGCGACCCATGAGCGAGAACGAGGCCGTCGAGCAGAAGAAGAGGCCGAGGAGAAAGTTGCAGCCGCCCGCAGTCCGCAACGATCGGCCCGACGGAACCTCCTGACGACAAAGATGCCGTCGGTCAGAGGTCGTTCCGCGGCAGGTGCTTCGCACAGTATTCCTCGCCGTCGCTCGCCACGCGAAAGATCTCGTGCGGCGCCTCAAGTTCCGTGACCCCACAGGTCGCGCAACGGTGGAAGGCCACCGATTCACCGAGAAACGGCGCGTGCGCCTCGCGAAACGCCCGCCGCCGCCGCCCTCGGCGCAGGCGTTCCAGAATCGAAAACGGCTGGACCGGCCCCTGCCACGCGAGGGTCTGCTGCTCCGCGGAACCCATCATGAAGATGAAGACGGCGAGAATGCTGAGCCAATAGTCTCCGGAAAAAATTCCCCAGACGATCCCGCAGGCAGCCAATACGCGCCCGATCCCCACGGCCACCGCCGTCGCCCGTTCCACGCGGGTGAAATGCCAGAGCGCGTCGCGCAGGATCCGTCCGCCGTCCATCGGAAACGCGGGAATCAGATTGAAAAAGACGAGCATCCCGTTGAGTCCGGCGACCTTCGCCAGCCAAAGATGCAGGAGCGGCCACGT
Organism: Verrucomicrobiia bacterium; assembly: GCA_020849895.1. Classification (GTDB taxonomy): domain Bacteria; phylum Verrucomicrobiota; class Verrucomicrobiia; order JABWAM01; family JABWAM01; genus JABWAM01. The sequence goes on along the minus strand of JADZFN010000066.1, from coordinate 18,346 downwards.
GTCCCAAAGCCCGGAAGGGATGCGGACCAGCGCCCCAAGCCCCAGCCAGAGCGCCACCGAAACCGCCGGGCCCGCCGCCGAAGTGAGGAGGTGCGCCGTGGGGTTGAAGAGCGGACGGCACACCGCCAGACCCCCGAGCGGCCAGAGGATGATGAGCGGGGCTTCGCCGTCGCACCAGCGCGCCGCGAGCGCGTGGCCGAACTCGTGGAGCAGCACGCTCGCGTAAAGCCCTCCGACGATCAAAAACCCTAGCCACGTATTTTCTCCAAACTCGCGGATGAGCACGATCGCATAGAGGAAAAAGGTGAAGTGCAGCCGCACCTCGATGCCGAAGAACCTACCGAAAGGGACGCTGAGGCCGAAGAAACTCATCCCGCGCCCCCCTCGCTCTCGCGCAGGACGCACCCCCCCACGGCCAGTGCCGCCAGAACGAGTCCGCCTGAAAGGAGGAACGGCGCCGCGTGCCCCGCGTGGTCGAACAGCGCGCCGCAAGACACTGGCCCCACGATGCGCGCGAAACTTCCCGCGGATTGAGCCACACCCAGCACGGCGCCCTGATCCTCATCCGTCACCCGGGCCGAAAGCAGACCGAGGACGCTCGCGCGGTTCAACCCCTGGCCGACGGCAAGGGCGCCCAACGCGGCAAGGAGACTCCAAGGGTGCAGCGCAAAGGGCAACGCTCCAAGGCTGGCGACGAACAGTCCGCAGGCCGCAAGGATCAGCTTGCGCTCCCCGTAGCGTGCGACGAGCCGCCCGATCAAACCACCCTGCACCGCCGCTGTCAGAAGACCCACATAAAGAAAGAAATAGTTCACGTGTTTGACGTCATAGGCCAGAGGCGGTTCCTTGACCAGAAGCGCGAAGAGGCTCTCGAAGGCCGCGAACCCGAAACCGAGCGCAAAATAGAGCAGGATGAGCCAGGCGGCGCCCCGCTCCGCAAAGGCACGCTTCCACGCGTCGAGATGCAGGCTGAGCATGTCGCCCGCCATCGGCGCCGCGTCGGGGCGTCGGCTTTCCGCGAGACGCCACCACGCGACCAGGGCGTTCAGTCCGCAGATCCCGCCCGCAATCCAACCGATGACGTGATACACCCGTTCGGGCGTCCCGTGGGAAAGCTCCACCGCCCAAGCAATCGTGCCCCCGAGTGCGGGGCCGAAGACGAAGCCGAGCCCGAAAGCCGCACCGATCAAACCCATCCCTTTCGAGCGGGTCTCGGGCGTGGTAATGTCGGCAATGTAGGCATTCGCCACGGCGATGTTGCCCCCGAAAAATCCGGCGAACGCCCGCGAGGCGAAGATTTGGCCGAACGTCGTGCAGAAGGGCAGCGCCAGATACGACAACGTCGAGCCGAACAGCGTGATCAGAAGGATCGGGCGGCGTCCGTATCGGTCCGAAAGACGCCCCCAATAAGGCGACGTGAGGAACTGCATCAGCGAAAACACCGAGCCCAATGCCGCCACCTCGAGGCCGCTTGCGCCGAAGTGCGTTGCAAAAAACGGCAGCAACGGCAGGACCAGGCCGAAACCGATCAGGTCCACAAACACCGTGAAGAAAAGGACGCCGAGCGCCGCACGCTGTCGCATGAGAGGCTGCACTCTCGCACAAACCACCGCCACGTCCAACCGCTTCCTCGCCCTGTCTTTCGGAACGGATGTGCGCTTCGTCGTCCGCTCCTTCGGCAACGACGATCAAGGAGAGGCCCGGGCGCCCCGAGGGGACGCGGTTCCTCCTGTCTCCCGTCTCCCGTTTCTCCTCTCCTCCTTCCCGCTTCCCGCTTCGCGCTCCTTGCTCCCCTCCATTCTTGCTCCATGCCCTTTCGTTTTTTCGGAATGAAGTTGAAGGAGGCCTCCGGCTGCGCCAAGGTGTGGGTCTTTCGCATGTACGAGACGGTGGATCAGATGTTCGTGAGATTCGGCGACCTCGTGCTCGGCTGGGCCGCCACGCGGTCTCCCGGGCTCGAGCCGTGGGCGCGCGTTCTCCTTTGCGTGGGGCCGATCGCGATCCTTTTTCCTCTCCTTTTCGCGGCAACCACCTGGGCGGAACGCAAGCTCCTCGCTCGCATCCAGAACCGTCTCGGTCCGAACCGGGTGGGCCCCGCGGGCCTGCTTCAACCCGTGGCTGACGGCCTCAAGACGTTGACGAAAGAGGACATCGTCCCCGACCGCGCCGACAAGCTCATCCACGCGCTGGCGCCCATCCTCGTGATGGTCCCCGCCTTCCTCGTGCTCGCCGTGCTTCCGATGGGACGGAACATGACGGCGGCGAACCTACACATTGGGGTGCTCTTCTTTTTTGCGGCGGGTTCGATCAGCCAGATCGCCGTCTTCATGGCGGGCTGGGGCTCGCGCAACAAATACTCGCTCCTCGGCGGAATGCGGGCCATCGCCCAGATGGTGTCCTACGAAATCCCTTTCATCCTCTCCGCGCTCACGGTGGTGATGGTCGCAGGCACGCTCTCGACCGTCGAGATCGTGGAATCCCAACGCCTCGGGCTGACGGTCGCGTCGGACGCGGGCTGGCTCCCGCGCGCCGTTGCGCATCTGGCGAACACGGTGGGCGGCTGGTATATCCTCCAGCCGTGGGGGGTGTCGGGATTCCTGATCTACTTGATCGCCGGGCTGGCCGAGCTGAACCGCTCCCCGTTCGACATCCCCGAAGGCGAGTCGGAGATCATCGCGGGGCATCACACCGAATACTCAGGCTTCAAGTTCGCGCTCTTTTTCATGTCGGAATATATCACAATGGTCGCGGTCTGCGGCCTCGGCGCAACCCTTTTCCTCGGCGGCTGGCAGGGGCCTCGGCCGCTCCCGTCGTGGGCGTGGTTCTTCCTGAAGGTCTTCGCGCTGATGGCGCTCATGATCTGGGTGCGCGGCAGCTTTCCGCGGATGCGCGTGGACCAACTCATGGCGTTCGCCTGGAAGTTTCTCCTGCCCCTCTCGCTCGTGAACGTCCTGGCGGCGGGCCTCTGGATGTATCTTCCCTCGCGCGTCGCCGCGTGGTTCCTCGGCGGCGCGCTGATGGCCGGCGCCTACTTCGGGCTTTGCCGCCTCGTCCGCCCAGGAAAAACCGGTCCGCGCCACTACCACTACGCCTGACCCCGTGCGCACCGCCTTCATCCTCATCACGTTCTGGACGCTGGCGAGCGGCCTGCTTGCGATCTCGCGCCGCAACATGATCCATTGCGCGCTCGCATTGATCTCCTTTTTCGCCGGCATCGCGGCGCTGCTCTTCACGCTCTCCGCGGATTTTCTCGGCGCCGTCCAGCTCCTCATCTACGTCGGCGCAATTTCGGTGCTCATCCTCTTCGCCCTGTTGGTGACGCACGACGCAAGTCGCCTCGGCGACCGCGGCGCGCCATTCAGCCGCGGCAAATGGTCCGGATGGATGCTCAGCGCCCTCGTCTTCGTCGTCCTGGGCTTTGGCCTGCATCGCGTCGCGGTGCCTCCACCTCCCGATCCCGCGCCTGCCCTGCCGGTTGCCGAGATCGGACGGCTGCTGGTCACGCGCCACGCCGTGCCGTTTCTTGCGATGGCGCTGCTGCTCACCGCAGCGCTCGTCGGCTCGGCTCTCGTGGCGATCGAGGAATCGTCCGAACACGCCCGCAAGGAGTGACTCCGCTGATGCCGACGCTCCACGAATACCTCTTTCTCGCCGCGGCGCTCTTCAGCATCGGGCTCGCCGGCGTGCTCACGCGGCGCAACATCATCCTCGTCCTCGTCGGGATCGAGATGATGCTCAATGCAGCCAACGTGAACCTCGTCGCCTTCTGGCGCTACGGCGACGCCGCGGCTACGGACGGCGTGATGCTCGTCCTCTTCGGGATCGCGATCGCCGGGGCGGAAGCCGCCGTCGGACTCGCCCTGATCATCGCCGTCTACCGGCGGTTTCGCACCTCCCGCCTCGAAGAGGTCGCGGGATTGAAGGGCTAAGCGGAGGCTGAAGATGTCCTGGATTTCCCGCAATCTCTGGCTGATTCCGTTGCTCCCCTTTGCGGCGGCGGGAATCACCGCCTTTTTTCCGCGCGCCTGGCGGCGCGCCTCGGCGGCGACCGCCCTCGCAGGAATCGCGACGGCGTTCGCGCTCTCTCTTGTCGCGCTCGCGCGGACGATGAGCCCCGCCTTTGCGGCGGCAGGCGGCCGCGAGGCATTCAACTTCGCGTGGTTCACCTCCGGCGAAACGACGGCGCGCCTCGGCTTCCTGCTCGATCCGCTTTCGGCGATCATGCTGTTCGCCGTCTCCCTCATCAGCCTCCTCGTCTTTGCCTTTTCAGTCGGCTACATGGACGAGGACGACAACTTCACGCGTTTCTTCTGCTTCCTCTCGTTCTTTGCCGGTTCGATGCTCGCCCTTGTCGCGGCGAACAGCCTGCTCCTCATCTTCGTCGCCTGGGAGCTGGTGGGACTTTCCTCCTACCTGCTGATCGGCTTCTGGTACCGCAAGCCCTCCGCCGCCGCGGCGATGAAGAAGGCCTTCCTCGTCACCCGCGTCGGCGATCTCGGCTTCTTCATCGGCCTGCTCTGGTTCTATCAGGGTGCGGGGACCTCGCTCTTCTACGACCTCGGAAACGGCGCGCTCGAAGGGGCGCGCCTTGACGCCCTCGCCGGAGGCGCAGCGGCGACCACAGTGGCTCTCCTCGTCTTTTGTGGTGCCGCGGGGAAATCGGGTCAGTTCCCGCTCCACGTGTGGCTCCCCGACGCGATGGAAGGCCCCACGCCCGTCTCCGCCCTGATCCACGCGGCCACCATGGTCGCCGCCGGCGTGTTCCTCGTCGCGCGCTTGTTTCCCGTCTTCGAGCTCAGTCCGGCAGCGCTCCACGCGGTGGCCTGCCTCGGCGCGTTCACCGCGCTTTTCGCCGCCTCGATCGCGCTTGCCCAATGGGACCTCAAGCGCATTCTCGCCTACTCGACCGTGAGCCAACTCGGCTACATGATGCTCGGTCTCGGTGTTGGCGGCGTCGTCCCCGGCATCTTTCACCTCACGACGCACGCCTTTTTCAAGGCGCTCCTCTTTCTCGGCGCCGGCGCCGTGATCCATAACTGTCATCACGAACAGGACATCCGCCGCCTCGGCGGGTTGAAAGACCGAATGCCGCTCACGTTCGCGGCTTACGTCGTCGGGGCGTTCGCGCTCGTCGGACTGCCGCCCTTCTCCGGCTTCTTCAGCAAGGACGAAATCCTCGCCGCCGCGTGGCGGTATCCGGACCACTGCCCCTGGTGGGGCGCGCGCCTCCCCTTTTGGGCGGCGCTCGGAGGCGCTTTCCTCACCGCCTTCTACATGACCCGCCAGGTGCGCTACGCCTTCTTCGGCGCGCCGCGCGGAGAAGGCGCCGCCCACGCGCGAGAGGCGGGACGCTGGATGCTGGCCCCGATCCTGATCCTCGCCGCGATCAGCGTCGTCGCGGGATTCGTCGGATTCCCCGGCGCGAACCGTTTCCAAGCCTTCCTCCACCCGACGGGTAACGGCCACGGCTTCGTTCCGGGCATTCCGCTGGCGAGTGCGGCGCTCATACTGTTGGCCATCGGCGTCGCATGGAAGGTCTACGGCCCGGCCGCGTTGGCGGCGGGCGCGAAAGACCCGATCGAACGGCGTTTCCCCCGCATCTTCGCGCTCCTCCACGGAAAGTATTTCGTGGACGAACTTTTCGCCGCCACGCTCCTTCGCGCGAATCGGGCGCTCGGCGCGGCCGGCTCGTGGTTCGACCGCTGGATCCTGGACGGCCTGGCGGTCGGCGGACTCTCGGTTTTCGTCCGCGCACTTTCGTTCGTAAACCATCTCCTCGACGAGAGGATATTCAACCGCGGCTTCGATCGCGGGTGCGGCGCACTGCAGGAAGCCGGCTTCCTCAACCGTCGCCTTCAAAATGGACTGGTCCAACACTATCTGAAGGTGGCGACGGCTGCAGCCGTTTTGCTCGCCGCCTTGCTCGTCCTGTTGACGAAGAGGAACGGACCATGATCGCGCTTCCCGAAATCCATTTCTGCCTCGTCAGCGCGCTGACCTTTCTGCCGCTACTCGGTGCGCTCGCGCTCTTCCTCGTGCGCGCCGACGACGCAACCTCCTGCCGCCGCATCGCGCTCGCCGCGAGCAGCGCCCCGATCCTCCTCGCCCTGCGCCTGCTCCACGACTTCGATCTCGCCGCGCCGGGCCTCCAGTTCACCACGCGCGTGCCGTGGATCTCCTTCCTCGGCATTGACTACCACGTCGGCGTGGACGGTTTGAGCCTCGCGCTCCTCCTCCTCGTTTCCGTCCTCGCTCCGCTCACGATCTTCGGATCGGTCGGACACACCGCGGGGCTCGACGCCCGCCCGCGGGACGCGCGCGCCTTCTTCGCTTTGATGCTCGTCGAGCAGACCGGCCTTTACGGGACGTTCACTGCGCTCAACTTCTTTCATTGGTTCATTTTCTGGGAGGCCTCCCTCGTCCCGATGTTCTTTCTCGTAAAAATGTTCGGCGGCAAAGGACGCACCGCGGCCTCCTATCAGTTCTTCGTCTACACCTTCCTCGGAAGCGTTGCGATGCTCCTCGGGATGCAACTTGTCTACCTTGCGACGGGCACCTGGGACCTCCTCGACCTCGCGCGCATGGGCGCCGAAATCCCGGAGAAGCTGTCCAACTTCGCACGAAGCGTCGGTCTGGAGCGCTTCGCGGCCGCCGCGCCGCGCACGGTCTTCCTCATGGTGCTCATCGGCTTCGCAGTCAAGGTGCCGATGTGGCCGCTGCACACCTGGCTGCCGCGCACCTACGGACAGGCGCCCATCGCCGGTGCGATCCTCCTCACCGGGCTGATGTCCAAAATGGGCGTCTACGGCCTGCTCCGGATCGTCCTCCCGCTGTTCGGAACGGAGATGGCCCAGCTCGCCACGCCGCTGATGCTCTTCGCGCTGGCCACGGTGCTTTTGGGGGCGTGGACGGCGGCGGCGCAAAAGGACCTGCGCGGGCTGATTTCCTATTCGAGCGTGAGCCACCTGGGCTACTGCCTGCTCGGCGTTTTCGCGGTCGGCGCGGCGACAGGCCGCTTCGAAGAGAAGGCGCTTGCGCTCAACGGCGTCATCTTCCAGATGGTCGCACACGGGCTCAGTGCGACCGGGCTTTTCTATTTCGCGGGAGCGATCGAAGCGCGCTTCGGAGGCTGCGACTACGACCGTCTCGGCGGGCTGCGGCGCTCGGCGCCGGTGTTCGCGGGGTTAATGGGCCTCCTCGCCTTCGCCGCGCTCGGCCTCCCCGGCCTCGCCGGATTCGTCGGCGAGTTCATGATCTTCCGGGGCGTCTTCGGGCTCTCGGGAGCGATCGCGTGCGCGGCCGTGCTCGGTCTGCTCCTCACCGCCTTCTACCTGCTCACGATGCTCGGAAAAATCTTCTTCGGCCCGGCGATCCCTGAGACGTCGGACCTCACGCTCCGGGAGCGCGCGGTGGCGGCGGCGCTTTCCGCGGGCCTGTTCCTTTTCGGCGTGCTCCCCGAACCCCTCATCCGCCTCTCCAACGCCGCCGTTTCCTCTTTGGTCCGCCGCCTGGGTTAAGGGCTGCGACCGTGGACCGCAAAATGCGGCGCGACGTCCCGCTGCACCGCGAAGACGGAGAAGCGTCCGTTGACAAGCCCCGTCTTTCGGTGAAACTCAATCATGAGTTTATCCAGCTGTTTTACATTTCTTTTCTTATACGTGGCGTTCGCGGCGGCGCCCGCGCTTCGGGCGAACGCCGCGCCCGTCGAGATCAAGGCCGTGGCGTGGAATCTCGAATGGTTTCCTGGGCGCAAGCCGAAGGCGACGGAAGCCGAACGAAGCGCTCACATGGCCGCCGCACAATCGGTGCTCCGGGCGCTCGATCCGGACATTTTCCTCGCCGAAGAAATCGGAGACTGGAACGTTTTTCAGCAGCTCGTTTCGGTCGTGCCGGGTCTCCACGTGGACACCGTCTCGGCCTTTCGGCAGGGCGCCCGCGGCCCCATCTCACGCCAGCAGGTGGCGATCGCCTCGAAGCTGCCGGCCAACTCGACCTGGTCCGAGCCGTGGAAGTCCGTGGGCGCCATGCCGCCGCGCGGATTCGCTTTTGCGGCGCTCATGCTGCCGAATGGAAAACTGATTTTCGTCTACACCGTCCATCTCAAGAGCAACCGCGTGGCGCCGGGGAGCCGCGCCGCCGACAACGCGGCCAAGCGCGAGGAGTCTTCCCGCCAACTCCTCGCCCATGTGAACGACATGGAAAAAATCTACGGCGACGCCCATATCCAAGGCGTGCTGATCGGAGGCGATTTCAACACCAACGAAGACCGCCCCGAATGGAAGGGGGAACGCACGCTCGCCATCCTGGAGCAGGCGGGCTTCCGGAACTGCTGGCGCCCGCTGCCGCCCGTACAACGGCTCACTTGGCGGGGGACCAGGCGTTACGCCGCGACCACCTTCGATTTTTTCTTTCTTCGAGGCTTCGGCCATCCGCTCGCGCGTCTCGGCCCATCCTCGGAAGCCGCGAGCGACCACCACCCGGTGGCGCTCGTTCTCGAAATACCCAAGGAGACGACTGCTCACGCCGAGATCCCCTCGTCCCAAGGGGCGCGCCCTCACTGATTTCTGCGGGAATCCAACATCAGGGTGATGGGCCCGTCGTTGACCAAGGCGACCCGCATCTTGGCGGCGAAAATGCCTTCCGCGATGCGGAGTGCACAGCTCCGGCGCAGAAAGGCGAGCCATTCCGCATAGAACCTCCCCGCTGTTTCTGTCGGCATCGCTGCGCTGAAATCGAGGCGTGTTCCTTTTCGAAACTCGCCGTAGAGCGTGAACTGCGAAACGACCAAAAGCTCGCCGCCTGCATCCGCCACGTTGCGCGCCATGTTCCCCGACTCGTCTTCGAAGATCCGAAGCGCGAGGAGTTTGTGCGCGATCCATTCGCCGTCGGCGGGCGCATCATCACGAAGGAATCCGACGACCCCGTCCGATCGCGCCCGTAGACCTCCCCTCAACCTCCGCCGAGGACACTCGCTGGATCAGGGCGCGCATGGCGCGGTCAGGTCTTCGCAGTCTTTTTCCGCTCGGGATCGGTGAGGCGCATCACGACGAAATAGAGCGCGCAGATCAGCGCCATGAACCCGATCAGCCAAAGGGATTGATGCTTCACCGCGTGGATCATCCCTTCCGGGCTTTCGAGCATCTCGGGGGTGATCACCCTTCGTCCGTACCACGCCAGGATCACGCACCACAAGAAGGAGCCCACGACGGTCATCAGGCTGAAAACGCCGAACCGCATCCGCACGATTCCCGCCGGAATCGAGATCAGGTGCCGCACAACGGGAAGCAGACGTGCGAAAAAGATCCCGCCCGCCTCATAGCGTTCGAGCCAATGCTCGGCGCGCGCGAGCTTTTCCTCGCTCACGAAAACCCATTTCCCCCAACGCGCAAGGACCATGCGCCCCAATCCGCGCGAAGCCCAGTAGGTCGCCGCCGCGCCGATCCACGAACCGAGCGTGCCCGCGAACACCACACCCCAGAAGCTCATTTGACCCTGCGTCGTCAGGTAGGCGGCAGGCGGCACTACCACCTCGCTGGGAACCGGAAAAATCGAACTCTCCATCGCCATGAGGACCATCACACCCGCGTAACCCCAGTCGCGGATCCAGCCCACCCAAAGCGTCAGCAGCGCATGCATCGCGCGTGTGTAGCCGCATGCCGCAGAAAAGTCCAACGCGTCGCGCGCGCGATTCTGGACTTGCCGGAGGAGGGCGCGCTCCGCCACGCTGCAGGCCGCCATGTCCAAGGTGTTCATCCATTCGTCGGCCGAGGTGTCCCCCCACGCTGCGATCGGAGAGGGAACAAAAATCTGGAACCAGGTTCAGGTGCGGGAGGGATCGCGCATCGGCAAAAACTGCGTCATCAGCAAGGACGTCTACATTGATACCGGCGTCGTGATCGGCGACGGAGTGAAGGTCCAGAACGGCGTCTCGATTTACAAGGGAGTGACCCTCGAGGACGAGGTCTTCGTCGGGCCGCACTGCACTTTCACTAACGACTTCCGCCCGCGCGCCTTTACGAAAGATTGGGAGGTCGTCCCGACCTTGCTCCGTCACGGGTGTTCCGTCGGCGCCAACGCGACCGTGATGTGCGGGGTGACGCTCGGTGAATACTGCATGATCGCCGCCGGCGCGGTGATCACCGTGGACACGCTCCCTTACGGGCTTTACATCGGCAACCCGGCGCGGCTCAAGGGATTCGTCAGCCGCAACGGATTCGAGATGACTTCGGTCGAGGCGGAGGCCGATTACCTCGTCTTCAAGTGCGCCAAGACGCACGAAAAACTTCGAGTGAAATTCGAACCGCTCGATTAGCCCCATGCCCGCCACCCTGAGCGTGGTGGTGCCGTGCTACAACGAGGCGGACGGCATCGCCCAACTCCGCGAACGCCTCCTCCCCGTGCTCGACCGCATCGCCGCCGCGGGGCGCGAGGTGGATCTGCTCCTTGTGGACGACGGGAGCCGGGACGACACCTATGCGCGCCTGTGCACGGCGTTCGGATCGCGCCTCCGAACGCGCGTGGTCCGCCATGAGCGGAACCTGAACCTCGGCGCCGCGATTCGCACCGGGATCTCCGAGACGAAAGGCGAATGGATCGCCAACCTCGACAGCGATTGCACCTACGACCCCGCCCTCCTCGAGCCGATGCTGGAGGAAATGGAAAAAGGCGCCGACCTCGTCACGGTTTCGCCTTATCACCCCGAAGGACGCGTGGAAGGCGTTCCCGCCTACCGCATGTTTCTCAGCCGGTCGCTGACGGCGATGTATCGCCTCATCCTCCGCAAGCGGATCTATACCTTCACCGCCCTGGCGCGGGTGTACCGCCGTGCGGCGGTCTCCCGAATCGCCTCGCCCGCCTTCGATTTCACCTGTGTCGCAGAGATGATGCTCAAGGCGTTGAAACAGGACCTGCGCGTCGCCGAAACGCCTGCCGTGCTCACGGTGCGCCGCTTCGGCGAATCGAAGATGAAAACGGCGCGCGTCATCCGCGCCCACTTGCGCCTGATCGCGCGTCTCCTCCTGCGCTCAGGCTCCCTCCGGGCATGAGTCGCGTCCGGATCCTCACCGTGCTCGGCACGCGGCCGGAGATCGTCAAGCTCTCGCCGCTTCTGCCCCTGCTCGACCGGGAGTTCCGCCAGCTCGTCGTCCACACGGGGCAGCATTACGACGAAAACATGGATCGCATCTTCTTCCGCGAGCTGCGCCTTCGAGCGCCCGATCGCTTCCTCGAGGCAGGGTCGGGAGGACAGGGGGGCCAGACCGCGCGGATGCTGGAACGGCTGGAGCCAATCGCGACGCGTTTCCGACCCGAGTGGGCGCTCGTGCTCGGCGATACCAACTCCACGCTCGCAGGCGCCCTCGTCGCCGCCAAGCTGCGCGTCCGCGTCGTGCACGTCGAGGCCGGCTGCCGCTCCTTCAACCGCGCGATGCCCGAGGAACTCAATCGCATCCTCGTGGACCACGTCGCAGACCTGCTCTTCGCGCCCGATGCCGAAGCGGTCCGCCATTTGCGCGCCGAGGGGATCCGCGGGGCGAAGGTCCGCCTCGTCGGAAACACCGGACTCGACGCCGCGCGGAGGACGATGCATCTCGCGAGCGGCGCGCGACTCCGCTGGTATGCCGTAAAACCGAAGCGATATGCCCTCGCGACGATCCACCGGGCGGAGAACACGGACGACCCCGTGCGCTGCGCCCGCCTCATGGAAGCGCTGGGCCGAATCGCACGACGGCTCCCGGTACTGTTCCCGGCGCACCCTCGGACGCGAAACGTCCTGAGGCAGCACGGCCTCCGTCTCGCGCCAGGCGTCCGCGTGCTCGATCCGCTCGGAAACCTCGACTTCATGGCGCTCATGCAAAGGGCGATGTTCGTCTTGAGCGATTCCGGCGGCATCCAGGAAGAGGCGGCCGTAGTGAACACCCCGTGCCTCATCCTGCGGGAGGAGACGGAGTGGACGCGTCTGGTGGACGCCGGAAAAAACTTTCTCGTCGGAACGCGCCCGACAGCGATCGGGCGCGTGGCGGACCGCCTCCTCGACTCGCCCGCCTTTCGTGCCAGGGTGGCGGCGCGCAAGGCGCCCCTGAACTTCGGCGCGTCGCGGCGGATCCTTCGAATCCTGCAGAAGGCCGCCTGACCGAAGGCGCGCGCGTTCAGCGAATCTCCGGCGGCCTCAGCCAGTCGTAACCGATCTTCGGGTCGTCGTGCGAGATGCGCCCTTCTTCGGCGAGGTCATACGTCTTCGAGGTGACATAAAAAAGATGCGCGGGACCCGCGAGGACCTTGCAACCGTGGGCGACGCCGGCGGGAATCTTCAGAATGCGCGGCGGTTGGAGATCGCCCAGGAGCCACTCCTGCGTCGTGCCGCGCGTGGCCGATCCCTCGCGGAGATCGTGAAGAACGATCTTGAGCAACCCGACGGGGACATACCACCAATCCACCTGAGTTTTATGGACGTGCCATGCCTTGACGACGCCGGGCAACATGAAGGAATGACTCCACTGGCCGAAAGCGCCGGCGAAGAAGGGGTCGGAAGCCCGGAGGAGTTCGCGGAAAAAACCGCGCTCGTCGACATGGGTGATCAACTCCTTAAGTTCAACGCCTTGAATCATGCTCGTGTTTTCCCAGAATCGGTCCTGCAAGGCAACCCCCTTGGGCTCGGAGCTCGACTTTTCAACCTTCTCGTTGCGTCTTTCGAAGAAACCAGACGAGAAACAAGAAGAGGGAGAGAAGACGCGCGCATCCGCCCTCGTCAAGCGTTGATCCAGAGCCGAGGGGAACAGCGGTCCTCCACGTCGCAAGGAGCGAGAGGAGCGAAGCAGAATGAGAGGGCCCCGCGTTCCTCTCGATCCGTTTCGTCCACTCCTGTTTCGTTGTTTCCGATCCACAGCGGACAAATCTGGCGCGCCCTGAGATCGCATATCCACAAACCAGCTTCTGCTTTTCCAAGGCTTCCCGACCGGCTAACGTGAACCCATGCTCATCGTGAAGGCCATCTTCGCCGCCGCAAGCCTCGCGGGCCTCTGGCTCGCCTCAAGCATCGCTGCGTGCGAAGCGATCTTAATCGGCGGCCCCACCCGTCTCCGACTCGCGCGCGCCGCTTCCGAAACTGAGGTGAAAAACCGGGCATCGCGCGTCCGTCTCCTCGGCCCGATCCATTTCGCGTCCACCGCGATCAACTCGTTCACGCTCGCCGCGGCGACCGCCTTCGGAGTGCTCACCGAGTCCCAAGGTTGGCCGTGGTGGGTCTTCCCCGCGGCGATCGCCGTCCTCCTCCTCGTATTCGGCGATCTGCTGCCCAAGGCGCTCGTGCGCGACGACGCGGCACGCCCCTCCGCGCGCTGTCTGGCATTCATCGCGCGCGCCTCGGAACGCGCCCGCCCCTTTTTCGAGCGGATGGACGCGATCGCCGCCCGCTGGGTGCGCCGCTTCGTTCCCCGCTCCGGACAGGCGCTCCCCGGACTGACCGAGGAGGAATACCTCACGCTCCTCGACCTCGGGACACGCGAAGGCGCCTTGCGCCCCTCCGAACGCAAACTGATCGAGCACGCGATCCAACTGGGCGAACGCAACCTGCGGGAAATGATGACGCCGCGGACGCAAATCCGTTACGTGGACGTCGCCTGGGACCTCGCCCGCATGCGAACAGAGGCGATCGCGTCCCGTCATCGCCGGCTTCCCATCTGCGACGGATCCCTCGATTCCGTGGTGGGGATTCTCAACGTCCGGCGGTTCCTCCTCGAAAAAGATTCCGATCCGATCGCCTGTTTCGAGCCGGCGGCCTTCGTGCCGGAGACCATGAGCGCCCTGGAGCTCCTCAAGAGCTTCCTCCGCGGTCCGCAGCGGATCGCGCTCGTCCTCGACGAGTTCGGCGGTGTGGATGGTCTCATCACCATGGAAGCCGTCGTCGAAGAGATTTTTGGCGAGATCAGCGATGAATACGACGACAGCCCGCCTCCGTGGGAAGAAATCGAAGAGGGCATCCTCCTGGCGCGCGGCAGCGCCTCGCTGCGCCGCGTCTCGGACCGCCTCGGCGTGAAGCTCGCCGCCGAAGGTGCCGACACCCTCGGCGGCTGGATCACCGACCGCCTCGGCGCAATTCCGCGCGCAGGCGACGCCTGCGCCCATGGCGGGTGGTCCTTCCAAGTCGAACGCGCAAACCGGAATCGCGTCGAGGCCGTCCTCGTCCGCGATGAACGAGGGAGGCGGCGATGACCGCGCTGCTCGTCGCCTGCTGCCTCCTGCTCTCCTTCTTCTTCTCGGGGATGGAGGCGGCGCTCGCCAATCTGAACTGGGGCCGCATTCGCCACCTCCGCGAACGCGGGTCCCTCGGCGCGGCGCTGCTGGTCCGCTTCATCGCCCACCCTGGCCGCCTCGCGTCACTCGTCATTTCCGGCAACCTCCTCGTCAACAGCGCGACCATCATCCTCGTCGCCCGCTGTTTCTTCCTCGAATGGGGCGCCGCCGCCGCGGTCCTGGCGGTGCTCCTTATGGCGTTCACGCTCTGGCTCTATGGGGAGATGGTCCCCAAGGCGCTCTTCGAGCGTTTTCCCAACCGACTGGCCATCCGCTTCGCCCCTCTCCTTTTCGTCCTGACCCTTCTGCTTTGGCCCTTCGTGCGACTTGCCGACTTTCTCACCCGGGTCGTCGTCCGCACCCGCGGCGGCCAATCCGCATCATCTCAGGAGCGCGTCACACGCGAGGAGATCAAGGCGTTGGCCGGCGCCGACGAGCGCGGCGTTCCGCTCAGCGGCGAGCAACAGAACCTTATCGCGCGCATCCTCGACACACGCGGGGCGCTCGCGCGCGACGTCATGAGGCCGCGCACCGAAGTTCGAACGCTCTCCATCGGGGCGAGCGCGGCGGAAGGCCTCGAAGCCGCCCGCACGAGCGGTTTCGCGCGCCTGCCCGTAGCTCACGCCTCGCGCCCCGAAAAGTGGTCGGGCGTTCGCAACGCCTACGACCTCCTTTTCGACACGGGGATCGGCGAGCGCCCCGCCCCGCGCCTCATGGATTCCACCGAGCTGCCTCAAGTGCTCACCCGCCTCCTCGTCGCCCACACGCCGATGGGCTTCGTCCAGGACGCCGAGGGGCGCGACATCGGAATCATCACCGCCGAGGACGTGCTCCGCCATTATCTCGGCCGGGCCGACCTCTGACGGATGTTCTTCGCGGAACGGAAAGGGCGGCTTCCTTGAGCGTGGCGTTTTTCAGCCTTGCCGAGTCCGTCTCCATTCCATGAACCAGGCGATCCAGATCACGCCCTCATACATGAGGGTGAGCGGAATCGCCATGACGAGCTGAGTGAACACCTCGGGAGTTGTCAGCACCGCGCCGAGGATGAAGTTCAGCACGATCACGTAGGGGCGGGCCTTTCGAAGCTTCGCATGGTCGAGCACTCCGAAGCGCACCAGGGCCAACAGCACGAGCGGCATCTCGAACGCGACCCCCATTCCGAGCATGAATTTCGTGGTGAAACTCACATAGCTTTCCACCGTCCAGAAATCCGCATCAACCCTCAGCCAGTTCGCAAATTCTCGCGCGATCCGAAGGCACGGCGGCAGCACCAGGAAGTAGCAGAAGAAAACGCCTCCCAGAAAAAACGGGATGCCGATCCAGAGCGCCGGCGTGACGTGCCGCCGCTCCGTGCGCGTCAGCGCCGGAAAGATGTAAGCGGCGAGAAAATAGATCAGGAGCGGGGAAGCCAGAACGACACCTGCGTAAAGCGCCAGTTGCACGGAGATTGCAAAAGCGTCCGCCGGGCCGAATACCTTCAGAAACTTCTGGGGATCCTCAATCCCGCTCCATTTCAAAGGCTGCTGGAGAAACCAGAGGATATAGGGACCGAAGTAGAAACTGGCCGTCCACGCCACGAACACCGTGCCGGCGACCTTCACCAGCAGCCAGCGCAGGTCCTCGAGATGCCCCAGCAGCGTCTTTACGGGGCCTTCCGCCGTCTCGACCGTCATCCGGGGCCCTTCATTCTGGGAGGATTCGCTCATGCGCCGTCAGCTTATGAGCCTCCTCGTAATCGCGCAAGGGCGCCGCGCCTCCTTGACCCCGCGCCGCCCTCATCGCGACGCGAGTTTTTCATTCTTTTCGATCGTCGCGATCTCGCCACGCAGAAACGCGAAAACCCGCGAACGGCGCGAAAGCCACCAGGAGCCGCCCAGGAAAAGGGCCAATGCCGCGACGCCGACGACCGCGTAAAGCGTCGTGAGGCGCGGATCGAATTTTCCGGCGCTGCTGCCGACAAGCGTCAGTGGAATCGCTTCCGGAAGAAGGCCGAAGAGAGTGCCGAAGAGGAAGTGGCGGTGACGGATGTTCGTCACTCCCATGAAAAGGTTTACCAACAGGCCGCTGATCGGAAGCTGGCGGATGAGGAAGAGGTTGAGGACCGGATGAATGCCGAGCACTTCGTGCGCGCGGGCGATGCCGGGGTGGCGGCGCAGGACACGCGTGCGCCCGCCCCATCGAACGAAAAGGAACGTGCCGTAGTAACCGGCCAGCGTGGCGGCCTGCGTCCAGACAAGGCCTTCCGCAAAACCGAACGCCATGCCGCCAATGGGGCAAAAGAGGAGTCGCGGGACGCCGAACGCGACCAGCAGCGCCGTGCCAGCCACGAAAATCCCCTGCCCCATCGGACCGAATTCGCGGATCGCCTCCTTGATCTCGCGCACCTGGGCAAGGTGTTCTCGCAACGGCGCAAACCACAACGCGGCGGCGAGCGCGGCGAAGACGAAAAACAGCGCAAGCGCTCCGGCCGAAAGCGCTCCGCAGGACGTGGAGGCTGTCGCGTCCGATGCGGAAGGAGGCTGCGGCCACGGGGTCATGTTTCCCCGTCGGAAAGGTTAGCCTTTGAGGAGGTCGGCGAGGCGGATCGGTTTCCCGCTCGCGAGGGAATGGTTCGCCGCAACGCCGGTGAGGATGGACATCGCGCCGGCGCGCGAGGAAGCCATGTGGCCGAGCGGGTCCGGCTGCGGCTGATCAAAGAGCATCTTGTGGAGGCGGGCGTCGCCGCCGCCGTGGCCGCTGCTGTGGTCCACGAGCACGCCGATCGTTTCCACCGACTTGTCCGGCCGGTAAATGAGGATGTTCTGCGGCTGTTGGTCCGACACCACGTAGGGACCGCTGTGCCACTCGCTGCATTCGAGCCGTCCTTCGGTACCGTTGAACGCCATGCGCCATCCTTCGTAGATGCAGTGGGCGTTGAGCGAATAGGACATCTGCGCGCCCTTCGAGTAGCGCACGACGAGATTCATCGTGTCCTCAATGTCGATCTCGGGATCGAAGACGCAGCCGTCGCGCTGGTAGCCGTCGTAGTGTTCCACCTTCGCGTAGAGCGCGTTGTTGTCAATGAGCGCGCCCACCGCCGTCGGAGCGGTGATGTCGTAGTAAAACTCACAGGTCTTCGTATGCTTGCAGGTGCGGCAGTTCTTGCCGCGCTCCTTGCGCGTCGGGCCGTAAAATTGCAGCGATCCGTAGGCGAACACCTCCGTCGGCTCCTGGCCGAGGAGCCAGTTCACGAGGTCGAAGTGGTGCGTGCTTTTGTGGACGAGCAGTCCGCCGGAGTTCTCCTTGCGGCGATGCCAGCGCCGGAAATAGTCGGCGCCGTGCTTGCGGTCGAGCTGGTAGTTGAAATCCACCGACAGGATCTTCCCGATCGTCTTCTTGGCGAGCAGTTCGCGGATCCGGGTCACATACGGCACGAAGCGGTAGTTGAAGGTCACCGTCACTTTCCGCCCCGTTTTCTTTTCGGCGGCAAGGATGGCCCGGCACTTCTCGTCGTCGGTCGTCATCGGCTTCTCGGAGATCGCGTCGCAGCCCGCCTCGAACGACTTAAGGATAAACTCGTGATGAAGCGAATCTTTCGTGGCGATGATGACCACGTCGGGCTTGGTCTCCTTCAACATGCGGTCGAAATCCTTGAAGGCGGGCGCTTTCGTTCCGAGGGCCCGGTTCAGGTAGGCCATACGCCCTTCATTGACGTCACAGATGCCGACCAACACGGCGGTAGAAGCGAAGTTCTTGACGATTGGCTGCGCGAACATGCCGATTCCACGTCCGCCGCAACCGACGAGGGCGTAACGGGTGATTTTTGGGGAACTCATGGCGGAGAAGCCAATCATCAGAGCCCCTGCTGTGCAAGCCGTTTTCTTCGCAGCGCGACCGGCGACGGCCGGCGGTCCGCCTCGCCTCGGCGCCCTCGTGGCGCGAACCCTCCCTCGCCCTCAGAGGGTGTTTGAAAATTCGACTGCCCTCTGCGAGAGGCCATTTTGGCCAAAGCCAAGGCGCCGAGGCGCGAGAATCCCCGCAGCGGGCTTTGAGCGCCGAGGCAACGCTGGATTTGGCC
>JADZFN010000065.1 GCA_020849895.1 Verrucomicrobiia bacterium | reverse complement strand
TTGGCCAGCCTCCACGCCTTGCCCACAAGCCCGCCCCGCCAGCAACAGAGGGCAGGCCAATTTTCAAACACCCTCTCAGGGTTTTCCCCAGGCCACGAGTCGGAGCTCGTGTTTCTGGACAAGGTTCGGGTGAGTGGGAATCAGGCGCACGTTGTAGCCGTAAGCGCCGCTTTCTTTCGCTTCGATCTCGCCGGTGTACCAATGAGTCTGATCGCCTTCGCTCTTCTCGAGCTGAAGACGGACCGTGGAAGGATTGAGGATCTCTCCGGAGGACCCCTCCCCGACGTAGGCCTCGACGAGGACGTGTTCGGGGTTGATGCGCCCGAGGGCAACTCGGGCGCGAATCGGGATCTTCTCGCCGACGAGGATCTGATAGGGCTTCGGATGTCCGCAGACCACCTCGCGCACCGTGGCGGCCTGCCAGGATTTGCGGATTTCCTCCTTCCAATTGGCGAGCTCGCGCGCCTCTTTGAAGCCGTCGGCGCGCAGGCGCGTGCTGTCTCCGGCAGCGGGGGTATAGCAGTGTTCGGTGTATTCCTGCACCATGCGCCATGTGTTGAACACGGGCGTCACGGAGCGGATGGATTCGCGCATGAGGTTGATCCACGCGAGGGGAAGACGGCCGTCGGGCTTGGCGTAGTAAAGGGGAACCACCTGGCGGTCGAGGATGTTGTAGAGCGACGCGGCGTCCACTTCGTCCTGAACCGCAGGAGCGCCCTCCTCGATTTCGGCGCCGATGACCCATCCATTCTTGCCGTTGAAGCCCTCGGCCCACCAACCGTCCGCCACGCTCAGGTTCACCCCGCCGTTGGGCGGCGTCTTTTGCCCGCTGGTGCCGCTTGCCTCCATCGGGCGCAGCGGCGTATTCAGCCATACGTCCACCCCTTGGACCATGTGTCGCGCCACGTTGCTGTCGTAGTCCTCGATGAAGACGATCCGTCCCTCGAATCCGGGTTGGCGCGAGATCTGGAGAATCTGCTGGATGAGGCGTTTGCCCGCTTCGTCGCGCGGGTGCGCCTTGCCGGCCATGATGATCTGGACGGGGCGGTCCGGACGGTTGAGGATCGCCTTGAGCCGCTCGAAGTCCTGGAAGAGGAGTGCCGCCCGTTTGTAGGTGGCGAACCGCCGCGCGAAGCCCAGGGTGAGGATCTCGGGATCGAGCAGCGTGGCGGCTGCGCGCACGCGGTCGGGCGGTTCTCCGAGCCGCTGGCGCACGGTGCGGATGCGTTCCCGCACGAACTCCACGAGGCGACGCTTGAGAAGGGCGTGGGTCTCCCAGAGGTCTTGGTCGGAAATGTCGCTGACGCGCCGCCACATCTCGGGGTCGTGGATGCGGTAGGGCCAGCCCTTGCCGAGACAGCGGTCATAGAGGGCGCGCATCTCGGGCGCGAGCCAGGTCTGGACGTGGATGCCGTTCGTCACCGAACCGATGGGGACCTCATGGATGGGCGCTTCGGGCCAGACGCTGGTCCACATCGCGCGGGAGACCTTGCCGTGGATCCGGCTCACCCCGTTGCAGCGGCGCGAGGTGCGCAGGGCCAGGACCGTCAGGCTGAAGGGATCGTGTGGCTGGTGGTTCCAGATGCGGCCGTATTTCAGGAAGTCGTCGAAACCGATGTTCAACTCGCGCGCGTACTCATCGAAGTAGCGGTGCATCATCTCGGGGCTGAAGGCGTCGTTCCCCGCAGGCACGGGCGTATGGGTGGTGAAGACGTTCGATGCGGCGGCGA
The DNA here is from genome assembly GCA_020849895.1 of Verrucomicrobiia bacterium. Lineage (GTDB taxonomy): Bacteria > Verrucomicrobiota > Verrucomicrobiia > JABWAM01 > JABWAM01 > JABWAM01. The sequence goes on along the minus strand of JADZFN010000065.1, from coordinate 10,769 downwards.
CTTGAAGGGCGACGTAGAAGTCCACCTTTTCCTTCTGCATGAGGAGGCGGATGCGTTCGAGGCCGAGGAACGCAGCGTGCCCCTCGTTCATGTGGAAGACCGCCGGGGCAATCTCGAGGGCGTCGAGGACGCGCACGCCGCCGATGCCAAGCACAATCTCCTGACGGATGCGCATCTCGACGTCGCCGCCGTAAAGCTCGGCGGTGATGCGACGGTCCTCCGCGTTGTTCTCGCCGATGTCAGTGTCGAGCAGGAGGAGCGGGATGCGCCCCACGCGAACCTTCCACACCTTGATCGTCACCGCCCGGCTCAGGATGCGCACCTGGACGGTCAGGGGGGTTCCGTCGGGGCGGCGCACCTCGCGGATGGGCAGCTCGTTGAAGGCGACGTCCATCGCCACCGCCTCCTGCCAGCCCTCGCGGGTGAGCCGCTGGCGGAAGTACCCGTGGCGGTAGAGCAATCCGACAGCCACGAAAGGGAGGCCGAGATCGCTCGCGGTCTTGCAGTGGTCGCCGGCAAGGATGCCAAGGCCGCCCGAATAGGTCGGCACCGATTCGTGAAGCCCGAATTCGGCCGAGAAATAGGCGACCGGTTGGCGAAGTTTTTCCGACCAATGTTTCGCGTGATAGGTGTTTTCGTCTTCGAGATACGCCGCCAGACGCGCACTCGCGTCGCCCAGGCGAGCGAGGAATGCCTCGTCGCGGGCCACTTCCAACAGCCGCCCCTGGCGCACGCGCTGGAGCAGGCGCGCCGGGTTGTGGTGACAGTCTTCCCAGAGGGCGGGGTCGAGATCCCGGAAAAGGGCGGTGGCGTCCGGTTCCCAACTGAACCAAAGGTTAAAGGCCAGCTCGCGCAGCGGCTCGAGTCGTGGCGGAAGGTTTGGAACGACCGCGAAGCGGAAGAAGTCGGGCATGAAGAGGATTCTGGTGAATGAAAGGACGTCAATTTATCCGTTCGCGAGGCGCGAGGCAACGGTTTCGCGAAGGTTCGTGGGGGCCGGCAGGTACCCCACGGAAAAACGTGGAGAGCCTTTTTTTATTGGACGGAGGCCCTTCCCTTTCCGCTTTCCGCCTTGAGACGGCGCGTCCGGCGGGCTTTTCTTCATCCGATGTCCGTCACTGTCATTCCCGTCCGCCTGGGCGCGCGATCCCACGAAATCCTTGTGGGTGAAGGACTGCTTCCTTCGGCCTGGATCCACCGGCTCCGGGACGTTTCGCTTTCGACGCGCTTTTTTGTGGTGGCCGACCGGAAACTCGCCCGTCTCGCGCGAGCGGCGGCCCGGTTCCTGGGGGCTCGCTGCGCCGGTCTGGCGCTTCTTCCGGGCGGAGAAGCCACCAAGGATTTGCCGGTGATCCGTTGGCTCTGGGCTGAAGCGGCGCGACGCTGCCTGGACCGCCGGACGGTCGTCGTCGTGATCGGCGGAGGCGTCCTCGGGGATGCCGTTGGTTTCTTCTCAGCGACCTACCTTCGGGGGCTGCGGGTGGTGCAGGCGCCGACCACGCTCATGGCACAGGTGGATTCCGCCATCGGCGGAAAGACCGGCATCAACCTGCCGGTTGGAAAAAATCTCGTCGGTGCGTTTCATCAGCCTTCCCTGGTGATCGCCGATCCTGGCGTGCTCGCGACGCTTCCCACACGCGAGTTTCGCGCCGGCCTTGCTGAGGTGGTGAAATACGGAGTGATTGCCGACGCCGCCCTCTTCCTCCGTCTGGAACGGCACGCCGCCGCGGTTCTCGCCCGAGACCCCTCGGAGCTGCGGAGGATCATCGTGCGCTGCGCAGCCATCAAGGCGCGCGTGATCTCCCTCGATGAACGCGAGATGCGGGGGCTCCGCGCCACGCTCAACTTCGGCCATACGATCGGTCACGCCCTCGAGGCGGCGACGCGCTACGGCGCGCTGATGCATGGCGAAGCCGTGGCGCTTGGCATCGTCGCCGCCACCGGGCTCTCGCAGCGTTTCGCCGGGCTTCCCGCGCGCGACGCGGAGCGGATCGTCGCCCTGATCGCGCGCCTCGGATTGCCTGTCCGGCTTCCCTCTTCGGCGCGCCGCCCGCTCGATAAAATCCTCGCCGCGCTGCGCCTCGACAAGAAGGCGACCGGCGGTCGTCCCCGTTTCGTCCTCGCGCAGAAGATCGGACGGGTGATTACGGACGTGCCCGTGCCTCTCGCGGCGATTCGCGCCGCGCTCCGGGAGCTGGATTGCGCGCCCCGCAGACCGCGTCCGGCTTTTCGCGGGTAGTTCGCCCGCGATCGCGTTTTTTGACCGCGCGAAGGGAGGCGCCGCGAGCGTCAGCCTCAAGGGTGCCGATTCACGACTCGACATCTCGAGCATCACTCCTGTTTCGATGACGCTGGGATCGCTCGCGGAAGGCGGCCAGGTGAACTTGGGCGGCAACAACGAGAGCGCGGTCTTCCTCGGGATGATCATGGATTTGATCCGCGGGGCGCGTGAATTTCCCCAGGAAAATGCGACGACCTCCTCGTTCTCCTCTCTAGGGTCCCTCCCTCTCCGCAATCCGCCGGCAGGCGATGCGAAGGTTTATTTTTGCGGCGCGGAGAAGATGAGCTCGATCTGATCTTTCACGTTCGCGGCTGTCAGGTTGGCGATGCCGAGATAGCGGTTGACCCAGAGCTGCGGCAAGGCGTATTCGCGCGCGATCAGGGCGAGCGCGATCGCGCGCTGCGCGATCTCAGAGCCGTTTGATTCCGGGCGTTTCATGGCCAGCTCGAGATAATAGTCGCCCAGTTCGATCAGCATGGAGGGAGGCAGCTCCGTCCAGCGGCAGGCCGTTTCTCCAATCTGACCGGGGCCGAACTCCTTCTGGAAGATCAGTTTTCCGTCGCGCACCGCGACGAGTTTTCCGACCATGCGCAGGTTGGCGCGCGTGACCACGCGCTCGCGGTCGTAGGGTTTCGCCTGCACATCGCGGATGAGACCGTCCCAGAAATTCGCGAGGCATTGCGCAATGGCGATCTGCTGCTGGGCCTGACGGACGTTTTCCTCGAGCTTGATCTGAAGGGCAAGGGCTTTGGCCGCTTCCAGAAGTTGTGAAAACTGGTAGGCGTTGAGCATCTGGAGGCGGGCAGTCTTGAACTTCTCGATGAGGGCGCGTTCGCTATCAGCTTGGCGCGCGAGGTCGGCGCGCCGCTTTTCCTCCATCTCCTTTTGATGGGCGGCGAGCGCCAGGCGGCTCGATTCGGCGATCTGCTTAATGCGTTCGACGATCACGCGCGATTGCCAGCGCCCCTGATGATCCCGAAGGAGCGACATCCCCTCCGCATACTTTGCCGCAGCCTGGAGCGCGGCGACCTCTTTTTCCACGCGCGAGAACTGTTCGTACTCGTTCGTGAAGTCGCGCGCCATCGGCTGAAAGACCGAAGCCCAACGATGCTCCGCGTCCACGTCCGATTTTGCATAGACCTTCCAGAGGAGGGCGCAATCGGCGAGATTGCCATGGCGGGACGCGGAAAGCCCCGCGTCGAAACGCAGTATGGCGCCTGCCCAGCGCGGCAGCGCCGCCGCCGCCTTCTCCGCCTCGTCAGGCTTGAGCTTTCCAAGAAGCGCCTGCGCCAGCAGCGCCGGATATTGCGCCTCCTTCAACGAGGCGGCTTCCGCGGCCGGTGCAGGATCGAAGCTGCCCAGCGCGCTTGCAGCTTCGGCGTCGCGCCCTTCGAGGAGGCGCAGGCGCGCCTCATGGAGCTTCACCCAGGGGCGGAGCGCGTCATCAGCGGGCAACGCCTTCGCCACGTCGTTGAGCTGCACGAGCGCCTGCGAAAGCTGTCCGCGCCCAGCCGCGTCGAGGGCGCGCTCGACCTGCGTTGTAAAATCGGGCGGGGGAGGAGGCTTGGGCGGCTCCGGACGCGGGGGTGGCGTCGGTTTCGGCTCCGGAACCCTGGCCGTTGCGTTCGCATCGGCGTTGGTCGCCGCCGTTGCCGCTGCGGGAGGCGGCGCCGACGGTCCGAAGAATTGCGCGCGATGCGTCCAAAACCAGATGCCCAACACGGCGCAGACCACGATCAGGATGAGCGTACCGACGAGCATCGTCGGCGAAAACTCGGTCTCTTCGGCGACCACCTGTTCGGGTGGACGTTTCTCCTGTGCGAAACGGCGGGCGTATGCGAGGTCGTTCAGCAGTTCGTCGTAGCTTTGATGCCGTTCCGCGGGGTCGCGCTTGAGCATCCGTCCGATCACTTCCGCCGTCTGGCTGGTGCAATCGGGCGCGAATGCGCGCAAGGAAACCGCAGGAGAGCGCAGGTGCTTGAGCACCACCTCGGTCGAAGTCCCTGCCTCGAACGGCGCGCGCCCCGCGATCGCATGGAAGATCGTTCCTCCGAGGCTGTAGATGTCGCTGCGAAAATCCTCCTTGTTGTCCGAGACCTTCTCGGGAGCGATGTAGTAGGGCGTGCCCCAGATCCCTTCGTCATGCGCGGCCGCCGCCGCCTTCGCCTCGAACCGCGCCAGCCCGAAGTCCACCACCTTGGCCGAGCCGTCCTGGCCGAAAAGGATATTGCCCGGCTTGATGTCGCGATGGATCAGGCCGCGTTCGTAGGCCGCACGCAACCCGTTCGCCACTTGGATCCCGAGATCGAGCGCCTCCAGTTCCGGCACGCGATGCTCCTGTTCGATGCGGTCGTCGAGGCTTCCGTTCGACAACAGCTCCATCACGAGGTAGTAGCGGCGGTTTTGCTCTCCGAAGGAATAGGTCTGCGCCACGTTCGGATGGTTCAATGCCGCCGCCGCGCGCGCCTCGCGGAGGAAGCTCTCCACGAACTGCGGGTTTTTGGCGAAGTCCTCGCGCATCACCTTCACCGCCACCGTCCGCTCCAGCGAGGTGTCCATCCCGCGGTATACCGTGCCCATCCCGCCCGAACCGATCACGTCCAGGAGTTTGAAGTGCGCGATCTGGTTCGGCAGGACGTAGCCGCAGTGTGGACACGATTTCCGGCCGCTCTCGCCGTCGGTGCGAAACTTCACCCCGGTGCCGCACTGGGGACACGGTTTGATGTCCGCTGCATTGCGGGAAGGCTTCGCGTCCATGAGAAAGCCCTGTTTCCTATCTTCAAATCCTGCGAATTGCCAGCTTTCCTCGAAGCCGCGTGCGGAAGAGGGAGGAGAGCAATTTTACGGTCGCGACCGGGTGCGGCGACCATGAGGGGCGGACGCCCTCCGATTCCGAGTCCGGGAATCGCTTCGAAGGTTTTTCGATGCGTCCGGGATTGGGCCTCAAAAAGGCGGCTCCTCCTTCCCTCTTCGAATTTCTTGCTTCGCCAAAGCGGGGGTCTGCGTCCTCGGCGACTCGGATCAGGCCCCGTCGGGGCGATCATCTCCGCTCGGAGATCGTCCGATAATGCTGGAGGGTGGGGCCGGTGTAGATCTGTCGGGGGCGATAGATGCGCGCGCCTTGGCCGTCCATGATTTCCTTGTAGTTGGCGATCCAACCCGGCATGCGCCCGATGGCGAACATCACGGTGAACATCTCGATCGGGATGCCGATGGCGCGCATGATGATGCCGCTGTAGAAATCCACGTTCGGATAGAGCTTGCGTTCGATGAAGTAAGAGTCGTGGAGGGCGGCATCCTCGAGCTTCTTGGCGATGTCGAGGAGGGGATCGGCGCGCTTGAGGACGGCGAGGAGGTCGTCGCACTGTTTCTTGATGATCTTGGCGCGGGGGTCGTAGTGGCGGTAGACGCGGTGGCCGAAGCCCATGAGTTTCTTGCCGCTCGCCTTGTCCTTGGCGGCGGTGATGAAGCGCGAGCCGTCGTCGCCTTCGCGGTGGATGTCCTCGAGCATCTGGATCACTTCCATGTTGGCGCCGCCGTGGAGAGGGCCCCAGATCGCGCAGACGCCGCCCGCGGCGCTCGCAAAGAGGTTGGCCTTGCTCGATGCGATCATGCGCACGGTGGCCGTCGAGCAGTTCTGCTCGTGGTCGGCGTGCAGGAGGAAGATGAGGTCGAGGGCGCGGACGATCTCCGGTTTGAGTTCGTAGTCCTGGAAGGGCTGCGAGAACATCATGTGGAGGAAGTTGGCCGTGTATTTGTAGACCGGCTTCGGATAGATGGTCGGCAGCCCGCGCGACTTGCGGTAGGCGAAGGCGGCGATGGTGCGCACCTTGGAAAGCAGGCGGGCGGCCTGCAGCTCGAAGGTCTCGTCGTCGAGCGGCCCCAGGAGGCGCTGGTGGAAACAACTGCTGGCGTTGATCATCGCCGAGAGGATTGCCATCGGATGCGCGTTCGGCGGAAAGCCCTCGAAATGGAACTTCAAATCCTCGTGGAGCATCTCGTTCTGCGTCAGGAGGTCTGAGAAGCGTTGGAGTTCGGCGTGGTCCGGGAGCTTGCCGTAGATGATGAGGTAGGCGGTTTCAACGAAGGAGGCCTTTTCCGCGAGCTCCTCGATGGGGATGCCGCGGTAGCGGAGGATGCCCTTCTCGCCGTCAATAAATGTGATGGCGCTCTTGCAGGAGCCGGTATTGCCGTAGCCGTCGTCGAGGGTGATGTAGCCCGACTGCTGGCGGAGATGGCTGATATCCACGGCCTTCTCGCCCTCGCTGCCTTCCACGATGGGAAGTTCGTAGACTTTTCCTTCGATTTCTAGTTTGGCGACCTTGTTCATGGGAGGGTGGGGGATGAGAGCGGGGCGGCGTCAGAATTATCCTCGGGCCGCGGCGGAATCAATGCGTTGTTGCGATTTTTTTCCGCGGTGGGTGCGGGAGGCGCGAGATGGGTGCGGAGCCATCCGGCGAGTTCGCGGCCGTAGGTGGCGTGGCCGGCGGCGGAAAAATGACCGTCGTTCGGGAGATAAAACCGCGCGGGTTCGGGTGAAGCCAGAAATTCTTCGGCGCGAAAGAACGGGATGCTGTGCGCCTCGGCCCAACGGATCGCGAGCGCGAAGATCGCCTGCGGCTTTTCGAAATCCTCCGGATCGGGTGGCAGGGCGAGGAGGAAGCGGGCGCCGTCCTCTTCGACGAGGTTCTTCAGGGTGGACAGGTAATCCGAGGTCATCCGCCAGAGCGGTTCGATCTTCGACGGCGGAGGCGTCTCCAGCGTCCGCCGGCGGAACTCGGGATCCACCCAGAGCCAAGCCGCCGCGTAGGGAAAAAGACGGCTCCATTGGCAGAGGCGCCATTGCCAGCGGTCGCGGCGTTTCTCCCCTTTCGTCTGCGGCATGCGCGGCGTGTGGCGGAAATAGCGCGCGTAATCGAACGCGGAAGGCACCCCGCGCGCGTCGAACTTCACGTAGGGCCGCAACGCCTCGTCCTCGGCGGGGTCGTTCCGGTAGAGGCAGAGGAGCACGGCGTCCGGGCGGTACTTGCAGACGATGCGATCGTAGAGCGCGAGGTAACGGATGGGGGAGCGGTTCGCCATCGAGAAGTTTTCGATGTCGAACGACGGCCCGAGGTCGCGTTCGACGACGCGCGGGAATGCGGTGTCGCGCGGGACCATCCAACCTTCGGCGAAGGAGTCGCCGATCACGGCGAGGCGGAAGACGCCGGGCGCCTTTGCCTCAGCGAAGTCGCGGTCGCGAAAGCCCTCGTTGTTCATCGGTTCGGGCGAATGCCCGTCGCAGGTCCATTCCGAGTACGGGCGGCGCTGGATGAACGGGTTGTAGCCGGGATGGCGCAGGTCGCTCGCGGCGTCCATCTGGAGGTCGGGCGCGCGCATCCGAAGCAGGGCGATCTGCTTCTCGCCCCTGGGAAGGAAAAGGCGGGCGAGGCCTTCGGCGAGGAGAAGCCCGACAAGCGCCCCGCCAAGAACGAGAGTGACCTGACGGACTGCGCGAAACCGCGTGCGCTTCTGGCTTCCGTCTTCCGACATCCGGCTCCTTTTCATTATTCCTTCACGAAAACCGGCGTGCCGATCTTCACCAGGGCTGCGAGGCGGCGGGCGTCCCAGTTCGTCAGACGGAAGCAACCGTGACTGGAGGTCTTGCCGATTTCTTCGGGCCACGGAGTACCGTGGAGGCCGTAGCCGGGGCGATCGAGCCCGATCCACATCTCGCCGACAGGGTTGTTGGGGCCGGGCGGGATCATGAGCTTCGATTTGATCGCGGTCGCTTCGGGGACTTCCGGGAAGAGGGCGGGATCGAAGCAGTAATCGGGGTTGGGAGCGATCACCTTGACGAGCAGCGCGCCGACGGGGCGTTTTTCTTTTTTGGCGGCGATGGAACAGGGGAACGCGGCGAGGAGTTTTCCGGTGGTGTCGAAGGCGGTCACGGTCTTGTCGGAGAGGCTGATTTCAAGGCGGTCGGCTTTCGGGAGCTTCGTCGGCACGAGCGCGGGAGCCTGGAGGACGTCTCCTTCGGCGAACGCGAACGCGTTGGTCAGCGCGCGGTTGAGATACGCGGCAAACCCTTCGGAGAGGTGGAACTTTTCGGCGAACCGCTCGCGCGGAGTTTGATGCGGCGTCGCCTTAAGCTTCGATCGGGCGAGCCAGCTTTCGGGGACGGGACCGATCCCTTCGAGGAAACCGACAGGCGCGGTCCACTCCTTCCACGGTTCGGCGAGCGGCTGGGGATCGAGCCCGGCGGCGCGTGCGAGGCGGAGGGCGTGGCGATGGCGCGGGCCGATGCGGCCGTCAATGGGGCCGGGCGAAAACCCGGCGTTGTCGAGGGCGATCTGCAGGGCGGCGATCTGCCGCCGCGACGGCGGCCGGTCCGCGGTCGGCGCCGCAGCTGCGGAAATTCCCGCGGCGAGGAGGAGGCAGAGCGCGGCGCGCACGGTCCGAGGCGTCGGCTTTTTTCCGCCTACGCGATGATGACGTCCTTGTAGGTGCGATTCGACGGAATCATCGGGAGCACGTGCTCGGTGTAGGGCACGCGCACGTCGAGCACGTAGGCGGTGTCTACGTCGAGGAGCTCCCGGATGGCCGGGCGAAGGTCACGGGGGTGCGTGACCTTGCGGGCGGGGATGTTGAAGCCGCGGGCGATCTGAACGAAGTCCGGATACTCCTTGTCGGGATGGGAAGGGTCGGCGAGGAAGGTGTTGCCACGGTTGCTCCGGTAGAAGCGGTCTTCCCATTGCATCACCATACCGAGGTGGCGGTTGTTGAGGATGATCGCCTTGGCGGCGATCTTTTCGATGTGGGCGGTCGCCAGCTCCTGGATGTTCATCTGGAAGCTGCCGTCGCCGTCAATGTCAATCACCTGCTTGTTCGGACAGGCCACCTTTGCGCCGAGGGCGGCGGGATAACCGAAGCCCATGGCGCCGAGCCCGGCCGAAGTCAGGAAGGTGCGGGGTTTGGTGAAGTCGTAGAACTGCCCGGTCCACATCTGGTGCTGGCCCACGCCGGTGGTGATGATCGCGTCGCCCTTGGTCATCTCGTAGAGAGTGCGGATGACCTGCTGGGGCGGGATTTCGTGAGCGCTGGGTTTCCACGCGAGCGGATACTGCTTCTTCCACGCGGCGATCTGGCGGTGCCAGTCCGCGTAGCGGGCCTTGAAGGAGGCCGGGGAATCGCCTTCGAGCGCGGCGTTGAGCTTGCGCAGGGCGTCCTTTACGTCGCTGAGGATGGGAAGCGCCACGGGCTTGTTCTTGCCGATCTCGGAGGGATCAATCTCGATGTGGACGATCGTGCCGTGCTCGCAGAACTTCTCCACCTTGCCGGTCACACGGTCGTCGAAACGCACACCGATGGCGAGGAGGAGGTCGGCTTCGTTCGCGGCGTTGTTCGCGAACACGGTGCCGTGCATGCCGAGCCACTTGAGCGCGAGCGGATGCGTTTCAGGGAAGCCGCCGATGCCCATGAGCGTGGTGGCCACGGGGATGTGCGTCCTCTCCGCGAAACGGAGCAGTTCGCCGTGTGCGCCGCCCGAGATGATGCCGCCGCCGCAGTAGAGCAGGGGGCGTTTCGCCTTCGCGAGCAGACCGATCACTTCCTGGATCGCGATGGGATCGGCCTTCGGCGTCTCGGCGTAGCCCGGCAGGTCCACCGAATCGGGGAACACGGGTTGCGCGTTCATCTGCTGCACGTTCTTCGGGATGTCGATCAGCACGGGACCGGGGCGCCCCGTCCGGGCGAGATGGAACGCCTCCTTGAAGACCCTGGGGATGTCGTTGATGTCGAGCACGAGGTAGCTGTGCTTGACGATCGGCAGCGTGAGACCGACCACGTCGGTCTCCTGGAAGGCCATCTTCCCGATGAAGAAATTGGGCACCTGGCCCGTGATCGCCACCATCGGGATGGAGTCCATGTAGGCGTCGGCGATGCCGGTCACGAGGTTTGTGGCGCCGGGGCCGCTGGTGGCCATGCAGACGCCCGGCCTTCCGCTCGCGCGGGCGTAACCTTCGGCGGCGAAGGCTTCGCCCTGTTCATGACGGGGGAGGATCACGCGGATTTTTGAGCGGGTGAGCGACTGATGAATCTCCATGCTCGTCCCGCCGGGATAAGCGAAGACGACCTCCACCCCCTCGCGCTCGAGTGCCTGCACGATGATGTCCGCGCCGCGGGTCATCCGGCCCCTCGGAGGAGGCGGCGCGGCTCTTGACTTTCGGGGAAGAGTGATGGAGTTCATGCCGGTTCGGAATATACGTCGTCTCCCGCGGCGGGGCAATCCTTGGCTTTGTCTCCTGAATTCCTGCAGAAAGACTCTTTCTCCGGAGAAAAGGAGTGGCGCGCCCGGGGTGACTCGAACACCCGACCACCGGTTTAGAAAACCGGTGCTCTATCCAGCTGAGCTACGGGCGCGTAGAGAGTGAAAAATGAGGTAATTTCGCGGGAAAGTATTGACGTTGCTACACTCAAAAGCTCCACGGATTTTATGACCAAGCAATCC
>JADZFN010000064.1 GCA_020849895.1 Verrucomicrobiia bacterium | reverse complement strand
CCGGTCTATGATCCCGTCAGCTACGAGTTCGCCAGCGGCAACAACGATACGGTGGCCGCGTTCGCGCAGATGATGCGCGAGCGAAAGCAGCTTGTTCCCTACGATAAACTGCTCGCCGTGTCGAGGGTTCTTGCGATGGCGCGTGAGTCGTACGAGCAAAAGCGCGTCGTGCGCGCGGAGGAGATTTTGCCATGAAAGCAACCGAAGCGAAGTTCGCGCTCCATGGCGGCCCGCGCGCCGTCAACGACCCGGATCTCACCGCCTGGCGTTGGCCGGTATTTGACGCGGCGGAGAAGGCGGCCGTCGCTTCTGTGCTGGAACGAACCGGCGGCGATTTGTATTCGGAGATGACGACGTTCGAGAAGGAGTTATGCGCCTATTTCGGCTGCCGTTACGCACTCACCTGCAACAACGGCACGGCGGCGATTCATTCCGCGATGCATGCCGTCGGCTTGCAGCCCGACGACGAGGTCATCACCCCCTCGTACACCTATTGGGCTACATCGCTGACAACCCGGCTCGTGGGCGCTGTTCCCGTGTTCGCCGACGTCTGTCCCCACTCGGCCAACATTGACCCCGCCGACATTGAACGGAGGATCACGCCTCGCACGAAGGCGATCATCGTCACCCATCTCTGGGGCATGCCGTGCGAGATGGATGCGATCATGGACATCGCGCGACGGCACAAGCTCAAGGTGATCGAGGACGCTTCCCACGCTCACGGCGCGGAGTACCGGGGAATCAAAATTGGCACGTGGGGCGACATCGGCTGTTTCAGCATGCAGGGATCGAAGCTGCTGCCGGCCATCGAAGGCGGTTTTCTTCTCACCAACGACTACGATCTCTACGCGAAGGCCTGCGCGCTCGGCCACTACGCTCGTGTGCCTGCGGACAGCGATCTGCACGCCATCAACAGCACCGGCCTCGGCTACAAGTATCGCATTCATCCGGTCGCGACCGCGCTGGCGCGGATTCGCCTGCGAAAACTCGACGCGCAGAACCGCCACATCACTCGTCGCGTGGAGAAAGTGACCACGCGTATCGAAAAGCTCCCCGGTATCCATCCCTTTCGCGCGCCGTCGCACATGAAGCGCGTCTATTACCAGTTCGAAGTCATCTACGACGAGAGCGAGACCGGTGTTCCCAAGCAGAACATCATCGAGGCACTGCAAGCCGAAGGCGCGCGCGTCACCGACGAGCGTTACCCGTTACAGCATCGGCAAGAGGTGTATCAGCGCGCGGAGTTCTGGCCGGCTGGACTTCCCGAGCCGGGATCACTCCCTGTTTGCGAAGATCTCCACGGCCGCATTCTCCAACTGCCGAACTTCGCCACCTGCGAGGAGTCCGTGGTAGATCAATACCTCGCCGCGTTTGAAAAGGCGTGGGCTCATTTGCGAACTGTGTGAGGATTGGATTGTCGGTCGGCCACGCCGCACCTCCGGACCGTGTTCACTCAAAACCAGGGGCGAACGACCCCCTTCAAACCTCACTCGCTCACCAGCTTTCGCCCATCAGTGATCGAAAAGCCCATCGCTCACGTTCAGGGGTGGACGCTCTTTGGGAAGCCATGAATTGCAGAAGATCGAGGTTTGAGTTGCCCCAAAACCGCCACAGGCAGTCTTGGGATCAACCTCAAAAACGGACGTTTTTGAGAGTGGAGCCGGCTCCGAGGATCGAACTCGGGACCCACGGTTTACAAAACCGTTGCTCTACCGCTGAGCTAAGCCGGCAACCCCTTTCTTATACCACGCTGGGGTGACGGAACCAAGACGCGTGAAAGCGATGCCGCAAATTCGGACAGCGTCCTCTTTTGCGCTTCTTTTTCCAACGCTTTGCGGCCATCCTGCAGGCCTTCCATGACTCCCCCTTCTCTTGAGAAACTCGCCATAGACGGCGGAGCGAAAGTTCGCGGAATTCCCTGGCCCTCTCGCCGCCTCTTCAGCGAAGAGGAAAAGGCCGCTGCCGTGCGACTCTTCGAGGAATCTCTCGCGAAGGGCGAAGCCTTCGGCTACGAAGGCCCTGAAGAACAGGCCTATTGCAAGGCGTTCGCGGAACGCCTCGGCGGAGGGTTTGCCGATGCCGTGAATTCCGGCAGCGCGGCGGTCTACGTCGCCCTCCGCGCGCTCGATCTCGAACCTTTCGGCGAAGTGATCGTCCCGGCGGTCACCGATCCGGGCGGCGTGATGCCGGCGCCGCTCATGAACCTCATCCCCGTGCCTGCCGACGGCGCGCCCGGAAGCTACAACATGGGTCCGCGCGAGGTCGAGGCGCGCATCACTCCGCACACCCGCGCGATCATCGTCGCCCACATTTCGGGGTTGCCCTGCGACATGGAGGGCATCATGACCGTCGCCCGCGCGAGAAAGATTCCGGTCATCGAAGACTGCGCCCAGTCGCCTGATGCGCAATGCCAGGGTCGCCCTGTCGGGACCTTTGGCGATCTCGCCGCGTTCTCCACGATGTTCGGCAAGCATTACTCCACCGGTGGCCAGGGCGGCGTGGTCTTCACCCGCGACGAAGGCCTCTATTGGAAGGCGCGTCGCGCCGCCGATCGCGGCAAACCCTTCGGTCCGGGCATGCCGAAGACGAACGTCTGCGCCACGCTCAATTTCAACGCCAACGAGCTCTCCTGTGCGATTGGCCGCGTCCAGTTGGAAAAGCTTTCCGGAATCGTCGCCGCACGACGGAAATTCGCGAAGGCGGTGATCGAAGGCTGCCGCGCCCTGAAAACCGTGGAGGCCCATGATGAACGCCCCGGCGACGAAGGCGTCTTCTGGTTCCTCCTCTTCAGCCTCGACCTCGCGAAGCTCCGCGTGGATAAGGCGACCTTCGTCAAGGCGCTCGCGGCCGAAGGCCTCCCCGTGGGAGACGGCTATTTCGCCCATTCAATGCTCCTCGCCGACTGGTTCCGGAAGCGGTGCGTGTTCGGGACGAGCGAGCTTCCGTGGTCGAGCCCGGAGTACAAAGGGGATCGTGGGGCGCGCCATGAAGTGCCTCAACTCCTCGCGACGGAGGCGCGATCCTTTCGGCTGGCGATGCACGAGCGCTGCGGTGAGACGGAAGTCGCCGATACCCTCGCCATTCTTCGCAAGGTGGAACGCGCGTATCTCAAGCCGTCGCTCTAATTGCGGAATCCCCAAGCCGGAGACGTCGTTTGCCTGGCGACTGGAGATTCCTGGCTCGGGTTGCGCCCGAGCAGGCTTCTGTTAGCATGACGGCATGAAGAACGGCCTCGTTCCCATCCAAGTGCATACGGTCCTGCCGACTCCTCGAGGATGCGCGGTCTTCCTCGGCAACGACGAAAAGACCTTTGTGATCTTCGTGGATTCGGCGGTCGGTCAGGCCATCCTCATGCACCTGAAAGGCGCCAAGGCGGAACGCCCGATGACGCACGAGCTCATCGATCACATCTTCACCGGGTTCGGGGTGACCACCGAACGCGTGGTCATCAACGACCTGAAAAAGGACACCTATTTCGCGCGCCTCCTCCTGCGGCAGCAGAACGAGCTGGGCGCCAAAATCGTGGAGCTCGACGCGCGCCCCAGCGATTGCCTCGCGCTGGCGCTGTCCGCCAAGGCGCCGATTTTTGTGGCAAAACATGTCTTCGATGCGGTCCAGGACCGTTCCGATGAGCTCAAGGAAATTTCTGAGACTCTCGCCAAAGGGGCGACGGCGCTCTCGGAAGACGAGGATGACTCCGAGGAAGAAGGGGAGCCTCCCGAACCGGACGACGACGGGCCGGCGAAAAACCCCGATGTGGATGAACCGCCACCGGACGAGCCGTCCTCCTCCAAGGCCTGAATGGCCCGAATCGCAAAAACCAAAAAACGAGAAGGAAAAAGAGCCTTTTCAGCCGCCGCGCTTCCCGCACTCATTCGGCGCATGCGCGCGCTGGCACGCCTGGCGGACGCATGGCTCGCACCCTGTTCGCCGTGGATGCGCCTCGCGCGGCAACGGATTCCGAAAGCGTCCCCGTTTTCGCCCGCGATGACGGAAGCCTGTCTTCGCGCGACCTTTGTAGGATGGACCCTTCCCGCCGTCGCCCGATGGGCGCACGACGACCTTCCTCCTCTCCTGCGCCGTCGCGCCGGCGGGGGGTGCGTCCGCGGGGGCCGCGCCGGCGAAGTGCTGATCATCCTGCCTTCCACCGTGTTCGCGGCCGCCTGGCAGGCGGCCGCGACGGTTTGGCTCGCGGGCGGAGTGCCCGCCTTTCGCCCTTCGCGGAGAGAACCGATTTTCTCGGAGCTGCTCGCAGCGAGCGCGCGTGCCGTTGGCGGACGCGATCTCCCCGCGCGCGTCCTCCATCCGGGCGTCCTCGTGCGTCGAAGAAAGCGCTTCCGTGCGGCGGTGGTCTATGGTTCCGACGATACGGTGAGGCGGATTCGCGAAGGATGGGAAAAGGAGTTCCGCGTATTCGGTTTCGGCCCACAGGTCGGCGCCGCCTGGATTTCCCGGAGGGCCCTAAGTCGCCCTTCCGTAAGAGAGACGGCATGCCGCCTCGCGCAGGACGTCGTCCTTTACGACACCCAGGGCTGCCTCTCTCCCGCATGCGTCTTTGTAGAACGCGGAGGCGCGATGAGCCCGGAGGCGTTTGCGGCCTTCTTGGAAAAAGAGGTCGCCCGCCTGGATCGCGCACTCCCTTCGCGCGTCGAGGATGCCGATGCGCGCGAAAGCTTTCTCCAGTTGTGGAGGTTTCGCGCTTCGCAAAGGCGGGCGCGCATTTTCGGCCGGCGGGTCATCCTCCATCGCGAACGGGATTCCCATCCTTCGGGATTGCGCCGGACGGTATTTGTGCGCCCGGTTGCCGGCGCGGCGGAAGCCGCGCGCCTCTGCGCGCGCTGGCCGGTGCGCCTGGCGGCGCTCGCCGTCGCTGACGCCACGGACGTCCCACGCGCGCGACGCGCCTTTCAACGTTTCCGCAACCTTTGGGTGACCGGAATCGGCGTCATGCAGTCACCGCCTCCCTCGTGGAGAAACGGAGGCGTGAACCTGCTCGCGGAGCTGGCCGCTGCGGGGAGCAGGACGATGAAGAACAATCCCCGAACGCCGACGAGGCGGCGCCGATCCAAATCCTCCAAGAGGTGAACTCAAAAAATCGCGAGCCCGCAGGCGAAGCGTCGGGCGATCCAACACACGGCGCGATTCGGAAAGGAGGATCATTCGCCAGAGGTGTCGGAGGTTGAGGCTTCAGGCCTCGACGTCCACATTCGATCGAGGTCCGCTGAACCTGTTGCGCGCCTCTGCTCATTTCGACTACCGTTTGGCTTGCGTCGCGCGAGGCGATGGGTTGAGATGGCGCGCCGATGGCCGATCGCCTCTCTTCGCCTCAAGACCCGATCGAAAGACCCCGAGACCATTGCGGCCTCTTCGGGGTGTACGGCCACTCGAACGCGGCGATGCTGACGTATTACGGGCTTTACGCGCTGCAGCATCGAGGACAGGAAAGCGCGGGGATCGTTTCTGCAAAGAGCGACGGGGAGCCGCTGCAGCGTCACGTGGGGATGGGGCTGGTCTCGCAGGTGTTCGACGATGCGTCCTTGCGGGAGATGCGGGGAGACCGCTGCATCGGGCACGTGCGTTATTCGACGACAGGGGCGAGCCATCTGGAGAACGCCCAGCCGATCCTCGTGGACTGCGGGCGCGGCAAGATCGCTGTCGGACACAACGGCAACCTCGTCAACGCGAACGTTTTGCGCGACGAACTCGAGAGAGGCGGCGCCATTTTTCAAACGTCGGCGGACAGCGAGGTCCTGCTCCATCTGATGACACCGCCTCGCGAAGAGGGACAGAAGGAGAGCGCGTTGCGACGCGCCCTGGGACGGCTCCGGGGGGCCTTTTCTCTGCTGATCATGGGGGAGAAGGAAATCATAGGGGTGCGCGATCCGTTCGGCTTCCGCCCGCTGAGCCTCGGACGACTCGACGGCGCCTACGTCCTCGCCTCGGAGACGACGGCGTTCGATCTGATTCATGCGACGTTCATCCGGGACGTGAAGCCGGGCGAGATCGTCATCATCAATCGCGACGGCCTTCACTCGGTGCAGATGGACACTCCGAAGGGTCGGGAGGCGTTTTGCGTGTTCGAGTATGTCTATTTTGCACGACCCGACAGCGTGCTCGAAGGGCGCGCAGTGACGGAAGTGCGCCGGGAGCTGGGCCGCCAGCTCGCGCGCGAATGCCCCGCCGACGCGGACGTCGTGGTGCCTGTGCCCGACTCGGGCAACTACGCGGCGCAGGGGTTCTCGGAACACTCGAGGATCCCGCAGGAGTTCGCCTTCGTGCGCAATCACTACATCGGGCGCACCTTCCTCCAGCCGACGCAGCTCATCCGCGACTTCAACGTGCGCGTGAAGCTCAACCTCATCCCGAGCGCCGTAGCCGGAAAACGGGTGGTCGTGGTGGACGATTCGATCGTGCGCGGCACCACGGCGCGCGCCCGCGTGGTCAACCTTCGCGAGGCGGGGGCGAAGGAGGTGCACATCCGCGTGAGCTGTCCGCCGCACCGGCACCCGTGCCATTACGGGATTGATTTCCCCACAAGCGGTGAGCTGATCGCCAACAACCATTCATCCGAGGAGATCAAGACCTATCTCGGCGCCGACTCGATCGGCTACCTGAGCCTCGAAGGGATGTTTCGCGCGACGGGACATCCCGCCTCCAAGTTCTGCGCCGCGTGCTACACCGGTGAGTATCCGGTCCCCTTCGAGGCCGATCTCGACAAGTTCGTCATGCAGAAGCGCCGCGTCGCACGCGCGAGCCTCGGCGACGAAGTCCTGGAACTGGACCGCCAAAAGCTGCTGTAGGCCGCAGCGGTCTTCAGCAACAGGACCGAGGGCGTTGCTCGGAGGTTATCGTCCCGGTCGTGATCCCGCAGTCGCGTCGGCGAAGACCGCCTGTGCCGCCGACACGTCGAAGACCGATTCGCCGACGGCATCGTGTCGAGGCGGATCGCTGCGGCGGTCCGACCGTTTGGCTTGCGTCAGGGAGAGGAGTGGGTTGGGATGTCCTTGCCGAACGTTGGACGCCATGGATCTCTACGCAAAATCGGGGGTGAACCTACAGCTTGCGCGCCGCATGAAGGCGGGATTGCCTGCCTTGCTGCGCCGGGCGACGCGCCCCGGCGCACTCGGCCGAGTGGGGGCATTCGGTGGACTCTTCCGCGCGAGCTTCCCGAAGATGCGCGACCCCGTCCTCGTCGCGAGCATGGACGGCGTGGGCACGAAGCTGCGCGTCGCCGTCGAGATGAGGCGGTATGAGACGGTAGGGCAGGACCTGGTGAACCACTGCTGCAACGACATCGCCGTGATGGGCGCAGAACCGCTCTTTTTCCTCGATTATCTCGGGACGGGAAAGCTTGAACCTGCGGCGTTCCGCGGGGTCCTCGCGGGGTTGGCGAAGGCGTGCGCCGAAGCGCGCGTGGCATTGCTCGGGGGCGAAACCGCCCAGATGCCGGGGATCTATCGGCAGGGCGATTTCGATCTCGTCGGGACGATCGTGGGCGTCGTGGAACGCAAGGCGATCCTCGACGGATCGCGGATCCGTTCCGGCGACGCGATCGTCGGTTTGGCGTCCACGGGGCTTCACACGAACGGCTACTCGCTGGCGCGCGACATCCTTTTCCGACGGAACAAGCTCCGCCTCAGCGCACGCCCCCGCGAACTGGGCGGGGCGACGCTCGGAGAAACCCTGCTGCGCGTCCATCGCAACTACAGCCCTTTCCTCGCCGCCCTGCGGCGAATGGGGATCCTGTTGCACGGGGCGTCGCACATCACAGGAGGCGGTTTCGAGGAGAACATCTCACGCATCCTTCCGGCCCGCTGTGCTGCCGTGGTGCGGCGCGACGCGTGGCCTGTACCGCCGATCTTCGATCTCATCCGACGGAGGGGCGATGTTTCCGCAGCGGAGATGCATCGCGTCTTCAACATGGGCGTCGGCTTGGCGCTTTTTCTGTCGTCGTCGGCGGTGCCCAGCGTGCTCCGGGCCGCGCGCCGTCATGGTCTCCGCGCCTTTTGCATCGGTGAAGTGGTCGCCGGCCGTCGCGCCGTGCGGCTCGTTTGATTCTAACAAAACGGAGTTTTTCCGCGGTCAAAGTCTGCGACGAAAGCGGATCGGATAGCCGTATTTGCTGTTCAACGGCGTGGGATTCAAGACACTGGCGCTGGAGGTCGAAGTGAGGTTTTTTGCGCCGTAGGCGCCGACCAGATTTCCGTCGTCATCAAGCGTCAAAACGAAATACGACTGCACTTGGATCAGGGACGTCGTGCCGCGGAGCGGACCTTTCGAGGCGGTGGACGGTTTCCCGATCAACAGCAATTCGACCTTGGAAGGCACATTCAGATTTTGGCGAAAGTGGCCCGAGTAATCACGCCTTTGGAAGGCGGCGTCTTTGGCGCGCAACTCGGCGGTCACGAGATCGCCGTCACTCTCGATTCGGTTGAAGGTCAAGACAATCTCGTGCATCCCGTCCAGGTCCTGAATCATGCCTTCATAGGGCCGGAACGGAGTGCACGCGGCGGCGAGCGCGCGAATGCCCGCGAGTCGGGCCTCCTTTTCCTCCTGCGCTTTTCGATCCTTGGCTTTCTGAGTCTCCTGTTCCTTCTTCTCCTTGGCCTCCTTCATTTCCTGCTCCTTTTGCGCCTTCGCTTCTTTCGCCTTGTTGCTCAACTCTTCTGCAGAAGGCTTGACCGGCGCAGCCGGTGCCTTGCCCTCGGCAAAGGCCTTCTTCACGGCGGCTTGATATGTGCGGATGCCCGCGTCGCCCCGGCTGGTGCCGAAGACCAGCGCTGTGGCGGGGAAGGCGCTCAAGGGGGAACCCAGGACCTCGAACGACGGCTCGGGGCGAAGTTCCGCGATATTCCAACGCGTCTCAGATTTTTCGAGAGCGACGCGAATCGGAAGTTCCAGAATTTCTAGGTTTCGATGCAACTTGAGCAGCGCGACGGGGCGTGAGACTCCTTCCGCGCCGGGACCAAGGAGTTCGTCATCCGCCTCGCGGTAAAGGTCTTCGCGTACGTTGAGGGTCAGTGTGCCTCGGAGCTCGCTGCGCCTTTCGTTGCGAAAAGATTCCTTGAGGGTGAGATAACGGATGTCCAGAGTTTGCGGTGCCGCAGCTTTGACGGCTTGAAGCAGCGTCGCCTCCTCGAAGCCTTCAGGGAGCGAGACGTCGGCCCGGGAAAAGGGCGCGGCAAACATCAGGACGAAGCCGATGACGGCTCCAAGCGAAGAGGGTCTCATGATTGGATTAGACGAAAAAACACCGCGTTTTCCTCGGAGTTTTCCGCGGAACGGCCGCGACGCGTTGCCCTTGTTTTCCGCGCGCCTCATCGCCTAGCATCGGGGTGTGCATGCGTCAATCCAGCTCTCGTTCTTTTTGGCCGGCTGCCTCGCCGCCGGCGCCTTCGCACAGGAGGATCCGTCGCGCGAAATGGTCCGCCAGCGGGAAGACCTGCGCGCCCTGAGAGAGAAGCTCGGCCAGTTTTCCAACGACGTCCGCGCCGCTCAGGAAGACGCCTCGTCGGTGAAGGGCGACATCGCCCGTCTCAAGACCGAAAACGAATCGCTGAAAAAGGAGATCGTCCGCCTCGACGGATGGATTCAAAAACTCGACACGGCGCGCGAGCAGGACCGCAAGGCGATTGTCGAGGAAGTGTCGAAAGAGGTCGCGACGCTCCGGAAATCCGCATCGGCCGGCTCCCCGAAAGCCGCGCCGGCGTCGAGGGCATCGAAACCGGTGTCCGAAGATGCCTACGAGCATGTGGTGCGGAAAGGCGAGTATCTCGCGGCCATCGCGGAGGCCTACGGGGTCACAGTGGCCCAAATCAAGAAAACCAACCAGCTCAAGTCCAACGAGCTCAAGACCGGCCAGCGGCTTCTCATTCCAATCAAGGAAGCTTCCGCCGCCTCGAAGCCTTCCCTTGACGCCGGAAAAAAGGCGAAAAAATAGGTGGGCGGACGCCGAGAAGCGTTCCTTCCGTCCACCCTCATCTCCGGGTTTTGATCCGGAACCGGCGCAACGTCTCCCGCACGCGCTTCAATACGATCGGCAGCATCCAGGGGCCCGAGCCGACCGCGCGCGCGCACCATATGGCGGGACGCCCTTCTGCGCGGAAGGGTTTTCGGGATCGCCGCCCGCATCGGAGCAATCCCATCGCGCGTGGAAGATCGCGCCGCGCGTGGGGGCCGTCGTCCGCAAGAAACGGCACGACGACCGCGTGCGGCGCGCGTACCGTGCGCAGCGCCTGGCGCACGGAAGGTGCCTGATCGAGGAAGGCGGGAAGCACCTCGGCCCATTGGCGGCGACGGCGCAGGCGGACCGCCGCGGCGCGCACCGCCCCGGCGGAACGCGGATCGCGACGGGTGCCGTGCCCGACAAGGAGCAGCTCCGTTTTTCGCCGCGGCGGAGGCCGCCCTCGCGCGGGCCGGAGTGCCAGGGCCGCGCATCGCAGGATTGCGCGATCCATGTCGGGATGGGTCCCCACCGGATCGGCATACAACAGGAGGCGCCCGCAGCGTGGCGTGGCGCGGGCACGGAGTCCGAGCGCGGCGGGGATTGCGCGGCGCGCAAACCAGCCTTCGCTGAACAACCAAGGGAGGAGAAGCACGATCGGGCCGCGCGCGCGAACGACGGCCTCCTTCAAGGGCGGACGCCCCTTCCACAGGCCGACGCGGACTTCGGAAAAAAGCTTCTTATTGCGGATCGCAGTGGCGGCCGCGCGGATGGAGCGTGCGGCGAAGCGATCTACGGAGGACCCGTGGCCGATCAGGACGACCGAGATGTCGCGCATCAGACGATTTCGCCGGTTCGGACCTTCGGCTGGCGCTGTTCGATGAATTTCCAGAACTTCGCAGATTCTTCGAACTCCTCGTCATTTTGAACGTCCAGATTGGAGCGGACGAAGAAATCGCGCAGCGTGTTGCCGGGGACGATGTGGTGAACGACGAGCTGCTCGTCCTTTTTCTCGAAATAGATGCGGTAGTCCTTGAAACGCTCGCGGTAGAGCGTACGGCTGCCCTTGAGGATCTCGCCGATCCCGCCGCGACCGGCGCGGATTTCCTCGCGGCGAAGGCGGGAAAATTCGCCGACGATCTGGAGTTGTTCGAACTTGTCGAGCTGCGCGAGGTCGGCGGCAGCGCGGTCGCTGAGGACGATCTGGTTCATGGGAAGGCCGCCCCCTTTCTCTCCGATGCGCGGCGCGTTGGCAATGCTTTCGTGGCGGAGGAGCTGCGTAGAAAAAAAAAGACCTCGACTATCTTGCTTCCGGAGGGGTGCGGCGCACTTCTTGCGCGTCCAGCCAAGACTGCAGGATCTGCTGCGCGGCGAGTTTGTCCACGACCTCGCGCCGGCGCTTGCGGGAGAGGTTGGCGCCCACGAGCATTCGCTCGACGGCCCGGGTGGTGAGGCGCTCGTCCCAGAACTCTACGTGCGCCGGCGTGCGCGCGGCAAGGGTTTCGCCGAAGCGGCGGGCGGCTTCCGCGGCAGGGCCGTAGCTGCCATCCATGTTCCGGGGCAAACCGAGAACGACCACGCCGACCTTGTGTTCCGCGACGAGGGTCGTGATGCGCGCAAGGGCCTCCTTTGCGAAGACCGTCTCCAGCGGGGTGGCGAGCAGGCCCAAATCGTCGCCGAGGGCGAGTCCGACGCGTTCCGTGCCGAGATCCACGCCCAGAGCACGCATCAGATGTCAATCACGCGATGGCCGTCGCTTGCGCGCCTGCGGTTCGCGGAGAGAGTGATCGTGGAAGATGAGACACGACGGAGACCGCGCAACACGACCCCAAGCGCGCTGCAGATCACGCTTCCGAAGAAGGCGGCGGTCCACGAGTGAACGACGAACCCGCGCACGAAATGCCCCGTGATGTAAAAAAGAGCGGTGTTGATCGCGAGCAAAAACAGACCGAACGAGACGATCACGAGGGGGAGGCTGAGGGCTACGAGAAGCGGGCGCACGACGGCGTTAAGCAGGCCGAGCAGGAGCGAGGCTGCAAGCAGGGCGCCCACGCCGCGATACTCGATTCCGGGCACGAGATGGGCGGCGGCCAGAACAGATAAGGTCAAGATGAGCCATCGCGAAAGGAAACCCGTCATCGCCTCCATCCAAACGGACCGCAAAGCGGCTTGCAATCCTGAAGCGGGGCGCGGGCATTTGAATGGACTTTTCCTCCATTCACCTTTAGCTGTCTTCGCATGCCCACCATCGGCGAAACGTTGAAGGAGGCCCGCGTCAGGAAAGGCGTCACCGAAGAGGTCGCCGCGCGCGCTTCCAAAATGAAATTAGAGCGCCTGCGCGACTTGGAGCAGGACCGCTACGACCAGTTCTCCGCGCACATCTACGCGCGCAGCTTCCTCCGCCTTTATGCGGAATATCTGGGTCTCGAGACCGAAGACCTTCTGAAGCGCTTCGCCGAGGAGCATCCCCCTCCTCCCTCGAAACCGGTCTTCGAGATCACCGAGGAGCAGCGCGCGCGGTCCGCGTTTCTGGGGCGGCCGATCCCCACTGTCGGCGCGGACGCGCTGACACCCACCGGCAAGATCGTCCTGGGAGCCGCAGCGGTGATTTTCGTCCTGATCCTGATCGCCGGTTTCTGGGCCATGCGCGAGACACCCGCGCCGACCCACGGCGGAGCGGCCCTCTCGAACAGTCCGCCGCCGCTTGTTCCGGTCAACGATCCGGTTTCGCCTCCTTTGCTCGAAGCGCCGCCCGCGTCCGTGTCCGCGGAGGCCGCGATCCCGCCCACGAATACGGCGCCGAGCGTCGCGCCGGGACGCTATCGCCAGCCGTGAAGCCTTCCGTCCACCTCGTCAGCCTCGGTTGCGCGAAAAACCTGGTGGACTCGGAAGTGATGCTGGGGACGCTGCTCCGCGCCGGGCACCCCATCGAACCGGCGGCGCGGGATGCCGACGTGGTGATCGTGAACACGTGCGGCTTCATCGAGCCGGCGCGCAAAGAGTCCATCGAGGCTGTGCTGCGCGCAGCCCTGCCGAACAATCGCGCGGCGCGCAAGAAGGTGATCGTGGCGGGCTGTCTCGCCCAGCGCAACGCGCAGGAACTGGCGGCTGAGATCCCCGAGGCGAGCGCTTTCATCGGCATCAACGAGGTGCCGCGGATCGCCGAGATCGTCATGCGCGTCGCCGAAGGCGGGACGACCCGTGCCGCCGGCGGCGCAGATCCCCGCGTGCTCGTCAGCCGCAAGCCGACCTGGCTTTATGATTTCGCGTCCCCCCGCCATCAGGCGACGCCTGCCCACTATGCGTGGATAAAAATCGCCGAGGGCTGCAACCATCCGTGCGCGTTCTGCGCGATTCCGATCATGCGCGGACGACATCGCAGCCGGCCGGCGGCCGACATCGAGGCCGAGGCGCGCGCGCTGGTGCGTGGAGGGGCGAAGGAGCTGCTCTTGATCTCCCAGGACACCACCTGGTACGGGCGCGACCTCGGAGACCGCCGGGGGATCGCCGGACTCGTGCGCCGCCTCGACGCGATCGAAGGCGATTTCTGGATCCGCCTCCACTACACGCATCCCGCGCACTGGTCGGATGACCTCGTGCGAGCGATGGCGGAGTGTCCGAAAGTCTGCCGCTACGTGGATATGCCCCTCCAGCACATCCACGACGAGATGCTGCAACGGATGCGGCGGGAGACGGACCGCGCGTGGATCGAGCGCTGGGTGGCGCGCCTTCGCGAAGGGCTTCCCGGAGCGACTTTTCGGACAAGCTTTATCGTGGGATTCCCCGGGGAGACCGAGCGGCATTTTGAGGCGCTGCTGCGCTTCGTTCAGAAGGCCGCCTTTGAAAGGGTCGGGGTGTTCGAATACTCGAAGGAGGAAGGGACGATCGCGGCGCGCATGGAAGTGCAGACGACGGCGCGCGTGCGGCGGGAGCGCCGGCGGCGGGTGATGGCCGCGCAGCGCGTCATTTCGGCCCGCCTCATGCGGGCGCGCATCGGCGGCGTGGAGCGCGTGCTGGTGGAGAAGGGCGGGCGCGGCGCTTGGGGGCGCACCGCACACGAGGCGCCTGGAGTGGACGGCCGTGTTCTTTTGCGCGGAAGCGGCTGGACGGCCGGCGAATTTGCGGAGGCGCGGATTGTCGGCGCCTCGGATTACGACGTTGCGGCGGAAAAGGCGGCCCAATGACGCTGGCGGACAAGCTGACGGTTTCCCGCGTGCCGTTGGCCGCGTGCTTCATCGTTTCCTTTTTCGATCATCCGTTTCCGCGCCTGCTGCCAAACCTCCAAAATCCGACGGGACATTCCACCTTCGCGTTGGGATGTTTTCTGGCCGCCTGCCTGACCGACACGCTCGACGGATGGGTGGCGCGCCGCCGCGGAGAAACGAGTGTGTTCGGTGCGTTGTGGGACCCGATCGCCGACAAAATTCTCGTTTCCGCGGCCTGGGTGGCCTTCGTGGCCAAGGACATCATGCCCGCGTGGGTGGCGGTGGCCCTGCTCGCCCGAGACTTTGCGGTGTCAGGCTTGCGCATGGTGGCCGCCCAGCAGGGAGTCCCCCTGAGCGCCGAACGAGGAGGAAAACTCAAAACCATTCTGCATCTCATCACCATCGGCGCCATCAGCGCGCGCTTCGCGCTGGTGGACGAGTGGGGCGTGTCGCTGGATGTCGCCTTGTGCCAACAGATTGAATTCTGGTTCCTTTTTCCGGTTTGCTTGGCGGCAAGCCTCGGTTCGGGCTGGGTCTATTTCCGAAACAGCTGGAAGTTGATGCAATCGGGACGATACGCTCCTCCCCGACACTGACCTTTAGAGGGTGTTTGAAAATTCGACTACCCTCTGCGGGAGGTCATTTTGGCCAAAGCCAAGGCGCCGAGGTGCGAGAATCTCCGCAGTGGGCTTTGAGCGCCGAGGCAACGCTGGATTTGGCCAAAATAGCCCGCGCCCAGAGGGGTTGCGGCGGGAACGGGCTTTGGGCGGCGTTGTGTCGGCTGGCCAAGCCCTCTGCGGAGATTGGCCAGCCTCCACGCCTTGCCCACAAGCCCGCCCCGCCAGCAACAGAGGGCAGGCCAATTTTCAAACACCCTCTTAGCAAAAAAAGAGGGCCGCCGGACTTGGCATCCGTCGGCCCTCCACTCTGCGGAACAGGAAGGTCAGGAATCCTTGTCCTTACTTCCGTCCTTGGACTCTCCGCTCTTGGGCTTGTCGCAGCTTCCGCCGCAAGCGAGCACGGGCGCGGTCGTCACGAAGGCCGCGACGAATGCCATAAGCAGGAAGGTGAGGAGGCGTTTCATGGGAGGATGAGGTTGAGATTTCTGCCGCGAGACTCCACATCTCGCATAAGGAGTTAGAGAAGCAGATGGCAGTCAGTCTAATACAATTCCACCGTGAAAGCAACGAATTACGAGACTTGAAACTTGCGGGTACGGAACGTGACGACCGTGAGGGTCGCATCGTCGGGGTCGGCGCCAGCCTGATAGAAGCCTTCGACGAGCGTCGCGGCGTGAGGGACGCGGACCTGGGCGCCGTGGTCGAGCTTGATCACGCGGACGCGTTGGAATTTTTCGGCGGCCTTGCGCTCGGTTTCTACGGTGGCGTCCACCTGCCTTTTTGAGAGAAAATCGAGGCAGTCACCTTGCGCCGGGCCTTTCGGAACGTGTTCGCGGACGAGTTCCGGCACGGAGACCTGCTTTTGACGGAGGGCGTCGCGCGCCGCGTCGAGAGTTTCGCCGAGCTCATCGGGCGTGAGGCGGTGATCGTGCTTGGCGCGGTTGGCCCACTTTACGAATTCGCGGACGAACTTCCGCGTCTGGAGATGCGCGTCGCGACAGAGTTTCGCCTCGAGGAATTTCCCATGGAAGAAATCGGCGACCCCCGCGTCGCGCGCCTGGCGGTCAATGAGGAGCACTTGGGGGCGACCGACGCTGTGCGCCCGGCGGATGAGGGCGCACTTCTGCAGGTTGCGGCCCGGCGCGGGGAGCGCTGCGCGGTCCACAGTGAGCTCGATAAAGGGCTCGCCTTCCGAGGAGCGTTTGCGCTCCTCCTTGAACACAGGCTGGGATTCGACCTTCAACAGGGCGAGGAAGCGCTCCTTCGATTCCTCGTCCTTCGCCGTGGCGATGAGGAGAAGGCCGGGCGAGAGCGAGCGGTTGCCCTCCATGACGGCGAAGAGGCGTTCCGCGATCGCGCCGCTTGCGGGTACGAGATTGGCGTCGCCGGCGACGAGCCCGAGGCATGCGGCAGCCACAGGATGCGCGGAATCCTCGAATTGTCCGGAGAGGAGGCCGCTCATCCGCGAGACCGCGACGATGTGCTCGGAAAGATAAAGGCGAAGATCGTCAGTGAGTTTGAGCGGGCGTTTCGAGATGATCTTCTCGGGGGCGAGATGATCGAGGTGGTGCGCGATGGCCTGTTCGATGGTGATTTCAGAAAGAAAACGCATGAGGGGAGGAAGGTTCGCGGCCCGCGAGGCGCCACGAGCCGGAGTGTCGAGGGTCGGCGGGGGAGTGGCAAGCCTTCGGAACGCCGAACTCCCCACCGCCGCACCGGCCGGGCGGCGGCCGCAATTGCGGCGCTTCCTTCCGCGTGGCCATCTCGGGCCTCAATTCACGATCTCTTCGAAGAAGCGGGACTTGACTGCCTCATCGTAGCTGTAGAGGACGTAACCGGAAAGTCCTTGGGCGCGGACGATGTTGATCTGGCGATTGAGTTGGCGTGGACTGTCGAGCTGATAGGCGCCGATTCCCGCGTAGAGCGGGATTTTCCCGTTCACGCCCTCTCTTTGCGCCTCGATCCAGGCTGCAAGTTGACGGTCGTTCCGCGTGTAGTTCATCGGCACGACGAAATCGAGATACCCGTTTTTTACCCAGCGCGGCCAGTCCTGGGCGTAGTCGTTGTAGCCCACATCGGCGCTGTGCCAGACGGCGGCAGAAATTTTCGCATGCGGCACGGCAGCGCGAATGGCGGTCGAGGTGTCCGCCACGACTTTGGTGATCAGCCCCGCTTTCCACGCGTGGTAGCGTTCGCAGAGGGCGCCGGAAACGACGTCGCGCGGCCAGTTCTTCACCTTCTTGCCAAGCGAAGCTTCAAACGCCGCGCGTGAGGAGGCGCTGTAGTCCACGCTGCCGCTGAAGTAGCGGATGTAGTCGAGCTGCACTCCGTCGATCGGATAGCGCGTCACGAGTTCGAGCATCGCATGCGTTTCGAGACTGCGGTTGGCGCTCACCGCGGGGGTGCGGACCGGAACGTTATAGGTCGGCCGAAGCGCGCGCCCCTTGGCGTCGCGCATGACCATGCCCGTCTTGATCGCCTTGGTGACGGCCGCCGGCGGCGCATAGTGCATCATGAAACAGACGTGCCAGGCGTGGACCTGGAGCCCGTAACGGCGCCCGGCCTCGGCGTATTCGGCGGCGTAATCCCGCGTCGTACCCGGGGCGCGCGGCAGGATGGCGCTGGGATAATACGCGGCACCCGCGGAACTGAGGCGAACGAAAACGGCGGTGAACCCAGCCTGCTTGAGGTTGCGCACAACATCTTCAGGCTCGAAGCGCCGCGGGTCGTACACCCAGGCCCCGCGAAATTCACCAGCGGGCGGAGTGACGCGGGACTCGGAAACGGCGGTGGACGGCAAGGTGGTTTCGCAAGAAGCTAGCAGCGCGGCAAAAACGAGGGCGAACCCCAAAAGCACCACGCAACTCGCGCCTCCGAAACGCACGCGCGCGTCGTAGGTTTCGCCGTTTCGCGGAGGGCGGAAAATCTCCAAATGAGAGGGGGGCACGATGCGAAGAGATTGAGGGAAGTCTACCACCGCAAAAGAATTTGTCCACTCCAAGAAAAATATTTTCTAAAAGCGGCAACTCCTTGCGCGCCAACGCGTTCGCGCAGACGCGCTAGCGTCGGGCTTGACCAAAGATTTCGCGGACGATGTCTTCGACGGGGATTTCTTCGATGGCAAGGTCTTCGATCATGAAACGGGCGAAGAGTTCACGGCAGACCGCGCCGACTCGGTCGCGCGGGACGCGAAGGCGCACCGTGGACTCTCCGCGCTCGAGGATTTCACCCAGCGAACGAAGCGCCTCCTCCGGAATCGGTTGACGGCTGACGACCTGCACCAGCTTGTGAGGCGCGAAGCGCGCGACGAGTTCGGGCAGGCGACCGTCATAAAAAATTCGTCCACGGTCAATAATGATCACCCGGTCGCAAAGCTCCTCGATGTCGGCCATGTAATGGCTGGTGAGGAGGATCGTGACTTGGCGGGTGGTGTTGTAATGGCGGATGAAGTCGCGCACTTTCCGCTGGCTGATGACGTCCAGACCGATGGTGGGTTCGTCGAGAAACAGGACGCTCGGAGCATGGAGGAGCGAGGCGATGATCTCCATCTTCATCCTTTCGCCGAGGGAAAGCTCGCGCACCATTACGCGGAGTTTGTCGCGCACTTCGAGCAGCCCGGTGAGCTCGTCGAGGCGGGCCTGAAAGTCGCGGGGCGCAACCTGATAGATCTCCCGGTTGAGTTCGAAAGATTCGATCGCAGGCAGGTCCCACCAGAGCTGATTTTTCTGCCCCATAACGAGCGCAAAACGGCGACGGTATTCGTCGCGACGCTCCCAGGGGACATGCCCCAGGACGCGGGCTTCGCCCGAAGTGGGGTGGAGGAGTCCGGCGAGCATTTTGAGCGTGGTCGTCTTTCCCGCTCCGTTCGGGCCGA
Source organism: Verrucomicrobiia bacterium (assembly GCA_020849895.1). GTDB lineage: Bacteria > Verrucomicrobiota > Verrucomicrobiia > JABWAM01 > JABWAM01 > JABWAM01. The sequence continues at coordinate 92,322 of JADZFN010000064.1, read as the reverse complement.
GGAAACCGACGAGTTCGCCTTCTTCGATCTCGAAGCTGACTTCGGCCGCTGCTTCGATGCGGTCGTATTCGCGACAGACGAGGCCGACCACGCCGCCCCAGAAGCCGGGGCGCTTTCGGTACGATTTGAAAATTCGGGTGAGATTTTTTGCGACGACGGCGGGCATCCGGTCCAATGTGGGCAAAACCTGGCGGAGGCACAACGCGGAAGCGCGGTCGCGCGGAGGCGGACGTTCAGGATCCACCGCACCACGCTGGTGGCAGCGGCGGGATCGCCTGGTCCGGACGCCGGTGGGCGAACATTGCGAGAAAGCCTTTTGCGAGATTTCCTCCATGCTTGAGAGGCAGGTAGGCGCTACGCAGCATGGGCGCGTGCCTTCCGCGCGCGATCCCCCTCCCCTCTTCGGCACGCGGCGTCCCGGATCGTAAGCGCACCCGTCTCTTCACCGGCTTCAACCTTTCCGGCGGCTTTGGTCATGGAGCTCGACTTCCCTATAGCCGTCTGCACCCTCGCCGGACTTGGCCTAGCCGCGTTTTCCTGGAAGCTCATCCCTTCGATCGAGACGATCTTCTGGGGCAAGCCTGCCAAGCCCGCCGGCAGCGCGAAGATCGTCTACGACCTCCTCCCTTTGGCGACGCTTCCGCAAACTCAAGCCGCCTGATGAGCTTTAGCCGCCCCGTGAAGACGTTTCAGGGCTTCTGCGTGAGCTTTTCGAGTTCCGCAATCCAGGGCTTCGGTCCGCCAGGTTGATACCCGAGCTGGCCCAGGGTTTCGCCCTGAGGATCAAGGACAACGATCGTCGGAAAGCCTCGGATCCCGTACTTCCCGGCGAGCGCCTCATTCTGTTCCTTCTCTGCGGCCGGCAAGGTGCGACGGCGGGGAAAATCCAGTTTGAGAAGGACAAGGTTCTTCGCGGCGTAGCTCTTGAACTCGGGCTTGCCGAACACTTCCTTGTCAAGCTTGATGCACCAACCGCACCAGTCCGACCCGGTGAAATCCATGACGAGCGGTTTGTTTTCGGTCTTGGCTTTTTCGAGAGCCTTGGCGTGATCGGTTAACCAACCTTCGGCAGCCAGGAGAGGCAGGGCGGCAAAGGCCAAGAGGGCGAGGCACAAGGTCCAGCGTTTCATAGAGAGAGGAGGGGCGGGTTGGGGGTGGAGAAGGAGGATCGAAGTCGTGGCAACATCCACCTGCCCGAGCGGAACGTCAAGCGCGATGAAAGCTTCATTTTAACGCGTCCCGGTTCGCGCTGGCGGAACTTGAGGTCCGCATGAGGAGGATCACCATTCGCGGTCTTTGAGGGAAATTTGCTTGAGGAAGATCTGAAAGGTCTGGCGGGAGATGCGCTTGAGTTTTCCGGAGACTTCAAGCTCGGTGAGGGCGCGAGAAAGGCTTTCGGGCCGAACGCCGAGGAGGAGCGCGAGATCCTGGTGGCTGATTCCGAGACGAATCACGCCGAGCGCGGCGTTGGGGCGCCCCTCCAGACGACGGAGGAGATAGCGGAGCAGGCGCTGCTTGGCTTCGGCGAGCGTCAGCTCGAGGATCACATCGCGAAATTCGGCGACGCGCCCCGAAAGCGCCCGCGCCGCCGTCCAGCCGAGCTTCGGATCGGTCTTGAGCAGGCAGCGAACATCGGCGGCAGGAAGGAGGCTCAGCTCGCAATCGGTCGCACAGCGCGCGTTGATCGGATACCAGGCGAGGTCGCGAAAAATGGGAACCTCCGCGAACACCTCTCCCGGTTCGACCTGTCGCAGGATTTGCTCCTTGCCTGAGGCGGAGGTCTTGACGAGGAGCACTGAGCCTTTGCGGAGGACCCACGGACCGAGATAGGGCGCGCCTTCGATAAAAACAAAGACGCCCTTGGAACAGCTCTTCGAGAGCGCCGCCTTGCTCATGCGCGCACATAAAAGCTCGGAAAACTCTCGAACAAAGGCGTCCATAAAAAAGAAGGCAGGGATGCAGGTCGAAGCGCCGCTCAAGATGGATCGAGAAAGGTGGCGCGACAAATTTTTGGCGCTTCGACAAAGGACTTGGAATTGACATAAGTCAAGGCAACTTTGAAAGGGTGAGGCAGAATGGAGGCATGACTCGGAAGAAAACCGACTCCGCGCGCGTGCTGGATATCCGTCCTTGGGTGCGCAAGGGGCAATCGCCCTGTGGGCCGGTCAACAAGGCCCTCGCCGCGCTCGCGCCGTCGCAAGAGCTGGTGCTGCTGGCGCCTTTTGAGCCGCGTCCGCTTTATGCGGTGATGCGGAACGCGGGTTATGGATTTGAATCTCAACGCCTTTCCGACGGAGGGTGGCGGATTCGCTTTTTTCCGATCCAGACCTCCTTGAAAAAACCTGCGCGCTGCGCGTCGGAATGCCTCCCCCTGGCGAGACGTGAAAAACTGGTTTCTTTGGACGCACGCCGCTTGTCTGCAGCCGACGAGGTCGCCGCCGCGTTTCAAGCGATCCGGAAACTGTCCAAGGGAGAACGCCTGGCCATCCGGAGCGCCCGCAAACCGACGCGATGGCTCCACCGGCTTCCGAGAAAAGATTTGTTTTTCGACTGCACCGAGCAGACGGATCGCAGCTTCGTCACGGTGATCTGGAAGGATTAGGAAGGGAGGAAAGATGAACTGCGATCTTCTCGATGGCGGGGAAGTTCTTTCCGAACGTCTCGAGAGCCCCATCTGAAACCACGGAATCGCGACGGGGCGAGAGGCGCCCCGAGTGCGCGCTCGCAGCGAGGGAGGTGCTTCGATTCCTGTTGAGGCCGTCTCCGTTTTGGAGACATCCTTCGCTGATGAAACCACGGCTCTCTCTCGCGACGATCGCCGTGCTGCTTCTTACGAGCTGTGCCGCGCCGCAGACGCGGTTCACCGACTCCTCTCAACCGATCGAGGTGGTCGGTGGACAGAGCTTCGAGATCGTCCTCGAATCGAATCCCACCACGGGGTATTCGTGGACGCTCGCGAAACGCCTCGTCAACCGCGTGGTCACTCTCGCCGGAAACGAATATCGTCCGAAGGATTCGAGTCTCACCGGCGCCAGCGGCCTCGAGATCTGGACGTTCGTCGCCCGACATGAAGGCGCGACGACAATTTCGTTGGCCTACCGCCGCCCTTGGGAAAAGGAGCAGACACCAGCGAAGGTTTGCACCTTCCGGGTGGTGGTGCGAAAAGGGTGATGTCGCATGCGCATCCTCCCGGCCAACGAAGCCGCGCGAGTTTTCGCCGTTGAAGCGTTGCGACGGGGAGAACTCCTGATTTTTCCGACGGAGACCGTCTATGGGATCGGCGCCGACGCTCAGAATGCCGCCGCCGCCGAGCGGCTCACGGTCGCCAAGGGACGTCCGCTAGGGAAACCTTTCCAATGGCTGGTCGCGACACCTGAAATCGCACGCCGCGGTTCGTCCTTCTGGGATCCGCGCGCCGAGCGACTCGCCCGCGCGTTTTGGCCGGGGCCGCTGACTCTCGTCGTGCCCGCTGGGGAACGAAGCGTCGGCTGGCGGGTGCCGCGTCACACCTGGCTTCTCGAGTTGCTTCACGCCTGGGGAGGAGCGCTGATGGCCTCGAGTGCGAACCTCACGGGCCTCCCGCCTCCGAAGGCGTGTGCGGAAGCCGTTCGCGGACTCGGAGGGAGCGTGTCGCTCGCTGTGGACGGAGGCATCCTTCCGCCGGGTGAAGCCTCCACCGTGGTCGAGTTTACGCCTGAGGGGATGCGCCTGCTTCGTTCCGGCGCGATTCCCGAGGAATCTCTCCGCGCGGTCCTTGACGCCGGCTGATGCGTTTGCCCGCCGGAGCTGAGGATCGGGCGAGTTTCCGCCGTGCGTTACGCTCGTTTTTCAGAGTTTTCACAAGCCGCCCGAGGACCATATCCAATTCACTGCGGGTGATCGTGCCAGCCACGTAATGGTCCACCGCGCTGCGAAGCACGTGAGCTGTCGGAGGATCGAATCGCGCATAAATCTCCTGCCCGAGGTTGCGCGTGATCGCCACAAAGGTGTTCCCGTTAAAATGGGCGAAGGGCGCGAGGCGATGGCACTGGAGCGCCGTTTCGATCACTTGGCGAAACGGCATGCTTTGCCGGCGAACTTTTTCCCAGAGGCGTTGCGCGCGCGCATGCGCGTCGCGGTTCAGACGGCTGGCCACGTTTCCCGCCGCACAAAGGCGCTGGTTGATGAAGGCGACGGCCTCCCACGGAATCGAATCGAGCCAACGTTTTTTGCGGTTCATGAAAAGGTCAGGCGCCGAGCGCCGCGCGGCGGCGCTGCTGCGCTTTGAGGCGGCGGAGGGGAACGACTCCCTCGCTCGCGAGCCATCCACGTCCGGTGCGGGCCAGAGTAGGCTTCGCGCGGAAGCGGTGCTGGATGCGGATGCCCTCGCGCACGATCCGGAGAATCAGCGGATTGTGGCCGAAATCGAGAGTTGGCTGGCGGGATCGGATCATTTCATGCGGCGAGGGCGTGTTGGCCCCAATGTTCGCGATGAACGCGAGACTCCTGGTAACGGTCTTCGCGCGGTTTCGATTCCGCCGGCCACCCCATCGAAACGAAGGCGAGCGGAATCACATGCCCGGGAATCCCGAGCGCGTCGCGGAGCGCCTGTTCCCGTTCGGCAATCGGATGAACCGCCACCCAGACCGCGCCTAGGCCGAGCGCGTGGGCTGCCAGAAGGAGATTTTCCGTCGCCGCGGAGCAATCCTGAGGCCAGAACCCCGGGAACTTTTCGAGCGTCGGATCGCCGCAGACCACCGCCGCCGCGGCGGGGCGCCCGAACTCTCCGTTCGAGACGAACTTCCGGATGAAGCCTTCGAGGCGCGCGCGGTCCTCGACGAGGACGAAATGCCACGGCCGCGCATCGCCCGCCGACGGGGCGCTCATCGCGGCCGCCAGCACCTCGCGGAGGAGCGCCTCGGGAATCGGCCGTTCCTCCCAGGCGCGAAGGCTACGTCGGGTGAAGATGGCTTCCAGCGCGTCCATGGAACGGGAAAAGGGTTGTGTCTTCCGCCTCGCGGGTCAAACTTATTTCGCGGCGACCGACGGACATGCAAACGCACCCCGTGACTCCCTCGAAACAGGAGGCCCTCCGCCTCCGCATGCTCGCGCTCGGCGTGCGCGAGGAGGAAATCGAGGAAACCTTCGTGCGCGGCGGAGGGCGCGGCGGCCAGAAACTCCACAAAACATCTTCCGCGGTCATGCTTTTTCATCGCCTCACGGGGATCCGCGTTCGTTGCGAAACGTCGCGCTCTCAGGCCCTGAATCGTTTCCTTGCGCGCCGGAATCTTCTCGACCGCATCGAGGAACGGCGGCAAGGGTTTGCGGCTGCCCGGCGCTCCGCCGCCGAAAAAATTCGCCGCCAGAAGCGTCGGCGTTCGCGGCGCGCCAAGGAACGGATGCTCGAGGCGAAGCATCGTCACGCCGAAAAAAAAGGCGACCGTGCGCGCCTTGAGTGGTAGAGCCTCATGCGCCTTTCCCGGCATCCGCGCGCAGACGAGGTCCTCGTAGACCCGCACACGCACACGAAATTCTCCGACGGACTTTCCACGCCGAGGAAAATGTTCCTCCGCGCGCGGGAGCAGAGCCTGCGCGGCCTCATCATCACCGATCACGACACCGTGCGGCATTGGGAACCCGCGCTTCTTGCCGCGCGACGGCTCGGCATGGCGACCGCCCTGGGAGTGGAGCTGTCCACGGCGGAAGGGCACCTCCTCGCCTACTTCGCATGCGACACGCCGGCCCGCCGCGTCGCTCGTGCGCTCCGCCTCGACGAGGGCACGATTCATTACTTCGAACCCCGCTCGGCGATCCGTCGTGTGCACGAGCTCGGAGGGCTCGTCTGCGTTCCACACCCCTTCGGGCCTTTTTATCCGCTCGGCGACAGATACTTCGGTCTCGTGGACGGCGTGGAGGAATACAACTCCTGGATTTATCGCGACACCTTGCGCTTCCATAACGCCTTCGGCTGCGGCGCTCGCCACCGGGTCGCAGCACTCGGCGCGAGCGACAGCCATTACCCGTTCACCGTCGGCTTCGGCGTCACCGCCGTCCCCGCCGCGCTCGACTTCACCAAACCGGACTGGTTTCTCCATTGCTTGCGGCAGCGCCTCACGCGACCCATCGTCCTCCAGCGCCCCATTCATCGGCGGATCAACTACCTCAAGTGGACCGTCAGCCTCCCGCTCAACGTTCGCTATAACGCGCGCTTCTTCCGCGCGAAATGGCGCGGCTACTGGCGCCAATACTATTACGAAATGATTTCCGGAGAGGACGCTTCGCAAGAGGGAGATGCGCCTCTGCGAAAGCACCCCGTGCAAGCACCGCTGGGAGAAGAGGGCCGATCTTGAGGCTTCCGAGGGGGTCCGCTTTCTTCGATAAGCGGAATCAAGGGAGCGCTCCGGAAAGAGAGGCGGCAGCCTTTTCGCTGGAGGAAAACCGCCACCGTCGGACTGCTTGACCCGCGGCGACTGGGAACGCCATCCTACGCCCCATGAAGTATTCCATGTTTTCCCTCTCGCTTCCGCAGTGCACTCCCGCCGAGGCGGCAGCGCTGGTCAAGGAAGCGGGCTACGACGGGATGGAGTGGCGCTGCTTTGCGCGTCCCGATCCGATGCCGCCCATCCCCAATTGCTGGCAGAGCAATCGCACGACGCTTGACTGGAAGAACTGGAAAAAGGCGGTGCCCGAGTACAAGCGGCTGATGGCCGAGCACGGCTTGGAGTTTTCGAACCTCGGCTGCTATTGTCGCGCGGACCAGGTCGAGGAGGTGAAGACAGGGATCGCGATCGCGAAAGAGCTGGGCAGTCCGCGCCTGCGCGTGTGCGCGCCGCCCTATGACGGCAAGGAGAATTACCGCAGCGTCCTTGCCCGCGCGCGGGACCAGTACGCCAACGCGGCCGAACTCTGCAAAGCGGCGGGGGTGCAGGGACTCCTCGAGCTGCATATGGGCAACATCGCGCCCTCCGCCTCGATGGGCTTTCGTCTCCTCGACGGATGCGATCCGTCGGCGATGGGGGTGATGCTCGATCCGGGCAACATGGCGTTCGAAGGCTACGAAAACTGGAAGATGGGCTGCGAGCTGCTCGGCCCCTATCTCGCGTTCGTTCACGCGAAAAACTCGCGCCGGCGCGCCTGCGGGGTCGTCGCGCCGGGCTCTATCAGCTACGAGTATGAGGCGTGCGAGATGCACACCGGATTTGTGGACTGGGTGGCGGTCTTCAAGGCGCTCAAGGCGGTCGGTTACGACGGTTGGATCAGCAACGAAGATTATCACCTCGCCACCGGCTGCGGTTTCGAACGGATCCGCGACGGTCTGGCGTTCCTCAAAAAGTGCGAGCAGGCGGCGAAGGAGGCTGCGCCATGAAGAAGCGCATCGGGGTTTTGCTGTCGGGTTGCGGCGTGCAGGACGGCACGGAAATCCACGAAGCCGTCCTGCTGCTGCTCGCGATTGACCGCGCCGGGGCGGAAGCCTGCTGCTACGCGCCCAACGCGCCGCAACGCGTGGTGGTCAACCACTTTACCGGCGAAGAGTCGGGCGGCGAGCGGCGCAACATCCTTGTCGAATCCGCCCGCATCGCCCGAGGCAAGATCCGCTCGATTGGGGAGCTGAAGGCTTCCAACGTGGACGCCTTGATTCTGCCCGGCGGTTTCGGCGCGGCCAAAAATCTGTCCGATTTCGCGTTTCGCAGAGCGAACTGCACGGTGCATTCGGAAGTCGGACGGATCCTCCGCGAGATGCATGCAGCGGGAAAACCGCTTGGATTCGTGTGCATCGCGCCGGCGCTGGCAGCCCGCGTGCTCGGCGAGGAACATCCGAAGCTCACCATCGGCAACGATCCGGCGACGGCGGACGCGCTTCGTGGCATGGGCGCGGAGCACATCGAGTGCGGCGCGACGGAGATCGTCGAAGATCCGGGGCGAAAGATCGTAAGCACGCCTGCCTACATGCTGGGGACGGGGATCGCCGAAGTCGCCGAAGGAATCGAGAAGCTGGTCAAAAGAGTGGTCGCCCTTGCTTGACGCCCTCTGGACCGCGGCTCGAAGGCCTTCGGATGAGGGTCGCGGCGCGACGCCGCAGCGGGAATTGACTTGAAAGCCTCGCGCGCGCCCACAGAATCCGCTACGCCATGGCGCTGTTCACGCTCCAGACTCGCGATCTGTCGCAATACGGACCGGTGGAGTTGGAAACGCTGCGCGCCTGGATTCGCGAAGGACGGGTGCTGCCGGAAGATCAGGTTTATGATCATGCAGGCCTGAAGTGGATTCCCGCGTCTCAGTTCGAGGCGATCGCGGATCTCTTCCAGGCCGTGATGACGGCCTCGCCGGCCGCCTCCGCGAATCCGCTGACGAAGACGCACTATGAGGATCCTCTGTCTCGCATGGAACAGCGGGTGGCCACCGAGATGCAGGCTTCCAAGGAGAGCGCAAAACGCGCGCCACCGGCGAGGCTGGAGGATTCCAAACCGCGCCTGAGCCGCGATCTCGTTCGCACGGATGGAGCGCCGGCGGTCCCGAACAAACCTCCGACCGTGCTCGAACGCATCACACGGATTCTCATCAGCCCGTTCGCCCGACGGCGCGATAATGGCGACCGGAAGAAGTCCCAGAAGGTCAAGTAGTCCGGACGCCGCCGATGTCCGCTCCTTCCGCGCAGAAGCCTTGGTCCGTCGCATCGCGCCCTTGGGCGCCATGGGTGGTTCCGTTTGCGGTCTGGCTCCTCGGGCTGATCCCCCAGCAGATTTCCCCGGCCGCAACCGTCTGGGCTTATCCGCTGCGGACAATTGTTGTAGGGGTGCTGCTGATTTTCTGGCGCCGGACTTATGCGGACCTGCGTCCGAATTGGCACGGATCAGGCGTTCTAGCGGGCCTCGCGGTGCTCCTGCTGTGGATTGGTCTCGATCCCGTAGATCAGATTTTCCGCACGGCCCTCCGTTCGTTCGGGCTCCTCGCGGGCGACGGAGCGGGGGCGTGGACGCCGCAGGAGTTGCGCAACCGGTCCGAGGCGGGGTTCTGGACGTGGGCGGTCTTCCGCATCTTCGGCAGCTCGGTCGTCGTGGCGGTGATCGAGGAGCTTTTCTGGCGCGGATTTCTCATGCGTTGGATCATTAACGCCGATTTTCGGAAGGTCCCGCTGGGTGCGTTCACCTGGAAATCGTTTCTCGTCACGGCGTTGCTTTTCGGATTCGAACATGACCGGGTGGTGGCGGGGTTTGCGGCAGGCGTCGTCTATGGGGCGTTGCTCTGCTGGAGAAAGAATCTTTTCCTCTGCATCCTCGCGCACGGACTCACGAATTTTCTGCTCGGCCTCTGGGTGTTGCAATACGGAGATTGGCAATTCTGGTGAGGCGCCGCATAGTGGGGGCCTCATGGCATTCACTCAACTCGGGCTCGCGCCCAAGGTCCTCGAAGGCGTGCGCGCCGCCGGGTACACCGATCCCACTCCGATTCAGCTCCGCGCCATCCCGCTGCTCCTCGAGGGGCGGGACCTCGTCGGCAGCGCACAAACGGGCACCGGAAAAACCGCGGCGTTCGCGCTGCCGACTCTGAGCCGCCTCAAGAGCCATCAGCCCCAGCCGCGTTGCCTGGTGCTCGGGCCGACGCGCGAGCTTGCCGCGCAGGTGGAAACCGCGTTCCGCGACTACGGGCGTTTCACCGACCTGCGCGTCTGCGTCGTGTACGGAGGCGTGGGCTACGAGAAACAGCTCCATGAGCTGCGCGACGGAGTGGACGTCATCGTCGCCACGCCGGGGCGCCTCCTCGATCTCATCGAACGCGGCGCGGCGCGGCTCGACCACGTCGAGGTCCTCGTCCTCGATGAAGCGGATCGGATGCTGGACATGGGCTTCCTTCCTGACGTCCGTCGGATTCTCGATCGCTGTCCGAAGAAACGCCAAACGATGCTTTTCTCAGCGACCATTCCGCCCGAAATCGAGACCCTCTGCCGGTGGGCCCTCCGGAATCCGGAGCGGGTGGCGATCGGGATCGCGCGGTCGCCAGCCGAGACGGTGTCTCATGCGCTCTATCCCGTGGCGGAAGACCAGAAGGACGCGCTCCTGCGGGAGATCCTGCGACGGATCAACTTCGATCAGGTCCTCATTTTCACGCGCACGAAGCACGGGGCCGACCGCATCCATCATCTCCTTCGCCGTGACGGACACTCGGTGGCGGTGCTCCATTCCGATCGGACGCAGGCGGAACGCGAGCGTTCGCTCGAAGGGTTTCGCCAAGGCAAGGTGGAGATCATGGTGGCCACCGACATCGCGTCGCGCGGGCTGGACGTCGAGGGAATCAGCCACGTGATCAACTACGACGTCCCGCTGCACCCCGAAGACTACGTGCATCGCATCGGGCGGACCGGGCGGGCGACGGCGGCGGGCAACGCTTGCACGCTGGTGGTCGGCAGCGAACTGGATCAGGTGCGGGCGATCGAGCATTTTATCGGGCGGAAGATCGAGCGACGGAAGATCGAAAACTTCAACTACGTCTACACTCGCGCCTTCGAGGCGACCGAAGGCATCCGCAGCAAGGCGGTGCGCGTCGGTTCAGGGTTCGTGACGAGCGGCTTCGGGCGGCGCCGTCGTTAGCGTCGGTGCCGTCCGCCGCCGGGCGGCAGCAGGAGGAGGAGCGCCAGGCCCCCCGCGGCGAGGCCTGCGGTGAAAATCCATACGGACCCCTTGTGCCAGCGATCGAAGCTGGCCTTGAGCTCCGCGTGGCGGCTCGGGGAGCAGTTGGCCATCTCGACGCGCGCGCGGCTGAGGCGGCGGTGGATGCCAACGTCGTTGACGGCGTTGCCGACGAGGAGGAGGAGACAGAGGAAGAAGGCGCGCTTCGGGGCGTGGCTACCGCCCCGTTCGAGGACCCAGCAGACGATCAGCATGAACGCCGAAAGCCCGCCGCAGATGTAGGTGATCAAATAAACTCGGCGCAGCACGGCTGTGTTGATCGCCCCCGCCATATCGCGACTGAGGCCGCTGGCCACATCGGGATCGAAGAGAGTGGGGGCGACGACTGCGCTGAAGAAGAGGCAGGCTCCGAACCAGAAGGCGAGGCAAAGGAGCGCGAGGTTGCGCGAAAGCGGAGCCATGGGCGGGCTCGAGGCTACGCGATTCCGCAAAAAAAAGAAGCCCGAAACTCGTCGCGCCTCGAGAATCAACGTTTCGCGTCCGCGGGACGGAGCAGGACCGAGATCGCTTCGCCAAGAATCTCGCGCGTGTCGGCGGGGTCGCCCGCCGTATAGGTCGCCACGATGAGGACCTCGCGCCCCCGCTTGCGTCCTTTCTGCCAGAGGGCGGCGAGGCGGTCCCACCGATGGAACGGAGGCCGCGCATATTCCTTGGTGCGCCGCGCTTCGCCGCCCTGCCAAACGGCGTGGAAGACGGCGAGTTGCAGATACTCGCGACGGAAGATGAAAAGCGTTCCCGGAATTTCCTCGGGTCCCGCGTGGAAGACGGCGGATTCCTGGCGCGCCTCGCTCCAGCCCGTCAGCGGAAGGCAGGTGTCCGGCGTGTGACCGGCGGCGAGGCTCGGAGCGTCGCGATCGGGCCGCCAGAAAAAATGGTAGAGCAGGATTTCGCGTCCCCGCGCGGCGTTCGCGCGCCAGGCGTCGGCTTCACTGCATCCAAGGACGCGCAGGCTGGCGCTGGGCAATTCGATCCGCCGGACGTCCCATCCTGCAGGCGTCGCCTGCGCGTCCACGCGCCAGAGGGGACGCATCTGCGCGTGCGTGGTCGAACCGAGCGCCGCGAACCATCCCCAAGCCGCCACCGGTGCGAGCGCGACGAGGACCCAGGCCCGCGCCGCGTTTCCCGTGGGAGCGGCTCCCAACCAGGGAAGCGTCGCCATGGCGGGCGCGGGCCATCCGCGGGACCGTTTTCTCGCGAGGAGCAGTGCCACCGCGAGCACGCCGAGGAAGATCAGTCCGCTCGCCGCGTAGCCGGTGGTGTTGTGCCAACGCTCCACCTGATCCGGACCGCCGGCGTTCGCAAAGGCGGCGAGCACGAGCGTCCGCCCGAGGTTACCGAGGAACGCCAGGAGGGCGCCCGCGAAGACCAGCGCGGCACGATCGCGCGTCCGGAACCGCGCGAGTTCCCCGAAGAAAAGCGAGAAGACGAGGCTGCTCTGAAGGGATTGCGCCCCGCTGCACGCCTCGCTCACGCCCACGCTTCCGTTCGCCAGTTCGATCACGTTACCCGACAAAATGGCGGGGACGCCGAGGGCGTTAAGAAGACCGGTCGCGAGGCCGGCGACGAAACGCATCAGACCCTGGGTGATCCCTGCCTCGATCGGACCGGGCCATGGAGCGCCGAGCCAGGCGAGGAGTATCGTGAAAAGCATCGCGCGAAGCAGCGGGCGTCCGCCGAGATCAAGAAACCATCCCGCCGAAAGCGTGCTGGCGCCGAGGGCGAGGAGATAGCCCACGCCGCGCCAGTTCGGATCCGCCTGCCGAAAGACCTCGCCGAGAAGGAAGGCCAGGCCTCCCGCCCACGCCAGGCTGCGCGCGGCCGCCCGAGCGGAAGCGGAAGGCGGCGGGCTGCGGCCCGTCCAAGCGCGGAGGCGATGCCATGCGGAAACGCCAGCGAGGAACGGCACCAACCAGCCAAACTGATACTGCGGATTGAGGTCCCAATCCCGGGAGAAATGGTGCCACGCCCAAAGCCAGGCCGCCGCGACCGCGGCGGGCCACGCCAACCCTCCAAGGCGCGCGCGGATCACGGCGCGCGCACGCGCCGGCGCGCATCGGCCACGAGGCGCTGTTCCTCCGGCAAAAGGGTCGCACGCGCCGCGAGGTCGAGGTAGCGGCGCGCCTTCTCGACCGAGCCGGCGGCGGCGAGCACGACGCCGTAATACGCGGCCACGTCGGGATTACGCAACTGGTCTTCGCGAAGCTTTTCGAAAACCTTGAGGGCTTCGGCGGTGCGCCCGTTCTTGTGCAGGGCGAAGGCGTAGCTCGAGGCGATGATCGCGTTCGACGAGTTCTCCTCGTAGATCTCCGAAACCCACGCCAGCGCCTTGTCAGTGTTGCGTTCGAGCAATAGCGAGAGAAGCGCCAGATTGTTGCGCGCGACGAGGTCCGAGGGGTCGGCCTCCAGCGTGCGCGCGAGCACTCGATACAATCCTTCAGTGTCTCCGCGCAGGCGGTATTGCCGGTAAAGCGACTGGAGCGCCCACCGCTGCGGCGCAGCGCCGCTGCCGAGTTTCCAATAGAGCTCCTCCGCCTCCTTGCCCCAGCCCCATCCCTCCGCCAGACGGGCGAGCGTTCCCAACGCCTCGGGACGTTCTCCCGCTTTCGTGAGGGCGAGGCCCCATTGGACGCGCGAGTTGACGCCGTCGCGGTTCTGACGGTTCAGGTTCGCCAGCAGAGCGAGGCGCATGAAGTCGAGATCGCCCCACTCGTTTTTCGTGAGGAGCCCCTCAAGATCCTTCCAGCCGCGCTGCGCTTCATAGGCGGCCGCCACGGCCACCGGCACCGGCTGGCGGGCGAGTGTATCGGTGGGAAGGCGTCGCACCCAATCGAGCGCCTCAGCCGCCAGACGATGCTCATTCATCCAGGAGATCAGCCGCGCCATGTCAGGCGTGTTGCGGAGCGAATCCTGCTGGAGCCGTCCAAGGTAGGAGGCGAACTCCGGGGTTTTCATCCGCCGCAGAATTTCCAGATACTGGAGCTTGTCGCGGAAGTCCGCTCCCGGCGCCGACTCCAACTCCCGCGCGAGGCGAAGGGCGCGATCCTTGTTTCCGCGTCGAACCGCGTCGGCGAAAAGCGCGCGGAGCGCAGGCGCCGTATAGCGGGGCTGGACGCGAAACTGCTCGACCGTCGCAAGCGCCCGACTCGCGAGGTCCGGCTTCGAAGACTGCAGGCGGATGCAAGCGAGGTTGAACTTCAGGTTTTCATCGTCAGGCCGCATGCGGAGCGCGCGCGCGAAATGAAACTCGGCAAGCGGCGGGTTGCCCGCTTCGATCGCGAGACCCGCGGCGAGGCGGTGGTATTCCGGCGTCGCCCGATTTTCGGGCTTGATCGTGAGCAGGGCGCGGTTCGCGGCGGTGAGGTCGCCGAAACGCAGCGCCGAGGCCGCCCAGGCGAGGCTGTTCGCGTCGGTCGGCTCCAGAATTTCGATTCGCTCGCGCCACCCGACGGTTTCCTTGTAGCCGAGGCGCTCGGCGAGGGTCGCCATGATCCGGGTGGCCTCGACGTTTGACGGATCGATCTGCAGCACGCGCCGGGCGGCCAGGGCCGCGCTGCGCAGGTCCTCGCGCTTCAGCGCGCCGCGAGCCTGTTCCACCATTTGTTCCTGACGCCACTGATGGTAGAACCGCATCCCAAAAAAGACGCCTGCCGCGGCCAGCGCGAGACCCACGATCACGGCCAGCGTGCCGTACCAGCGGATTCGCCGCATGTCTTCCGACATCTGATGCACCGGATTCTTGCCGAACAGCCGAGAAAACATCACCCGAAACCCTTTGCTGAAGCTCATCCCTTCCAAATCGCGCGTGAGCGTTTGGATCGGCCGTTCGCCCACGATCATCACCGCCAGATAGCGAAAGCTCCGTCCGATTTCCCGAAGGTTCGCTTGCGCCCGAAGACGCTCCCAGAGGGTGCGGCGGCGGCGAACACGGAAACCATGGCTGTCGCGCGGAGGTTCGCTCATAAGAAGGGAAGAAGGGAGCCCGAAGAAGAGATCGGGCAACGCGGGCTTTTTCTAGACCACCCCGACGCAAAGCACAATCCGGAATCGCAGGCCTTGGACTTCGCAGGGCGTCGCTTTGGTCAGAGAGGGTGTTTGAAAATTCGACTGCCCCCTGCGAGAGGCCAATTTTCAAACACCCTTAGAGAGGACCTCCGTTTCGCGCGGCGGCGGCGTTGCGCCCCGCGCGAAGCCTTGCTAGGAATCCCGGCGCATGAACGCCCTCTTCCTTCTCTCCGCCGGACTCGGCCTCCTCGGTCTGGCGTGCGGCGCGTGGTCGCTGGGACGCCCTGAAGAAGCGCGGCGCTTTCTGCGCGGGCTGCCGCGAAACCTGTGGCTTGGACGCATCCTTTTCGCCGCGGACGTAATCTGGGCGATGGTCCTTCTCGACCGCATGGACCTCGGCAGCCTGAACGCATGGAAAGCGATCGCGTTCTGGGCGTCGCCCGCGATCTATTTTTATGCGATCTTCCGACTCGACGACTATCTGGGAGCACAAGCCCTCGCGCTCTTTCTCGTGCTCGCGGCCAAGCCCGTCCTCTGGATTTGTTTCCTCCGCGACGAGCCGGCCCGTCTCGTGCTGGTCTTTCTCGCTTATGCGTGGGCCGTTGCCGGCGGCGTGTTCTTTTGTGCGCCACACTGGCTGCGCGATCTCATCGCCTTGGCGGAGGCGACACCAACGCGTTGGAAAGCCCTCGCCCGCCTCAAGCTCGCGGGCGGCGCGCTCCTCCTTCTTCTGGCCGTGGCGTTTTTCTGACCGCTGCCTCCTTTGGGCCGCATGAAATCTGCGCTCTTCATCCGCGGGGGCGCTCTCGGCGACTTCATCCTCACGCTGCCTTCGATCCGCGTGTTCCGAGCGGCCTTTCCGGACGCCCGCGTGGAGATCGTGGGATATCCGCGGATCGCGGCGTTGGTCGAGAACCGCGGCTATGCGTCCGCCGTGCAGCCGCTGGACCAACGGGGGATGGCCACCTTCTTCGCCGAGGACGCCGACCTCGATCCCGCACTCTGCGCCTATCTCGCTTCCTTCGATCTCGTGGTGAGTTTTCTCTACGATCCTGACGGCGTCTTCCGTCGGAATCTCGAACGGGCGGGCGTCCGACGCGCGATTACGGCCGACAGCCGCCCCGGCCCCACGCTCCACGCCTCCGAACACCTCGCCGCGTGGCTGGAAGACGCGGGGTTGCCCCGCGCGATCGAGACGCCGCGACTGTTTCCGAGTGCCGCCGACGCTGCCGAAGCCGCGGCGCGCCATCCGCCGCCGACAGGGCCACGGGTGGCGCTCCACCTCGGCAGCGGATCGCCGTCGAAGAACTGGCCCGTCCGCCGCTTCGTGGAGCTCGCCGAACGCTTCGAGGCGAAAGGGATCGAGACGATCGTCTTGGACGGGCCTGCCGACGACGCGGCGCAGAAGCAGTTCTGGGCGACGCCGCTTCCGCCCGGCATCCGCCGCTGCACCGGCCTTCCACTGACCGTTCTCGCCGCCTTCCTCGCACGCTGCACGACGTTCGTCGGACACGACTCAGGAATCACCCATCTCGCGGCGGCGGTGGGCGCGCCGGTCTGCGCCATTTTCGGCCCGACCGACGCGCGCGTCTGGCGCCCGAGAGGGGCGAAGGCCGTTGTCCTCCAGCGCGGACGCGATCCCGCGAACGTAACGGTCGAGGACGTGGCGCGCGCCGCGGAACAGGGCTTGGCGGCGGCGCCTGCTTCCTGAGGGCGGAGGCGGAGGCGCCGCCCGCGAAATTCTCGGCGCGGGTCGGCCTCGCGATCGGTTCGCGAAGGCATGAGGCGTGTTTCTTCAGGAGATCTCCGCGCGAACCTTGATGCCGGCGCGGCATCTTCGAGATTGCTCCGCGCCGCCCGCTCGGCCAGATTGCCTTCGCCATGATCGTTGTTCTCAAAACCGGCGCCTCGAAAGCCCAGATCAACGCCGTCATCCGCGAGGTGCAGAAGCTCGGTTACCGCCCACATCCGATCCGCGGAGTCGAGCGCACGGTCGTCGCCGCCATCGGCGACGAACGGGTGCATCACACACTCGAGACGCTGGCCTCCATGTCGGGCGTGGACCAGGTGATGCCGGTTCAGCGCCGCTACAAGCTCGCGAGCCGCGAGGCGCACCCCGCCGGCAGCGTGGTTCGCGTGCGCGGCGTGCCTTTCGGCGGACGTGATTTTCCGGTGATCGCCGGACCGTGTTCCGTCGAGAGCGAAAAGCAGGTGATGGAGACCGCGCGCGTGGTGAAGGCCGCCGGCGCGAGGCTCCTCCGTGGCGGCGCCTTCAAGCCGCGCACCTCGCCCTACGAGTTTCAGGGCTTGAAACAGGAGGGACTCGAAATTCTTGCTGCCGCTCGCGCCGCCACCGGCCTCGGGATCGTCACTGAAGTGCTCAGCGAACGCGATGTGGACCTGGTGGCGCGTCACGCCGACATGCTCCAGATCGGCGCACGCAACGCGCAGAACTTCGCCCTCCTCGTCGCCGCCGCCGAATCGGGCAAGCCGATCCTCCTCAAACGCGGACTGAGCATGCGCGTCGAAGAATGGCTTTTCTCCGCCGAGTATGTCCTGAGTCGTGGCAATCCGAACGTGATCCTCTGCGAGCGCGGGGTGCGCACGTTCGAGACGCTTACCCGGAACACTCTCGATCTCGGCGCCGTGGCGCTCGCGAAAACCGAGACGCATCTCCCCGTGATCGTGGATCCGAGTCAGGGCGCGGGGCGCGCGGACCTCGTGAACGCAATGTCGCGCGGCGCGGTCGCGGTCGGTGCCGACGGCCTCATCATCGAGGTGCATCCCGACCCGCGCGTAGCGATGAGCGATGGCGCCCAGCAGGTCACTCCCGTCCAGTTCGGCCACCTCATGCGGGGGCTCGCGCCCTTCCTCAAGGCCGCCGGCCGCCGCTTGGCCTGATCCTTTGCCTCCAGGAAAACACCCCTCTGATCAGAGAGGTGAAAAAGGAGGCGACGGTCAGCCCCTCTGCGGCGGGTGCGGCAAAGGCCGATCGAAAATCGTCGCCGCTGAAGCGAGGAGCTCCAGCCAGAAGAAGAGAGGCTTGAGGGTCCGGTCGTCCCCGGCGGGACGGAAGTGGAGGAACTCGCACCGTGCGCCCAACGCTCCTGAAGTCCGCAAAAACCTTTCCTCGGTCAAATGTGCCGCGAATCGTTGTGGTCTTTGGAGCGATATCCTGAAACCTGCCGTTGACGGTTGACCTTGTTCTTCTTGGCGTAGGCCGCATACACGTCGTCGGCGTCCATGCCGAGGACCTGAGCCAGAGAGATCAAAAAGTGGAAGAGGTCCACGACTTCGACGCGTGCGTTCTGCTCGTCGAACTTCTGGTATTTCGCCCACCATTTCCACGGAACTGAATCCGTCAGCTCGGCCAGCTCTTGTGTCATCGCGCGGGTGTAGTTGAGGATCCACTTTGTCTTCTCGGCTTGCGTCATGCCCTTCATCTCCACGCCAATGCGGCGGTTGAGCTGTTTCTGCAGGCGAAAAATTTCCCGCAACATGTCCTTGGAAAGTGTCGGCATGGAGGCACCCTAACCCGGTTTTTTCGCGACGGGTATGAAAAATTGGGTCCTCTCTGAATCTTGCCACCGGTCTGATCTGCGTGAAATTACGCGGAAGAACGCGAGTCAAGGGGGGAAACGCGGAATGGGCCAGGGCCGGGCGTTCAGAGCGTCACGGCCGGGATCCCCGCGAAGCGGGCGAACGCGGCGACCGCCTCCGCACGGTCACCGAGCACGAGCGCGGCGTGGTGGGTGCCGCCCCGCCGCGAATACTCCTCCAGAAATCGCGGCACCGGAAGGTGCGCGGGCCGCATCCAGCCGCGTACGACCTCCCGCAGATCGTCGCGTTCCGTGTCCGGCATCATCTCGACCGGCGCCACGATCAACTCGAATGTCCCCCGCGAGCCGGGGACGAGGTTCGCGTAGATCGCCGGCCCCGCACGGATCCCCGCGACGATCGCGGCGGCGGGGCCCGACTTGAGGAAGGGATAGCTCTTCGCAACCACCCGCGGCCGGTCGGGGGCGAGGTCGGGGTTCGTCTCGCCCATGTGGGAGAGGAAGAGGTGGTTACCCCTCCAGTCCGCGCAGAACACCTCGGTGAAAGTCGTCCCTCCGAAGCCCTGCGCGAGCGCGCCGACCAGCGCGGCGGTGAGGAGGTCGCCCTCCCCTGCGTAGCCCGTCCCGCGCGCGAGCGCCTTGGAAATCTCGAGGAACGGCATCGCCGGCCCGCGCGGATCCTGGAAGGCCAGGAAGTTCACCGAAAACGCTCCGAGTCCCTGCCTGCCGATCCATTCCCGCAACGCCAGCCCGACCCGGACTGCGCGGCGGTGGACTTTCTCGTCGGCGCGCACCTCGTAGCGCTCCCGGTCGAGCGCCATCTCCGCGCGAACCGCGCGGTCGGAGACGGTCGCCATCGCCTTCGCGAGAACCGCGGGGAAGGCCTGACGCGCCTCGATACCGAACGCCTCGCGGAGCGTGGCGGGCGTCACCGCGAAGTCGCCCATGCCGGGAAACGCGGACCCGATCCGCGCCACGCGCATGCCGCGCAGGGCTCGCGCCGCGCGTCCCGCCCGCGCCAGCTCAATCACCCGGTCGAGCGCGCGCGATTCGCGGAGATGGCCGGCAACCACCTCGAAGGCGCGCCCGCGGCGCCGCAGGACGGAGGCGAGATCCATCACCCCGTGCACCCCGTGGTTCGCCATGATCCGCGCGGGGTCCGCGTTCGTCCCGAACGCGGCGTCCGGCGAAGTGTCCAGCAACACGAGCGGGAGCGCGCTTCTCGTGAGCGCAGGTGCGCTTTCCAACGAAGGCGAGTAGGCGAGGTGCAGCGTGACCAGCGCGTCCACCCTGGCCGTCTCGAAGCGGCGAATCGCCGCGCCCGCCTCGGCGGCCGTGCGGACGACCCCGGACGCTTCGACCTCCGCTCCACGGCGCGCGAGGCCCTCGGAAGCCTCGCGGAGGACCGTCTCGCACTCCGCGCGGCGCTCCGGCAGGAAGTCGTCGTAGAGCTTGGCGTAGAGCGGCAGCAGACCGACGCGGGGGGCAGCGAGGTTCATGACGATCCGGTCTCAGCCGGCGGGGACATTCTTCCGGGTGTCGCGCCGCACCGCAACGAAAACCTTCCGCGCCAGCCGAAAACTCGTCGCACTTATTCGGTTGGCAGACGATGTCCCGCCGCACTATTCGATTAAATTTCTCAGCGCCCGTCAAGAAGGCCAAGCACAAGCTCCCCCCCTCTATAGGTCGCGCCCACATCGTGGCCGCCGTCAAGGCGCGTTGGCGAAACAGAAGGGTGGGCCGTTCACGCCTCACTTCCCTCTCGAATTTGTGACCCCCCCTTTGTCACTTTGCGGGTTTTCCCGTTTTCAGAGGGAAAAAGTGGCGGTCGCGACGAGGCTCGAACTCGCAACCTCCGCCGTGACAGGGCGGCGCTCTAACCAATTGAGCTACGCGACCAGCCGAGGCCGCGAACTATAGCCGCCCCGTAGCCCCTTGCAAACTCTTTGTCGCCGCGTGCGCCGCGGGCTTCTTTCGACCGCCTGTCTTTGCGCCCGCCACACGAGGCCACGAACCACTCCTTCGCGAACCGGGAGGGCTCGCGAAGGAGCGTTCCAAGGGATCTCAGGCGCGCCTAGTTTTTCTCCGCGTCGTCTTTGGGGGACGTCTTGACGCGTTTCTTGGCTGCGCCCTTCTGAATTCCTTTTGCCACCGCGACGCCGTCGGCCTCATTGAGATAGCGCACGGTGACGGTATCGCCCACCTGCAGGTCGGCCAGCGTCTTCTTCGCACCGTCAATGAGGACCTTTGCGGCGTTGGCGACTTTGTAGGTCTTGCCAGCAACGGTGATGGACTTGGCCTCGACATCGAGATTTTCGATTGCGCCGACGGCTTTTTCATACTTGATCCGAGCCGCCTTCGCCGGCTTCTCGGCAACGGGCACCGCGCCTCCGGCGGCCTCTTCACCGCGGAGGATGGGAGCGGCCAACGCAAACGCGAAGGCCAGGGCTGACACGGACAGAAGCGTGAGTTTGGGTTTCATGGGAGGAGTTGGGGTTGAGAGTTACGAGGTGAGGGTGCAGCTTCAACCAACGTGGGACGACCAAGGTCTCGTAGGACGCTCCCCCTTCCGACGCAACCTTTTTCTGTGCCTATTGAAACGGCCGTTATCGGCGCACCTTGCCCCGGGCCAGCGACGCGCCGATCCCCGCAAGGCAGAGGAGCGTCAGCACGACGAACGCCACCTGCGAACTGTGAAGGAACGACTCGTGCATCCCATCGTGAAGCGCACCGCGCCCCATCTTCGAGCCGAACACCAAACCCACCAAGGCCATGCTCATCACCATGCCGTTTGCTCGCATCGTGGAGAGAACCGCTGACGCCGCGCCGAGGCGACGCCCGCCGGTGCTGCTCATTACCGCATTCGTATTCGGCGACGAAAACAAACCGAATCCGATCCCGAGACACGCCTGCGCGGCAAGGATCAGGGCGAGGGGCGTATCTCTCTCGAGAAGCGCGAACATTCCCAACCCGACCGCGCAGAAAGCCATCCCAAGCGACGCGAGCCGTCCGGCATCCATGCGGTCGGACCAACGCCCCGCCAACGGCGAAAAAACCGTCTGGAGAATCGGCTGCGCGACCATGATCGTTCCCGCCCACGCCGGGCCGAATCCACGAATCTCCTGAAGGTAAAGGCTGATCAGAAAACCCTGCGCAAAGGTCGCCGCGTAGCTGATCAACGCCGCCAGATTGGAGAACGCAAAGATGACGTTGTCGCGGAAGAGGTCCAGGGGAAAAACCGGATTTGCACAGCGCGTCTCGCGCCGAAGGAAAAGCGCGACGCTCGCGGTCCCCGCGGCGAGCAAGGCCCAGCCGCGCGCCCCTCCCGCATCGAGAAGCCCTTCCGTGAGCAGCAATACAACTCCCGCATAAAGTCCCGAACCGGTCCAATCGAATTTCTCATCCGGCGCATCTCGCCATTCTCCGCGCAGCCGCCATAAGGTATGCGCGAGGAGCAGCGCGCCGATGGCCGCATGCGACGCGAAAAGGCTGCGCCAGCCGAAATGCTCCGTCATGAGCCCCCCAAAGAACGGCCCCACGGAGAGTCCGAGATATACCGCCGCCACATTGAACCCCTGGGCCTCCCCCATCCGACCCGGAGGAAACACCGAGGCGATCATCGCGGTGCCCGCAGTGGCCATCAGAGCCGCGCCGATCCCCTGAAGCACGCGCGCGGCCAGAAGAGATGCAATCCCGACGGCCCACATCGCCATGAGTGAGGCCGTCGTAAACACCGCAATTCCGGCGAGAAGCACTCGTTTCCGTCCGTGAATATCGGCGTAGCGTCCCGCCGGCACGAAGACCGCGCTGACGCTCATCAGAAACACGGTGAGCACCCGGTTCAGCGTGAGGGTGTCCAGGCCGAATTGCCGCCCGATCGCGGGAAGCGCCACGGGAATCGAGGAGCCGCCGAACGGCATCAGGAAGGAGGAGAGCCCGACCACCCAGAGGACGGAGCGCGCTTCGTCGAAACTTCGAGGCGCGCATTCGAACGATTTCGTCATCCTGTTATTCTTCGTGCGGCCGTCGTGCGAATCAACCGCCGGACCCACGGAACCGCCCGACAGGCATGCCGCAGACAGGTCAGTCTCCGCTCGAAAACGGCAAAAAAAAGAAAAGGAGGTCCGCGGGGACACGAACTCTCCACCTCCAATCTTCGATCTGCATCCCCCTTCCCCAACCGTCAAACATCAATCTTTCATCTTCCCGCTTCTTCCGACGTTCTCCCCTCCCTCACGCCGCTCCAAGCGTTCGTCGCGAAAACCGCTCCGCCAACTGCAGCGTTTCCTTGAGGGGCCGGAGCCCTCCGGTCGTGGTGGAATGCGTCAGACAGGCGGCGGCATGGCAGAACGCCAGCTTCAAGCATTCGCTCATCGTCCATCCTTCGTGCAATCCAAACAGGACTCCGCCGCAGAAGGCGTCTCCCGCGCCAACCGTACTCTGGATATATCCGGGAGGAAGAAGGAACGAACCCTCCAGGCATTCCTCACCGCTCCGGGAGACGGCATAAGCCCCTTCTGGAAAATGGATCACCGCCCATTCCCGCACCCCGTGTTCCAGAAGCTTTTGTCCGGCACGCCGCACCGCCTCGACATTCAACCGTTCGCCTTCCCGCGCGGCGACTCCCGCCACGCATCCCGCTTCCAATTCATTCAGGATGCAGTAATCGGTTTGTTTCAATGCGGGCAAGACGCAGGAGCGAAACCGATCCGAAATCTCGCTGACGGCGTCCACGGCGGTCTTGAACCCGGCCTCGCGGTACCGCGCCAGCATCCGCGCCGCCACGGTGCCGAACTCCGCGTCGGGAAGGTCGAGCGACTGCAGCAGCGACAGATATCCGAGATACAAGATTCGGGCAGACGTCGCGGACGGATCGAAATGTTCGGCGCCGAGCAGCGCGTTGGCGCCATGATGATGAAAAAACGTGCGGCGTCCGGTGTCCGCCACGGTGATGACCTCCGTATACGAGGTGGATCGCGCGGGCGTCGTCCGAAGAAAGCGGGTCTGGATTCCATGCTGCCGGCATTCCTCGATCATCCGCCGCCCATCTTCGTCTTCGCCCAGCAAACCCAGCGCCTCAAGGGGAAAGGGGGCACGGAGGCGCGCCAGGCCGTTGAGCAGGTTGCAAGGGCCTCCGCCGGTCCCGCGCGCCTCGCTCTGGACCAGCGCCAGCGTATCCTGCTCCGGCCAGCGGTTCACGATCTTGATGCGGTCCACCACCCAATTGCCGGCGGCAAGGAGACCTCTGCGGTTCATGGACAGGCAGGCTATCGCGATGCGAAAGAAGGTCAAGCGCTGTGACGAGGAGGATCGCTCGCGCCAGGGCCTGCTTGCGAACCGGGAGACTCGCGACGACCCTGACCGCATGCGGATCCTCCTCATCGGCTGCGGATATACGGTCTCCGTCCTCGCAGCGCGCCTCCGCGCCAGAGGCGACGCAGTCTCGGCCGTCGTTCGCACCGAGACGTCGGCGACCCTCCTCCGCACTCGCGGCCTCTCCGTACGGATCGCCGATTGTCGGGGCGCCGCGGATGCGCGGCACGCCTGTTCGGGCGCGTATGAAGCTGTCGTTTTTTCCCTTTCGGCCGGAGGCGGCGACGCCCGCCAAACCTATGTAGACGCCTTGCGCCACGTCCTCGATGCGCTGGAAGCCTCCCCCCCACGCACGTTCCTCTTCGCGGGGAGCGCTTCGGTGTACGGACGCGCCGACGGCGGCTGGGCGCATGAAACGATGCCCCCCGAGCCCGTCGCTCCCGCCGCCCGCATCCTTCTCGAAGCCGAGGAACTCGTCGCCGCACGCTGCGCGAGCCGTTTCTCCGCCGCGATCCTGCGCTTCAGCGCGATCTACGGTCCGGGCCGCGCCCACTTTCTCGATCGCCTTCGACACGGCGAGGCAATCCTTCCCGGACGGGCAGACACCTGGATGAACCGGATTTACCGCGACGACGCCGCGGCGGCGATCGAACGCCTGCTCCTCCAGACGCCTTCGGAAACGGGGTGCGCGATTTTCAACGCCACGGACGACGAACCCGCCCGACAAGAGGATGTCGCCGCCTGGATTTGCGGGAAGCTTGGGCGCCCTCCGCCCCGATTCGACGAAACCGCGCCACCGACGCGCCGGCGCGCCGGCGCGAACCGCCGCCTCTCCAATGCGCGGTTGCGCGCGACGGGTTGGGCGCCGAAATTCCCCAACTACCGGGAGGGATTCGGCGCCCTGCTCGCCCTTCCGGCTCACCACCATTCGTGAGGGCCGGAAGGAACGCGAAGGCGTTCCTCCCCCGCCCCATCGCCTTTGGCAGCGAGCGGACGAAAACGCGGAAGGAGTTCGCCGTCGGAACCGAGGAACGACGTGCGCCACGCACGCCAATGCGCGAGGATCGCATCGAAGTCGGCGCGCACGCGCAGGCCGCCCAATCGCCGCTTAAACTCGGCCGAGGGACCGAGGTGCCGCACGGACCACACGGCCGCCTTGCGAAACATCCGACAGCCGGCTTCCTCTCCGAAGACCTCCACCATGCGATCGAGATGCGCGCCCATGAAGGCGATCCGCGCCTCGAAACCGGGTTCGGGTGGGAGCTCCGCACCATCGAGAAACGCGCGCGTCCGGCAGAAAATCCAGGGATTGTAGAACGCGCCGCGTCCGATACTGACCGCCGCGCAGCCGGTGTATTCCAGCATCTCCTTGGCGGCGGCGGGCGTGGTGACATCCCCGTTCCCGACTACGGGGATTCGTCGGACGGCCCGGACGACGGCGGCAATTCCGTCGAGACTCACGCCGCCGGAGAATCCCTGTGCGCGAGTGCGCCCGTGGATGGTGATCGCCGCGGCGCCGGCATCTTCGAGGGCGCGGGCGACTTCGGGTGCGGTGAGGCTTTCGGCGTCCCATCCGAGACGCATCTTGCAGGTGATGGGGATGCGCACCGCAGAGGTTATCGTCCGGAGGAGACGGGCGGCTCGATCCGTATCGGCGAGGAGCGCGGCGCCGCCGCCGAGGCGGACCACTTTGCGCACGGGACATCCCATGTTCACATCCACGAGACGAACCCCGCGCTCCTGAAGGAGGAGGGCGGCATCGCGCATCTCCTCGGAAACGGCGCCGAAAATCTGGACGGCGAGAGGCGCGTCGCCGGAGACGGTTTCGATGAGCTTGAGCGATTTTGTGTTGCGTTCGAGGAGGGAACGGGCGTTGACGAGATCGGTGGTGGCCAACCCGAGGCCGCCGAGGGGCCGGAGGGCGAGGCGGAAGGGCAGATGGGTGTAGCCCGCGAGCGGCGCGAGGAAAAGATTGGACGCGATTTCGAGATCGCCGAGGCGAACGGGCATGGCGCCAGCGTAGCGGAGGCGGAAACGGAGCGGAAGCCGCGGTCCGCAAAAAAACAGGCGGTTCCTGGGCGTCCGGTCGATTTTCCGGAGTCGCTCAAGGGCGAAACGTGCTTGTCTGGGCGGGAGCTGCTACGCTGGCGGAATGCGGCGGTTCCTGCCCTGGGTTTTCTGTGCGGCGTGCGCCGGGGCGCTGCGAGGCGCGGAAACGCCCGCGTTCGCGGAGCTGTCGTTCGCGGGGCTGTCGCCGGAGCTCCAGCTCGCGGCGCGACGGGTGATCGTGGCGACGGGCGCACGTTTCGACCGCGCATTCGGGACGGACGTGGGGCGAAGGCCAATCTCAGTGCGATTCGCGCCGCTGGCCAAGGTGGCGTCCGAAGGCGAGGACGTGGCGGGAGCGACCGGGAGATGTCGCGTGCGCAACGGGCGCGCAGAGATCCTCGTGGCGGCGGATGCACCCGAAGCCCTCGGTGCAATTCTGGCGCATGAAGCGACGCACGCCTTCGTGGCGGAAGCATTCGGAGAAATTCGCGATCCTTATCTCGGCGAAGGGTTGGCGCAAGAATTCGCCGCCCAAGCCTGGCCTCCGCTCCGCAACGAGTTGCGACATCTCTGGCTCAAGGGCGGCCCGGGCGCGGCGGCCTCCCCTTACATCGCAGGGTTCCACTGGATCGAAGAGCATGCGGGCGAGGCGCGCTTCGGAGAATTCGTCCGGACGAGCGGCGCAGCGGTCTCGCGAAATCTCGAGGAATTAGAGCGCCGCTGGCGGGAGTTTTTGAAGAAAAAGGAGTGACCCGCGACGCGACGCGCCCTCCGAAGCCGCTCCTCTCTCCGTCGCGCGTCAGCCTCCGCCTCCGCCCTGACCGATCTCCCTGCGGACGCAATCGTTCCGCACGGATCCGCTCACGATCTTGCCGTCGCGCATTTCGATGCGGCGCGCGGCCTGGGCGGCGATGTGCGGATCATGAGTGACGAGAACAATGGTGCGCCCCTGGCGGCTCAGATCGCGAAAGAGCTCGAGGATCGTCTCGCCGGTGGTGGTGTCCAGGTTACCGGTCGGTTCGTCGGCGAAAACGATTCGCGGATCGTTGACCAAAGCGCGCGCGATGGCGACGCGCTGGCTCTGGCCTCCGGAAAGCTGGCTGGGACGATGTCTTGCACGATTGGTGAGACCGACCTGCTCCAGGGCGCGACCCGCCTTTTCGCGGCGGTCGCGCGCGTGGAGCCCGGCGTAGATGAGGGGGAGCTCGACGTTCTGATTGACGTCGAGACGGGGGAGGAGGTTGAAAGATTGAAAGACGAACCCAATTTTGCGATTGCGGATGGCGGCGAGTTCATTGGCGCCGGCGCGCGAAATGTCGGTGCCGTCGAGAACGATTTTTCCTTCGGTCGGGGTGTCGAGACAGCCGAGCAGATGCATGAGGGTGGACTTGCCGCTGCCCGAAGGCCCAATGATCGCGATGAATTCACCGGCGTCGATCGCCAGATCCACGCCATCCAAAGCGCGGACTTCGCTGTCGGCCATGCGATAGATTTTCCGAACGGCGGTGAGTTCGAGGAGGGGCACGGCGGAAAGAGGAGCGCGGATTGAAATCCGTCGGCGTCAAGTGGCGTAGCGTGCGGGGCGCTCGCGGGCATGGCGGTCGAGGCCGTCCATAATCGCGCGACAGCTCGCCTGCCAACGGTTGGCGGGGATGTCTTCAGTGATCCCCATGAGGAAGCCCTCGCTGCGCCCCGCCTCGTCGGCGAGGCGAAAGGCGGTCTGTTCAACCTCGGAATCCGGGCGGAGATGGACCGATGATGGGAAATTGATCCAAAGGACTTTGTCGGGCCACGCGGCACGCGCCTCGGCGAGAGTCATGTCGGTATCAGGCGCGGGAGTGAAGGCCTCGATATAATCGAGCGAGGAGCGGGCGATGAGCGGAGCGAGGAGCCGGCAGTTCGCGTCGAGGTGGCAGCCGACGAGCTTGCCCCGGCGGTGCATGGCTTCGGCGGCTTCCTGATAATGCGGGAGATAGTACTCTTCGAAGTTCCTGACGCCGATGATATCCACAGTGACGTTGCCGCCGTAGTTGGCGATCCACGCCGGAGAATCGGCGACGAGCGAATAGATCGCGCGCCGCTGTTCGACGATCGCCGCGTAGAGGCGGAGGACGTCGTCGCGATGGTCCATCCATTCCACGCAGAAATCCTGCATATCCATGAGGTTGCCCGAGATGAGGTCCTGGAGAGGTTCGAGCCCGAACCCGGCGCGAAAGATGGCGTCGCCGCCGAAGTCGTCTTGGGCGCGCGCGAAGGCTGCATAGTTCGGCGTGTGGCGGGCGTCTTGAAGGAAGAAGAGCAGGGCTTTGTAGTCGTCGGCCGATTTGAAGAGCTTTTCGTGCCACCACTGGGTGAACCCCGCCTCTTCATACAACGATTCGAGCACGCCTGCGGGCGTTTCGTAGCGGGTGCGCACGAATTTCTTCTCGTCGCGCCATTCGACGGCCTGCGTCGTGCGAACGTTCGGGTAGACGGTGCAAAAGGCCGGAACGTCGCGTTTGACGATGCAAAGGCCGCGAGCGCGCATCTCTCGTTCGGCGGCGCACTGCGGGATTTTGTTTTCATACATCGTGAACGGCGTCTTGCTGGGGCGTTTGCCGCGGAGCACGGCTTCGACTCGCTCGCGAGGGGTTGAAGATTTTGGCATAAATTCATCCACGCGAAGGCGTGACGCGCCGCCATTCGCCGTTTGCAGGAAGGACGGGCGGGCGTCCATTGCGCTTCACCTCGAGGAGGGTCAGGCGCTCTCGCCCGCGGCGGTCGGCTTGACGGTCCACGACGAGGCGCAGGGGCAGCGTCAAGGCGTCATGAGAGAGCGTAAAAGGCAGAACGATCGAAACCGTCTGACCGGGCGCGAAGCGAACGGCCTCGAAGCCGAGGCGCTCGACGAGATTGCGATCGCGCAGCGTCTCAGCGTCGCGTCCGACGCGAAGCGCGAAGCGATCTCGGGAAAGCGCGCCGGGCTCGGAGGAATGACGCGTCACTTCGATGCGGACGCGGAGACGCACACGTCCGTCGCGGAGGGCCGCTTCGGCCTCGCGCAGAACGAACGCGTAAGGGCGGACGGGCGCCGCCTCGCCGCAGCGATAGGTCCGATGGCGGAAATCGGCGCAGCCGATCAACGTGAACGCGACGAAGGCAAGCAGAAGCGCGACATGACGCCGCGAGCTCATACGTTCGTCCGCGGCTACTTCTTGCCACCCTTGTCGGGGGCGGCCTTGTCGCCGCCCTTGGCTTCCGCGGCGGGCTTGGCGCCCTTCTCGGCACCGGGCTTGGCTTCGGCGCCCTCTTCGCCTTCCGCCTTCTTCTCCTTGATCACCTCAGGCTCCTTCAGTTCGGTGGAAGGCGCCACTTCTTCTTCCTTGGTGGGCGCAAGGACCGTGAAAACGGAGACGTCGGCATGGCTGAGGACCGTGACGGCCTCGGGGACTTTGATCTCCTTGACATGGATGTTCCCGCCGATGGCGAGAGCGGAGACGTCCACTTCGAAGCGATCGGGAAGGTCCTTGGGGAGACACTCGACCTCGAGTTCGCGAAGCACCTGCTCCAAAACGCCGCCGCCGACGCGCACGCCTTCCGGCTCGCCGAGGGCAAGAATGGGCACGCGGGCGTGGAGCTTCTCATCGGTGCGCACCTCATGAAAATCGAGGTGCAGGACGCGGTCGGTGATCGGATGGTGCTGAATTTCCTGAATCAGGGCGAGGCGTTCGGAAGCGCCGTCCTTCCCTTCCATGGCGAGCTGGACCAGCATGTGCTCGCCGGTGGCGTGCTTGAAAATTCGCGTGACGTCCACTTCCGCCACTTGAATCGGCGTGGATTGGGTGTGTGCGCCGTAGATCACGGCGGGAATCATGCGTTCCGCACGAACGCGCTTGGCGCCTTGGCGTCCAACGCCGTTGCGGGGAAAAGCCTTGAGGGAGACTTGTTGAGCCATGGGAGAGACGAAGAAAGGGGTTGAAGTGAACCATGCAGCCTACCAGAGGGCTCCGTTTCACGCAACGCGCAAATTTCAGGCGAAAATCGCAAGAAACACATTCGGACTCTCAGGTTGCCGACGACTTCGAGATTTGCTACGTGGTTTCACGTGAGCGAAGGCGACGTCTGGTATTTTGCGCGCGGCCAGGAGGTGGTGGGTCCGTTCTCCCGCGACCTCCTAAAGCAAATCCACGAGGGCGGCCAGTTCTCGCTCGAAACGCTCGTCTGGCGCGAAGGTCTGCAAAACTGGACTCCCGCAGGTGCCGTCATCGAGCTCGGCAGCGTTTTTGCGAAGCCGGCGTCTCCGATTCCGCCCCAAGCGCCGGCCCTTCCACCGCCGTCGTCCGCGACAGTTCCTCCCCGGACAAGTTCGGCATCCGCCACCGCCAACGCGTCGGCACCGCCGTTCGAGGACAAGCCGCGGCTCAAGCTCAAACTACGCTCGACGGACGCCGCATCTCAAGGGCAAGAGGCGCCGCCTTCCACCAAGCTCCGCAAATCGCGCGCGCCGGACGCCGACTCCGCCTCTCTGCCGACCGAAGACTCCGCGGCGGAGATCCCGGTCGCCGGCCATGGCCCGAAGGCGTCGCTTCCGTGGCCGCGGCGGATGCTGACCCACGTGTTTTCGTCGCGGATGATGACGCCGCTCTTCCTGATCGCCGCCGCGGCGCTCGCGTTGATGGCGGGCCCGGAATTCCCGAGCCTGCTCGGGCTCCGAGGATTCCTGCTGATTTTCGGGGTATTCGGCGCGGTATCCTTATTCGGTTTGCATGGATTCGACGGCCTGTTCCGTTGGCTGGCCCTGCTGATCCTCCTGCCGCCGCTGGCGCTCTTCTGGCCCGTGCTCATGCGCGAGGTGCCGGTCGCGCAGGTGACGGGCGGCGAGTGGGCGGTGCTCGCCTTCTGTCTGCTGTATCTCGCCACTCTGCGCATCGGGTTGCGCGCGTATCCGGGCGGCATGGGCCTGATTGCCGTGGGGACCGGAGCGATCACGCTCGGCGCCCTGTTCGGCCTCGGGAAGCTGACGCCTTCGCAAACGTTCCCCGCGTGGGAGCAAACGCTCAAAAAGAGCGCCGAAGTCGGCTTGCCGGGCTGGGCTGCACGCCTGATCAATCGTCCGAACCTCGGCACGCGCGCAGGCGTGTTGCACCTGCGCCTCGGCGAAGAAACGTCTGAAATCGGCATCGAACGCGCAGTGCTGGAATCGAAGGGAAGCGACGAATGGCGCTTCATTCTTGTCGTCCTGGACGGACAACAGTTTGCCGCGAATTGGAAGGGCGATCCCGCATCCGTCAAGGAGCGCGCCCTCGCGCTCCAGGTGACGGCAGCGGGGCTCACCTCGCGCGAGGGGCTCGACGAGGTGGACACGCTTTCCGGCGCGAAAACGATCGCCTTCAAAGGGCGCAAGCTCGGACTCGACGGAGGCACGCTGCGCCTCGTAGAAGTCGGCGGCCCCACTGCGCGCGGGAGCGTCTCTTTCGGCATCCAAGGGCAGAAGGAGGGAGGCCCGCTCGCCGGCGAGTTCACGACAAAAGTGATCCGGAGATAGCGGAGGGCAGTCCTCGGGAAGGCGCGCATCCCTCAGCTGAACTTTTGAGAACCACCCCGCTGCCGCCTCGGCGGGCGCAAAGGACAAGGCGGCGTCCGGCGGCCTCCGGGGCGACGACGCCCCGAGGGCATTCCGAGCGATCAACTTTCCGCGCGTTCGATCTGTTTCAGGAGGGCATCCCAGCAGGGTCTTTCGTCAAGACGCGCGCGCGGCTCCTCTTTCACCCGCGCGGGATCGAACGGCCGCACGGCGGGCGCACAGCGTTCCACAGCCTCTTCGAAGACGAGATGATCTTCGAGGAGGAGAGCCTCGACAAAAGCCGTGGCTCCGTTGGACGGAGTGGTGATCACGGGCAAACCGCAGGCGGCGGCTTCGAGCGTGGCGTTCGAGCAGGGATCATAGATCGTCGGGAGAATGAAGGCGTCGGCCGCGTGATAGACGTCGAGGGCGGGCGTGCCTTCGGGCAAAAAGGCGAGGCGCTCACCGAAGCCGAGACGTTCCGCGAGGCGGCGCGGCGCTCCGGGATCTCCGCGCCCGAGGACGAGCAGACGGACTGGCGCCGCGCGCTGCGCAGCGGCGAGGCGGAGGGCCGTTGCCAGGCCTTTGCGTGCGAAGCCGGAACCGACGAACGCCCAGGCGATCGCCTCGCGCGGCACGCCGAAACGCGCGCGGAGCGCGGCGCGGCGGCCGTCGTCCCGGCACGGTGCGAACATATTCAGGTCCACGCCTGCAGAGACGACCTCGATGCGGTCGGCGGGATACTCGAAGCGCGCAAGGATTTCGTCGCGGACCATGGGGGAGTTGGCGAGGATGCGCCCGGTGTTTTTCGGATCGAAGGTGGCGCGTTCGAGCCGGAGAACGGCGCGATGCTTCGGGTTGAATGAGGCGAACGCGCGCCCGATCCGCGAACGCGACGGTGCGCGGCGTTCCAGCCAGGTGGCGTGGACGCCGTCCCCGGCGCGATAGAGGTGTTGACGGGCGGTGCGTTCGAGACTGAACACCACGCCCTCGGCGGCGGGCGCGAGATGCTCGATCCAGGCCCGGGCGAATGCGGCCGGAGACCGCGTGGGGACGCGGACGACGGAAACCCGTTCGTCGCCGGTTTCCGGCCATTCTTCGGCAACGACGCGGACGCGCCATCCGCGCGAGGCGAGGGCGCGGATGAGACGGGCGGCGAAACGTTCGCCGCCGCCGGCGGCGTCATAGCGGCGGCGCAGGAGCCAGAGAGTCTTCACGCGGCGGACATTCTACCACGCGACTCAAGCGAAGGAGCGGCCCGCGAGGACACGGGCCCGCCACCTCCGATCTTCCATCTCCGACTCCCTGTTTTTCGATCTTCCCGCTTCAAGGCTTTCCGCCGAGAAGCGGCTGACCCTTGCAGCCGCGCGAGAAGACCTCGCCGAGTTCCTGCGGGGAAAGGGCCCGATCCCAAACCGCGACTTCATCCAAGGCGCCATTGAGGAAGCGCCCGCCATACTGATTGAAACCGATCGTGAAGGGCGTCTTTAACTCGGAATGGATCGGGGCATCGAAGGTCTTGGAGACGCCTGAATCGAGGGATTTCCCCTCTTTCGCTGTGAGGTAAAGGGTCACGTTCCGGGCGTCCGCGCGGTGGACAAGGGCGACGTGATACCACGTCTCGAAATCCACAGCTGACGGATGTTTCAATTCGTGGAGTTTTGAGCCGTCCGTAGAGAGGTAGGCGACGGCCGAGGAACCGGCAAGAGCCAGTGCGAATTGGGCTTTCCCATTGTAGTCCCATCGCCCGACGAGGCCTTGGATGGAGTTGCGCTGAGGACCTTCGACCGCATTGAACCACGCACTCACGGTGAAATCGCCTTCCATGGGCAACTGTTCCGGTTTCTGGGTGCGAAGATAGTCGCGCTTTTCCCAGGTGAACCGGATCGCCTGCCCCGCCACGCCTGGTCCGTAGTCGAGCTTCTTGTAAGGATTCATGAGGACGACCCCGTTTCCTCCCGCGTCGGCGAGATCGCCATCGAAAGGCCAGACCGCGAGCGGCGCGGGAACGCCCGCGCGCGCGACGTCCGCGAGAGCAAGCAGGAATGAGGGAACGAAACACCAAACAAGAAACGGCCTCATGGGAGACAGGATCGCTTTCGCGGCGACGGTTTGTCGAGCTTCGATTTCCGTATCCTGCGGGTTTGACTGCGACGCTTCGCAAAGCGTCTCTTCGCGGATCATTTTGTGAAAGGTGACGTGACTTCGCTTTTTCAAGCCGGAGGAGATGCTAGTTTGGGGCGCAGAAGGAGCCCCTCCAGGCCATGAAAGGCAAACGATCCTCGACGGAGGAGAAGATCCGCATCTTGCGGGCACCCTTTCGCTTCCATCGTCGCGCTTCGTGCTTCTCCAAAGCTCACGGGAAAGCTCTGCCGGACCCAGCAAGAAATTGGTAGCCCGTACGGGAATCGAACCCGTCTCTTGGCCTTGAGAGGGCCATGTCCTAGCCGATAGACGAACGGGCCACATCGGCGAACGCGCGAAGGATAAAGGCCTCCTCCGCCTCGCGCAAGCGTCCTTTCACCGTTGACCTCCGGGAGCGGCTTCGCCTCTACTGGCGCCCATGCGGATCGCCATGGTTTCCAGCGAAGTGTCGCCTCACGCCACGACCGGCGGCTTGGGCGAGGTCGTCGCTTCCCTCTCCGCCGCCCTCGCGGCGCGCGGTCACGAGGTTTCTGTCTTCATGCCTCTCTATCGCTGCGTCCATTCGAACGATTCCGAGCTTCTGCTCAAGGATGCGATGGAGTTCGGCGATCGCGAAACCGCCTGGGAAACACGCCTTCTCGATGAGGCGAACGGATGGCGTCTCTACGGTGTGCGGAAGGAGGAATTCTTCGACCGACGCCATCTCTACGGGGAAGGCGACTGCGATTACGAGGACAACGCCGAACGCTTCATTTTTTTCTGCCGCGCCGTCCTGCGGGCTCTCGAGAAACTCGATCTCGCCCCTGAGATCGTCCACGCGCACGATTGGCAGACTGCGCTACTGCCCTCTCTGCTGGCCGCGCGGCGCGGGGCGCGCTCCACCTCGCTCCTCACCCTGCACAACCTCGCTTTCCAAGGGGTTTTCCCCGCCGCGCGCTTCGCGCTCACGGGCCTTCCGCGCGGGTTCTTCAGCTTTCACGGGCTGGAGTTCTTCGGCCAGATCAACCTCCTCAAAGGCGGCATCCTCCACGCGGACCGCGTGAACACCGTCAGTCCCACCTACGCAAAAGAAATCCAGACGGCGGCCTTCGGTTGCGGCCTCGAAGGCGTGCTCTCGGGCCGCCCCGACAAAGTCGCCGGGATCCTCAACGGCATTGACCCCTCCCGTTGGGACCCTGCGACCGACGCGCAAATCCTCGAAACCTTCGACGCGAAGGACCTCTCAGGGAAGGCCGCCTGCAAGCTCGCGCTCGCCCGCGAACTTGGTCTGCGACTCGGGCGCGTGCCGGCGCCCCTCTTCGCCATGGTCGCGCGGCTCACCGCGCAAAAGGGGCTTGACGCGCTCCTCGACGCCCTGCCCGAGCTCGTGGAAATGGGTGCGAAGTTGGTGCTCCTGGGCAGCGGCAGCGCGGAGTACGAGGACGCCCTCCGCGCCGCCGCCGCGCGCCACAAGGGAAGCGTGGCGGCGCGGATCGGATTCGACGAGGGGCTGGCGCGCCGCATCTTCGCAGGAAGCGATTTCTTCCTCATGCCTTCCTTCTTCGAGCCGTGCGGATTAAGCCATATGCAGGCGATGCGTTACGGAGGCATTCCCGTCGTGCGCGCTACGGGCGGCCTCGAAGATTCGGTCGTGGAACGCAAGGATGGAGGCTCGGAAGCCACCGGGATCAAGTTCGCGGGCGCCGGCCCGAAGGCCCTGCTCCACGCGGCGCACGAAGCGATCCGGATCTTTCGAGATCCGGACAAGCTTTCGACGATGCGGGCCGCCGCGATGCGGGCGGATTTTTCCTGGTCGAAATCGGCGCAGGCGTATGAAACGCTGTATGCCTCATTGAAGGCCCGCGATTGAGCGATGACGGGACCCGCGGAGAGGCCGTCTCCCCGAAGCGCCATTCTTTCCCCCTCGAATCGTGAATTGTTGAACCGCTGAACCTTCCCCTCTCTCATGTCTGAAATCCGCCAGGATCCCGTCGTCGGCCGCTGGGTGATCGTCGCCACGGATCGGGCGCGACGTCCGAACGAATTCGCGAACTCCGTCGCGGCGCCCCCCGAACCGGAGACGGACCCGTTCGCCGAAGGCAACGAACGCCTGACGCCGCCCGAAATCCAGGCCGTCCGCGCGCCCGGCTCGCGCGCCAACGGTCCCGGCTGGAAGGCGCGCGTGGTGCCGAACCGATTTCCCGTCCTGCGCATCGAAGGCGCGCTCGAGAAGGAAGGCGAGGGCCTCTACGACCGGATCAGCGGAACCGGCGCGCACGAGGTGGTCATCGAGACGCCGGTGCGCGGACAGGAGCTCGAAGACCTGCCGCTCGATCATATCGCCGCGGTGATCGGCCTCTGGCGGGCGCGGATGACCGATCTCCTGAAGGACGCCCGGTTTCGCTACCTCCTCGTCTTCAAAAACCGGGGTTGGCAGGCGGGCGCCACCCTCTCCCATTCCCATTCACAGATCATCGCGCTTCCGGTCACACCCATGGCCGTCAAACAAAAACTGGCCGGAGCGCAGGCCTATTATGAACGGAAGGAGCGCAACATTTTCGCCGACATCCTGCGCCAGGAGCTCAAGGATGGGCGCCGGATCGTGTATCAGAACGGCGCATTCGTCGCGTTCTGTCCCTATGCTGCGCGTTTTCCGTTCGAGATCTGCGTGATGCCCCGGCGACAATGCGCGGACTTCTACCGGATCGGCGACCAAGAGCTCCTGCCGTTCGCCGACGCCTTGAAAGCGTGCCTGCTCCGCCTCCGCGTCGGCCTGGACCGACCGCAATACAATGTGATCCTGCACACCGCTCCGGCGCGCCATCCGAAGCGCGATTACTGGAGCACGCTCGATCAGGATTTCCGTTGGCATCTCGAAATCACCCCGCGCCTCACCCAGATCGCCGGATTCGAAATGGGCACAGGGTTCTACGTCAACCCCGTGATGCCCGAGGAAGCCGCCCAGTTCCTGAAAGAGGTTGAAGCCTGAAGCGCAGGAGGGGGAGCGCGATCCCTCCCATTCCATCTTCTCGCGTCTCGCGCTCTCTCGCGCTATTCTCCGCCGCGTGATCCGCTTGGAAGCCGTTACCAAGGTGTTCGAGGCCGCCCGGCGCAACGGGGAGGCCGAAGCTCGAAATGTCCACGCACTGCGCGGCGTCACCATGACCGTCGCGGAAGGGGAATTCGTGGCGCTCGTCGGGCCGAGCGGCTGCGGAAAAACCACCCTGCTCCATCTCGCAGGCGGTCTCGATCAACCCACCTCCGGCGAGATCTGGCTGGAAGATCAGCCTCTGCATCGCCTCGATGAACGCGCGCTCGCCCTGCTGCGGCGACGCAAGGTGGGTATCGTCTTCCAGTTCTTCAATCTCCTCCCGCACCTCACCGCACTGGAAAATATAGCCCTCCCGCTGCGCCTTGCGCGCACTCCCGCCTCGCGCGGATACGCCCGCGCAAAGGCCCTGCTCGAGGAAGTCGGGTTGAGCGACAAAGGCGCGCGTCATCCGGCAGAGCTTTCCGGTGGTGAACAACAGCGCGTGGCCCTCGCTCGCGCGCTCGTCCACGAACCCGCCCTCCTCCTCGCCGACGAACCCACGGGCAATCTGGATTCCGAATCTTCCGGTGTCGTGCTCGAGGCGCTCCGCCGCCTCCAACGCTCCCGCGGCGCCGCCCTCCTGCTCGTCACCCACTCCGCGCGAATCGCCGCCGCGGCCGATCGCGTGCTGCGGATGCGCGACGGACTCTTGATCGAGGCAAACGCCGCCGTCCCGCTTCGCGATGAGTGAAGCCGAAGCCCCCGTCGGATCGCGCTTCTGGCGGACGCTCCGCTTCCGCGTGACGCTCCTGAACGCGGGCGTCTTCGGGGCGATCCTGCTCCTTTTCTGCAGCGGCCTCTATTCCCTCTACCGTCGCCATCAGGCCGCCGACTTCGACCAGCTCGTCCTCAACCGCGCGCGCGGCATCGCGCGGAGCATCTCCCTCAACGCCGCCGGGCAAATCGAAATCAACGAGGCGCTCATCGCCGAAAGCGGCCGGCTCCTTCCCTACCAGGTCGGCAACGAATACCTCGAGCTTCGCGCCCTGGACGGACGTTCGATCGCCCGTTCCCGTTCGCTCGGCGCCGCGTCGCTCCCCTTCGAGCAAGCCGCCTTGCGCGCCGCGTCCGCTGGAGCGATGTGGCACGGGGAAGCCCGCGCGATCCGCGGCGCGAAACCGTTCTGGGGCGAAGGCACCCTCCGCGTGCTCACCTTCCCCCTCATCGCCCAGGGGAAGGTCCAGCTTATCCTGCAGCTCGCCGTGAGCACGCATGCGCTCGATGCCTCGCTCGCCCGCCTCCGCGCGGTCCTTTTCTATACGGGCATTCCGACCGCGTTGCTCCTCGCCGTTCTCGGCGGCTGGTGGATCGCGGGACGCGCCTTCCGCCCCGTCAACCGCGTGCTCGCCGGCGCCCAACGCCTCGGCGCCCAACACCTCGGCGAACGGCTCCCTATGCCCGACACCGACGACGAGCTCCGCCGCCTCGCGCTCACGCTCAATCGCCTCCTCGAGGAGATCGAACGCGCCTTCCAAAGCCAGCAGCGTTTCGTGGCCGACGCTTCCCACGAACTTAAAACGCCGCTCACCATCCTCCGGGGCGAGATCGAGGCGCTCCGTCGCAAGGCGCCGGCGCCGGCGGAATTGCACGAGTTCCTCCAGAGCGCTTCCGAGGAACTGGAGCGGCTTACCCAAACCGTCGAGAATCTCCTCATCCTCGCGCGCGCTGACGCGGGCCGTCCGCTCGATCGCTCCCGCGCCGTTCGCCTTGATGAAGTTGCCGTGCAGACGGTCGAGCGACTCATGTTCTTCGCGCGCGCCGCCGGTGTGCGCTGCGCCGTGCACGTGGACGATTCCTCGGGCGAACCGTTCGTCGGCGGGGATCCGGACCTCCTCGGAGGGCTGATCTTCAATCTCCTCCATAACGCGATCAAACACTCCGCCGCGGGACAGTCCGTGGAAGTCGCGGTCGGCGCAACCGCGGCACACTGCCGCATCTCGGTGCGCGACCGCGGCGCCGGCATCCGTCCCGAGAATCTCCCGCATCTCTTCGAACGCTTTTCGCGCGCCCGCCTCCCCTCCCCCCGCGGGGTTGAGGGAACGGGCCTCGGCCTCGCGATCTCGAAATGGATCGCCGAAGCCCACGGCGGGCGGATCGAGGTCGAGAGCCGCCCCGCTGAAGGCAGCGTTTTTACGGTCGTCCTTCCGCGCCTCGCCTCCGATCCATGATCCTGCCGTCATGCGGCTCCGCGACAACCGGTTGACTCCTCTCCTGCCGCATTCCGCCTTGGAGAGACCGGACGCCTCCGCGGCACGCATGGAGGCTTTCGTTTTCCGATTTCTCGGGATAGGCTTTCCACCAAACGAAGGACCCCCATGAAACGATTCCCTCTCCTCGCAGCCGCCCTGGGCGTCGGGCTTTTCGCGTTGGCGCTTGCGCGCCTCGGCGCGCAAGACGCGGCGCCTTCCGACAAATGGGCGCAGATCGCCGAGAACCACAAAAAAATGAACCAAGCCCTGGACACCATCGAACAGAACCTGAATTTCATAAAGGCGCGTTCGATGTCCGGCGGCCGGAAATCCCCATGAAAACCTTCTCCCGATTCCCGTTCATGCTCGGCGCCGCGCTTGGCTTTCTCGCCGCCGCGGCGTTGTTCCGGATCGCACCGCTCCGCGCGCAGGAGGCTAGGGCGGAAATGCTAAGCCAGGAGGAGCTCGACCGTCGGCTCGACGAAACCCTCGACGTGCAGAAGAAAATTCTGGAGCGCCTCGAGGCCGTTGTCACCCAGACTCAATTCCTCAAAGCGGCTTCGGGCAAGTAGTCCCGTCCGCCGGGTTCGCGAGGACGCCGCGAACGTCCGGCGGTTTGAAATCCATCGGCGCCAACTGCTTGCCGTCGGAGCGCACCTTGCCCATCCGCTTGGTCATGTTCGCCCGGTGCACGCAGTCGAAGACGGCGTCGCCGTCGTAACCCAGGCTGTGCGGGATGCCGTGGGTCACGTAGAGGAGGTCCGCCGCGTTGCGAGCGATCATCGGAAGGTCCTCCTTCAGCGACGCCTCGGCCAACTCCCACGCTTCTTCGAGCGCCAGCGAAAGCCGCAGCCGAAGGATCGGGTGTTTTACGCGTGCGATGACCTGGGTCATCGCCTGCCGCAATCCTTTCAGAGTGCCCAAGTCCCCCAAGGAGGGCGTCCCGCTCGGGTCCAGGCGGAGGATCGTTTTCCTGGGGCGTTCCTGTCCGGCCATGTCCATGAACTCCGCCACTGCGGCGGCATAGGGATAGGGTGAAGGCGCGGCGTCCACACGCGGTTTAGAACTCATGGATCGAAACCTAGCCTCATCCCTTCGCCGCGATCGAGAATTTTAAGGTCTTCGAAAAGAGCGGGCCGCGAGGACCCCGGAGGGCCGCCGTTTCGGTCGGCAGATGCCGCACGCCACCGTCTCGGCGAGATATCGCTGGGTCAGGCCGCCATAAGCCTCGATCCGGCGGTCCCTCAGAAACGGCCAGTGGGTCCGGGCCTCTTCCACCTTTTCAAAATCCACTTCTGCGACGATCACCTCTTCGCGTGAGGCGCTCGCGCGGACGAGGATCTGTCCCGAGGGATCCGCGAGAAAGCTCTGGCCCCAGAACTCGATCCCCGCGCCTCCCGCAGGACGCTCATGGCCAACGCGGTTCACCGCGGCGACGAAACACCCGTTCGCGACGGCATGGCTGCGCTGGATGATCTCCCAGGCTTCATGCTGCGCCTTTCCGGTCTTTGCCTTTTCGCTCGGGTGCCAGCCGATGGCCGTCGGATAAAAGAGGAGGTCCGCCCCCTGCAGAGCGGTCAGACGCGCCGCCTCCGGATACCACTGGTCCCAGCAGATGAGAACGCCGATCGTCCCGCGCCGCGTCGCCCACGCGCGGAAGCCGAGGTCACCGGGGGCGAAGTAAAACTTCTCGTAGTAGAGCGGATCGTCGGGAATGTGCATCTTTCTGAACTTCCCAAGGAAGCGTCCGTCAGCGTCGAGGATCGCGGCGGTGTTGTGATAGAGGCCGCGCGCGCGCCGTTCGAAGAGCGAGGCGACGAGGACCACCTTGAGTCGCTTCGCCTCGGCCGAGAGCCGCACCGTGGTCGGCCCCGGCACCGGTTCGGCGAGACGGAAATTCCGGTGGTCTTCCGATTGGCAGAAATAGGGCGTAAGAAAAAGCTCAGGAAGACAAACGATCCGCGCGCCGCGGCGCGCCGCCTCGCGCATCCCTTCGATCGCGCGCCGAAGATTCGTTTTCGGCGACTCTCCGCAGCGCATCTGCACCAGGCCCACTCGCGTCCGATTCGTGCGCTTCGCTTTCATCCCGGCTTTCGTCGCAGAAAAACGGCGCGCGCGCAAGTGCGTCCGAAAACCCCGGAGCGTGGGAGCACGCTTCGCATTTCCCTCCGCGCCTGCTAACTTGAAAGCCATGGCCGAAAACCTCCTCGAACGCATGCAGCGGGGCGTCGTCCTCGGGGACGGCGCCATGGGCACCCTCCTTTATGAACGCGGCCTTCCCCTCGACCGCTGCTCGGAAGAACTGACGCTGACGGGGCGCGACCTGATCCGCCGGGTGCATGAGGACTATCTCGCCGCCGGCGCGCACGTCATCGAGACGAACTCCTTCGGAGCGAACCGCGCGAAGCTGGCGCGCTTCGGCCTGGAAGGGCGCGTCAACGAAATCAACTGGCAGGCCGCCCGCCTCGCGCGGGAGGTCGTCGGCACGCGCGACGCGCTCGTCGCCGGTTCGGTTGGGCCGCTGGGCGCGGCCCTTGACGAAGTCCGCGAGCGAGGGCTCGATCCCGAAGGCGTCTTCCGCGAGCAGATCGGCGCCCTGCTGGAAGGGGGGGCGGACTTCATCCTTTTTGAAACCTTCAGCGATCTCGAGGAATTGCTGCTCGCGCTGCGCGCTTTAAAATCGCTGAGCGATGCGGCGTCCGTCTGCTCGATGTCGTTCACCGAAGAAGGGCGCACCCATCGCGGCGTCGCGATCGAGGACGCCTTCGCGCGGTTGCACGACGCCGGCGCGGATGCGGTCGGCGCCAACTGCTGTATCGGCCCGCGCCCGATCAGCGACCTCTTCTCGGCCCGCGGCGGACGCTTCGGCGACCTGCCGCTTTCCGCCTACCCGAACGCGGGGCGTCCCGAGCTGCTGGAGGCGCGGTTTCATTACCCGACCACGCCGGCCTACTTCGCGGAGAAAGCGCTCGACCTGGCCCGCGCCGGAGCGCGGCTCATCGGCGGCTGCTGCGGCACCCGCCCCGAACATATCGCCGCCGTACGCGACGCACTGCGCGGCTTCATCCCCTCGCCTGTCCGCGCGGAGGCCGTTGCGACGCGCGCCGCACCAACGCTCGCCCCCGCCGCCTCCGCGGCGCCCGCCGCCTCGACCCTGATCGAGATCGCCTGCCGGCGCACCTTGATCGTGGTGGAGTTCGACCCGCCCAAGACGCTCTCCCTCGACCGCATGCTCGAGGCGGGCCGCGCGCTCAAGGCCGCCGGCGCCGATTTCCTAACGGTCGCCGACAACTCGCTCGCCGTGATGCGCATGAGCGCCCCCGTGGCCTCCTACCTCGCCTGGCGCGACACGGGCCTGCGCCCGATCGTGCATTTCGCCTGCCGCGACCGCAACCTCATCGGCGTCCAGTCCGAGCTGATGGGCATGGACGCGCTCGGCCTCGACCACGTCCTCGCCCTGACCGGCGACCCCTCCAAAGTCGGGGACACCCCCGGTGCCACCAGCGTCTACGACCTCAACTCGATTTCCCTTCTCGAAGGCATCCGCGCGATGAACGGCGGGCGCAGCTTCGGCGGACGCGACCTCAAGCGGGCGACCCGCTTCACCGCCGGCTGCACCTTCAATCCGAACGCGCGCAATCTCGACGTGCAGGTCCGCCGCCTTGAACGCAAGCTCGCCGCGGGCGCGACCTTTGTGATGACGCAGCCGATCTTCGACCCCGCCCTCGCGCGAGCCGCGCGCGACGCCCTCGCGCGCTTCGGGATTCCCGTGCTCGTCGGCGTCATGCCTCTGCTGAATCATCGGAACGCGGAGTTTCTGCACAACGAAGTGCCCGGCATCGTCCTCCCCGATTCCGTGCGCGAGCGGATGCGCGGCAAGGAAGGCGCCGCCGGCCTGGCCGAGGGGCTGGCCGTGGCCCGCGAAATCGCTGCCGAGGTGCTCGCGCATTTCGGAGGCATCTACCTCGTCACGCCGCTTGTGCGCCACGAGCTGACCGCCGAACTGACGCAGGCGATCCGAAAGGGGACATTGTAATTTTCCCGATGAAGATCCGCCGTGGCGTCTCGCGCCGTCTCGCCGTTCCCCCTGTCCGAAGGCCCTCCGGAAATCCGGCGCGCTGAGCCCCTTCGCCATGGATCTGCTCTCCCATCAACCCCGCTTCATGAAACGCCTCGCCGAACTGGAGGCGGCGCTTTCGGACCGCGCCGCCTTCGCGGATGCGCGTCGCGCAGCCGAGATCGGACGCGAACACGCGCGCCTCAGGGAAACCGTCGCGTGCTTTAGCGACTACGCCGAGGCCCTGCGCCGCGCCCGCGACAACGAGGCGTTGCGAAGCCAGCATCAGAACGAACCCGACATGCTGGAGATGATCGAGGCCGAAGCCCGCGACCTGGCCGCCCGCCGCGAGGCTCTCGAGTTGGAATTGAAGGCGGCCATCCTCCCGCCCGATCCTCACGACAGCCGTAACACGATTCTCGAAATTCGCGCGGGCACCGGAGGCGACGAAGCGGCGCTCTTCGCCGCCGACCTCTTCCGGATGTACTTGCGCTTTGCCGAATCGCGGGGTTGGAAAATCGAAACGATGGACACCAGCCCTTCGGCGCTCGGCGGCTACAAGGAGGTCGTCGCCTCGGTGCAAGGACAGGACGTATATCGTCGCCTGCGCTACGAAAGCGGCGTCCATCGCGTGCAGCGCATCCCCGCCACCGAGGCGGGAGGGCGCATCCACACCTCGACGGCGACGGTGGCCGTCCTGCCCGAAGCGGAGGAGGTGGACGTGGACGTCCGTCCGGAGGACCTCGAGATCACGGTCTGCCGCGCTTCGGGGCCCGGCGGCCAGGGAGTGAACACCACGGACAGCGCGGTGCAGATCCATCATAAACCCTCGGGCCTGATCGTCCGCTGCGCCGACGAGCGCAGCCAGCAGAAGAACAAGGCGAAGGCCCTGCGCGTCCTGCGCGCGCGCCTGCTCACGGCGCGCCGGGAAGAAGAGGCGGCAAAGGCCTCGCAGGCCCGCCGATCTCAGATCGGAACGGGCGACCGCAGCGAGCGGATCCGCACCTACAACTTTCCGCAGAACCGCGTGACCGACCACCGCATCGGACTGACGCTCCACAACCTCACGGAGTTCCTCGAAGGCAAAATCGAACCCGTCCTTTCCGAGCTCGCGAGGCAGGACTTGGAACGCCGCCTGACCGATCAGGGATCGGAAAATTTCTGAGAGGAGGAAGCCCCACGCCTTCGTGCAGAAACTCAAGGCGAAGAAGCTTTGCTGGAAAGGCGGTCTCCATGAGTCCCCAAGCAGGCGAACGGTTGGCCAGCGAGATCCTGTCGCGCATCCGCGGCACGGTCCCCGCGCTATTCTTCGGACTCCTCGACTTCCGCCGTCTTGCGTCCGCCGACAAACGCCTCGCCGAAGGCCTCGCGCAAAGTCGCCTGCTGAAAATCGGCGACGATCTGCTGCTGCCGCATCTGAAGGAGCCCCTGCTTCATCTCGGCAAGATGGTTGGCCACCTCGTCGGATTTCACCGGCTGACGCGAGAGCACATGGACGAAAAAACCTCCGGTTGAGGAAGGAATGAAGTCCCCCACCCCGCCCGCGGGCAGCAGGATCGCGGC
Organism: Verrucomicrobiia bacterium; assembly: GCA_020849895.1. GTDB lineage: Bacteria > Verrucomicrobiota > Verrucomicrobiia > JABWAM01 > JABWAM01 > JABWAM01. The sequence goes on along the minus strand of JADZFN010000064.1, from coordinate 48,171 downwards.
ACGCCGCACCAGCGCCTCGCCGCGGTCGCGCGGCGGCGTCTCCAACGCGCTGAAGACCGGAAGCGGGATCGGCTTGAGGCCGAGCGCCGCCGTCGTCGCGAGGAACGGCTTCCCCTCGTCGAGCGCCGCCTGGAGTTCCGCGCGTTTCCTCGCGCCGACCTCGCGCGCCCGGGTCACGGCGAGCTCGGCCGCGCAGGCGCCTCTTACCGCATCGCGCACGTTTTCCAGAGAAGGAAGCACGCTCGGCTGACGTTCGAGAAACTTGATCACTGCGAAGGCGGTCTCTCCGAGCGGCACAGGGTCGCTGATCGAATTTTCAGGCCCGAGCGCGTGCGCCGCGGCGGCGAACTCCGGCGCCTTGATGCCGGAAGGCAGCTCCTGCGGAGTCATGAACCCCGTTTCCTTTAAGACCAAGCCCTCGGCGCGCACAAGCGCCTCAAACGAGGGCGGTTCCTTGCCCGGCTCGGGCACGAGCTTCACGGTCAGTTCGGTCGCCCGCTTGGCGGCCGCCTCGCGCGCCTTGCGCCGTTTCACCTGGATGCGGAGGGCGTCTGCCACCTCACTCATCGGGCGCACCCTGCCGTCGGGCGTCGTCAGCACCGCGCGGCTCGCCTCATACACCTCCGCAAGCTCTGCGTCGGTCGGCGCGATCTTTTCGGGTTCGATCGGAAAAAGGACGTAAGCTGCGCGCACCCGTTCCGGGGTGCGAAAGAGGTCGGGATGCTTCGCGTAAAAATCCGCGACCTGCGCCTCAGTCGGCTTGCTTTCCGCGAGAAACTCCGCGGCGTCGAAACGGCAGACGACCGCGCTGATCCGCTCGAGGTTTTCCTTGGTGAACGCGACGGCTTCTCCATCGGTCACCTTGGCGCTCGAACCCACGAGCGCGAAGAGCTTTCGGAGCAGGAGCGTCTCGCGCGCCATCTCCTCGAAATCGCCTTCGGAGAGCCGTCGCGGCGCGAGGACCTCGGACACGAACTGGGCGTAGGCGCTGGGGTTGAACTGGCCGTCCTTCGAGAACCACTGGCGCGCCGTTTCCAGCACTTCGGCATCGCTCACAGCGAGACCCATCCGCCGGGCCTTCTCCACGAGCGCCAACCGCTGGAGCGTCTGCTCCTCGACAAGCGCCCGGGCGCGGTCGTTCATCCGCACTTCCCGCCCGCTCATCATCAACAGGTTGAGCAACGTGAGCCGCATTGCGACGTCGAGATCGCGCGGGCTGATCCGGCGGCCGTAGAGGCGCGACGCCGCCGCCGCATGCGGCCCCGTACGGTGTTGGACGCCGGCGTAATCCCAAAGCACGAACGCGACGATGATGATCCCGAGGAGAATGCCGAAAATCCAACGCCCATGGCGATGGATCACGCGTTGAAAATGGGTGATCATGCGAGCGGTGCATCCTGCCTCACTCGCCTCGCGCCGTCAATCTTGCGCCCGGAAGGTCTCGAGAAAAGCGTGTCGCGCCTGAGGACTGTCGAGGATCAAGGGAGGTTCCGGGCTTGTTTCCCTCCGGCGAAAGTTGTGGAATAAGAATCGTCGTTCTCGTGAATCCTGCCTCCCGCGATTTCCTCCTCGCCTTCGACTGCGGTTCGACAAATTTCAAGGCCGCCATCTTCGATGCCGGAGGGCGGCGCCTCGCGGATCACACGGAAGCTGTCCGCTACTCCCTGAACGACGGAGTCCGCGTCGAACTCGATCCCGAGGAGACCTGGGAAACGGCGCTGCGGACGCTGCGGGGCGTGAGCCGCGCCGCCGGACTCGCGCCCGAAGCCCTCGGAACGCTCACCTTCGCCAGCCAGGCGCAGACGTTCACGATCTGCGACGACGCGGGGCGCGCATTCATGCCGCTCCTCAGCTGGCTCGACCAACGGGCCTCCGCTGAAGCCGAGGAATTGGGGCGCCGCCTGGCGCGCGATTTTCACCGGCACTGCAGCCTCGGCTCCGCCGTTTCACAGCTTCAACTCGCGAAAATGCTCTGGGCAAAACGCTGTTGGCCCGCGGCCTTCGCGGACGGCCGGAGGATGGCTTCCCTGCCCGGTTTTCTCGCGCTCCGCCTCGCCGGCCTCAACGCGATGGACCCGAATCTCGCGGCCATGAGCGGACTCTATTCGCTCCAAACCGGCGGATGGTGGAGCGAGGCCCTCGCCGCAATTGGCCTCGAGGCGGTTTCGATGCCGGATCTGGCCGCAGCCGGCGCCGGTGTCCCCCTCCGCTGCACGCACCCGGATTTCCCGCTCCCCGCCGAGGCGCGCGTGGTCTTCGCAGGAAACGACCAGACCTGCGGGGCGATGGGCAACGACTGCGTTGCAGGCGAATGGCTTGCGACCCTCGGAACCGCCCTGGTCGTCTACCGCTGCGCCGGCGAAAACCCCGGCCCCTACCACCCGTTCACTCTCTGGGGACCGTGGCCGCACGGCGGATTTTACGAGCTGGCCACGCACGACAAGGGGTGCGCGGCCCTGGACTGGGCGCGCGAACGCCTCATGCCGGGGGCGACCCCCGATGATTTCGCCCGGGAAGCGGCATACGCCGATCCGTCCACCTCGCCCCTTTTTTTCCCTTCCGCGATTCGCGGCCCGAACGCCTGGTCGGCGGAAGCCGGCCTCTCCGAGATGGCGCGCGCGGTCTACGAAGGGATCCTGTTCGCGTTGCGGGATCTCATTTTCGACGACATGGACGCCGGAGCCCGTCTCGATCGCGTGTGCGCTATCGGCGGCGGCAGCCAGCCCGATTTCCGTCTGCAACTTATGGCCGACATTCTGGAACGTCCGGTGCGGCGGGGCACCGGTGACGCCCTCGACGGTGCGGCCCGCCTCGCGCGAGGGCGTCTCATCCCGCGTTCGGAAAGCGAGGGACGCCAATGGATCCCCTCGCCCACCGGCGTCCACCTCAGCGCAGAACGCCACGCCCGTTGGAAGGCGATGAATCGCGCGCGCTTCTCGCTGCGGAGCGAAGGAAAAGCTTAACGCTTCGCGTCAAAGTCTCCGCCTCCTCCCTCCGAGACGCGGGCGGGAGGCGTCAGCCTTCGAGGAAGCGCAGGGCGTTCTCGAACGCCATCTTGCGGCGGAGCGCGCCCTTCACGTCGCGGAGCAGGTGCACTTCCTGTTCGAGGCTGCTCCAGAGACGACACCGGATCCAGCGCCCGTTCGCGAGGCGTTGCGCGCTGACCCAGGTGTGAAACGGATTGTCCGAACCCCACATGAACGTGTCGGGAAACCGGCGGGCGATTGCAGCGAAGACGGCGGGGGGATCGCGATAGTCGGCAGGGATCTTCCGCGGGCCCGACTCATAGACGCCGTTCTTCAAGCGGACGCACTCGCATCCGATGACCATCGCGGCGCTGTCAATCCAGACGTTGTCGAGGCGGCCGGCCTCCTCGAACGTCGGGAGATGAAAGCTCGCGAAATGCGCGCCGCAGAAGCGGAGTTTCGGATGGGCGCGGGCCAGCACGAAAAGGTCGTTCAGATTCGAAAGCGGGTCCGCCGACCCCGGCCATGCCGCGTGGATCAGGAAGGGCAGATCGTGCGCGCGGGCGAACTCGAGAATCGGCCGCCCCTCGCGTCCGAGCGCGGCCATCCGCGCCTGCGTGGCTCGAGGATGGATCTTGATCCCGTAGAACGGCCATGTGCCGATGAGCTTCTCCAGGATGCGGACCTGATTCCGCGTCTCGCGCAGCGCGTCGGCCATCACGAAGGGGATGAACATCGCGCGGCTCTGAGGAAACATTTCGTAGATCTGGCGGAGCAGATGCGTGTTCTCGAACTCGAACGGGGCGTTTCCGATCCCGCCGCCCAGGCGGACTTTGCCGCGCGCGAGCGAGGGGAGATGATACCCGAGCGTCTCGCACAACGGGAACACCACTGCGTGCGTCACCCCGGCGCGGACGTTCTGCTCCTGCGCATCGCGCAGGCCCTGGCAGTAAGGAAAGGCGTGGGTCAGGTAGAGGAACGGAGAGATGCCGGAATGCGTATGAACATCGAGCAGACGGATGCCTTGCCGCAGGGCTTTCGGAAGGCGGGCCATAAGGATCAGCGGATGAAGAAGGTCTTGTTCACCCAGCGCCGACCGGCTCGCTCGACGATGTGCCACGCCGATTTGTCGTTGAGAGCCTGCCATCGGCGCTCGTCCTTCGTGTAGTGCCAGTCTTTGTCCACCTGATAGTAGACTTGGGCGCCGGGGCGTTCGAGGAGGTTGCAGATTTCGTTGTTGTGACTGTTCGACTCGTCGTAATCTTTCACGAGCGGCTGAGACATCGTGGAGTAGAGGTCGTTGAGCTCGTGGAGGAGCGATTCCACCTCCTTTTCGATGGCGCAAACCTTGAGCCCGAGGCGGCGCGCCTCACGGATCGTAATCGGGTAGGAGTGCGACGGATAAGCGGAGTTGAGGTCGCGACTGATGCGCCGCGCGCGCGCGGCGTCGCGCATGTGATAGCCGAGGAGCTCTTCGCAGATCCGGATCGAAAGCGAGCTCGAACGATCGAGCGAGCCGATCACGAGCGGATGCAGATATTTGTAGACCTCGGGATACGGGTTTTCCTTCGAACGCTGCTCGCTCCACAGGCGTAGGATGCGGATCACTTCATCGTGACTCACGGAGACCTGGTTGTTCCTCGGATCCATCGGGGAAAGCTCGTGCTTGAGCGAGGTGTCCACCGCAGTGAGGAAGGAGGTGGAACCCATGTGGATCTCGTCGGCGCCGAGGGCAACCATCGTGGCCGCCGACGCGCACTCGAACGGGGCGAAGAGGACGAGCCGCTCGAAGTAGTTGCGCATCAGATGGACGAGGCGGAGCGCGGCTTCGGGGTTGCCTCCTTCGGATTTAATGAAGAGGCCGAGGCGTTTGCCCGGTTTCTGCCCGCGGAGGAGCTGCGCCATCGCCATCACGTCGTTCTGGCAGATCGACCCTCCTGTCGAAGTCCAGTAGGAAAGGAACGGATAGCCCAGTACCCGGCTGAGGCGAGAGAAGACTTGCTGCGTCTTCTCGGTGAGGATGGGCGAGGCGGCGACGCGGCTTCGTCGGGCATTCTTCTTGCGTTTCACGTCGCCATGCTGGTCGCGCCTTCACGTCCTTTCAATCAGAATCCACTGCGACGCCGCCGGCGAGGACGCGACGGATTCGTGGGCGCCGACCAGAAATACGAAAACGGATCGGCCCAGCCTCAAACGCCCTCGGGCTGGACGATCTCGGAACTGGCCCGGCCGAGGACAGCCGCCCTGCGCCCGCCATCCGCGCTCACTCCATCACGCCGCCCTTGCTGGCGCTCGTGACCATCCGGGCGTAGCGGCCGAGCCAGCCGCGCGTGATCTTCGGAGCGGGCGCCCGCCACTCCGCCTTGCGTCGCGCGAGTTCCGCGTCGTCCACAAGGAGGGAGATCTTCCTCGCCGGGATGTCAATGCGGATGCGGTCGCCGTTCTTCACGAGCGCGATGGGGCCGCCCTCGGCCGCTTCGGGGCTGATGTGACCGAGGCAGGTCCCCGCCGTGCCCCCCGAGAAACGCCCGTCCGTGATGAGGGCCACCTGTTTCCCGAGCCCCTGCCCCTTGATCTGCGAGGTGGGCGCGAGCATCTCCGGCATGCCGGGGCCGCCGCGCGGCCCCTCGTATCGGATCACGACCACGTGACCGGGCTTCACCTCGCGCTTCGCGAGTGCCGCAAGGCATTCGTCCTGGGACTCGAACACGATCGCCGAGCCTTCGAAGACGAAGCACTCTGGGTCCACGCCCGCCGACTTGATGACCGACCCCTCGGGCGCGAGGTTTCCGAACAGCGCCGCCAGTCCGCCGTCGGCGGTGAACGGATCTTCGATCCTCCGAATGATCGTCTCGTCCCGGATCGCCGCGCGAACGATGTTTTTCCCGAGCGTCTTGCCGGTGCAGGTGATCGTGTCGAGGTGGATCACTCCCTTCTTTCGCGAAAGCTCCTTCAGGATCGCCGCCACGCCGCCGGCGCGGTCCAGGTCCTCGAGATGCGCATCCGGCCGCGCGGGCGCGAGCTTGCAGATGCACGGAGTGCGCGCGGAAACTTCGTTGAGGCGTTGGAGCGGATAATCCACGCCGGCCTCGCGCGCGAGCGCCGCGACGTGGAGCACGGTGTTCGTCGAGCCGCCCACCGCCATGTCGAACGCATAGGCATTGTCGAGGGTTTCCGCCGTCACGAGATCGCGCGGGCAAATGTTCTTCTCGAGGACCTTCATGATCTGCCTGCCCGCAGCGCGGGCGAGCTTCCTGCGGCGGGCGTCCATGGCGAGCACCGTCCCGTTGCCGGGCAGGGCCAATCCAAGCGTCTCGAGGATGCAATTCATCGTGTTGGCGGTGAACATCCCCGAACACGAGCCGCAGGTCGGACAGGCGAGCTTCTCGATTTCGAGCAGCTTCTGGGTCGTCATTTCGCCCGCCTGCACCTTGCCGACTCCCTCGAAGATCGTGATGAGGTCGGAGGAGCTTCCGTCAGGATTTTTCCCGGCGGACATCGGGCCGCCCGTGACGAAAAGGGTCGGGATGTTCACGCGCACGGCGGCGAGGAGCATGCCCGGTGTGATCTTGTCGCAGTTGGAGACGCAGATCAGCGCATCGAAACGATGCGCCTCGACCATCGTCTCCACGGCGTCCGCGATCAGCTCGCGGCTCGGCAGCGAATAGCGCATGCCGATGTGGCCCATGGCGATCCCGTCGTCCACGGCGATGGTGTTGAACTCGAAAGGCACGCCGCCCGCCTTGCGGACCGACGTCTTCACCACCTCGGCGAACTTCTTGAGGTGGACGTGGCCGGGCACAACGTCGGTGTAGGAGTTGGCAATGCCGATGAACGGCTTGTCGAAATCGGCTTCGGTCCGGATGACGCCCGTGGCGCGGAGCAACCCCCGATGCGGGGCGCGATCGAAGCCTTTCTTGACGATGTCGGATCTCATGATGGCGAAACCGTGCCTCATTCCGCGTGAAATGACAATCGAGGAGCCCGACCCTCAGCCGCCCCGCCCGGAATGAAGGCGCAAGGTTTCAAGGCTTGCGATGCGAATGCAACGGTCTCAGACTCGGGCCCTCGCCCCATGTCCTGGATCCTCCTCTTCTCCATCCTCGGCGTCCTTCTCGTTTGTCTGGAGCTATTTCTGCCCGGAGTGGTGATCGGCGTGGCCGGCGGGATCTGCCTCGCCCTCGCCGTGGGGCTGACCTATGCAAAGTACGGCGCTGTCGCCGGCAATCTGGCTCTCGCCGCGCTCGCGATCGCCAGCGCGCTCGGGATGGGAGTCTGGCTGATCGTCTTCCCCCGCACCCGGAGCGGGCGGAGCTTGATCACGAGCCGCGACCTCGCCTCGAGCAAGTCCGCCGACGCCCTCGACGCCCTCCTCGACCGGGAAGGCGAGGCGCTCACCCTGCTGCGCCCCGCAGGCACGATCGGCCTCGACGGACGGCGCGTGGATGCCGTGGCGGAATCCGGCTTGATCTCCCAGGGGGCGCGGATCAAAGTGGTCCGCGTCGAAGGCAATCGCGTCTTCGTCCGAAAACTCGACGACGCCTCCTGAACCTGACCTCAACCCCCACCTTCCCTCCATGATTCCCATCACCGGCATCCTCTTCGGCATCGGCGCGATCCTCGCGTTGATCTTCATCGGCGTGTTCCTTTCGTTCGCCTCGGTCTATATCCGCGCGCTCGTCGCGGGAGCGCCGGTCGGACTCATGGAGCTCATCGGGATGAAGCTCCAGCGCGTCCCGGTCGGTCTGATCGTGGACAACCGGATCTTCGCGGTCAAAGCGGGCATCCCCGTGACGACCGACCTGCTCGTGGCGCACTATCAGGCGGGCGGGAACGTCCCGATGGTCGTGCGCGCGCTCATCGCGGCGGACAAGGCGAGCCTGCCCCTGGATTTCAAGCGCGCGACGGCCATCGACCTCGCGACGCAGCAGTCGGGCAAGACGGTCTTTGAGGCGGTGATCACGAGCGTGAACCCGCGCGTGATTGATTGCCCGAGCCAGCAGCAGCAGGTGCGGACGACGATTGACGCCGTGGCCAAGGACGGCATCCAGCTCAAGGTAAAGGCGCGCGTGACGGTGCGCACGCACCTCGAACGCTTCGTCGGCGGCGCGACGGAAGAGACGATCATCGCGCGCGTGGGCGAAGGCATCGTGACGACCATCGGTTCGGCGGAAAGCTACAAGGAAGTACTGGAGAACCCCGACATGATCTCCAAACGCTGTCTCGAGAAAGGTCTCGACTCCGGCACCGCCTACGAAATCCTCTCGATTGACGTGGCGGACGTGGACGTGGGGGAGAACGTGGGCGCCAAACTTCAGGCCGAACAGGCCGAGGCGGACAAGCGTGTCGCCCAGGCGCGCGCCGAGGTGCGCCGCACCACCGCCGTCGCCCTCGAACAGGAAATGAAGGCGCGCACGCAGGAGATGCGCGCGAAGGTCGTGGAAGCTGAGGCGGAAATTCCGCGCGCCTTCGCGGAGGCGTTGCGCGCCGGCAAGCTCGGCATCATGGATTATTACCGGATGCAGAACATCCAGGCAGACACCGCGATGCGCGGCAGCATCGCCGGAGAAGCTTCGCCGAAAAGCCCCGGCGCCTGACCTCGCCGCGGAAGACCAGGCGCCGCCGATTTCCACGACGGAGCTGACGGCATGTTCGCTTTCTCGAACATTTCTCCGATCGCGCCGGCTTCGGCGGGAGACCTCCTCGGCCTTCTGTTTTTCGTCGTCGTTGCGATCCTTTCTGCGCTGAGCAAGCGGGGCAAGTGGGGCGCGCCCGAATCGGAGGAGGCTCCGCCGCCGCCTCGACGCCTCGCTCCGAAAAGCGGCGGTTCGTCCACCCATCCCGCGCCGAGTCCGCCATCCGCCCCAAAGACCGCTCCCGATCTCGAGCATCAGATTCGACGGTTCCTCGAGGAAACGCGGCGCGCACAGGAGGCGCCTCCTCCCCCCATGGCTCAACCCGCGTCTGCGCCGAGACCGGACGCCGCGCGACCGGTGTTCGTCCCGCAGCGGCCCGTTTCCAGAACCTCTCCCTTTCCCCGCAAACCGTCCCGGAGCGCTCCACCGCCCATGCCCGAGGCGGAGCTTTCCTCCGAAGGGCCGCACGCGCCGTCCTTGGCGGAGATCGCGCCCAACCTGCGAGCCGAACTCGATCGCAACCGCGAAACACTGCACCGCGAGATCGAAGTCACCCACACCGAACTGCGCGAGGCGGCGCCGCCCTCGGCGGTGGAGATTGTTTCCGAACGCACCGCCCCGCGTTTCGATCCCGCGACGTTCCGTTCGCGCGAAAGCGCGCGTCGGGCGGTGCTTCTCTCCGAAATTCTCGGAACGCCACGGGCCTTGAGACCCTGGTGAAAGCGGCGCCTCCGATCATCGCTGTCGTCTCGACCCGCGGCGAAGACCGCAACGCCAATTACCTTCGAGCGCTGGAACAGCACGGCGCCGCATGGCGCCTCGCGAAGCCGGAAGAACCTCTTTCCCTGGACGGCATCCACGGCCTCCTCCTCACGGGCGGGGGCGACCTGACGGAGGCGCATTACGCGCACGCGCCGGATGCCGCAGAGCGCGCGACACTCGGCAGGATCGAACCCGAACGCGAGGCGTTCGAATTGAGACTGCTCGCCTGGGCGGCGGAACGGGATCTCCCTGTGCTCGGAATCTGCCGGGGGCTGCAGGTGATGGGTGCATTCGCCGGAGGACGCCTGATCCCAGACCTTCCGGTTTGGAAGAAGCACCACGACCCCGGCGCGAGGGAGGTCGTCCACCGGGGACAAGAAGGAGACGTTCACCATGCGATCGAAGTGGCTCCGGGCAGCCGTCTTTCGGTCGCCATGAAAACGGCGGGAAAAATCGAAGTGAACAGCCATCATCATCAAGCGCTCGTGACGATTCCTCCAGGCTTGGTCGCCGGCGCCACGGCGGCGGACGGAATCCTCGAGGCGATCGAAAATCCTCGGTGCACATTCTGGCTCGGGGTGCAGTTCCATCCCGAGCGCATGACGCGCAACGAGGAGGTCGCAGCGGCGCTTTTCGCCTCGTTTCTTCAGGCTGCGCGCGGAGGAATCGCCGGATGAGGCCCGGAGGCGCCGGCAGAAAAACCTTGCATGTTCGACGCGGAGATGCATGATCTAACTCGTTCCCTAGGAGAAATTTCCATGAAAAACCTCCCGATCTTTGTCGTTCTTTTCGCGCTGGCATGGCTGCCCTTGGGCGCTTTCGCCGACATCATCTACCCTGACGGACACGCACCGGCCGCCGAACCCTATGAAATCCGCAAAATCGGACGCGGCCTCAACAACCTTGCGCTGGCGCCGATCGAAATTCCCAAGGCGATCTTCGACATCGGGCAACGCGAAGGCGTGATGAGCCCTCAGCAATTTTCCGTGGGCCTCCTGCGCGGCCCCGTAAACATGTTCCTGCGTTTTGGTCAGGCCGCCAGTGACCTCCTTTATTGGCATGAAAACTCCGAGAAGCCGCTGCTGCATCTGGAGCCGACTTATTTGAGCCCCTTTGACGCGGTTCCGGGCTGGCAGACCATGTACAATTGGGAGACCGTGGACACGCCGGCGTATCGGATGGACACGCCGAAAACCTCCACCTCCTACTGAGGTCTTTCGCAGCCTTGCTTTCGCCCTCCCGTTGGAGGAGGATGCGCGTCGTCTCTCCCACGGTGGCCGTAGCTCAGTTGGTAGAGCGCCGGATTGTGGTTCCGGTTGTCGCGGGTTCGATCCCCGTCGGTCACCCCATTTTTTGCGCGAACCGCGCGTCTTCGGACCCGGAGCGTAAGGACTGACCTCCTTGGGCCAAAACTCTGCTTGCAGTTTTGTAAGTCGGTGGTAAGTTGAAAGAAATGAATCTCACTCCTCTCATTCGAAAGTTACAAAATCAACTTCGCGCATCGGAAGCCCAGGCCGAAAAATCCCAACGGGAAGCGGCTGCAATTCGCGAGAAACTCTCCAACATTTCCCGCATCCTCAGCAACCCCGGCATTCGCACCCGCAGCGCGAAAAACCTTCCGTCGAAACGCACGAGTGGCGGACGGCGCAAGATGAGCGCCGCCGCGCGCGCGCGGATCAGCGCGGCGCAAAAACGCCGCTGGGCCGAGTATCGGGCCAAGAAAAACGCGCGGCCTTGATTCCGCAGGGCCGTCTGGCGTTTCTCCCCTTTCGTGGGAGACGGCTTCCACCGAACGACGAAGGGCACTCCTCCTTCGGTGGCGGGTCGGCGCGGATCAACGCATGGAAAGGGTGGCTGCCGACGTAAACTCTGGCCATCGCGACGGCCAGGAATTCGCCACGGCATAGGTCGTTTCCCTTTCCCGAGGAAGGCTTCTGCACGCAACGCCCAGTTCGTTGAAGGCCGCGATCCATTCGTCGTCGTTTGCCGCAAGGCGCGCCGGCGAAGCCATCGCCTCGAGTTCCGCCCAGCGCGTCGCCACCACCGGCAGCCCGCAGGCCATGTATTCATACAGCTTGATCGGGCAGACATGATCCACCAGTTCGTTTCTGAGGAACGGGATGATGCCTGCCTGCGCATGGCGGACATACGCCCGCGCCTGCGCGCGCGGGCGGGCGCCAAGCCAGTGTAAGTTCGGGCGCGCCGGCGGAAGCGCGCGGCGCGCCGGTCCGATCATGACGAACGACCAGGCCGGCAACGCCGCCGCGAGCCGCCCGATCCGTTCCGCATCCAACCACGCGTCAATCGCCCCCACATAGACCGCTCGCGGACAAGGGATCTCGCGGTATTCGGGCGGTTCGGGAACCGTCTCCTGCCAGAAGTCGAGGTCCACCCCGTTGCGGATCACCGCGAGCGGGCGACCGCCGCGCCGCGCGCGGAGCCGTTCTGCAAGAGTCGCCGCGGAGGCCACCACAAGATCCGCTTCCGCCACAAGACGGCGTTCGAGGTCGAGCGAGGCGGCGGTCGCTGCGCCGAATCCGGCGCTCCAATCAGCCACGCGAAGAACGACGCGTGCAGGGCGCAGGCGTTCCCCCCAGGCGGCATGGCGCACGCTGTCGAGCCAGAGCAAGTCCGGCGCGGCAAACCCCTGCGAAATCGCCTTCGCGACCGGCGGCGGCCACGCGAAACGGGACCAGTTCTGCAGCGCCCACGCCGAACGCAGGACCGGCGACGGACGAGGTGCAACGAGGGAAAAAGGGGCCCACGCTTGCACTCCCTCCTCATGGAAGGGCCGTCGCCACAGGGCAAAACGCGCGGCGGCGGCCGCGCGCGCCGATGCATCGAGGAAATGCCACGGCGTCAGCGGATCGGATGCATAGAAAACCGACCAGCCGTTCGCCGCGAACAGGCGCGCCCATGCGTGACTCCCCACCTGGAAGGGCGACGTCCAGTGGTTTGCGGCGCCGAAAACCACGCGGTTCATGAGAGCAACTCCTGGCAGGCGCGCAAGACGGCGTCCGGCGCCAGGTCGCGCATGCAGCGATGGTCGTCAGCGCATTCGGGAAACCAACCGTCCCGGTGACAGGGACTGCACGGGAGGTTTTCGCCAGCCCACAGGGTTCGCGAGCGAGCCGAGCGCGGTCCGTAATGCGCGGGATCGGTCGGGCCGAAAATTCCCACCGCCGGCACGCCCAGCGCCTCCGCCAGGTGCAGCATGAAACTGTCGTGAGAAACCACGAGGGCTGCACGCGCCGCCACCCCGGCGGACTCCGCGAGGGCAAGTTTGCCGGCAAGGCGCGCGCCGGGTTCGTCGCCGCGGAGCCGCGTCGCATCATCCGCGTCGCCCACCCAAGCGACTTGAAACCCGCGCGCCTCAAGGCCCCGGGCGAGCGCACGCCAGGCGTCCATCGGCCACCGTTTAAGTTCGGTCCGAGTCTTCACGTTGCGGCCGCCGCCAAACGCGAGCACCACCGTTTTCTCCTTCGCGCGAAGCCCGTGAGCCGCCGTGGCGGCGTCCGCCCGCTCTCGTTCTCCTGGCAGAAAAACCCAGCCCCCCTTCATCTCCTCGTCGCCGCCGCCCTCCGCCCCCGTCATCCGCAGGTATTGGACGACATGATGCTCGCGCTCGCCCGTCCGAACGGCATGGGTAAGAAACCTGCGCGCGCCTTTCCCGTCGAACCCGCGCCGTTCGGGGATCCCCGCGAGCCATGAAAGCGCGGCGTAACGCGGATCGCGATGGAAGAGGAATGCTGCGTCAAACGGGCCGCTCGCGGCGCAGGCTGTTCCTCGCATCGCGCGCCACAGGACAGCCGCCCCGCGAAGCTTTTGGAAAAACGTCCCAGCGAGCAGCCCCGCGTCGTTGACGACGAGGAGGTCGTCGAACCACGGCAGGTGCCGCGCCACCTCCCGACACGATTCCCCGACGGCTAAGGTGAGGCGCGCGGCGGGACGCGATTCGCGCAGCCAGCGGAACGCCGGCCCCGCAAGCAGCAGATCTCCCCGCGAGGCAATCTTCACGCATAGGAGGCGCTCCATTACTTGACTTTAGGAATTGCCGCGGAATATCGTCAACGCGGCATGTTGGCGCCCAGAAAATGGATTGGCCCGACGATCGCGGGATCGGCCCTGCTCTTGCTGGCTGCCCCTCTGCCGGCGCCGCTGATCTATCGCCCGGGCCAGGGCTGGGAAGTCGAAGGAAAGGACACCGTCGCAGAAACGTCCAAGGAGCAGATCGCCAAGGGCGAGGCCTACGAAAAGGAGGGCAATTTCGAGGATGCCGCCGGCGCCTACCGCACGCTCGTGAAGACGTGGCCGCTTTCTCCGAACGCGCCGGAGGCGCAGTATCGCTATGCCGCCATGCTCTATAAGTGCTACGAGTTCCAGCGTTCGTTCAAGGAGTTTCAGAACTGTCTCGACAAATATTCGGACACCGAACACTTCAGCGATATCCTCAAGTATCAGTACGACATCGCCTGCCTTTTTCTCGCCGGCGAGAGGCAAAAAATTTGGAAGATTCCCACTCTCCCCTCGATGGATAAGACGGTCGAGATGTTTGAACAGGTCATCAAGAACGGCCCCTACAGCCCCTACGCCGCGATGTCCCAGATCAAGATCGGCTTCGCCCGCGAGAATCAGCGCAAATGGGACGATGCGGTGAAGGCATATCAGGACCTCATCCGAAAATATCCGAAGAGCGACCTTGCGGACGACGCGCAGTTCCAAATCGGTTACGCGTGGATGCTCGCCGCGCGCCAGGCGGACTACGACCAAACCGCCACGAACAAGGCCATCACCGCCTTCGAGGACTACATCACCAAATACCCGAAGAGCGAAAAGATCGAGCAAGCGCGCGAGAACATCCAGAAGCTCCGCGCCGAACAAGGCCTCGGCCTCATGCGCGTGGCCGAGTTCTACGATCGCCAGCGCAAGACCGAATCCGCCCTGATCTATTACAACAGCGTCGTTCAGAAGTATCCCGGCTCCGAGCTCGCCCGGCGCGCCGCGCGACGGGCCGACGAAATTCGCCAGGGCAAACTCGATCCCTCTCCCGCATCCTCCGTCACCACTACGAACTCCAACCTATGAGCGCGCGTCTCCTCCTCCTCGCGGCCGCCTTGCTGCTGTGCGGCTGCGCCTCCTACAAACTCGGCAAAACCCGCGACCCGGGCTTCAAGACCATTTTCATCGAAAACTTCAAGAGCGAGGTGGACGAACCCGGACTCGAGAATCTGGTCACCACCACGATCATCCAGCAGTTCCAGATGGACGGCTCGATCGCCGTCACCGACGCGGCCCGGGCGGACGTCATCCTTCGCGGCAAGATCACCGAGTTCACCATGTCGCCGGTGCGCTATTCGCGCTCGAACGAGATCACACCCGTCGAGGTCAGCCTTTCGCTCGGCGTCACGTATGCGCTCACGCGCCGCGGCGAGAGCAAACCCTTCCTCGAAGGCGGCGCAGGCGGCAGCGCGGGGCTCTTCGTCGGCAGCGATCTCCAGAGCGACAAGCGTCAGGGCATCCCGATCGCCGCCGCCAAGGCCGGCCGCCAGATCGTGGATCAGCTCGTCGATGGCTGGTAAGCCCCGATCATTCCGCCGCGAGGCGGCCCAGTTCGTAGCATAACGTGCTCAACGCGTAGACGGCCGCTGTGTCGCAACGCAGGACGAGCGGGCCGAGGCTCAAGGGGAGGAAGCCTTCGCTCCGGAACACGCCCATTTCCGCCGGCGTGAAATCCCCTTCCGGCCCAATCGCCAGCATCGCGCACAGGCCGGCGGGTCGTACGCCGGTCAGGTAGCGCCAGAGCGGACGGGC
Source organism: Verrucomicrobiia bacterium (assembly GCA_020849895.1). Taxonomy (GTDB): domain Bacteria; phylum Verrucomicrobiota; class Verrucomicrobiia; order JABWAM01; family JABWAM01; genus JABWAM01. The sequence goes on along the minus strand of JADZFN010000064.1, from coordinate 32,996 downwards.
ATCCGGCTGCAGCGATCCGAACAGCGCCAGATCGTGATCCCTCCGCTGCCCCGCGGCGGCGCGCGCCGAACAGGGATAATGGATGCGCGGAAGCCAATTCAGCCCGCACTGCTTCGCTGCTTCGATCGCCAGCTCGCGCCAGCGCGCCACGCGCGCGTCGGCATCTTCCGGCGACGGGCGCACCACCGAGCGCTCGGAGAGCACCGGAAAAATCTCCCGCACGCCGAGCTCCGTCGCCTTCTGGATGATGAAGTCCATGACGCGGTTGCGCGGCAGCGCCTGGACGAGCGTCACGCGATGCGGCGGCGGCGGGGTGCGCGACTGCTGGAGGATCGCGTAACGCGCGGCCTTCTCATCCGCCTCGCGGATTTCGACGAGGGCTTCGGTCCCCTCGCCGTCGAAAATGGCGATCTTCGCGCCCACGCCGGCGCGGAGCACAGTGCGGCAATGGCGCCACTCCCCCCCCTTGAGGACGCCCTCCGCAAGCGCGGACTTCTCGATGTAAAACCGGTGCATACAACCCGCATCAGACCGGATGCGGTCCCAGGCCCTTCTCGAGCGCCAGGATCAGCGCCTGCGTCCCCTTCCGCTCATGTCCGTGCGCCTTGAGCGCGCGATAAAAACGGTGGACGAGTTCCAAGCCGCGCAGGTGGAGGTTCAGGCGACGGCATTCCTCGAGTGCCAGCTCCAGGTCTTTGATGAAGTGCTCGATCATGAAGCCCGGCTCCAGATCGTCCCGAAGGATGCGCGGCGCGAGATGGGTCAACGACCACGAGCCGGCGGCGCCCGCACCAATCCCCTCGAGGACCTCCGCGGGATCGAGCCCGGCGCGCTTCGCGTAATAAAGCCCCTCAACCATTCCGATCATCGTTCCGGCGATCACGATCTGATTGCAGAGCTTGCAACGCTGTCCGGCGCCGGGGCCGCCGAAGTGGCGGATGGTCGTGCCCAGCTTTTCAAAGATCGGCTTCATCCTATCGAATGCCTCGCGCGGGCCGCCCGCCAAGATCGAAAGGCGCGCCTCGCGCGCGCCGAGGTCGCCACCGGTCACGGGGGCGTCGAGCATGGCCACGCCGCGCGCCTTCGCGGCGTCGTGGATTTCCACAGCAAGCGCGGGCGAGCTGGTCGTCATGTCCACCCCGATCGCTCCCGCCTTCATCATCTTGAGGGCGCCGACGGGGCCGAGCCATACGGCGCGCACGTCGGCGGGCATGCTGACGATCGAGATCACCACATCGGCGCCCTGCGCGACCTCGACGGGGGTTTCGGCCCAGACTGCACCGGCGGCGATCAGCGGTCCGGCTCGCGACCGGGTGCGCGTGTGGATGCGCATGGGATGGCCCGCCTTGAGGAGATGTCCGATCATCGCGCGGCCCATGACGCCGGCGCCGATGAACCCGAGAGCGGGAAGCCGTTCGCTCATCGAGAAGAAAGGGCGAACATTTTGCCCGGGTTGAGGATGCCGTTCGGATCGAACGCCCGTTTGAGGCGGCGGTGGACCTCCAACCCGACGGGACTAACGACCAGCGGGAGAAACTTTCGCTTCGCCAGTCCCACGCCATGTTCGCCGGTGATCGTGCCGCCGAGCGCGACCGCCTTCTCGAAGATTTCCGCAAACGCCTTCTCGACGCGCGCGATCTCCTCGGGATCGCGCTCGTTCGTCAGGAACGTGGGATGCAGGTTGCCGTCGCCCATATGGCCGAAGGTCCCCACGCGCAGGGCGTGCTTCCGCGCCGTTTCCTGGATGAACGCAACCATCTCCGCGAGACGGCTCCGGGGAACCGTCGCGTCCTCGAGGATCGTGGTCGGCGACGCCCGCGCCAGCGCGCTGAGCGCCGCGCGCCGCGCCGAGGCGAGGCGCGCCGCCTCTCCTTCGTCCTTCGCCACCGTCACCGCCGTCGCGCCCTGCTCGCGCGCCACGACCTCCATCGCCGCCGCCTCCTCGGCGACGACCGCAGCGTGCCCGTCCGTTTCTATGAGAAGGATCGCTTCCGCGTCGAGCGGCAGACCGATCTTCGCGTAGTCCTCGACGCAGCGGATCGTCGTCCGATCCAGGAACTCCAGCGTGCAGGGGATGATCCGCCGCGCGATGATCGTCGAGACGGTGCGCGCCGCGGCGTCCATCGTGGCAAAAGACGCCAGCAGCGTCTTCCGCGCGGCGGGCCGCGGCACGAGCTTCAACAGCAGCTCGGTGATCACGCCGAGCGTGCCTTCCGAACCGACGAAAAGATCCTTGAGGGGATAGCCCGCCACATCCTTCACGCAGGCCGTTCCCGTGCGGAGCACCTCGCCGTCGGCGAGCACCGCCTCCAAGCCCATCACGTAGTCACGCGTCACACCGTATTTCAGGCCGCGCAGGCCGCCCGAGTTCTCGGCCGCGTTTCCACCGAGCGTCGAGATGATCCGCGTCCCAGGGTCGGGCGGATAAAAAAGCCCGTGAACCTGCGCCGCCTCATCGAGTTTCGCCGTGATCGCGCCCGCCTGGACCCGAGCGACGAGGTTCGGGGCGTCCACCTCCAGGATGCGGTCCATTCGCACCATGCAGAGGACGAGCGCGCCGGCGACCGGCACCGAGCCGCCGCTCAATCCCGTGCCCGAACCGCGCGTCACCACCGGAATCCGCTCCCGGTTTGCGTAGCGCAGCGCCGCGGCCACCTGCTCCGTGCTTTCGGGAAATCCCACGCATCCGGGCGTCTCGGCGAGCATCGGCGTGCCGTCGAAGCCGTAGGCCAGCAGGTCTTCCTTCCGTGTCAATACGCGGTCCGTCCCCAGCGTTTTCCGAAAAAATTCAACGTGGGTCGAGTTCATCGCACAACAAAACGGAGTGTGCCCGAGACCGTCGTCGGACGCCATCGAAACCCTCATCCCTCTTCCGGAGCGGCCGTCCGCCACGCGCGGCGCTCGCCGAGCAGGGCCGTTCCCACGCGGACGAGAGTGGCGCCCTCTTCGATCGCCGTTTCGAAATCGCCGCTCATCCCCATCGAAAGATCGGGCAACGGCGCGCCGAGGCGCTGCTCCGCATCGCGGCGGAGCGCGGCGAGGCGGCGAAAGAACGGGCGCGCAGCCTCCGGATCTTCCGCATAAGGCGGCATCGTCATCAGCCCACGCAGCGTCAGATGGGAAAGGCGGTTCACCGCAAGCGCGACGTCCGCCATCTCTTCCGGTTTCAATCCGAACTTGCTCCCCTCGCCCGAGACGTTCACCTCGAGGAGAACGGAGATTCGTTTCCTCTGGGCAGCCGCCTGTTTCTCGATCTCCTCGGCGAGACGAAGCGAATCCACCGAATGAATCATGCAAAAGAGGCGGACGGCGTCGCGCACTTTGTTGGTCTGGAGATGACCGATCCCGTGCCAGCGCAGGCGGCCGTCGCATTGCGGGGCTTTCGCCTTGGCTTCCTGCACCTTGTTTTCGCCCACGTCAAACTGGCCGAGCCGCACGAGGGCGTCCGCCGTCCCAGGCGGATGCGTCTTCGTCACCGCCACGAGGGTCACGGCGTCCGGGGCGCGCCCTGCGCGGGCACACGCCGCGGCGATCCGTCCGGTCACGGAGCGGTGGCGCGATTCGAGATCGGTCTCGCCCTCCATACCGGGCATTCCACGCGAACGCCGCCCGTCTCGCAAGCGGCTTCTCCGAAGCGGCTCGCGAGGACGCCAGCCCTCCACCTCCGATCTCCTCCCTTCGTCTTCCATCCTCCCCCAGCCCCCGCCTCACGTCTCTCTCTCCTCCCCCCTCTCCCGGCCTTTGCCGCGTTTGGCCGCGAAAAATCTTTTCAGCAATGCCGCGCATTCCTCCCTCAGAACGCCGCCGACCGTTTCGACGCGATGATTGAGACCCGGATGCCGGGTGATCGAAAAGACGCTTCCCGCGCCGCCCGACTTCGGATCGGGCGCGCCGAACACGAGCCGCGCCATGCGCGCCAGCGCGAGCGCGCCCGCGCACATCGGACACGGCTCTTTCGTCACGTAAAGGGTGCATCCGTCCAGACGCCAGTCGCCCAAGGCCGCCGAGGCCTGGGTGATCGCCAGGATTTCGGCGTGCGCCGTGGCATCGCGGAGTTCTTCCACCTGATTGTCAGCGCGCGCGATCACGCGCCCTTCCCGCACGATCACCGCGCCGACGGGGACCTCGTCGCGCGCGAACGCCCGCTGCGCCTGGCGCAACGCCTCGCGCATGAAATGTTCGTCGCTGAAAAGATCAATGACGGGCGCGTCCATGCGCCGATCCTAGCAAGCCGGAGTCGAAATCGGAAACGAAACCCCCTCTCCGTCAGGACCTTCCCAATCCCCAGAAGAAGGGTGTCCCTGGAAATTCCTGTCGAAACAATTGGCTTGATGCCTCAAATCTTTAAAAGTTATACTTATCTCGTCTTCTATGATGTTTCCTAAACATTTTCGCGCAGCCGTCATCGGGATCGTGGCGGCGTTTTTTGCCGCGGCGGCCTCTGCGCGCGCCATTGTGTTGGATTGGTCGGCGCTGACTTGGACCCCGGGATCGCTGACCAATTCCTACGACATTGATCCGAACAATCCGGGCCATGACATCACGATTACGATTTCGGGCAACGTCTCCGCCCTCGGCAACGACACACTGACGGGGGACCCCACGCCGGACATCAGCACGTTTAAAGAGGGGGGCCAGTCCTCCCCCATTCAACCTTCACTCGCCTTCCTGGTAGACTTCGCAAACAAAAACCAAGCCATCACGGTCACCATTGATTTCAACTATCAGAATGGAGTGGATACGGTTTCCTACTACATCTTCGACATTGATGTGGGAAACGCCTCCGGTTCGAAGTACACCTATGTGGACCAGATCCGGAGCATCTGGGGCCAGCGTCTCGACGGCGCCATCATGGGCGCCACCACTCTGACCAACGGGCCCGCGGTCACTCTTGCGGGAAGCGGAACGAACCGGACTGCAACCGCCAACACCAGGACGGTGCCCGACAGCGGATCAGGGTCCGGCGCTGGAAATCTTTACGTGAGCTACGGCACGAATGTCGTCAACAGCATCCAGTTCACTTATGGAAGCGGCGCGAACGCCCAGAACAATCCCGCCACCCAAGCGATCAGTCTCTTCAACATTGAATACCGGGTCGTCCCGGAGATGAACGCGCTCTACGGGACGTCGGCGGTCGTGCTCGCCACCCTCGCCGCGCTGACCTGGCGTCGTCGCCGCCGCCAATCGTCTTTCTCCTGAAATCCGCTTGGCATCGGCCGTACCTGCGGATATCGTCTTGCATGCGCTTTCTCATCCCGATTCTTTTCCTGACCGCGCTGACCGGCAGCCGCGTCGAGGCCCGCCTCGGGGAAACCCAGGCGGAAATCGAAAAACGCTACGGCCCGCCGATCCGGAAGCTCAAGTTCCAGAAGCCGATCGAGAAAAAGCTCAAGTATCACTTCGGCGGATACGTGATTGAAGTCAGCTTCATCCAGGACCGCTGCGTGATCGAAGCCGTGGATCGCGACGACCGGGGTTTCTTCGGCGAGGACGAAATCGCCGCGCTCCTCCGCGCGAACGAAGCCGGACTTTCCTGGCAGCGCGAGGAAAGTTCCAATACCGAACGGGAATATCGCCGTACCGACGGCAAGGCGGTCGCGCGCCTGAACGCCTATCTCACGCGCTTGACTCTCGCGAGCGCCGACAGCTCCACGCCTTCCGAAAAAGTGGAGGGAAAACCTGTGCGCAAGGCGCTCGAAGGGTTCTGATCCATCCCCAGGGCGCGCGTGAGGCCCGCAGGGGTTCACGACGGGGCCATGACGGTCGCGCCGGAACTGACGCAAGACGGCCCCGCTCCTCCGGCCGCGTCCCCCCCTTCCCCGCAGGACCTTCCTGAAATCGCTTGACTGGCCGGGGCGGCAGGCGTGAAGTCCCCTCCAATGAAGCCCATGATCTTCCTAATATCGGCCGTCGCGCTCGGCGCGACGGGTGCTCTTTTCGCCCAGACCAATGTTGAAATTTCGCCTGGAACGCCCGAGGCGCCGGTCACCATGGAAGCCGCGCCGCTCGCGACTCCTCCCGCGCCGCCCGCCACGGAGACGCCGGTGCCGAGCAAGAAAAAATCTCCAAATCCCGGCGATCAGAAGGGCAAGATCTCGGAGCTCAACGCCGCCGAAGGGACGTTGATCGTGGGGGAGAAGACTTTCAAGCTGGCGCCTCATGGACGGGTCGAAGTGGATGGCGCGCTCCTGAGTCTCAGCGACCTGAAGGTGGGCGATCGTGTGGCGGTCGTATTTTTTGAAATGACCAACGGCGACAACCTGGCGACACGCGTGATCAAAGGCAACGCGAGGCGACACTCGAAAAAGCCGTAGGGCAACGCCTCGTGAGACGCTGGAGTTCGGATTGGAGGGCGTCGTGGCGAAGGGTGACGTGGGTCACCGCTTGTGCGCTTCTGGTTGCGGGTTGCGCGGGGCAGATGGGGCGAGGCTCCGCGAACGCGCTCTACACGGTGGCCGACGTCATGGACGTCTATCGCCAGGATCTCGACCAGGGAAAGAGCGCCCAGATGCGGATCGGCCAACAACTGCTTTTCCGTCTGGACAAGGATCCCTCCCGGGATGGGCGGTGGGAGTTCGTGGACTGCACTCCAGGAATCCTTCTGGCACAAAGCGAAACGCCGCGCGTGGACGTGGGACAGTGGGGGCTGCTCCTCCAGGCGCGCGCGCTCGGTCGAGGCGAAGTCCGCATCCGCTATCTCCCTTCGGAGGAAGGCGAAAAACCGCGCGAGTATACGCTCGAAGTCCAGGTGAGCAAGTGAAGGTTGTTTTGCGCGAAAAAAACCGCTAGGGAAGGCGGTCTCCATGACTGATTCTTCCTCTTTCGGCAAGGGCCTCACGGGGCCCGATCTTGACCAACTGTGTGTCAATACGATTCGCACACTCGCCATTGACGCCATCCAGAAAGCCAACTCGGGTCATCCCGGCCTCCCGATGGGTTGCGCGGATTTCGCCTACGTCCTCTGGACCCGCTATCTGAAGCACAATCCGGCGAACCCACACTGGCCCGACCGCGACCGTTTCGTGCTCTCCGCCGGCCACGGGAGCATGCTCCTCTACGCCCTGCTCCACCTCTGCGGGTATCCCCTTTCCCTCGACGACCTTCGGCAGTTCCGCCAGTGGGGCAGCCGCACGCCGGGGCATCCTGAATTCGATCCCGCACTCGGCATCGAAACAACGACCGGACCGCTCGGGCAAGGCGCGGGCAACGCCGTCGGCATGGCGATTGCCGAGGAACACCTCGCCGCCGTCTTCAACACGCCCGAGCATCGCGTCGTCCAGCACACCACCTATGCGATCCTTGGCGACGGCTGCCACCAGGAGGGAGTCGTCCAGGAGGCGCTCTCTCTGGCAGGCCACCTCGGCCTCGGCAAACTCGTTTTCTTCTACGACTTCAACCATATCACCATCGAAGGGCGCACCGAACTCGCCTACAGCGACGACGTTCCCGCCCGCTACCGCGCCCTCGGCTGGCATGTGCAGGAAATCAACGGCCACGATCGCGAGGCCTGTGCCCGCGCCCTCGAAGCCGCGCAAGCGGTCACGGACCGGCCCAGCGTGATCATCGGCACGACAACGATCGGTTTCGGCAGCCCGAACCGAGCGGGGACCCACGCGGCGCACGGAGAACCGCTGGGCGCCGAGGAGGTCAAGATCACCAAGAAAAATCTCGGCTGGCCGGAAGACGCCCAATTCCTTGTTCCCGAGGCCGTGCGCGCGCGCTTCGAGGAAGTCAAACGGCGCGGCGCCGAGGCGGAAGCCCGATGGAACGCGGGGTTCACCGCATGGAAGGCCGCCGATCCGTCGCGCGCCGCCCGATGGGACACATACTGGAACCGGATCCTCCCTGCCGATCTGGCGGCGAAACTCCCGTCGCCCGACCCCGAAAAATCCGCCGCCACACGCAGCACGGGTGGCGAGGCGCTCAAGGCCCTGATGGCGGCTGCGCCTCAGATCGTCGGCGGCGCCGCCGATCTCCATCCCTCGACGAAAACCTTCGTCAAGGAATACGGCTCCTTCTCGAAGTCGAACCGCGCGGCGCGCAACTTCCACTTCGGCATCCGAGAGCACGCAATGGGCGCCATCCTCAACGGGATCGCGTGCCACGGGGGACTGATCCCGTTCGGCTCGACCTTCTTCGTTTTCGCCGACTACCTGCGCCCCGCGATCCGGATGGCGGCGCTCGGCCGTCTGCCCGTGGTTTACGTCTTCACGCACGACTCGATCTTCGTCGGCGAAGACGGCCCCACCCACGAGCCGGTCGAACAGGCCGCCTCTCTGCGCGTGATGCCGAACGTGACGGTCATCCGCCCCGCGGATCCGAGCGAAACCGGCTGGGCGTGGATCGCCGCGCTCCAAAACACGAAGGGTCCAACGGCCCTCCTGCTCACGCGGCAGAATCTCCCCGTCCTCGATCGCGCGAAATTTCCCGCCGCGGAAAACCTGCTCAAGGGCGGCTATGTCCTCCACGAGGAGCCCGGCGCGAAGCTCACGCTCCTTGCGACCGGCTCCGAGGTCGCCGTGGCGCTCGCCGCCGCCGACCTGCTCAAGGCCGAAGGGCTTCCCGCCCGCGTGGTGAATCTCCCGAGCTGGGAGCTCTTCCAAAATCAGTCCGCCGAATACCGCGAGCGCGTGCTCGGAAAACTCCCCCGCGCGGCAATCGAAGCCGGCGTGCGCCACGGCTGGGAGCGCTGGCTCGGCGCCTACGGCCTCTTTCTCGGGATGGACCGCTACGGCGCCAGCGCGCCATACCCGACGCTCGCGAAGGAGTTCGGATTCACTCCCGACGCTGTTGCGGCCAAGGTCCGCGCCTGGATGCGCTGAACCGCGCGCGAAGCCTTGCGGCGTTCTCCTGCGGAAGCGGAAGCGATTCGATCCTTCTGCGCCTTCCGCGGAGGACGAATTCGAAGAGTTCCTTCCTCAAGCCTCGCCTGCGGAACTCCACGCGGGCAGGAGGCCCATCCCGCGTGAGGCGGCGCGGAGGAGCCAGTCCTTACCGTCCGAGCTTGGCAAGCATGGCTGCAATCACCTTCTCGGCTTCAAAATACTCGCGGGCGATCTCCCGCGCGGCGAGGCATTGCCCTTCATAGTCGGACACGAGGGCCTCCACTGCGGCGCGGACGTCCTCCGCGGACTGAAACGCGAAAAGCCCCTTTCCGACGGGCAGCGTCCCTCCGAAGGAAGTATCCTGGACGATCGCCGGACGTCCCGCGGCGAGATAACACGCCGTGCGGTCACTGAACCACCCCGTCTTCAGACGAAGGTACTGGTCCTTGGCGACCGTCCATTCCGCCGAACTCCCCTGAATATAGCGGACATACGCGTCGAAATCGGTGGAAATCCCGTGCGGGCTGACGAGACGCCACCCTTGCCTCTCGAAAAGCGCTTGGGAGGCCGGGTCCCGGCTCATGTCCGTAGCCAACTCCCAGGCGACGTCCTTTCGCCCGACCGCCGCGGGCATGTCGCTGAACTTCAAGAACTCGAACGTTTTCGACCAGTAATACACCTGGTTTTTCCACGTGATGTCCTTTCCTTTCGTTTCCCAGTTCGCAACGGTCGTGAAGCGAAGCGGCTTCTCCTTCGCCGCCGGCGCCTCCCAAAAATCGCAGACGACCGGCTGCCGCGTCGGATGCCAGGCGAACCCGCCATTCGGCAGCGGACACTCCTTCCGTCCGAGGTTCTCGCCGAAGGTGAAGAGCGCCCGATGCGCGCGCAGGTAGGCGGCCGTGTCGGCAGCGCCCTGGGCGAGTTTGATTTGCTCGACGCCGGGGTCGCTTTCGACATAGACGAGCCCACGCGACTTCAGGACCTCGTCATGCAATTCCTGCGCGCCGCAAAGGTTGAAGGTGAAATCGGCCTCCGCGAACGCGCGGGCGATTCCCGAGGCATCGAAGTCGCCGAAAACCTTCATCGGCTCGGTGAACCGCGCGCGGTAAGCCCAGCGGAAACCGAAACGTTCCGCGAGTCGCCTCGTCACGGCGATCGCATGAGGGATGGCGGCCTCGCCGCTTTCGAAAGTCGCCGCGTTGTAGGGATGCCGCGCCGAGTCCTCGATGTAGGCGACGTCCCACCCGAGACGCTTGAGCCCGACAAGGTAATGGATGTGCTGCCAGACCACGCCGGCGATCGGACACGTGCTCATGAATCCGGCGACAACGACGCGTTTTTTCATCGGAGAAGCATGACGCCGATCTTTAGCATACCGGCCCCTTTTTCGCGCCGAGATTTCTCGACGTCGCCCGCGCGCGCTGGAGTTCCGCAACCGTCCGCGCGGCGTTCATTTTTCCGCCGGGATTTTTTTCCACAACGCGAGCGCGTCCTGCTGTTTCGGATCCACTTCCAGCACGCGCGCGAGATCTTCGCGCGCCGCCGCCCAATCGCGGCGATGGATGAGGATGGCGGCAGCGTTGAGGCGGGGTGCCATGAGCTCCGGGGCATGGCGGTTCGCCTCGCGAAAGGCCGCGAGCGCCGCGGAAAGGTCCCCAAGATCGGCGAGCGCCACGCCGCGGTTGTAATGGGTGATCGCGTCGGTCGGATTCGCGCGCAGGGCCGCGTCGTAGGCCATCACCGCCTCCGCCTTGCTGCCGAGGACGCTCAACACCTGTCCGTATTTCGCGTAAAGCACGGGAATCTCCCGACCGAGGCTCAACGCTTCGAGATAGCAACGGCGGGCCGCCACCGGGTTCTCCATCCGCACGTAGAGGTCGCCGAGCGCTTCCTGCGTTTCGGGACGTTCGGGCCAGGCGTCCGCCAGCGCGCGGTAGAGCGCGAGGGCATCCTTCAGACGCAGTGTGCGCGCCGCTTCGTTCGCCTCGGCGAAGCGCCGCTGCCAGACGGCCTGCCGCATCCCTGTTTGGGCGGCGGCGTCGAGCGCCATGAGTTTGGGCACAAACAATTGACGGTAGGACGCGGGCTGCCCCTCGAGCCGGCGCAGCGCGCCGGCAGCGTGGAGATGCGCCTCGGCGAAGCGCCCGCGCTGGAAGAGGGCGTCGGCGAGCGCCGCCCGCGCGGCGAACGACGTTGGCGCGACGCGCGCCGCAGATTCCCAGAGCGCAAGGTTGTCCTGCCAGTCCGGCGCGCGCTGCCAGCAAAGGACGAGCCCGCCCGCGGTTGCCACGGCCGCGACGCCGCTCGCGACGCGCATGCCGGCCGCAGGCGCGCCCGCGCGGCGCGCCAGCGATGCAAGACCCGCGACACACGCCGGCCCCAGAAGCGCCGAGGGCAGATAAAGAAACCGTTCTCCAAATGCCGCGCCGATGGGGGCCAGGAGGTTCGACACCGGAAGCAGACCGGCCACGAACCAGGCCGCCGCCGCGCCGAACCACGGGAAACGCGCGCGACCGCGCCAGGCAACGGCCGCGACCATCCCCCATGAAACGAGGACGGCGACGCCGAGTTTCCAATCCGTGATCGGCCGGATTTCCGGCTGCACCGTCAGGGGGAAAGGCAGAAACCACAAGCAGATGTCGTTCCACAACTGGACGAGGCTCGTAAAAATCCGAGGAAAGAATCCCACGACGCCGGTGTAGGCGGTGAGCGTCGGCGCGGCGTGCCCGAGGACGGCGACGCGCACACCGATCCACGCCGCAAGGAGAACGGCCGCCGCCGCCGCTGCGGCGATCCCCTCCCGACGCGAGGGACGAGGAAGAGAGGAGAAAAAAAGAGGAAGGACGGCGACAAGGACCGGCAGGACGAGGGCGTTTTCCTTCGAAAGCAGGGCGGCTGCCCAGAGGAGGAGCGCGACCGGCGCGCGCCATCTGCCCGATCGGGCCGTCCATACAATCGCGGCGGCAAGCGAAAAAAAGGCGGCGAGAAGGTCCGCTCGCGCCGAGATCCAGAAGAAGGTTTCCGACAGCGCGGGATGGGCCGCAAACCACGCCGCGCCGGCGCCTGCGGCCCACGCGCCGAGCTCGAGGCGTCGCGCGAGCGCAAACACGAGCAGGGCGTTGGCTGCGTGGATCAGGCCGTTCGTGAAATGGAATCCGTTCCATTCCCCAGCCCGCCTCGCGCCCCACGCCCAAGCGTCGAGACGGAACGCGAGCGTCGTCAGCGGACGGTAAAGCCCCTGCTCGCGATGTCCCGGCGGATAGGAGTCCGCGAACGCCGCCGAGGCTGGAAGGCGCCCCGTCACCACGGGGTTTCCTGTGACGTAGACCGCGTCGTCATAGACGAATCCGTTCCACCAGGAAGGCGCTGCGGCCGCGAGCGCGACAAGCGCAACGGCGGCGGCGGCGGCGGCGGCAGATCGAAGACTCATCCCAAAAACCTGCCTTATGCGTCCATTCGAACGCTTCCCCTATCCCTCCAGCGTCTCGTCCAATCCGCCGAGAAGCCGCTCGATCGTCTCGGGGGTTTCGTCCCCCATGTGGGCGATGCGAAAGGCCTGTCCCTTCAGCTTCCCGTAGCCGCCGTCGAAGATGCAGGAGTGCCGTTCTTTGAGGCGCTTGATCCAAGCGGGCACGTCCACCTGCCGGGCGTTCGCGAGACAGCTCAAGGTCACCGATTCGCAGCCCACCTGGGGGAAGAGCCGGAAGCCTCGCGCGACGGCCCAGCTTCGTACTTTCTTCGCCATTTCGAGATGTCGCGCGAAACGGCGGTCCAGCCCTTCAGCGAAGAACTCTTCGAGCTTGGCCCGGAGCGCGAAGATGTGCGCGATTGAAGGGGTCGAAGGCGTCATGTTCTTCTCGTGATTCTTGAGAAATTCAAGAAAATCGAAGTAATAGCCGCGGTTCGGAACCGCTTTCGCTCGCGCGAGGGCGCGTGGCGAAACCGCGAACACGGACAATCCCGGCGGCAGCGCAAACGCCTTCTGGACGCCGGCGAGGAGGACATCGAGTCCGAGCGCGTCCATTTCGATCTTCACGCCCGACATTGAGGAGACGGCATCCACGATCAGGATGGTTTCCGGATATTTCCGCACGACGGCGGCGAGATCGGCGAGCGGATTCATCGTGCCCGTGGAAGTCTCGTTGTGAATGAGCGTGACCGCGTCGTAAGCGCCCACCTTGAGCTTGGCATCGAGCATCTCGGGAAGGATCGCGCGGCCCCACTCGACCTGAAGTTTTTCGGCCTGAAGACCGTTCGAAACGGCCACATCGTGCCATTTGTCCGAAAACGCCCCGCTCATGCAACAGAGGACGCGCTTGCCGGGGCGCACGAGGTTGCGGATCGCCGCTTCCATCACCCCCCACGCGGAGGATGTCGAGAGGAACACGGGGTTTTTCGTGTAGAGCAGTTGCTGGAGCCGCGGCTGGATCGCCGCGTAAAGCTCCTGAAACCCGGCGCCGCGATGGCCGATCATCGGCGTGCGAAACGCGCGCCAGGCGCTTTCCGAAACCTCGACGGGACCGGGGATGTAAAGCCGGATATGGGGGGATGCCATAAGGATGCCTCCTGGATGGAACGGTTGAGGGCGACGCACTTTAGCAGGGAGCGAAAAACGTCCGCAACCGCGATTCTGGCTCCTTCCGTCTTTTGACTCGATGCGGCATACGGATTGTCTCCGGCCATCTCTTCGGACCGCCTCGGCTTGAATTTCATCTTGCGTGCGCGGGCGTCTTTATCGGTTAGTAGCGCGCGATGAAGCCTTCCGAAGTCTCCGCTTTTCTCAATCGCGTCGTCAAACGTCATCCCGTCGAACCTGAATTCCATCAAGCGGTTGCCGAAGTCGTCCACTCCGTGGCGCCGTTCATCGCCGCGAACCCCCGGTATCGCAAGGCGCGCATCCTCGAACGGATGGTCGAACCCGAGCGGGTGATCTCGTTTCGCGTCACGTGGGCGGACCGCTCCGGGGAGGTGCAGGTGAACCGCGGCCACCGCGTCCAGATGAACAGTGCGATCGGCCCCTATAAGGGCGGCCTGCGCTTCCATCCGGATGTGACGCTCGGCACGCTCAAGTTCCTGGCGTTCGAACAGACCCTCAAGAACTCGCTGACCACACTGCCCATGGGAGGCGCCAAGGGCGGCGCCGACTTCGATCCGAAAGGGCGCACAGACGAGGAGGTGATGCGTTTTTGCCAGGCGTTCATGAACGAGCTCTGGCGTCATATCGGACCGGATACGGACGTCCCTGCGGGCGACACCGGGGTGAGCGAGCGCGAAATCGGGTTCCTCTTCGGGCAATACAAGAAACTGCGCAACGCGTTCGGGGGCGTCTTCACCGGCAAGGGGATCCCCTGGGGCGGCAGCCACATCCGCACCGAGGCGACCGGCTACGGCCTCATCTTTTTCGTCGAGGAAATGTTCCGCCACGTGGGCGCCAGCATCATTGACAAACAGATCGCTCTCTCCGGTTCCGGAAATGTTGCGCAGTTCGCCGCGGAAAAAGCGATGCTCATGGGGGCGAAGGTGATCACTTGGTCCGATTCAAGCGGCTTCGTTCACGATCCCGCGGGGGTGGATCCCCAAAAACTCGCCTTCGTGAAGGACCTGAAGGAACGGAAGCGCGGCCGCATCAAGGAGTATGCCGAGAAGTTCAAGTGCGCCTACCATGCGGGAAAACGCCCCTGGGGCGTGAAGTGCGACGTGGCGTTGCCCTGTGCGACGCAGAACGAGATCACCGGCGACGACGCGCTTGCGCTCGTCAAGAACGGCTGCCGCTGCGTGGCCGAAGGGGCGAACATGCCGAGCACGCCGGAGGCGGTGCGCGTCTTTCTCGACAAGAAGATCCTCTTTGGCCCCGGCAAGGCGGCGAACGCCGGCGGGGTCGCCGTGAGCGGGCTCGAAATGTCCCAGAACAGCCTCCGCCTCTCCTGGACGCGCGAAGAGGTGGAGAAACGCCTTTCGGAGATTATGACGAACATCCACCGCCAGTGCGCCCAGTACGAGCAGCGAAAAGGATTCGTGAACTACGTGAACGGAGCGAACATCGCCGGCTTCCGCAAGGTCGCCGAGGCGATGCTCGATCAAGGGCTGGTCTGACGGTTTTCCTGGCGCATGCGGATCATCACCGGCGCGATGAACCCTTCCTCCATTTCGCCATGTCCATGGATCCCGTCGGCTTCCTGCCATGCGTTGCCCCACTTCTGAGCAACAGGGAGACGGCCTCTGATTCCTCCAGGAAATCAGAATCGCGAATTCGACGTTCTCTCCCGAACCGGGTAGCCTGCGGTCTTCATGTCCGACATCATGCTCATGTGGCACGGCTCTCTCCAATGGGGACGCCGTCAGGTCAAGGAATGGCCTTTCCTCGTCGAGATGTATGCCGCCACCCTCGATGTGCTCGATCGGCATCCCTCCGCGCAGATCACACTCCAGTTCGGAGGACAGGACGTGGAATGGATGTTGCACGAGCAGCCCGAGTTCCTCCGCCGGGTGCGCGGCCTGCTTGAGGATGGACGGATCGAGGTCGCCCTAGGCGGCTGGTCGCACAACTTCCAGGGCAACGTTCCCGCGGGCAACGTCGCCAACCTCGCCTTGGCTCAGGCCGTTTGCCGAAAAGCGTTCGGCGTCGCTGCCGACGGATACTGGCCCGCCGAATCCATGCTCAACCGGGGGATGCCCGCCGCGCTCCTCGACGCCGGATTCCGCTACACGATCTGCGACAGCCTCAACTTCCGCAACGCAGCCGAGATGGAGGAGGCCGTCACGGGAAAAATCTATCTCCTGAAGGGAGCGGGGGCGCGAAAGATCATCGGCCTGCCGACCAGCCGTTTCGCCGACCGTCGCCGCCGTGGCGAAAAGGCGGGCATCCTCAATTTCGCCCAGAATCCCGCAGCTTACGACTCGGATCCTGCGCTCGTCCTCGACCGCTGCACGCGAACGCCGCTCGTCATCGAGGTCGGCGATTGGGAGCATTTCAATCTCCACGTCGCGAAAGTGCAGGAGGTCCAAATGGGGACATTCGAAATCGGCTCGCGCAAAAACCTTGTGGATCCCGAGAAGCTCGCCGCGTGGGACCGCATCCTCGACGCGCTCCAGGCCGCCGGACACCGGTTCATCACGGGGCGCGAAACGCTGCGCCGCCACAAGCCTGCGGGGACGCTGGAGCTGGTGGATGGCCGCGACTACACGAAAAACGATCTCACCCGTCTCGTGGACGCCTGCGGCTGGCACGGATCAGCCGGCGCCGCGCTTTCCGGTCGCAAGGATCCGCATCGGATGAGCGATCAGGAGAGCTATTCGCACGCCTTCACCGCCGCGCGAGCCTGGCAACACCTTCGCGACCTCTCCACGCCCGAAGACCAGCTTCTGCCTCGCACGAAGGACGTCCTCATCAGCTTCTGCAGTGCGCACCGCTCAGGGGGCGAGGAGCTCACAATCAAGCAGCAGCTCCTCGATCGCGCGAACCGCGTCGTCAAAGCGTTCAACGTCCGGTTCCCCGCCGCATTCGGCGCGGACACGCTTCTCCTTCGCAAGGCCCTTCCGTCCGGATGGTGGCCCGTCCCTTTTCGCCATCCTCGTGCGCCCGCCGGCTATGCGATTTTTTCCAGAAACCGATTGTTGAGCAAGGCCTGGACCGAAGAAGCGCCCTGCCGCATCGCCTCTCTTGCGCGCACGCATCAGCTCTGGCTGAAAGGCCCGCTCCCCGCGGGGCGCCACACGCTGGTCGCCTTCCCTGCGATCCAACGCGCTCGAGGCCTTCGGGTCCGTCAAGACGAAACCGGTCTCACGATCCGCACCCCAAGAGGGCACATCCGATTCGATGCGCTCAACGGAGGCCATCTCGCCGAATGGTGCGTGGACGGTTTCTCGCCGTTTGCGGCCTTCGGCCGGATCGAACTGGCCACCGCATGGCAGGACGCACCGCTTTGCGACGAGACGCTCACCGCGTTCAGTTGGGAAATCGGGGCGTGGGGCGTGCGCGTCGAGTGTCGCTATCCGGTCGGCGAAGTCCCCGTCCATCGCGCGTGGGTCGTCACCGGCGATCTCCTCTGCTGTCAGGCGCGCGTGCGCTTCGGCCACCGACGGTTCCAGTTCCTTTCTCCGGGCGCTTACCGCCTGGATCCGAAAACCTTCGGCAAGTCGGCCCGCTGCGTCATGGTTGCGGAAGGCGATACGCGCCTCGCCTCGGAACCGCTCCGCGTCTTTCACAACGTCCACCACCTCGGCTCGGAAGGGATCGGGTTTCTGGGGGAAAAGGGGCTGGCGGGCCTCGCGGTCAACCGCCTGGTCTCGTCGCCCATCCTGCGCCGGAACCCGCTCTCCGGAACGTTTCTCCTCATGGATTCTCGCCCTGTCGGCGCGGCGGACGAGGCGCATCCGTATGAGTTCGCGGAAGAACCGGTCTTCGAAGCGACCCTCCGCCTCGCGCCCGGCGCGACGCAGAAACGCACATTCGCCGCCTGGCAGTCGTTTCACGACCATCCCCCTCTCGTCGGCGCGGGAAATTCCCCGTTCGTCGAAGCCACTCCGGAATGGGCGGGCGGAATCCCTCACATCTCCGAGGTCAATCCCCACTTTTGAAGCGCGGCCTTCCGGCGCTCGACAAGGGCGCCGCGCCCCTTCGTCCGAAACGTGCGCGTTCCGTCGGTTGATCCGACGCCTTATCGCGCGCCGTTGAATTCCCGCACCGCGTCGAACATCGTCACGAGGTTTTCCACGGGAGTGAGCGCCTGCACGTTGTGGATCGTGTCGAAAACGAATCCGCCGCCTTTCGCAAAGATCTCGCATCGCTCCAGGACCTGGCGTCGAACCTCCTCTTTCGTTCCGAAGGGGAGCACCCGCTGGGTGTCCACGCCGCCGCCCCAGAAAACAATTTGGTCTCCGAAGCGTTCCTTCAGCCCCTGGGCCTCCATCCCCGTCGCGGAACATTGCACCGGATTGATGATGTCGAACCCCGCCTCGATGAGGCTCGGCAGAAACGGGACGATGGCGCCACAGGAATGTTTGAAAGTCTTCCATGCGGTGTTCCGATGCACCCAGTCGTTGATCGCTCGATAGTACGGGAGCCAGAGTTCACGGAACGTCGCCGCCGAACAGAACTGGCTCGTCTGCGTGCCGAAATCGGTGCCGCACACGTAAAGCACATCGAACGAATCGCCGAGAACGCCGTGCGCTTTCTGCAGATTCGCCAGGGCGACTTCGAGCTGGCGGTCGAAGATCGCCTTGACGTAATCGCGGCGCGTCGCCACGGAGACATACCACTCCGTCACGTCGCGAATCCCTTTCGGGTATCGGAGGGAGGGCGCCGGCACCAAGGCGATGTCGCCGAAGCCCGTTCCGCCGATCCCCACGACGATCGCGCGGCCGGTGGCCTTCGCGCACGTCACCCCCGATTTCAGACCGCTCAAGGCTTCGTCGGAGATCGGCGTGAACTCTTCGGTGTTGTCGGCGGGGTCCAGGTTTTCTTCGTCCCACGGCACCTGACGGATGATCGAATCGAAAAAATATCCGTTCGAGGGCATTCGTCCGCTCGGCGGGACCTCGGTGTCGCCTTTGGGGTAGATCACCACGTCGTCGCCCTCTTTCTTCGTATGGAACTTCCCAGGCACGAGGACGTCCTGTCCCCAGGGCGTCCGCCACTCCTTCCAGTCCCTCGGCGCAAAGCCAAAGAGCGTGTCGGCCGGCATCGGCGCCGTCGTATCAATCCCCACCGCATCGAGAAGGTCGTCCTCGATCCAGCCGAGCATCTGATACGGCTCATGCACCTTGACGAGCCGTTTCTCGAGCCCGTAGTGATCCCTCAGAGCGGCAACGCTGGAGACATGCATGCCGGTGACACTCGTGCTCCCGAAATCCACCGGCACCGGCCCCGAACGGTGCGCCAAAGCCGCAAGAACCTTTTCGCGTCGCGTCATGCCCCCATGCTAACCGTTTTCCCAAGCAGATCAAGGCTCGGGATTCGGGCGCATCTTGCGCCGCGGCGCTCTCCCCGCCATACTGGCGGTGTGGACCCCCATTCGCAGCTTGGCCGCCGCGTGGAACTCTACGGAGGGCTCGCGGCGCTTGGCCTGCTCCTCCTCGGCTGTTTTCTCGTGCTGCGCCCGTTCCTCTCGGCTTTGCTCTGGGCGGGGATCCTCTGTTACGCCACGTGGCCCGGCTATCAAGGGTTGCTGCGCATCAGCGGCGGGCGCCGCGCGCTCGCCTCCAGCCTCATGGTCGCCCTCGTGGCGCTCGTGCTCGTCGTCCCGTTCGTCGTGCTGGGCGTCAGCCTCGCGGACAACGTGACGCGCGCCATTGGCGCGCTTCGCGCGTTGATCAGCGAAGGGCTTCCCGATCCTCCCGCCTGGTTGGCGAGCCTTCCTTTTGCGGGTTCCGACCTGCATCGTGGCTGGACGGAGATGGCCCACGATCGCGAGGCGCTCCTCCAATCGCTTCGCGGTCTGCTCACCCGATCGAAAGGCTTCCTTCTCGCGCAGGGAGTGGTCGTCGGGCGCGGCGTGCTGGACCTGACTCTCAGCGTCCTCATCGCCTGGTTCTTCTATCGCCACGGGGAACTCGTCGTGCGCCGCGCCGGCGAGGCCGGCCGGCGGATCATCGGCGAGCGCACCCAACGCCTCCTCGAAGTCGCGGGCCGGACGGTGAACGGCGTCGTCTACGGGGTGATCGGCACCGCGCTCGCCCAGGGGATCCTTGCGGGAATCGGCTTCTGGGCTGCGGGCGTTCCCGCTCCCGTCCTGCTCGGGATGATCACGTTCTTTGCGTCCGTGATCCCCGGCGGACCGCCGCTGATCTGGATTCCCGTCGTGATCTGGATCTTCGCCCAGGGGCGTCCGACGCACGGAGTTCTCCTGGCGCTGTGGGGGGTGTTGGCGATCAGCGGAATTGACAATGTCCTGCGTCCGTGGATCGTGAGCCGGGGAAGCCGCCTCTCGTTCATTCTCGTTCTGCTCGGCATGCTCGGCGGCCTTTTCTCCTTCGGATTCATCGGGCTTTTTCTCGGCCCCGTCCTTCTCGCCCTCGCCCATACGCTCCTCGGCGAATGGCTCCGCCGCCCTGAAACGGCGATCCCCGTCCGGACACCCGATCCGCGCGCCGACTGATCGGAGATGCCGCCGCGTTCCGCTTCCGCAGGAAGTCCTGAACTAATCCTTCAGCCCGTGCTTCCGGACGGCTTCGGTCGCGGACACACCGCGTTTCACCACGTCGCACAGCGCGCGCTGGAAGGCGCCAGGATCGGGAACCTGGATGGCGTTGCGGCCGAACACGACGCCGCCCGCACCGTCGGCGACCTCGGTCTCGGCGAGCTTGAGGGCTTCGAGCTGCGTCGGCGTCTTTTTTGCGCCGAGGCCGAGCACGGGCACGGGACAGCTTTCGACCACCTCGCGAAAGCGGCAGGTGTGAAAGGTCTTGATCAAGTCGGCGCCGAGCTCGGCGATCACGCGGGCGCAGGCGAACACCTTCTTGTGGAGCTGCTCCGGGGTGAGCTGTTCCGCCTGCGCGGGGAAGTATTCCCCGATCACCGGCAGCCCGAGGCGGTTCGCCTCCTCACTCATCGAACGATAGACCCCGACGTTGCGTGCGTCGCGCTCTTCGCTTCCCGTCTCGAGCGTGAGCGAGATCAGCACCGCGTCCGCGCCGAGGCGGAGCGCCTCCGCGGGGGTGAAGGCGGGGACCGTCGCCGCATCGCGATAGTTCCAATGAAAACAATAGACGGTGGACCAATTGATCCGCGCGATCGCGAGCGGGGCGCCCTTGAAGTTGAAGGCGTGGCGGCAATGCGGAATCATCCCTGGCGAGAGGAGGACTCCGTCCACGCAGGGGTCAATCTTCTTCACCGTCTCCGGCAGGTCGCTCATCCCTGGGATCGGGCCGTCGAAAAGGCAGTGGTCCACCGCGACGATGACGCTGCGTTCGTTGCGGTTGAAGAGGCGTTCGTATCGAAGGGTCTTCATGTCATTGGGGGAACTCGATCGCCACGCGGCGCTCGCCGCTCTCGGTGACGACGTCGGCGGCGATGTTGCCGGAAAGGGTGAGTTGGGAGTTGAGCACCTGGAGGATGCTCGCCGGCACCATCGGGGTCACGGGGCCGTGCGCCGCGAGGCGCGTGATGAAGCGCTGCCATGAAACCTCGCCATAGGTGAAACCGTTCCAGAAGCTCACGAGCTTCGAGTTCTTGAGATCGCGGGGACCGATCGTCGCCGCCTTCGGAGGGCAGTTGGCGAGATCGCCCGAGCAGCCGCAGTCGCAGAAGAGGCTGTTCTGACAGACGGTGATCGGGTGGAGGTCCACGATCCGAGCTCCTTCGTCGAGGTAGGCGTCCACGTCGCCGCCGAACTCCTCGCCGAGGTGGGGCTCAAAAAAGGCGATGTGCCCCGCCCACCCGATGCCGCCGTAGCAGATGTCGGCGCCGCCGAGGTCTTCCAGCATCCGGCTGTAGGAGGCCACGTTCTTCGTGCTCGGAAAATGGATCTGTTTTTCGGGAATCCGAAGCTTCGGAGAGATGCGATAGAAGAGGTCGTGCCACATCCAGTATTGGAAGCCCCCTTTCCAATCGCGCGGAGCGGTGTTCCCGTCCTGATCGGCATACTCGTCCATGTTGAAGGTATGAACATGGTGGCAGGGGATGCCGAGGCGGTTGATCATTTCGGCCACGAACGCATACTGCGGATTGGGCGCGGGCAGGATGATCACGTGCCGCCGCCCTTCATCGAGAGCGCGTTTGATCCCCGCGACGAGATCCAGGACGTAAGCGAACCCGAACGCCGCCTGATCCTCGATCACACGGATCTTGAAGTTCTTGTTCGGATGCCGGGCGATGTCCTTCTTTTTGATGGCGCGGACGCGTTTCAAGACCTTCTGGTCGCGGAAGGGGAGGAACAGCGCGGGATCGAACGGGAACTGGGCAGGCATGACAAATCTCCGGGAAGAGTGGTTGAAATCGGGATAAGAGAAGGAACAGGCTCGCGGGCGCGGTGTCAAGGTTGGCGCGTGAGGCGGAAACCGTCCGTCGCATCCTTAACGGCCCACCCGCGCTTCGCGATCTCGGCGCGCAGCGCGTCGGAGCGTTTCCAGTCCTTCACGGCGCGCGCCGTCTGGCGCTCTCGCGCGAGCGCCTCGACGTCGGACGGCGCTTCGGCGAGCGGCGGCGCCGGCAGGCCCAACGCCTCCCGGACGGCCAGCCAGTCGGAAAGCGCGCGCGCGGCTTCCGCCGCCGTCGTTTGGCCCTCGTCGAGCGAACGGTTCGAGGCGCGCAACGCTTCGAACAACGCGCCGAGCGCGGCCGAGATGTTGAGGTCGTCGTCGAGCGCTGCGCCGAACTCCTTCCAGAGCGCTCCGCCCGGCGCGGGGAGCGCCGCCGCGCCCGCCGCCGCGCCGAGGCGGGCCTCCCACGCGTCGAGGCGGGCCAGGGCCTGCCGCGCGGCGTCGAGCCCCTCGAGGGTGAAGTTCAGCGGCAGGCGATAGTGCGCCGAGAGCAGCACGTAGCGGAGCTCTCGGCCGGTGTACCCCCTTGCGAACAGGTCGCGCGCCGTGAAAAAATTTCCCGCCGACTTCGACATCTTCTGTCCGTTGACGAGCAGATGCGCGTTATGCACCCAGAAGCGCACGAACGGGCGGCCCGTCGCCGCCTCGCTCTGCGCGATTTCGTCTTCGTGATGCGGAAAGACGAGGTCCTCGCCGCCGCAGTGGAGATCGAGCGTCTCGCCGAGATGTTTCATGCTCATGCAGGAGCATTCGATGTGCCAACCGGGGCGTCCCCTGCCCCACGGGCTTTCCCACGCCACGACGCCATCGCGCGCGCTCCACGCCTTCCAGAGCGCAAAATCTCCGTAGGCCTCGCGCGCGTGCTCGTCCGCGTTCACCCGCGCACCGGGCTTGAGCTGCGCGCGATCGAGGCGCGAGAGCTTGCCGTAGCCGGGAAAACGCTCGATGGAAAAATAGACCGATCCGTCCGGCGTGGCGTAGGCCGCACCGCGATCCTCCAGCCGCTTCACGAGCGCGAGGATCTCGGCAATGTGTTCCGTCGCCCGGGGCATCACGGCGGGACGCCGGCAGCCGAGCGCATCGAAGTCGTCGAGAAACGCCTTCTCATGCCGTCGCGTGAAGGTTTCCAGCGGTTCGCCCGAGGCGTGGATCGCGCGGATGATCTTATCCTCCACGTCGGTGATGTTCATGACGTGACGCACCTCCCAGCCGTGCGCCTCGAGGCGCCGGCGGAGCAGGTCCTGGGACACGAACGCACGAAAGTTGCCGATGTGCGCCGAGTCGTACACCGTCGGACCGCAGCAGTACATCGTCACTGTTCGTCCCGAGGGGTCCATGGGCCGAAACTCCTCGGTCTTCCGGGTGAGCGTGTTGAAAAGGAACAGCGGCATGAGCGGAGAGCGTAAGACCCCACGGACGCTCCTGAAAACTCCAAATTCGCCCGGGAGACCTTCCGCCGTCTACCGGTACGGCGTCTCCACCTGGTATTCGTCGGCGAGCGCGCGGACCTGATCGAGCAGTTTTTCCTGATTTTCGGGCGAGTCCGTCATCCGGCTGAGTAGATCGTAAATCTTCTGGCGTGCCCACGTCGCCGCGATCGAGTCAGGGCCGGTGGGCTTTTCAGGAATCGGAAGCCGGACGAGCAGCTCCTTCGTCCCTCGCAGGCTGTCGCCGAGCACCTGGAGGCTGAGGGCTTCGGTGCGCCCGGGGGCGTAGCGCCCGAAGAGCAGCAGCGGGCTGTCGCGGTAAAGGTTCGGAAGGTTTTGCGGAAAGACCTGGGCGCCGTCCACGCCGGCGAAGCGGAAGCGCAGGTTCAGGAAAAGCGGGTAGCGCACCTGGCGGGCCAAGCGGGAAAACTCGCCGGCGGCATCCGCCGCCCGCGACGCGTGG
Organism: Verrucomicrobiia bacterium; assembly: GCA_020849895.1. Taxonomy (GTDB): domain Bacteria; phylum Verrucomicrobiota; class Verrucomicrobiia; order JABWAM01; family JABWAM01; genus JABWAM01. The sequence continues at coordinate 9,303 of JADZFN010000064.1, read as the reverse complement.
CGCAGCCAGCCCTGATTGCGGTAAGCCAGCAGGTCGAGCAGAAAGCGGTTCACGTCCGGCCCGGCACTGAACGAGAAGAGGGACACGGCGTTGTCGTTCTTCTCGGAAAGGCGGTTGATGATCTGCGTGCTGTCCACCATCCCCACGGTGGGGATCCCGTCGCTCAGGATGAAGCCGATCGCCATGCGGCTTTTCCCCGAGGACGCCCCGACCAACGGGAGCAGGGCGTCGTAAAAGTCGGTCGTGCCCGAGGAACGCAGGGCGTTGAGCCAGTCGCGGACCTCGCTGCGGGGGAGTCTCGCCGCAGAAACCCAGCCGTCGCGAAACGCGCTGAGGCGGTCGCGAAACGCGTAGAGGCGCACGCGATCGTCCGGGTTCAACTGATCCAACGAATCCAGCAGCCCTTGGCGAAAGGCCGCGAGCCGCCCACCTCCGATGCTCGAGGAGATGTCCAGGACGCAGGTCACGTCGCGCGGAAAGACTTCGAGCTCTTTGCCCGTCTTCGCCGTGATGCGGACGAGGAACCAGCCTTCACGCGCGCCGTCGCGGCCCGGGCGTTCCTGGGTGAAAAGCCTCACATCGAGAAACTCGTTGAGCGAATCGTACTTCGGCGCCTCGACAGGCGGATCGTCCAGAAGGCTGGGAGGCGCCGCGCGGGTCGAAGCCTTCAACGCGGGGCGCGGCGTTTCGGCGGGGCCCGTGCCGCCCGGCGCGCCGAAGAGAAAATCGTCGAGGCGCGACCATCCGGTGGAACGCCCAGGGTCGCCCGTCTCGGGACCCCGGCTCGGGCCGAGGCGCGTCGAGGTCGGCAGGTCCGCCTCGCCGGTGCTGGGCTTCGGGGCCACCGCCGCGCCGGGGACATCGCCCGACGGTTTCCCCGCGCCGGCGCCCGACCCCACGCCTTTCGGCGCCTGGAGCGAGGACCGCGCGAGCGCCTTCTCGAAATCGCTCCGCGAAAAAAGCTCGGGAGTCTGAAGGGATTCGGCGCCGAGTGCGATGCGCGTCTTCTCCTCGGGAAGCGGAGGGGACCCCGACGGAAGCGTCGGCGACGACGGCGGCGCCGCGTCGAGCATGCGCGCGAAGACGCGCGGTTCTGCGGAGGGCGGAAGCGAGGCGCGGTCCGGCGAGATCGCTTCGCTCGGGCGCGGCGGCGGAGGCGGAGGCGGCTGAAGCCAGCGCGCGGAGATTTCCACGCGCTTCACGTGGAACTTCCGAAGGAGCAGTTTTTCATTCGAAGGAAGCGGGCGATACGGGAGATAGATCTCCTGCAGCCAGCACCAGATTCCGACGTGCACCACGAGGGAAAGCAGCACGGCGGAAACCATCCACGTGCACAACCCGATCCGGCGCGGCGCGCCCTCGGACGTTGGCGGAAGGGAGTTCATGATCGTGAGCCGCCTTCTCCCATACCATCCCCGCCCCCTTCATGCCAGAGCCGGACGAGACTCGATCCGACCCGGAGTTCGCGGCAAATGGAGCGCTCGCCGATCGGGATCGCAAAAGCCCGCGGGGACGCGCCCCTCCCCTGTCGCTGGTCGCTCCCCCTCCTTCCCGCCTTCAGACTTCGATCTTCCAGCTCCTTTCTTCTCCGAATGGAGGGCCGCCGTCTCCGGCGGCCTCGGATCCTTCTTCTTCCGAGGTTTTGGCCGTGCCGCTTCAGGCCCCTTCCTTGCGCGCGGCGGAGGGCCGGAGCGCCAGCAGCCGGGTGAGACTGATGAAATCGTCCTCCGCCCAGCCGCGGGCGAGCGCGTCCGCGTAAAGCTTCATCACCTCCTTGAGCTGCGGGAGATCGAGGCCGCCGGCGGTTTCCGCCGCGAGACGGAGGTCCTTCGCCATGTGCTTCACCGAGAACTGCGGCGTGATGTCGCCGGAGCGCAGCTTGGGTTCCTTGAGCGCGGCGAGGCCGGAGTGCCCCACGTTGAGTTTCAGCGCGCTGAAGTAGCGGTCGTCCGAAATGCCCGCGGCGCGCGCCAGCGCGCGACTCTCGCAAAGCGCCTGAGCCACCATCGCGATGTTGATGTTCATCGCCAGCTTGAGCGCCGAGGCGCTCCCGAGCGGCCCGATGTATTCGATCGCGCGACTCAGGCGCGCGAGGACGGGCCGCGCCCGCTCCAGGACGCTCGAGTCGCCTCCGGCGTAAAACACCATCTGCCGCTGTTCGGCGGCCGGCCGGCTCCCCATGAAAGGCGCTTCGAGAAATGACGCCCCCGTCTTCTCCACCTGGCCGGCGAAACGCAGAGTCGCCTCGGGCGAGATCGTGCTGGACTGCACCACCACCTGTCCCGCGCGCAGGACGGGCGCGATCCGGTCCAGCACCTCCTGAACCGCGGGAGGATCGGCCACGACGAGGAGGAGCAGGTCCGAAGCCGCCGCCGCCGAGCGCGCGTCGGCGGTGAAGAACGGGAGATCCTTCTTCGGGGTGCGATTCCAACCGCGAACGACCTCTCCGTCGCGATGCAGGTTCTCCGCCCAGACGCGGCCGATGATGCCCAAACCGAAAACGCCGAGATTCATGGCGTGCGGCATCCTGTCGAAAGCCCGGGCCCGGCGCAAGCCGGCCGCCGTGCGGCGGACAGGACGCTCCCCGCTCGGGAATCGCGAAAAACGAGCGGACGAGCAACTCGCGGAGACGTGGCTCTTCCCCCTCCGATCTTCCAACCTCAAGACCTCCGCATCTTCCTTCCCGCTTCGAGCGTCGAGCACCCCGCTTCTTGCTTCGTGAAAATGGTTGCGGGGCTGGGATTTGAACCCAGGACCTTCAGGTTATGAGCCTGACGAGCTACCAGACTGCTCCACCCCGCGCTTCCCTTCTAGCATGGGGCCAGCGCAGGCGTCAACGGGCATTTTTACAGCGCGGCCTTCACGGCGGCAAGCACTTCGCGCTCCACGGCCGCGGGCGCGCCGGAGATCCGCGCACCCGCGGCGGCGGCGTGACCGCCGCCGCCGAACCGCACCGCAAGCTTCGCCACGTCCACCCGCGGGTCCTTCGAGCGGAAGCTCACGCGCACGATCTCTCCCGGCGCCTCCTCGAAGACGAGCCCCACGACCACCCCGGCCACGCTGCGAACGAAATCGATCACCCCCTCCGTGTCCTCGGGCTGCGCGCCTGAGCGCGCATACGCCTCGGAGCGGATCCAGAGGAGCCCCACCTTGCCCCCCTCCTCGAAGCGCGCAGTCGGGAGGATTTCCCGGAGAAAAGCCAGCCGGCGCGCGGGTTCGTTCTCCCAGATCATCCGGGAAAGTTCGCCGGCCTCCGCCCCTGCGTCGAGCAGCTCCGCCGCGGCGCGCAGCGTTGCCGCGCGCGTGTTGGAAAAACGGAACGACCCCGTGTCGGTGCTGATCGCCACGAACAAACAGGAAGCGATGTCCCGGTCCACCGGCAGGTCCGCCTCGCGGAGGAGATCGAACACCATCTCCCCGCAGGCGGCCCGCGCCGCGTCCACCCAGACGCAATCGCCGAAGCCCGGGTTGCTCCCATGATGATCGAGATTCACGACCGGAGACGCGGGATCGGAGGCCAGCGGGAAATCCCCCACGCGATCCGGACTCGCGGTGTCCACGACAATCCGGACATCCCAGGGCCCTTGGGGAAGTTTCGGCCCGGCAAAACCGGCGGCGCCGGGCAGCCAGGCGAAACGTTCCGACAAACCGTCGGGATTCCATGCCGTCGCCGTCTTGCCCGCTTTCCGGAGCGAAAGGGTCAGCGCCAAGGTGGATCCGTAGGCGTCGCCGTCGGGTCGCACATGGCTGGCGACGAGGAAGCGTCTCCCCTCCTTCACGAGCGCGCGGAAGCGTTTCAGAAAATCGGACGGGACGGCGGCCTTCGGCATCCGGACAGGATGCGCGCGCGACTGCGCCCCGACAATCCGAAACACCGACCCGCGACCGGAGAGAGGAGAATCGCACCCGACTCGGAGGACGCGCGGAAATGGCAGGAGGAAAGAATCCTGATTCACGAATGCGTCACCGGCCAACGGCGGATCACAGAAGCCGACGTGCGGGTTGTCGGCGGTTGATGTTGGTGTTGTTTCTGGTAATGAAAACGGGTCTATTTTCCTTACAAGAAAAGACAATCGGAAGTCATGCAAGAGATTGAACAAACGATTCTTAGGCGGATTCGAGGAAGCGGCAAGGGTTGGTGCTTCACGCCGGCTGATTTTGCCGACCTCGGCGCCCGGCGGCTGGAAGCGGCCACTTGACATTGGTGGGAATACCCACCATATTCCCCGCATGGAAACACGGGCCCGTAAACGGCGATCATTGGCGCATCGGCTGACAGTCGTTCAAGGCTACGATGTGGCAGCGGACAGCAAGAACCGCATCAACCTGCGCGGAGCGAAGGCGAAATACTTCTGCGTCAAGGCGCTGTCCAACGGCAGCTTTCTGCTTGAGCCGCGTGTGTTGGTGGCGCCGGAAGTCCTTTCCGCCCGGACCCGAAAGATGCTCGATCATTCGGCGGCCAACCTGAAGAAGGGGCTGGCGTCCGAGCCGATTGACGTATCCGCATTCACTGAGCGATAACCTCCCGCATGGCCTTCCGAATCCGCATGGGATTGCCGGAGATGGATGCGCTATGGAACGACCTGTCCACCCGCAAGCTCCAAGGCAAACTCGAAAAGAACGAGGAGAAATTCTTCAAGAAATGGGTCAAAACCCTCGGCTATCTGGAACAGAACCCACGCCACAACAGTCTGGCGTCGCACGAGATTGACGACCTGACCCGCAAGCACGGGTTCAAGATTTTCCAATCGTATCTGGAGAACGCCACACCGGCGGCCGGCCGGTTGTTTTGGGCCTATGGGCCGGACAAGGGCGACATCACGGTTTTGGCCGTCGAGCCACATCCGGAAGATCAGAAGCGCGGCGCGTATCAGCGGATCAAACTGTCCACGCGACCGCCTGCCAAACCCCAGCCCGGCGAGAAATCCTGACCATGCCTGCCTCAGCACCTCTCGCCCCGCTTCCGCGGGTCTTCAACCAATCCTTAACCTCTGTCCAACCCAAAAGGGGGACGCTCCAGGGGACCGAAGCCCTCCGGCCCGCGGATCCCGGGCGCGAGATCTGCCTCGAAAAATCTTTTTGTAATAACGTGTTTATTGTTGACGGCGTCTCTTTTTTCTGCTGACGTTTCCTCATCCGATCCGTGCCTCCTTTTTTCTTCTCCCCGAGATGAAGACGAAATTTCTCGATGCGATCTTCGCCGTCGTGGCGCTGACGATCGTGGCGCTTCCCGCGCGCGCCCAGTTCTCCGCAGACTACCAGACCAACACGATCAACACGGCCACCAACTGGATGGACAAATATGTCGTCGGGAGCAACACGTGCTTCGACGTGCTCCAGGTGGTCAACGGCGGGATTCTGACGAACAGCTTTGGATACATCGGCCATGCAGCGGGCGGGAGCAACAACCTCGCGATCGTGGACGGGACCGGAGGATCGGCCTCGTGGATCAACTCCACCAACCTCTACATCGGCCTGAGCGGAAAGAACAACCGTCTCCTGATCGTCGGCGGAGGAACGGTCGTGAGCCAGGGTACACCCAACAACAGCGTCGGCGCCGGCACCATCGGCTCCGGCGGCGGCGCACACAGCAATTCGGTGACGGTGGCCGGCGCCAATTCCGTTTGGACCAACAACGGCGTCCTTTACGTCGGAGGGAGCGGCGACATGAATCTGCTGACGATCACGAACGGCGGCAAGGTGATCAGCAACGGAGGCGTGGGAACCGGAAACGTGACCGCCATCGGCGATCAGTCGGGTTCTGCCAGCAACCTGGTGGTCGTGGCCGGAAGCGGCTCGCTGTGGACCAACAACGGAACACTCCTCATCGGGCGCTCAGGTGTTTTTAACGGACTCGTCATCAGCAACGGCGGGGCGGTGATCAACGGGGACGCTGTGATCGGCCGGCTCGCGAACAGCAACTTCGTCATGGTGACCGATGGCGGCACGTGGACCAACACCAGCTCGCTTACGTTGAGCACGGCGAATTCCTTCAATCAATTGGTGGTCAGCAACGGGGGCACCGTATCGAGCGTGAGCGATAGTCTTATCGGCGGAAACGCGGGAGCCAACAGCAACTCCGTCACGCTGACGGGTTCCGGGACCGTGTGGACCAACGGAGGGCAAGTCAAGGTGGGCAACAGCGGCGCCTTCAGTCAGATGATGGTTGCCGACGGCGCATTGGCGCTGAACGCGAGCATGATTCTCGGGGTCAACAGCTCGTCCATCAGCAACCGCCTGACGGTTTCGGGAAGCGGGACGGTTGTCAGCAACGGCTTCATCACGGTCGGAAGCGGAGGGTCCTTCAACGAATTGCTGATTTCAGACGGTGCGCGCATCATCAATTCAGCTTCCAGCACGATCGGATCGGGCGGCGGCTCCACGAACAATCTGGCAGTGGTGGCCGGCGCCCACACGCTCTGGCTGAACGCCAGCTCGACATTCAACCTTGGAAACGGCAGCTTGCGGAGCCGTTTGATCGTGACCAATGGCGGCACGCTGGTGACCTTGGGCAATTTTTACGTTGCGAACTCGGCGAGCAGCGTGAGCAACAGCCTCCTCGTCAGCGGGACCGACTCGGTCTGGACCAACGCCGGCATGAATTTCGGTTACAACGGCGCGTATAATCAACTGACGGTGAGCAACGGTGGCGTCGTGGCAAGCACCGCTGCGGCCACCTTGGGCAACTTCGCGGGTTCGACGGGCAATGTCGCCGTCGTGACCGGCAACGGATCTTTGTGGACGAACAGTTTCAACATCGTCGTGGGCAACAGCGCGTTTTCGAACGCCCTGTTCATCTCCGAAGGAGGACGAGTGTCGGCGTCGTCGCTCTCGGTTGGAAGCAGCGCCGGCAGCAACCGCGTGGAGATCGCGTCGCAGGGGGTTCTGGAGGTCGGCGGCAGCGGTCTGACCGTGGGAAGCGCCGCCGGCAACACGATCAGCAACGACGGCGGGATCTACCAGTTCAGCAGCGGCACCCCCTCGATCACGCCGAACGGCTACGGACGCATCTCGCTCACCGGCGGCACGATCTCCTTCCGCGGCGTCTCGAACGCGAACGTCTGGGGAAGCCTCGGCAGCAACGAGCTCGGGGGCATCCTTTACGCGGGGAACAACCTCTTCCGCCTCGACAGCGCCTCGAACACCCACGCCGCAAGCCCGCAAGACTACACCTTCGCGAGCGGCGTCAGCCCGAGCAACTATGTCGGCCTCGAGATGGTGAACGGTTCCACCGCCTGGAGGAGCGCACAGTTGAATGTCGGAACGGGAGGTTCCCTGTTGGTCTCAAACACCGCCGCCACGATGGGCGGGGTGCTGACGAACTCGGGCGTTCTTCGGGTGGTCAACAGCGCCGTCACCTGGCTGAGCAACGCCGTGGTGAGCGCCGGGAGCTACACCTTCGCCGGCGCCACGAACACCTTTTCCGAGGGGCTGAGCATTGCTTCGGGCGCGCTCTTCGGAGGTTCCGGTCGCGTGGCGAGCGACGCGACGGTCACCAACGCGGGCACGCTCGCGCCGGGCAATTCGCCCGGTACGATGAGTTTCTCGAGCAACCTGACCCTCCTCGACAGCTCGACGCTGGTCTTGGAGATCGCCGGGACGAATGCCGCCGACTATGATCTCCTCGTCGTGGAGGGAGCCCTCGCCCTCGCGGGGACGCTCACGGTGACCAATCTCGGCGTCACCCTCGCGGCGGGGAACACGTTCAACCTGTTCGACTTCGGCTCGTGGAGCGGGGCCTTTTCCCTGACGAACCTGCCCGCGCTGACGGGAGGACTGAATTGGGACTTCAGCCAGTTCAACAGCCAGGGCATCCTGAGCATCAGCGCGATCCCCGAACCGTCGCCCGTGGTGGCGATCGGCGCCGGCCTTGCCCTCCTCGCCTTTCTCCGCCGCCGTAAGGCGGTGATGCGACGCTGATCCGGCCCCCGAACGCTTGCGCATGACGAACTCGAGGCGCGTTCGGCATCCGGGCTGAGGACGCCGCGCTTGATCCCGATCCGCACCCTGCAAATGGCATCCTTCTTTTCCAAAACCGATCGCAGGCTGTAAATACGTCACTACTCGACACGTAACGCCTTTCCTTATGGTCACCCAGCGACAAATTGCCGAGCGGCTGAAACTTTCCTGTTCCACCGTCGCCAACATCTTGGGGAAACGTGCCGGATTGCGCTACGGGAAACAGACGCGCGAACGCGTGCTCAAGACGGCGGCCGAACTCGGCTACCAGCGCAACCGGGCCGCCCAGGCCATCCGTCAACGGCGGAGCAACCTCATCGGAATCGTGCATTTCGGCGCGGGGATCGAGGCCGCCCACAAGGCGAATCTCGCGCTCTCCGCGGAGGTTCACGCGCGAGGCTACGACTATCTCGCCGTGGACATGAACTGGCACGGGGGGAGTGTCGAGCGCGTGATCAACGAGTTGATCCAGGCCCGCGTGGAGGGCGTCCTCATTTCGCACATTCAGGAAGTGTTTCGCCAAGAGCATGTGGACGCCTTGAGGCGCGTCGGCATCCCGGTGGGGATCGTCAATGGCGAGTCGCGGGCGCATGCGAGCCTCTACTGCGACGACGTGTTCGGCGCATTTCAAGCCTTAACGCGCCACCTGATCCAGGTGGGGCATCGGCGGATCCTCCACCTCTGGCCCGGCGTGGCCACCACCGATCAGAACCGCGCCATGGGAGAACGCCTCAAGGGGTTTCGTTCAGCATTCGAGGGATGCGGGACCTGGACAATCCTCGAGGAAGAGGAGGTCCTTGAGCGCTGGCCGAACGGGTTCGTGGATGCGGAGGGGGTGATGGGCCTCACCGTGAGACAACCCATAGAACGCTACAGCGCGCTCGATCATCCCGTCTATCGCTTCTGCGAGCGCCTCTTCGCGAAAGGCGCGCTGCCGGACGCGATCGTCTGCACGAACGACATGTACGCCCTCGAACTGATCGCGGCGGGACTGGCGCAGGGCGTGCGCATCCCCGAGGATCTGGCGCTCACCGGCTACGACAACGATCGCGTCGGCGCTTACCCCGCGTTCGGCCTCACTACGGCGGAACAGGATCTCGACGGCATCTGCGCAGCATCGGCTGGGGAACTCTTCCGCCGCATCGCCCATCCCGGAGAACCTCCTGGGCATCGGATCTTCCCCTCGAAGCTCATTCTTCGCACCTCGTGCGGTCGCCGGTCGGCCGCGCCGGAGCACGCCGGAAAAAACCCGAGCGAAAGTTGACCCGATGAACCCGCCGACAAAGCCCAGGGCGACCGACGGCGCCGTGCGCCTTGTTTTCCGTGCTTCCCCAGGAAAGGCGG
>JADZFN010000063.1 GCA_020849895.1 Verrucomicrobiia bacterium | reverse complement strand
AGGGCTGGGATATCGTCATGAACCAACTTTCCGTCATCTTTGGCGAACGACTTTCGCCGGAGCTGGCCGATTAACAACCTGAACCCGAGGCCCCATCCTCGTTTACACAGTTTAGGTTACAGTCCCGCCCGACTCGGCTGGCTGGCCCGGGATCTCCACCTGTTGACCGAGCCGTTGGAGCAGGTCGCCCGCTACGAGTCGCCTGACGTGCTCGATGATACTGACTGACCAAGTCTCGCTCATCTGGATTTCGCACTTTGACCATGAATCCTCCTGTGCAACGCTCGGTTCTCGGGAGACCCCCGCATGTTCGGCATAGCGCCACCACCTGATCCACGCCCTCTCGCCCAGCGCTCGGGACGCTACTGGGATGCTCTTGCTGACCATGCCGACATCAAATGTCCAGGTTCCTCGCGGTTTTCAGTGGCTGGCCTGAAGTGGTTGAGCGTTGTAGGAGGCCATGGTCACGTATGAGAACCTGATGGCCATCATGAGCGATGCGGGCCCCAACCAAGCCACGCGCACACGATTCAAGCAATCTCTGTTTCAAGCGGCCTGCAACAAGCCTCAGCCACAATCCGATGCATACATCACCGAGTTCATGCGTGAGTACCGGCGCATTGCATCAAACGGGGGCTTGAATATGACCGAACAGCCAAAAGGCCATCGGAAGAATGGAACATGGGCTGTATTTCATCATCCCGACATCCCATCTCGAGAGAAGGCGTTCTTCATGATTCACAAGCTGGCCGAAGGAAAATTTGATGTGCACATCAAACGCGAGCGCTGGAACGCACTGTTCGACGGTTTCCAACCAATTCATGACTGGTTGCTGAACAAATATGGAGGCTTGGGCTACTCCCTCAAGGACAAGGGCAAATCGGTGGCACTCAGCCTCGCTGTTCCATCGCTCAAACTCGAGTGCCCTATTGCTGAGCAGCGGACCGTTGCGGAGAAATGTGTGGCAACAATCGAGCCGTACCTGGAGGACCTTGCCAAACTGGTGCAGAAGCACGTGGCTGCACGACTTGCGTAGAGACACCAATCCTGACCCGCTCCCGAGTGACGATCCCTCAGGTGTCGTTCCCGAGCGCTCTCCGCATCACGTCCCACACCTTGAAGTAGGCCTCGTCCCGTTCCCTCTGGATGGGGTCCGCTTCGATGTGGCCCTTGAAGTTGGGGTAGTCGAGGATGTCGGCAAGGAGGCACATGATGCGGCGGAGATCGGTGTTGTCGGTCAGGATGATCCGGTAAGGGTAGTCGGCCTTGTACCCGCCAGGCTTGGGTTTGCGCCAGTCGAGGATCTCGCCTTCAAGCTTCGCCGCCGCCTTCAGGTTTTCCAGGTCTTTGCGGACCCGGCCGCGGACGTGGATGCCGTCCTGTTTGCGGACGATGCTGTAGAAGCCGAACTGGGTGAAGAGCCACATGGCGAGAGTTTAACGCAGGCGCAAAATTATCTGGCCAGTTCCCGAAGTCGATCCACGATCCACACCATGCCCAGGGTGTCGAGTCCGCAATAGGCCTCAAGGTCCGCGCGGATTTTCCGTCGCTTTGCCTCGGGGAGGTTCCCAGAAACCATCTCGAGGAAACGCAGCCCGGCGGTTTCCCCTTCCTGAATCGCCAGCTCATCGTAGCCACGCCCCGTGATCGCGGGCAGGACGGCTTTCATCGAGGCGCTGCCGTCTTGGTCGGGGTGGTAGTAGCCGAAGTTCCGGAAGGGCACCAAGAGGTCCACCATTCGCTTCTCCACCCGCTTCCGCCACGGCTCGAACTCGGGAAGCATCTTGCAGGTTTCCTTCATCACCCTTGCCTCAAACGAGGCTTTGTAAGCGATGACCGACCCCTTCGAGCCCAGTTCGCTCACCAAACGCTTCAGGAAGGCGCGCCGAGGGTCTGCCGCGTCCTCTGCGAGGAAGGAATGATGAACCGGCTTCGCCCCCTCGGAATCGACCACATGCAGGGAGAACTGGAAAGGGACCTGCTGATAGGGGCGCGCGTCATCGAAGAGCGGCACGGCCGTCCCAATCGTCTCGAAATCGAGGAAATGCAGGGGGTACCGAAGCTCCTGCAGAAACTCCCGGAGAACCTCGGGGTTCGCGAAGGGTTTTCCGGTCCGAGCGGCGCGGACCTGAATCGCCTGTTTCTTGGTGAAATCGAGCGTCGGCGGAAGGTTTTTGATGCCCCGGTATCCCTGCTCGTACCACTCCCACGCCTTCTTGGAACTCCCGAGCGTGAAGACGCTGTGCTCGGGAACCCGCTTCCAGCAGACGTCCATCAGCGGGCAGTCATAGGGCGCGGAGCAGTGGGGACCGATGCCTACCGCGGGCTGTCGTGAACTCCCAATGACCGTCTGCATCTCCCGAAGTTGCTGGCTCACCCCCGCCATGAGCTCGTTCACGCCATCGGTCACATCCTCGACCTTGAGGAGCTGTCGAGGATCGATCGCCCCCGTCGCACATACTGGTTATTGACGAGCATCAGTCGGGTTCGCCGCACCTTGATGCCCGCCCCCTCGTAGACGAACCGCTGGAAGGCGATGTCCTCCAGGTGCACGTCCTTGACCTTCGTCGAACTTTTCACCTCCACGATGTCCCACTGGTCGCGCCCCACGGGGTTGAGAATGTCCACCCGCGCGAACCCACCTGCGTGACGAAAGCCCGCTTCGAACAGGGGTTTCCGCTCGCTGAGCAACTGCGTGGACTCGGTGACGATGCCGTCAAAGTCCCAGTGGTCGCGTTCCACCTCGATGCCCCCGGGGAAGAGCCGCTTTGCATAATCCCCGACCTCGTGTCCTTGGCCGAAGATCGCCTGGATCCGCTCATCCTCCTCGGGAAACAGGTCCTTGCGATGGTAGTGGCACCACAGGAGCTTGGGGCACTGGCGGCCCGCCATGTACTTGGACTTGGAGACCGTGGGCGGAGCTTTCATCGGCGCTCATTATGCCAAATCACCCTGCACTCCAGAAGGGCAGACATTGTCCCCATTCTCCTCCCTGAACGCCGATCACCCGAGCGGGCAGACTGTGGGCATGGATTCTTCTGCGCCCACCGACTTCGTGGCGGAGGCCGCGCGGCTCTTTGGCGGTACGGTCATGGACCGACGGCGTTTCCGGCCTGGCATCAGCTCCAAGAACGGCAAGCTCTACGTCTTCAGCGCCAGTCGCATCATCGTCATGGCGCCTTGGCCGGAGATGCGGGCGTGGACGAAGACCAAGGCCCGTCCCCAATGGCGGCCGTGTCGCCCCTTTATCCGTCTCGGGTTTCACGACCTTGGGGATACCTACGTCCACTCGAAGACGAGGCGCTGGGACACCTCCTGGCCGGATGAGACAACCCGCGAAGAAGACATTCCTCCTCTCGATGGCCTTGCCGATGAGGAACTCGACGAAGACACGCGCGCCCTGTGCGAGGAGATGCAGCGGAAGCATGAGAAGCAGCAGGCGCGAGAACGAAGCCGTCTTCGGGAGTACTTCAGCGCGATCCCTCCGAAAGTGGCCACGCTGGTCGCTCCTTTTCCGGAAAGGCAGTGGCACCTTCTGAGCTTCTTGGCCCGGTGCCCGGGAGCCGAAGATCTTCTCGTTTCCAACCCCGCCCTCGCTTACGCGCTGGCTTCCAACTGGGTCTACCGCCGTCCCGCCGTTCAGCGCCCCCTGCGCGCCGCACGTTCCCTCCTGCGCCACAAGCAACGCCACATCGCCGAATGGCTTGGTTTTGTCGGAACCGAGGCCGCCGTGCGCGTGCTGAGAAAGGTGCAACCCGATGCCTGCCAGACCGGCCTTCTGCTTCGGCTGCGGGACCGGATGCAGCATCCCCCGATCATGAAGTTCCTGAGCCATTGCCCCCCGATGGATGCGGCGAGCCTCCTCATGTTCCTTCGGCCCGAAACCACCGACTGGACGAGTCCTAGCCTGCTCGAACAAGCCCGTGCCGTTTCGCAGACCCTGACCTGCGCGCGACACCTCGCGGATATCGTCGAGATGCGGCGTCTCCTCGGTGACGCGCGACCCGCGCGCCGACTCACCCGCATCACGCAGCTTCGCGCACTCCACGACAGCCTCGTGGAGAGGATGAAACGGGCTGGTCTACGCCCCACGGGAGCCGCGCGGCTTCCACCGCCCCCGTTCCCGGGAAGCGAGCACCTGATTCCGCTCACCACCGAGGAAGACCTCCTCGAAGAAGGCTATCGGCAGAGCAACTGCGTGGGTGCCTACGCTCGACGGGTCCGCCGCGGGTGCAGCTACATCTACCGCCTTCTCGCCCCTGAGCGGGCGACGGTGGAGGTCGTCCTGCGCAAGGCCGGCTGGAAGTTGGGAGAAGTCGAAGCTGCCGGGAACCAATCTGTCGCCCCGGAAACCGAACGCGTTATCATCGCCTGGCTCGCCAAAGCTCTGAAACCTCGCCCAGGAATCTCGCCACCAGACGCGCCTGATGGACGCTGAACTCCAAGTCGCCCTTCATCAGGTCCTCGTGCCGTGTGAGGGACATTTCACCGAATAGTGAAACAGCCAATTCCGCTGAAATCGCCCCCTTTCAGGAGTTCTGCGGCGGAACGCGTATGCCGGATCTACTGCTTCCTTGCAAGACTCGCAATCTCATGAGCGCCCTTGAGGGTTTCCTCAAACCAACGAGCGACCTCTTCGGGATCAGGTGTCTCCGGATTCGGCATGGGCTGCACAAAACCGAAGGTTGTGTTTTTTCCTTCATTTAGGGCGCCGGTGTTGACGTAGATACTCGGTTCGCCCGTGCGAAGGTATTGAGGAAGCAGTTTAAAGGCGGCACGCACTTCTTTCGGAAGCTCAGCTTTGAGGTTGCGCCGATCCTTCTCGATGGTCATGTCCACCCAGAGCACTGTCTCCTTGCGTTTGTGATCGAACACAAAGCCCATCCAGAACCATGGTGCACCACCAACCGATCGGTAACCCACCCAGCTTCGGTGAAACGCTTCCTGCGTTCCCAAATCAAACCTTGCTCGCCGCTTGCTCCCCAATACCTCGGTTCCCGTCGCAACGGCCTCCAAGATCTGCTTCATCTCGACGATGGCGCACATCGTGCATTCCAAGGATCCCAACTTGTCTACGGTGATTGGTGAGAGTTTCATGGGGTAGAGGCCTCTGCGCTTAAGGAAATCGGCAAACTGCTGGAGAAATGAAGCCGCGGATTCTTGGGTTCCGGTGCCGGCCAGCATTTGCTGAACCTCGGCCCATCGAACGTGAACAGTCGCACCCTTTGGTTTCGATGCGTATTTCAGCAAAGTGACAACTGTGGTTGTCGTGTATTTGCGCAATGCGGGAGATTTCGAATATCGACTCAGCTGCTGATAGCCAAAATCGGCATCAACCTTTGACTCGATGACCACCGCAACGTCTGTGGAGTCTCGACTTGTGATGAGGAGGTCGAAACGGCCGGCGTCCGAAGTGGCTTCAGCTTCCTCCTCTTCGCCACTCGTTCGGTAAGAGTACTGCGTCGCAACGTCCACTTCACCCCACGTGCGGTTGGAATCGACACGGTGAAGAAACTGCTGGCGAAATGATGGGGACTTGAGAAGACACCACGCCAAAGCCTCGGTGCAGTAGTCTTCGAGGGGGGTTCTCCCGGGGCGCGGCGAGTACGAGAATAGGCGCTCAAACAGGTTCTCGGCTTGGTCCGCATTCGCATGCATATCCGGTGGCTAGCACAGCTGTAGCGCTTCAACAAGCCTTGGGGAATCGGCGTCACCATCAGCCGCAGGCATCCCCGTATTCGGCTTTAGGACGGTCGAACAGGGGGTCGTCCGCCAGCTTCTTGATCGCCTCTTCAAACGCGAGGGTCTTGATCCATGAGCCGGGGATCTCCTGGCATCCATAGAAGGCGCCGGCCAGTTGACCGTAAACCGCCCCCGTGGTGTCGGCGTCATTGCCGAGGTTCACGGCCTTCAGACAGCCGTCCTTGAAGTTGTCCGTGGTTGCGAATGCCCAGAGTGTCGCCTCCAGCGTGTCCAGCACGTAGCCGCTCGCGGGAAGGTCGCCCGCCGACTTGCCGCGCCAAAACCCTCCCGCCACGGCATCCACCTCGGGGCACAAGGGATGGGTTTCCCAGTACCCAGGAATCGGGCTGTAGCGCGGCGAGAGCAGCTCCCGCTTGGTCGCCTCCCGACAACAGCCCACGAGCAGGGCAGCAAGGTAGCGACAGGCGTCCACCGCGGCCCGCGCCCCGTGCGTGGTTCGCGAGCTCTCCGCGGCCAGCTTGATCGCCCGCACAGGATCGCGCCAGAAGAACAGCGGCACAGGGGCCAACCGCATGAGCGAACCGTTGCCGGCGGTGTCGGGGTCGGTCGGGCCTGAGAACGGATTGCCCGTGCGTTCAAAGGTTTCCAGCGCGGTGCGCGTAGTGTTCCCGATATCGAAGCATTTCCCCGTGCTGCTGTGGTATCCCTGACGGTACCAGCGGAGGTATCGCTCCATCTGGTCCCTGGCGTCGAATCCCTTCTTCGCGATCAGGCTTTCCGCGAGACAGAGCGCCATCGAGGTGTCGTCCGTCCACTGCCCGGGTTTCAGACCAAAGGGACCCCCGCCGCGCATCTTCGTGACGGGGGAAAAACTGCCCGGCGCCTTGAACTCGACGGAAGCACCCATCGCATCCCCCACCGCGAGCCCGAGCAGGCTTCCCACACAAGTGCGGCGCATGCAGACATGTAGACGGCGGTGTTCCTCGTCCTCAAGAAACGCCGCGTGGCCTCCAAACCGGTAGCGGCGGTAGCACCGGACGCCGTCGATCCAGACGGGGTTCTGGGATCCCTCGAACGAGGTGAAGATGCCTTTGCTGATCTCCATGAGACCCCCGCTGGTGGCCGGTTCACCGTCGGGTCCGACCGCGCGTCGGTCGCACTCATCACAGATTCGTCGCCAAGGGAAGTACCCGAGAGGTTCAGCATTCGGCAACCCCGTCAGGTTGTTCTCGTTGAGGGGGCTTCCGCAGATGGCGCAGTGGAAGAATAGGCGACAGTCCTCCTCGGAGAGATGGTCGGCGACCTGCTGCCGCCGGCAATGGCGGTATCGCTCCAGAATCCCGCGGCAGTCGGATGGAATGATGCTTCGAGGACTCATTTTGCAGCATACCTAACGGATCTGAAACGCCCCTGCGCGGCAGAAGCGGATGAAGACGCGAAGGTTGTTCTTGTTGATCCTCCCACTGAAGTAGGAATGAACCTCCTCTTCCTCCTTGTCGACCTTTGCCTTCTTGCGCGGGAGGATCTCCTCGTCGGGGATGTGGCGTAGACTTTTCGCCAGGGCCGCCGCCATGGCCCGAGCGTCCCGGGCGGTCACGATCTGGGCGTCGTTCGAGTCATATCCCCCTTTCCAGCGACGCGACCATCTCATGAGCGGCCAGCGTTCGAGGCAGGTATCGCCGTCCTTGCCGATGAACCGACAGGTGCTCTCCTGAAGACGAGTCCCGGCCGGTCGCCAGCCATGCGCACAGGCCAGTTCCAGGATCCTTCCCCATGCGTGCATGCTCCAGTCGAACTCCTGGAACTTTCCGTTGAGCAGGAACATTCCCATGGTCTTTCCTTTGTCCCGATGTTGCCCAACTCTGCCGCCGCGGGTCAGGGCAAAGATTGGGGACATAATCCGCCGGTGCTTGGGCGAGGCCCGTCATAACCTCCCCGAGAAGTCCGCGAAGGTTGATAGCAGGACCTCAGAGGGTGTTTGAAAATTGGCCTGCCCTCTGTTGAATTTTCAAACACTCTCTAAGGCATCGCAGCCGTAGCTTATCCAAGGAGATGCGCCCGCTCTTCAAGTTCACCGCGAAGATGCCCAACGCCTGCACCCAGACCCATGTCGAGCAGCACGAGCAGGACGATGACCAGTGCGATGGCAAGCGGCGATCTGTAGTGCCTGGTGGCTTACTTGGGCAGCATCCGGCGCAGAATCAGTTTCCACACGTCGAAGTCGGGCGGCGGCTCCTGGCCCGCGCTCCGCGTCACCTCGAACTGGAAGAACTGCCGGAGCATTTTCAGGAACTCCGCTTCATCGGTGAATTCCCGCTCGTCGGGAGAATCTCCGTAGTTGGACCGGACGAATTTCCCGTTGCGCCAGTAAATGTTCGTGCCGCCCTCCTTGTGGGACGTGCCGAACGACCCGCCGCGCTTCACGCCGTCCACGATGGCGCGCTGCACGGCCGCCACGGAGTCCAGATGTAGCTCCGCCGCAAGCGCCGCCTCACAACACTTCCGGTAACGCCCGCCTTGGCCGGCTTTGGCCTGGGGCGGACGGGCGGCCATCAGATCGCGCGTCCACAGGTGATACCAACTGTCCGAGGTCTTGCGATAATAGTCGTGGTGCGTCTCCGGATGTTCGGCCCATGACGCCTCGACGCGGAGCGAATAACAATACTTGCCGGGCAGCGCGGCCGCAAAGTGCAGCTCGAACGAGTATCCGACGCCGTTCACGTTCGCCCTGGCCAGCAGGCGCAGTTGCCCGTTGTCCATCTTGCCGGAAAACAGCGTCATGAGTTCGCGCTCCAGCGCGAACTGGACTTCGTGCGGCGGACGTTTGTCCTGGAAATGCAGCGCGCGCGACCAACCGGTCGCGTTCTCCAGGTTGGTGAACGGACCGATGGTGGATGTGTCCGGCGGCGTCTTTCGCTGCGCGCGTTCGCTTGGGAGGCTCACGAAGTTTGCGGACGCCCCGCCGGCTCACGGCTTCTTCTCGGCGGCGGGTTGGCGGAACGCGTCGAGGATTGCGCGGGCGTTGTCGGCGATCTCATCCATCGCCGTGCCGCGGGCGCGCGCGGTCGCGAGATCGTAAATTTCCTGCACCGGCGGGCGGCCATCCACACCCAGACGCTTGCTGAGCAGCCACCATGCGTCCTTCCAATGATTGAACCGCGTGCGCAGATCGAGCAGCGCGTCAATGAATTGCGGATCCTCCGCCGCCAGGGCGTTGGCCCGGCGGATGCCTTCCGCGATGTCGCGGCCCTCGGCGAGCACGGCGCCCTTCACTTCCGGCGCGGGCTGCTCCGCGTATTTCACCGCGGCGAACGCCCACTCTCGCATCGGTCCGTCCTTCGATCGGAGCAGTCTTGCCAGGTCGCCCTGTTGCGCGTTGATGTGTTCGATCACCACCTTCGTCCGCTCGGCATTGGGTTCTTCAAATAGGAACGGCAGCCATTGCTCCAGGGGCGCGTCGGGCGGGAGCGCGGCGAATTCCTTTGCGCGCGCGTCCGCGGGCGACGGCTCCGGTGGTGGCGGCTCGACGATCAGCGCCTTGTAGCGCAGGTTGAATCGTTTCTCTTTCGGCGGCTCCGGGGTGCCGACGGCCCAACCAGAATCCACCCATGGACTCCATTCCAGATCACCACGATTGGGGTGACGGCGCTGCGGCAGCCAGAATATAAGGTCGGTTTCCTTGCTGAAGCGCACGGTCATGACTTTGTTCGCCGAACTTGTTTGGAGCGGCACCCGAGCGGTGACAATCATGCGTCCGTCCTCCGACCGGGGATGAGCGAGATCGAGCTTTCCCTGCGGCTGATATCGGCGGCTGCCGGGAATGCGCACGGCGGCATACGCGCCGTATTCATCCAGCTCCTTGGGCAGCGTGAAGCCCTTGGGACAACGCACTTCGAGGGCGAGTTCGAGGTTTTTGCCGTCCAGCTTGGGCGCGAAGTCCGCGCTGAGCCAGCCGACCAGGAGCGCGAGGCCGCCCAGGGCGAGCACCACCCCGCCGGAAATTCCCAGCGCCTTGAGAAAGCCCGGCTCGGTCATTCCCGCGACGACCCGGCTCACCGTCAGTCCCAGCAGAAATCCGACAAACCCGCCGATGATCGCCATCGCAATCATCAAATAGCTGTCCGCGCCTTCGCGGGTGGAGACGTTGAGCCATGTGTTCAAGGCCGCCGTGACCAGGCCGGAAACGAAGAGGCCGAGAACCCCGGTGAGAAAGGCGACGAGAAAGGAGAGAGACCAGCTCATGGTTGGTTGCGGAGTTTTGGCGTCACGCCGGGCATTTGATCGAAACGATTGTGACGACCAGCGGTTAATGAGACCGATTCAGGGGATAATCGGGTAACACTTTTTGGTTTTGGTATACCGCCATGAGACGCTGGTCTTTGAGCCGGGCCTCAACCGCATGACTCCATGCGGCGGTGCGGTTGCAGCCACCGCGGTCGTGGCTGCGAAGGATGAACTGGTGGCGGTGAATGATCGAGCTAAAAGTGAACGCACGCTCGGCGCGGGTCCAGCGGGCGCGGTGGGTGGCGTAGACGAGGCAGGCGTGTCGGCCATCGAGGCTCGGGCGCACCAGGTGGCTGAGGGCGTCGCCGGCGGCCAGCACCCAGGGGCGCACCCCACACGCGGAGGGGTTGCCCGCGGGGCGCGCACCACTGAGTTCTTGAAAAGCGTCCTCGACGCGGAGTAAACACTCCGGCGCATGAAAGTTCGAACCCTTCGTTACCGAAGCCGCGTGGATGGTTCAGGGCCGTTGATGGTTGATCTATGCTTCCGTCCGTCGCGCAAGAAACTTCCCCTCATCGTTGTCATGCACGGCTACAGCGGCGGACGCGATCCTGTTCGTCCCGACATCCTTCGCCTTGCCGAGAAAGGCCTTTTCGCCATCGCGCCCGACATGCGCGGGCGCGGGAAGTCGGGCGGAGTGTGGGACAGCGGCGGGCTGGATGTGATGGACATCTACGACGCGGTGCAGTTCTGCTGCAAAAAGTTCCCTCGGCAGGTCGATGCGACGAACCTCAACGTCATGGGTTACAGCGGCGGCGGCGCGAATGCCTTTTCCTGTTTCGTCCGGTTTCCGGACACGTTCCGTGTTGCGGCGGCGTTTTTCGGCATCACCGACTACGCGGCGTGGTATCGCTCGAAGGGACGCATCGACTGCAACAAAATCCTGATCGAGACGCTGGGTGGAAAACCGAGCCAGTTGCCGGCTGTGTACGCGGCACGGAACGTCACGCCCGGCGCCGGCAACAATGGCCAGACTCGATTCCATATTTTCTGGGATGAAGCCGAGACGGAATGCCCGGGCTGGATGAATGAGGAGTTTGTGAAGGCGAACCGCGCCGCGGGTTTTCGCAACTGCATTCCTCACTGCAGCCGCAAGCGCGACAAGGCTCGCTGGCATCATGGGTACACGACCAACCGGCCTGAGTTGATCCAGGCCGAGCAGTATTTCGTCCCCGACATCCTGCGCGGGCGGATTCGCGAGCCGAAACTTCCGCGTGAAGGAACGTTAATCGTTCCCGGCTACGTTGTGACAAAGCATTTCCAAATATTCGTTCAGCCAAGAGGAAAGCCGGAAATGTTTGGGCGGAGCGGTCTTGCCGAAGTCGCCTACCGGCTCGGGCCACCGCACCACGACTTTGTCATTCGTTCCGTCACCAAGGGGCACGAGGTGCGGATCGTCCAGGCGACGCGGTGAACCGCTTTTTGCATTCACCCCTTGCGCGACGCGGCAGGGCCATCATGTCGGAGAAATGCAGGATGGCCTTGGTGGGCATGCATCCGTGCAGGATGCACAGGCCGCCGATCGCGGGGGCGCTCTCCACCGGCGCGCTGGGATACGCCAGCGCCACGAGGAAGGGGATCTGGAATCACAGCCGGAGGACCTGACCGATTGGAGTCACGCGGGCTGCATGCCGCGCATCAAAGACCGCTATTCGAGGGAGGGTCACTCGGTCAGGCGGAACCGGATGGGGATGCTCACCCGGGAGGCCGTGGGGATCGAAGCCACGGTGCCGGGACTGAAGACCCATCGCTGGACCGCGAGGACGGCGGCATTATCGAGGAGGGAAAACCCGGAGCTCGCCTTCACCGTGATTCCGGTGGGTCTCCCTCTCGCATCCACATCAACGCAGAGGAGCACCCGACCCTCCTGTCCCAAACGGCGCGCCGCGGCCGGGTAAACGGGCGGCGGATTTCTGAGATACTCGGGTCGGGCTTCGCTTGTGGCGCCTTCCTCCGAGCGCGCCGTGGTGGCGTCCCTTCCCGTCTGAGGGGGAGCGGGCGAGGCGGAGGCCGGCGTGGCTGGCGGAGGTTTGTTTGGAGAGGGAATCTGCATTTCCGGTTCAACCTCGGGCTCCGGGGAGGGAAGCGGCTGCGGAGCCTCCGTCGGTGGAACCGCTTCGGACGGCGCGGCAAGCAACTCCATCTCGACGCTGCTTTGTCCGATCTGCATTCCGTATGCGGGGAGGTGGTTCAACGCCTGCCCGACGCCGAACAGAACCAACGCGTGGATTCCGCAGGCCGTAAAGAAACATCGTCGCCAGTTGGAGTTCATGGAGTGCTGACGTTTTCAGGACGACGTTGGGTTTGGACGGCCACCCGGGCGATTCCGAGCTCGCGGATCTGATCGAGGACCGCGATGGCCCCTCCAAAGCGCGCTTGGTCATCGGCGTTGATGAAGATGCGCGGGTCGGCATGTCGCATCTTGAAGGCGACGAGACGGTGCCGCAGTTGTTCCGCTGTGACGGGCTCGCGGTCGAAGAAGAACGAGCCGTCAGCCGAGATCGTCACGCTCGCAGAATTTTTCCTTTCCTGAGGCGTGGCCGTGGCCGCCTTCGGCAGGTTCACCGGCATGCCGAGATTCTTCACCATCGAGACCGACACCATCATGAAGGTGGCGAGAAGGAAAAACATGATGTCGATGAGCGGGATGATCTCGATCCGCGCCCGGAGCCTTCTCGATGGCGAGGGGATCGTCATGTGCGAGGCTCCTTCTTTCCCGTGAGGAGAAGTTCGAGATGGGTGGCCGCGTCCTGCATCTCGTGGCGCGCCTCTTCCATGCGCGCAGTGAGGTAATTGAAGGGGATGAGAGCGAGGATGGCGATTCCCAGGCCGAACGCCGTGGCGATGAGCGCCTCGGCGATCCCCCCCGTAATGGCCGCCGGCGCGCCCAGTTCCTCCGTCCCCATCAATCCGAAGGAACGGATCATGCCGGTGACGGTCCCGAGCAGGCCGAGAAGAGGGGCCAGGGTGATGATGGTGTCGAGCACGGGCAGCCCGCGGTGAAAACGCTTCAGCTCAAGGCTGGCGGCGCGCAGGATGGCGTTCGAGAGCGAGCGCCCCTGATGTTCGAGTGCGTAAGCCAGCGTGCGCGCTACGAAATCCTCGTTGCCTCGGCCGCATCGTATGGCCTCGTCGGTTCTTCCCTTCTCGACGTGATCCAGCACGGTTTCCACCACGTCGGGTCGGCGGCAGCGGCGCTCCCGGAGCATGAAGACCAGTCGCTCGATCACCACGGTGACGGCCAGGAGCGATGTGGCGAGCAACGGCCACATGATCGGGCCGCCTTTGAGGAAGAGAGAGAGCATGGGGGACTTTCGGTTGGGGAAAGAGGAGGGGTCAGCCCCGCGCGCGTCCGGGGCGCGCGCGGAAGGAAAGGGCGACGCCCAGAGCGGCGGCCACCAGGACGCCCGTGGTAACCGTGGCCAGCGCAAGGTCGCGCGCGTTCTTGTTGGGGATGAATTTGAATTCGTGCAGGAAACCGAAGAGGGTCGCCAAGAACTGGCGACGATCATTCGTGGAGCGCACCACGCCCTTCTGAAGGGTGGAGACGTAAACGCGAGTCCCCCTTCCATCCCCGCAATCGAAGCGATAAACAGGCAGGATTCGCGATCCGCGAGTGTATTCGCGGTTGAAGCGGGTCAAATAGTCCGTCTTTGTCATCGAGGGGTCGCCCAGGAACTCGGCGGCGATCTGCCGGGCATACTCCTCGTCCATCCGGGGATGGACGGCGCCGGTTTCGCCATTCACATAGACGGGTTTCTCTGTGCCTTGAAAAAGAATCTGCCAGCATGTCTCTCGCTCCACCACGCACACGGCGGCCATGAGGATGGCGGAGTCTCGCGATCCGATCCCGAGGGTTTCCCGCGCCTTTCCAGCGGCCTCGGGGAGGGAGAGCTTCAGTTTTTCGGGATTTAACGTGTGGACCTTGGATGAACGCGCGGGCACCTGGGGCTCGAGACGTCCCATGAACAGGTGGAGCAGTCCGCTGCCGGCGGAGAGCAGCAGGAAGCAACTGAACGCGAGCCCGAGCCGTCCATGGGCCTTCGTCAGGAAACGGGAGTTTGTGGATGGGTCCATGAGAGGAGAAGGGGGGAGGGGCGCAGGTCGCGATCAGAAGGTGAGTCGGGCGGTTCCCTCGATCGTCAAGGGAGTTCCAGGAAGGGCTCCGCTGTTCACTCCGTTTCGATACCATGTCTCGTCGGTGACATTGCGCAGATTCACCTGGAGTTCGACGGGGCCTTGCCGATAGAACACGACGACGTCGCCGGTGACGTAGGAGGGAATGCCTTGGGTGTTCGCCTGATCCAGGAAGACCTCGTCCCGAAAGGTGGTTCCCCCTCCGCATCCGAGCCCTTTCAAGATTCCCGTTTGGATTTCGTAGGTGGTCCACGCGGAGGCCGTTTGAACGGGCACGCCGGTGGGGCGATTTCCCTCCACGGAAGGGGTGCTCGGCAGACGGGTGATTTCCGCTTCGTAAAGGGCATAGTTTCCGAAGAGCTTCCATCCGCGGAGCGGTTCGCTCTGGAGGTCGAACTCGATTCCCTGGGTTTGCTGTTCCCCGACCGGCACCTGATCGGGGCCGATCGTCACGAGGAAGTTTTCCCGGATCACCCGGAAGAGGGCCGTGTTCAGACTGATCCGTCCGTCGAGGAAGGTGGTCTTGTTTCCGAGCTCGTATTGAGTCGAATTTTCCGGAGGAAGAGCCGAGTTTCCGGTTTCGGTGTTCAGGATGGCCTGCGCCCCCTGCGAAATGCCGCTGTAGAAAGAGGTGGCCTGGATCGGCTGGTAGACGAGGCCGAACTGTCCACTCAACTCGGTGTCGAATCTCCGCCGGTCCAACGAGCCGATCCGGTTGTAGTCGTACGTTTCGAAGCGATCGATCCGGCCTCCGATCCGGACCTTCCAGTGCTCGTCGAAATCAACCTGATCTTGAGCGTAGAGGCTGAAATAGTTGGCTTCGAGCGAGCGGTCAAAATTGGGCCTGAAGTTCAATGCGGCGATCGAGGTCTCCGGGATGATCGGATCGAACACGTTGCGGATATTCGAGAGAGCCGCCGTCTCCCGGCGGGCGTCGGCGCTGTGGTGCTGGAACTCGAATCCTCCCAGGAGGGTTTGCTCGATGCCGCCAGTCTCGATCTTCCAGACCGGTTCGAGCTGATAAATCAGGTCCGAGGCGTCGTCGCGCTGGCTGCGCAAGTTGCGACCTGTCATGACGATGCTGTTGGGCGCCACGGCGCCGCCGGCGTTGCGGAGGAGATAGAGATCGCGCTTCAGAACGACCAGGTTGTTGCGCAGGGTCAGATCGGGGCTGTAATGATACTCATGGCGGATTGAGCCGCGGAGAATGCGCTGCTCCGTCGTCGCGAACGGCGTGTAATAACGGTGGTCAGGAGTCACGGACAGCAGCGTCCTCCCTCGGAAGGGGATGCCGGAGGTGTCGGAGGTCAGGTCGAGGTCCCGGTAGTCGAAATCGAAGGTCAGCGTTTGGTCTTTGTTCAGCTTCCATTGCAGCACGGGCAGAACTTCGATCCTTTCCTGTTCGAGTCCGCGATATCCGGAGGAGGTGTGATACGCGCTGCGGAGCCTGTAGGAGACTCCTTCGGCGCCGAGCGGGCCGGTGAAATCAATGGAGGACTGGTAGGTGTCGAAACTCCCGGCGACCTGGGAGATCGAATACTGCCCCCGCGAAAGGGGAGGTGCGGTGACGAGATTGATGGTGCCGCCCGGAGAGGAGCTGCCGTAAAGGGCCGAACCCGGACCCTTGAGCACCTCGACCTGCTGCACGTTCAGCAGCGAACGGGAATAGCCGTTGATCCTGGCTCCGTCCGGCACGCCATCGCGCAGGAAATCCAGGCTCAATCCCCGGGAGAGGTAGTTGTTGAAAAAGCCGTAGTTGCCCGAGCTGCTTTGCGTGAGGCCGCTGACATTTCTGATGGTGTCGTCGAGGCCGGTGCCTCCCTGCTCCTTCATGAGTTTCTCGAGGATCACAATGACGGAAGCCGGGAGATCCTTGAGCGGAGTGTCGGTCTTCGATCCGGTGGAGGCCGACCGGGGAACCGCATCGGTCGCGTGCTTATCCGTGACCACGACCTCCGGAAGGGTGTTGCCCGGAGACGCGGCGGTTTGGGCCATGAGCCCCGGAGCGATGAAGCCCAGGCATGCGAACGCGGTGCAAAAGGTCAATTTCATGGCGGAGAGCTTAACCGCCCTCCTCCGTCCCCGCTGTCGCGGACTTGCGAAGTTTTAGCGCAGGGTTGCTCCCTCGTCCGGGAGTCAGGACCGTCGTCCGGGCGCGCAGGTTGGCACGGGGAGGCGCGCGTGGGGATAGAGTCCCGGACAGCAACCCATGAGGTCGCGGAATGTCTTGGTGAAGTGGCTGAGGCTCCGGTAACCCACCTCCATGGCCGCCTCGGTGACGTTGTAATCGCCGGTGGCCAGGAGCTCGGCGGCCCGCTCGACGCGCAGACGCCGCAGATGTTTAGGGATGGTCTCCCCCATTTCCTCGGAGAAAGTTCGACTGAGGTGGAACGCGCTGCAGCCTGCCTCCCGCCCGAGTTCTCTGAGGCTTGGCGGGTGATGAAGATGATCTCTCAGACGGGAAAGGACGCAGTCCACTCGGTCCCTCGAGACGCGCGTGGAGCGTCTGGAGGAGGCGCGAAGCGGGGAGCGCTTCGCGAAGAAGAGGCGGGTGAAGACCTCCAGGGTCCTGCCTAGATACCAGAGCGGTTGCGCGAGGCGAGAGACGGGCGGGTTTCGGAGGTGTCTCGCGAGGAGTTGACGGTCAAGGTCCATGCGCCACACCTCGGAAACGGAGCTTGGGTTGCGCGCGGACTCGAGGATGGCGCGGACGTCGGGCCGCAGCTCCGCCTCGCATCCTGCGAGATACAGGCGGAGAAACGCCCGCGAGACCTCGATCGTGATGAAACAGTGGCGTTCTCCGCCGGCCCGCTGGGCCTCGATCGGAGTGGATCCCGAGATGTGGTAACCCATGGTGTTGGGCGCGTAGCGCGCCTCCCGCGCGCCGCAGCGTACGCATCCGGTTCCGCCGAGGTTGAGGCAGATCTCCAAGCTGTCCGGGTGAAAACTGCGCGCCCAGGTGAGAGGTTCCGGCGTGCGGAAGTCGTGATCCTCGACGCTGAGGCCCTGTCCGGGAAAGCTCCCGTGAAGCAGGCGCCAGCCGGGGAGTACCTTCTTCCACGCGCGTGTTTCCCAGGCGGCGTCAACGGAAGGGGTGTGGGGCGGGGGAGGGCTCTCCGTTTCTGGCGCGGCGGCGGAAGGGGCGGAGGGCATGGCGGCGAAGGTCGCCCGATCTGGAGCGGGCTTGGGAACCTCCTCCTTGCGGGGCGCGATGTCAACTGACCGAAAGACGAAACGCCCGGAGTGCGGGAGGCAGGGCGTGTCAGCCGCGGCGAATCCTCGCCTGCGTTTCCGAGACAAATCCACCCACAGGCCGGCGAGGCCGCAAGAAAAATGGTGGAGGCGAGGGGAGTTGAACCCCTGTCCCTGGGAAAGTCGGGAGAAGCGTCTACAGGCTTAACGGACTGGGCGATTTCGGCGGCGACATTGGCAGTCCGCCCCCTGCCGCCGCCTGACGTCCACGGTTTTAATTTCACCGGCAGGTCGCGGTCGTTCCGCCTCCCGGCTAACCTGCTTTTGGCGCGAGAGGAACCAGCAGGTGTCGCTCATCCCGCGCTGGCGGGCTTAGGCCGCCAGAGCCAACGATTCGTTAGCTTCTGTTTTTTTCCTCGTTTGATGACGGGGCCGACGAGGATCCCCGGCCTGCAGCTTCAACCTCATCTCTCAGGTCGATGCCGGTCGCCCCCATCGCTCTGAAGTGAGCCTCCGCACCCTCGCAGGAAGTCCCACGAAAAGCAAGCCCGGAGTCCGGCGCGGGACCAGCGGCGAAGACCTTTTCCGTGAAATGCGGGTGGCGCTTCATTAAGATCGGGGTTGCCGTCCTGAACCCGATTCAGTCCGAATGCCTGGACCCGCAGGAGGTGAAGCGGCGATTCGGCGACCGCCTCGCCTTGGCGGTGCGATCGGCACCCAGACCACGATGCCTTTTGGCATGACGGCCGACGTGCGGCGGGCGGCAAAAGAAAACATCGAAGGCCTGGAGTGCGACGACGACTTGATCCTTGCGCCCATCCACGTCCTGGAACCGGAGATGTCTGTCGCCAACCTCCAAGCGTTTGTGGATGCCGCCGGGAATTCGGCAAGCTTTCGTGGCCCTTCCAGGAGTGTGAGATTCGCGGGGGATCGGCGCGCTTGGACGGGGACTTGAACGCTGTCTCTCTCGGAAAAACGCACAAGCGTTTGTGCTTGACGCATTTCGCGAATTCTGTATTCTTGCGGCCAATGACTCGAGATCTCCCTTTCGATGCTCGTGACGTTCGCCGAACGCTCCCGAGAAATCCGAAGCACCGCTGCCCTTCGCTCGCTGAAAAATCCAACTAAACTTGAATTCTTAACCGGGTATTCCCATGAAAATCTCTCCTCTGCCGGTGCGCCGGATCACCCCGCGGCTCTTCGCTTCGGCGATGGCCGTGCTGTGGATCGTGTGCGCGGGAAATTTATCGGCGACTGAAATCGCTTGGACAAACACGGCTGGTGGCGAGTGGAACGCAGCCGGAAACTGGTCCGTCGGTGCCGTGCCGGGAGCGGAGGATTATGGCCGATTGACCAACACAACGGTCAGCTACGTCGTGAACTATGACCAGCCCATGTCTGCAGCCAGCTTCACGAATCTCGACATTCGCACCGGGAGTGGAAAAACCACAACCTTGAACATCAACACCAACGGTTTTGTCGTGACCGGAGGCAATTTCCCTTCGTCTTATTACGTAACTCTGTATACTGGTGCGATTTTAAACGTCAATACCGGCGGAGTGTTCGTCGCCAAGGGGGTTGGGAATCACTTTTATGTTGGCAGTACCGCGAAATTGAACATCAACGGAGGCGTGATGACGAACACCACCGATAAACAGTTTGCGCTTCGCGATGGCGGAACGATGACCGTCAACAGCGGGACGTTCGTCAACAATGCAGGGAACAGCTTCCGGATGAGTTCGGCGGGGAGTTCGACGTTGAATATCTATGGTGGATTTTTTCAAGAGGGCGTTCAGTTGACGGTCGCGGAAGGTGTCAGCAGCACGGCCATTGTCACAATGACCAACGGCACGATGGTTTTGAAAAATCTTGGATTGAAACTGGGAGGGAATACTGCAGCCCAAGGCACCATGACGGTTTCGGGAGGAACGGTCCTGAACGAAGGCGATACGTTCGTGGGAGGGTTTAGCGGAGGAGCTCAAGGGTTCCTGAATATCTCGGGCGGTAGCAATGTCATTTCGAAGACCCTGCAGGTCGGCAGCCTTTACGGAAGCACAGGGGTGGTGACGATGTCAGGCGGCTATCTTTCGGTAACCAATCTTTATCTCGGGACCAACGCGACGACCTCGGGCTGGGGGCGCTTCGTGTTGAGCCAGGGAGGCATCCTCGAAACGAGTAATCTCGTCACCGGAATCGGCGGGAGCGGGATCTTCACGAATCAATCGGGAGGCGTGCTGCAGTTCATCACAGCGACGCCGAACATCACCACGAATACGGAAGGCAGCGTCGTGGTAAGCGACGCGGTGATCGCCTATCGTAACGTGGATGCAGCGGACGTCCGCAATGCCCAGATCGCCAAGATCGCCTTTGCGGGAGCCAACACCTTTCGCCTCAACGCGTCGTCCAATGCCGCCTCGGGGCAGAGCTATACGTTTGGCGCGGGGCTGGGAGCGAGCAATTACGTGCGTTTGGAGATGGTTCAGGGGGCAACGGCATGGCGCGGCGGCAGCCTGACGATCGGCGACGGTGGCGCACTGCTGGTCTCCAACACCACGGCGCACATCGCGGGCGCCGTCACCAACGCGGGCGCGCTCACGGTGCTCAACGCGCAGGTGGTCTATCACGGCAACGTCGTCAACCTGGGCGCTTATGTGAGCGATCCCTCGACCAATACGTTTAACGGGAACTTCACTGTGGGGCCGACGGCGACGGTAGTCGCAGCGGAGGACGATCTCTATGCCTTCGGGAGTAATTTCACGATGCAGTCGACGAATCGGGCCTTCGATATGTCGGCGGCCAAGGTGGTCTTCGCCGACACCGGCTTCGGGATCACGACCGGAACGACGAACCATGTGCTCGACTTGAGCGGCAGCGGAGCACTGGATCTGGGGTCCAACTGGATCAGCATCGCGCAGCTGGCGACGAACTTTGCGATCGGCACCTTGAACATCGCCGTGAACAACAGTCTTCAGATCACGGGAGGCGTGGCCAACGCTCTTTACATTGGCACACTCGATATCGGAGGGCTCAACACCAACCTCCTCGGCTCCATCCTGACGTTGAACGTGAATCTCTATTACGACCAGCATCTTGCCGGGAATGCCTATCTGGACGGCAAGACGTTTCAATTCGCGGGTTGGGAAGGATCGCTGATCCCGATTCCCGAAGCTTCGACCTTTGGCGCGATGGCGATGGGGCTGGCGCTCTTGGTTGTCCTCCGACGGCGACGGTAGCGTGGCGTACGCCTTTCCGTCGCCATGCGAAAGCTCCATCGTGGAAGGGATGCTCCGCTGCAGCAGTTTAGAGAGGCGTCCCGTAGGGCGTCCTTCTTGCTCGTTCGTCGCATGGATTGGCGGCGAGAGTCTCGCTGCGAAACCTCCTTTTCCTGCTTCAAGCTTTCAGCTTCCAACTTCTGCTTTACCCTCATCGAACTTTTGGTCGTCATTGCGATCGTTGCGATCCTCGCCGCCCTGCTTCTGCCATCGCTCGGACGGGCGCGTGATCGGGCGCGGCAGGTCGCCTGCGCCAACAACCTGAAACAGATCGGTTTGTCCTGCTTCATTTATGCCAATGAACATGAGGACTTCCTTCCTGGCGGAATGAATTCTGTGCCTGAAAATTGGGAGGACATTTGGGTTTATGTCCTCAAACCTTATATCAAAAGCTCCGGCTCAACCCACATTCTTGGAGCCTCGGTTTTATGCTGTCCGAACGATCCGCAATTCAAGGATTTCGGCACCTCCTATGGCCCGGCGATGGGCACCGACACCTTTTACGGAAAATGCGCAGGCGGCTTGCGAGATTCTTCCGGAAATTTCAGACCAAGCCGCGTGGCGGACATTCTCAATCCCTCCCAGACGCCGTATTGGGTGGAGATTGACAACATCGACTACCCCGACGGCATTAATCCAAGCAATCAATCTTTGAAACAAGCCAAGACGCGCCACTCCGGAGGTTCGAACGTCCTGATGGGAGACGGTCGGATCCAGTGGGTGCGCACCTCGGAATGGGATCAATCCGGCGGAACCCCGCATCCTTGGGCTTACCATTTCTGCGTGAGCTATCCCAAGCCTGCGTGGTGATCTCCACGCATGCCGTACGAAATCCTAATGACTTCCTCTTTATGAAAACCTCCTCACCTCCATGGATTCTGGCGCTGATCGCCACAGGATTGAGTGCGGTCTCCATGATCCGTGCGGAACAGATCTTCTCGCTCTCGTTCGACAACCTGGACCGCACGCCGGTAGAAACCGCGATCTACTCGGACAGGGCGAAAACAGAAGTCGAGAAAATCCGAAAATCGGATTCGGTCCGCTTGGTCAAGGGCGTCAAGGGGCTGGGTGTGTATCTGGACAGTCGGTATGAATTTCTTGCACTACCGGAATCGACGAGGATCTCGGCAGAACACGGAGCGATCGCCTTCTGGGCGCGTCCCATGCCGGTTGAATCGGACGGCGAACTGAATCGTAGCGTGCTGCTTGTGGAGTTCGAAAAAGGCCGATTCCAGATGCTGGAGGAGAGCAATTTCTCTGTGTTGAATGCCGAGGGACATTGGGATTACGGACGGACTCGGCATCCAGAGGCGGCCTCGTGGGAGCCGGGGCAGTGGCGTTTCGTCGTGATCAACTGGTCTGCGGAGCATAAAAAGCGGCAGGTGTTCGTGGACGGGCGAGGAGGCGCCCTGGAGGATTACTCGCCCCCCGCCGGCAAGGGGCGCATATATTTTTCACCGCTGCCGACGGATCTTTCGGGACGCCGTCCGATCTGTGGTGTGCTCGACGAGATCACGATCTACGATCGGCCACTGACCGAAGAGGCCATCACGGCGATCTATCAGGAAGGAGTGAAGGCGCTCGGTAAGAGCGACGCGAACTCACGCTTGGAATTCAGTCTCTATCCTAATCTGGCGAAGAACGCCACGGTCCTCCTCTCTCCCAAACCGAACTATTGGAACCAGTCCTGGACCTGCAACGGGCCGGATGACGAGGCGAAACTGTCCGATGGCTTCTGGCAATTGGCATGGTTCGCCACGAAGCGTTCCGTAGGCTGGCAGGGGACTTCCCAGGTCGTGCTGGATTACGACCTCGGCGCGCTCAAGGAAATCGGCGCAGTAGGGATCAATCTCGGCGCGGGCGACGCCGGCGTGCCATTTCCCACGACAGCAACCTTTTATGTCGGCACGACCCAGGAAAAGCTTGTCAAGGTCGGCGAGGTTTCCACCGCCGAACCGTTCCCCAATCCTGAATATCCGAAGTGGCACAACCGCCTAGCGAGCGTGGCGAACGTGAATCGCACCGCGCGTTTCGTGCGGATCGAAATCGAAGGCAAAACCGTGTTCGCAGATGAAGCGTTCATTGCCGAAAAAGGTGCCCAGCCCGGGTTCATTCTCCTGGAGAACAACAAATGACGCCGTTGCGAACGATTGGAGCGGTCGCCGCGATATTGACGGGAGTCCTTCCCGCGGCGGGAAGCGAAAGCGTGGACGTCCGGTTGCTCAACCCTGCGCTGCCGCCGATCTACGGCGCTCCCATCTCCCTTCTGCGCGAAGATGAAACCTGCCAGGTGGAGGTTCGCGTGACCAGCGGTTCCGTGTGGAGCGCGGCGGCGGCGACGGAGCGCGAGGTGACCGTCCGATACGCGGCCGAACAGGTCCTCGAGGGGCGCATGGATTACGGTCAGATGGGTTCCCAAAAGGCCACTCCTTACAACCTGAAGACGGCCAAGGCGTTTTCGGGCGAGCAACCGCTCGTGCTCAAGCCCGGGCCGGGAGGAGTGCTGCTCGGCACCGCGACCTTCGCGCCCAAGCCGTTTCGCTACGGGTTGTTCGCGTTGGAGATTCGCGTGCTGGACAAGAGCGGACAGGAACTGGTCCGCAAAAACTTCGAGTATGAAGCGCTGATGAAGCTGCCGTTGGAGAAACCCGGCAACATCGCCGGGTACGATGCCTATGGCGCACATTATTATGGAGGCGATCCGAACAGCGACTTCCCCAAACCGTCTCCTGCGGAACGCCGGGTGTTGTCCGACCACGGGTTCACCTGGGCGCATCTCCTCGGATGCTGGGAGTTTGTGCATACGGCTCCTGGCCGGATCCAGCGTCTGGACCTCCTCGATGCCTGGGTGGATGCAGCGCGTCAACAAAACGCCAGGATCATCTTCATGCTGGCGGACGGTGCGCATGCCTACACCGGCAAAAGACTCACGGGCATCCCGTCGTTGAGCAACACCGCCGCCCATTGGGACATGAGCCTTTACCGCGAATGGGCGGAAACCCTTTTCCAACGTTACAAGGGCAAGGTCGAGGTCTGGGATGCGTGGAACGAGCCGGATTCCAAGGAGTTCGCGCAAGCCGAAGACCGCGATCTCCAGGCGCTTCGGATCGTGCGCACGCTGAAGGAGAAATACGCTCCGCAATCCAAAATCATCCTCAGCCCACACACGCATGACGGATTGAACTACCTGAAGCGTCTGCTTGAAAAAGGCGCGGCCAAGGAACTCGATGGGATCGGAGTGCATCCTTACCGAGGACTTGCACCGGAAGTGCCTGAACCCGACGCCTATACCGGCAACGCGAGAGGCGTCGCCACGTTTCTTGAGGAGATGGACGAAACGCACGAATTGCTGAAGGCCTATCACGTCAATCCGCCCGACGTCTACATCACCGAAAAGAACTACAACCTCAACTTCCTGATGCAGTACAACGAGCTGGATCAGGTGAACTTCATGATGCGGTTGCAGATCCTGGCCCGCACGCGCGACTACATCAAGTCGTGCATCAACCACGCACCGCGCAACGGACGCTTGTTATTGCCGGCCTATCCTAACTTGATCGTGCATCTGATGGACGCCGCGTTCCGGAAGAGGATCGAGGTCGAGGATCCCGAGATCTATGGATTTCTTTTCGAGAAAAGCGACGGGCGCGTGTCTCTGCCGCTTTGGAGCATCAAAGGGGAAAAAGTGGTGGAGTTGAGTGGACTTCGAGACGAACCCCGGGTGACCGACATGTACGGGAATCCTCTCCCGATTCGGTTCAACCGGAAAGAGGGGCGTTTGGATTTCCTCCGGCTGACCACGTCGCCGCTTTACGTGCTCGCGCCGAAGGGGAGCCAGCCGAAGCTGGCCTTGACCCGCCTCCTGGAAGTCGCCGCTCCTCGGAGCGTCGAGAGGGGAGGCCGCTTCAAGCTTGCGGTCCGCGTGCGGGAGTTGGCGAATCCGCCGGCCAGGCTGGTGGTGCAAACCCTGGCGGGTTGGCAGATCTCGCCCTCTGCCGAGACGCCGATCGCCGCGGCGGGAAAATACGAGTTTTCCGTCAAGATCCCCGAAAATATCGAAGCGGGCGATTATTCCGTGAACGTATTGCTGGTGGCATCCGATGAGCGGACGCTGGCGATCGAGAGCGCCGATCTTTCCGTGGTTTTGCCGGTGTCCGCCTCCCGCAAGAAATACGGGTTTCTGATCGCATCGGACTTCGGTAAGGAAGGGTTGGGCGGATGGACTCTGCAGAAAAGCCAAACGACGATCGAAATGGCGCAGGATGACGGCGAAGATGTGGTGCGTCTGACTCAAAAGGGGATTGATCATCCCGGCGTCATGGAACAAATGACGGCGGATCTGCCCTATGGCGCACTCTCATTCGAGATCCGGAGAATGAGCCGGCAGCAGTCCTTTGGAGTCCAGTTGGGTGCGCTCAAGCTCGCCTTCGACAAGGAACAACGGCTCGGTTACTACAACCGCAAAGGAGAGTTTGAGCCGGTGGCGAACAGCGTCGTCGGGACGTGGCAGACGGTGCGGGTGATGTTCTCCGCACCGGACGGATGGTTCCGCCTTTGGCTGGATGACAAGTTTTGCGGACAGTTTCCCTTGCCGGAGCGTAGCGGCGGTCTGGCGAACCTTCGCTTCATGACCGGGACGACGCTCACGAACGAACCGGCGGTGTTTTTGTTGAAGAACATTCGTCTGACCCGGATCGAGCCGGTGACCTGGGAGAAGGAGAAACCGGTGTTGCACTGGTCGTTTTGCGGGCCGTTTCCGAACCGTCTGGATCCCGGGACGATGAAACGTCCGTTCGAAACGGAGGTGGACGGGCTTCGCGCCCTCGGCGGGGAGGTCTCTCTCGCGGCGGCACCCGGATGGGAGGTCAAAGGACCCGACGGAAAACTTCTGGTTTTTACGCCGTTTGAAGCTCCGAACTCCAAGTATCAAAACATTCCGATGGTGGACTTCTTCACAGTAAAAGATTTGGGTCTGTTCCAGAATCAGAGCGACATCTTGTGCTACGGCATCGCCTATCTGGTCAGCCCTACGGAACGTGAAGCCACCCTCCGCCTTTCCAGCGACGACGGGTATGCGCTCTGGGTCAATCACGCGCCAGTCGGCAAATTCAACGTGTGGCCCTACGGCCATAGCATCGGCCAGAGCGCGCAGACCTATTCCGTGAAGCTTCGCCAGGGGTTGAACGTGTTCTTGATCAAGGTGGACCAGGGGGGAGGCGGCTATGGGTTCTACTGTGAAGTGAAGTGAGCTCGACTTTTTCCCTTCGCAAAGAGGTGGACGGCAGGTAGAGATGGATGCCGTGCGAAACGACACGCTGATCGCGCGAAAGAGGGTACGCCTGGCGGATCTTGCCCGGGAAACCGGAGTGACCATCCCGACCGTCTCATACGTGCTGCGGAACCGCGCGCGTGTCATGCGGATCAGTGTCGAATTGGAGAAACGGATCAAGACCGCCGCGCAGCAGCTTGGCTATCGTCCGAATCTTCTCGCGAGAAGCTTGATCACGCGACGCTCTATGACAATCGGTGTCCTGGTCGCCAACCTCGGAGAAAGCTTTTATCCGGCGGTGATGGCGCAGCTCCACCGGCGACTCCGTCCTCATGGCTATCTGTTGTTGTTCGGCAACCATTATATGGATCCCAAACTTTTCCTGGAGGAGGTGGACGCCTTGTGGCAACGCTCGGTGGACGCGATCGTTCTGGGACCGGTTCCTGATCCGGTCCAAACTGATCGGGGGATTCGCGGTCTGGCCGCGCAAGGCCCCGTCTTGGCGTTCGAATGGGTGCATCCGTCGCTCGATTCCGTGCTGAACCGCGCCGACTCTCTGGGCAAGGCCGCCGCCGACTACCTTTGGAAAAAGGGCGTCCGAAAGCCGCTGGCGATTTCCCTGATGGAGGGCGGAGAGTTGGCGCACGGCCTGAACACAGTGATTCAAAAGCGCCTGGATTCTTTTCGAAAACACTATATCGGACGCCCGGGAGGCAAACCCATAATCTGGAAGTGCGCGTCCGCGGAGAGTCTGGCTGCGCGGCTCCAGGAAGGCCTGGCTCGGAATGCTCTGAAGCGTTTCGATGGATTCCTCTTGGCGCATACCGCCTCCGCAGAATGCTTTTTGTCCGCCGCGCTCCTCCTGCAGGACGAGCGGATTCTGAAAGCGCCCACCCTGGCGATCTCCGGCGAGCAGCGACTCGCGCATTTGCGCGCCCAGATGGCGGTTCTCTATCAGAATCCTCTCACCTTGGCCGACTGTCTGGCGGCAAAAATCTTGGCGCGCATCAAAAAATCTCGACGAAAGCCTGATGTCTGCGACATCCCCGCCGAATTGCACGAGCGCGCGTGAGCCGCGTCTTTTCCTAGAGGGAGGCAGTAATGTCGAAGCACAAACGTTTGTGCTTGACTCTCGAAGGCATAAATGAAAGACTGCGCCATGATTCATATCCAAGCATCC
Organism: Verrucomicrobiia bacterium; assembly: GCA_020849895.1. GTDB lineage: Bacteria > Verrucomicrobiota > Verrucomicrobiia > JABWAM01 > JABWAM01 > JABWAM01. Next base: position 22,225 of record JADZFN010000063.1, on the reverse strand, counting down.
TGCGCTTCCGAGAAGGAAACGTCTCTCAAGACGGACAGATTCTCCTCCCGCGACGCGGCGCATTCCTCGCTCCAAGTCGGTTTGATCGGTTGCGGAGGGTTCGTCCGAGGCAATCATCTGCCGAATCTCGCGAAAGAACCGGGATTCGTGATTCGAGCGATCTGCGACTTGAATGCTGCGGTCCTGGCGCCCCTCCAGTCCAAGTACGACCCCAACTACGTGACGCAAGATGCGGAGAAGCTCATCCGGGATCCGTCAATTGACTTGATCTTGATCGGCACGAAGCCGGATGCGCGGCTGCCGCTGATCCGCGCGGCGGTGAACGCTGGGAAAGCGGTTTTCGTCGAAAAACCTCTAGGGACAGACTGGGAAGAGACGCGCGAAATCCTGCGCATTTTCCGGGCGCGCCCAACTCCTTGCATGGTGGGATTAAACCGCCCTTATTCGCGAATCATGCAGGAGGTCAAACGGATTTTCAGTCGACATCGCCGGGGTCCGACGCTCATCAGCTATCGAATCGTCTGCGAAGACATCCTTTGGCCTGAACACCATCGCCAAACGCTGCGCTCCGGCCAATCCACAATCTTGCACGAGATCTGCCACATCTTCGACCTGCTCAATTGGTTGACCGACAGCCTTCCGGAGACGATCTACGCGGTGGGTGGGCGTTCGGATAACAACCTCATGACTCTGACTTATCCGAACGAGACTCAGGCGACGATCATTTCCGGAGGATGCGGGACGGAAGGGTTCCCGAAAGAGCAGATGGAAATCTTCACGAATCACGGCGTCATCCGCATGAATGAGTTCGTTGAGCTCAACGTCGCTCAGATACCCGGCGAAGAGGACCAGTTTTTTCCGGTGAAATTCAATCCTCGCGGTCCGCTGGACGGCTTCACCGAGGCGTCGCTTCGAAAGGCACTGAAAGCGGCGCGACAGGGATTGACTCCCGAACAGATCGCGGTGGGCTACTATTACGACGTGCGTGTTTGGGTGGACAAAGGGCACCGCGAGGAAATTCGGTGGTTGCGCGATTGCCTGTTGGAAAAGAAACCCATTCCCACGAATGAGGTGCGGGGCGCGCAATCGGTCTTCCTCGCCTTGAAGGCGTTGGAGTCTCTGAAATCCGGACAGGTCGTTCCTCTGGATTGGACAGCACTCATGAAATTATAACGGTCTTCGAACTTCCGGCCGCGCACTCTCCAACGGCAGACTTTCGTGAAAGAGTTGCGTTCACGGAAGTTCGCGCGCGTCTTCGACGATTCTCTCGACGGTCCTCACCCTTCATGACTCTCACGAAACAGAACGGAGACGCGCCGCCTTCGTGCGAACCTCCCCAAATCTATCGCCTGGGCACGCTCCAATACACGACGCGCGGCTTGGTCGCGCTTTTCGCCTGGTTGTTGTGGGGCGACTTTTGCTTCCAGATGTTCGAAAGCGTCGTGCCGCGGTTCGTGCCGTTGTATCTGAAGGAGTTGCGCGCCTCCAACGTCCTGATCGGCATCATGACCAGCGGCGTCATCGGCGTCATGAACGTCGCCTTCCTGCCTTGGATCAGCACCTGGAGCGACCGCACCCGGAGTCCGCGTGGCCGGCGCATTCCCTTCCTGTTGTGGGCCACTCCCGGAACAGCGGCAACTTTGTTTTTGATCGGGTTCGTGCCCGAAATCGGAGGCTGGCTGCAGGGGCACGTGTTCGCACGATTCTGGGGATTGCCGAAAGAGGCGGTGACGCTGGTGCTTTTGTGCGTATTCATCGTGCTGTACCACTTTTTCAACATGGTCCTAAACGCGATTTATTACTGCCTTTTCCGGGACGTCGTCCCGGATAAGGTGTTGAACCGCTTCTTGGCCCTGTTTCGGATTGTCGGAACGTTGGGCGGATTTGTCTTTTCTCGCTATTTCCTCGGCCACATCATGGAGCATCGGCAGATAACTTTTTTCGGTTTCAGCTTGCTCTGTCTGGTGTCGTTTTGGTCCATGTGCTGGCGAATTCGCGAAGGTGATTATCCTCCGCTTCCTCCGAGAGAGCGCGAAAAGGGCGGGACGCTCCATGTGTTCTTCAAACATTTTCGCGATTGTTTCTCCGTGCCGATCTATCGGTATTATTACATTGCGCAAATGTTTCTCTGGCTGACGCGCCCGATCTACGCGTTTTGGATTCTGCTGGCGACGGACACTCTCAAGCTGGACCTCGATCTTTCCGGCAAAATCCTGGGCTGGAGCCTGTTGCTGCAAGCGTTTCTCTATCTCCCCACGGGATATCTGTGCGACCGATATCACGCCATTCGCATCGTGATCGCCTCCGCGGCGTTGAATGTCGTCGTGATGCTGGCAAGCTATTTTTTAATCCATAACGACGTCACGCTGCTGATCTATACGTTGCTCGCGCAAATCCCGGTCGTGTGGCTGGGGCTTGGAGAAATGTCGCTGGGGATGAAGCTCTTCAACGGAGAACGTTACGGGCAGTTGTCTTCGAACATTTTCGTCGTGGGCTGCGGCTCTTCGATCTTCGGCAGTACGCTGCTGGGGTACCTCATTGACGCGGCGGGGACCTATCAGGTGATTTTTTTGTGGAATTTTGTCGTATGCGTTTTGGCGAGCGTCGCGCTATTTTTCGTCTATCGCGAGTGGAAACGCCTTGGCGGCGACCTGAATTACGCAGCGCCGCTTCCGTAAAAAACATGAAAACCTTGTTTCGCACTTCAGTCCTTCTGATGTTGATCCTTCCGCTCGCGACGCTCCGCGCGGGCTGGCTCGATTCAATCCTTAAGCCGTCCAAGCCCGCATCGGGGAACGCGACGCCTTCGTCCACAAGCGGGCTCGGCCAAGCGGAACTCGTCGGCGGGCTTAAGGAAGCCCTGGCCAAGGGCGTGCAGCAGGCGGTCGCTCAACTTGGCAAGGAGGGAGGATTCCTCAATCGCCTCAATGTGAGGATCCCGATCCCCGAAAATCTCCAAATGGTGGAGCGCGGCCTGCGCGCGGCCGGGCAGAACTCGCTCGCCGACAATTTTGTGGTCACGCTCAATCGCGCCGCCGAGAAGGCGGTGCCCGAAGCCGCCGGCGTCTTCGCCGACGCGCTCTCAAAGATGACGCTCGCCGACGCGCAGGGCATCCTCGCGGGTCCGAACGACGCCGCCACCCAATTCTTCCGCAAATCCAGCGAGATGCGCCTCCGGGAGAAGTTTCTCCCGATTGTCCAGAAGGCCACCGCACAGGTCGGGGTCACCGCAGCTTATAAAAATCTCCTGGCAAAGGCGGGCCCTGCCGCACAGTTTTTTGGCGGCAACGCTGCCGACCTGGACGCCTACGTGACGGATAAGGCGCTCGACGGCCTGTTCAAAATGGTTGCCGTGGAAGAGCAGCGGATTCGAGAGAACCCCGCGGCGCGCACCACGGATCTGCTGAAGAAGGTCTTCGGGTCGCGATGAGCGCAAGCCTGCGGCCCCGGTCTTTCTCGGAACGTCTTCCCGATTGCTCCGACAGGGAATGAGCCGAAGGGGGCCGTGGAGCGCCCCCATCCCAGCCTGGTTCACCACCTTCAGTTTCCTCAAGGGGGGGTCACGATGTACCTGAAGGATCCCAAGCCCTGGAGGATTGTCGCTTGACTGTGGCGCAACTTTTTTTAGAATTCGGTTTTTCACAGGACTTCTTCCCTCCACATGATCCAGGTCGACAACCTCGTCAAACGTTACGCGGGCTTCACTGCGGTTCACGGCCTCACTTTTTCCGTCCAGAAGGGCGAGATCGTCGGCTTCCTTGGCCCCAATGGAGCGGGCAAGAGCACGACGATGCGCATCCTTTCCTGCTTCATGCCGGCGAGCTCGGGCACGGCGGTCGTGGCCGGGTTCGACATCCATCAGCAGTCGCTCGAGGTGCGCCGGCGCATCGGCTACATGCCCGAGAACGTGCCGCTTTATCCCGAGATGCGCGTGGAGGAATACCTGAATTTCCGCGCGGCGCTCAAGGGCGTGCCGCGCGCGAAGCGCAAGGCGAGGGTGGGGGAGGTGAGCGAGCGCTGCGGGATTGCCGACGTCTCGCGGAAGATCATCGGCCAGCTTTCCAAGGGCTACCGCCAGCGCGTCGGGCTCGCCGACACCCTCGTGCACGACCCCGAGCTGATCATCTTGGACGAGCCGACGATCGGGCTCGATCCGAATCAGATCCGCCAGGTGCGCGCGATGATCAAGGACCTCGGGCGCACGCACACGGTGCTCCTCTCGACGCACATCCTGCCCGAGGTGGAAATGACCTGCTCGCGCGTGCTCATCATCAACCGCGGGCGGATCGTCGCGAGCGACACGCCGGAAAACCTCAAGCGCCTCCGCATGGGCGGCGGCGAAACGCTCGTCGAACTGCGCGCGGACGCGGCGCAGGCGAAGACCGTCCTCGCGGGGCTGCCGGGCGCGCGCGGCGCGGACGTCGAGAGCCTCAACGGCGGCTGGTGCCGGGCGACCCTGCACCCGCAGCGCGAGGAGGATTTGCGCGAAGCGGCCGCCGAGGCCGCCCGCGGACGCGGCTGGAGCCTCCGCGAGCTGACGCGCCGCCGCCAAACCCTCGAGGATGTTTTCGTCCAGATCACCACGGAGGATGATTAGGCGGGATGGCCGATCTGCGATTTCTGATTGTTGATTGCCCGGACAACCTGTTTTCCCTGACCCTCCTCCGATCGCCATGAGAAACGTCGCCATCCTGTTCAAACGCGAGATGCTCGCGTTCTTCTGCTCCCCGATCGCCTACATCGTGGGGGTCTGCGTCTTGGGCCTGACCGGAATCAGTTTCAACATGATCGTGGTGATCCTCGCGGAAGGGCCGAGCGACTACACGCCGTTGATGTGGTTCTTCAACGGGATGTTCACATGGATCATCCTCCTGGTGGTGCCGCCGGTGCTCACCATGCGGCTGTTCGCAGACGAGAAACGCACGGGGACCATTGAGGCGCTGATGACCGCGCCCGTGCGCGACACCGAATACGTGGCGGCGAAGTTCCTGAGCGGGCTTTTCTTCTTCTGCATCCTCTGGCTTCCGACGCTCGCCTACGTTTGGGTGCTGCGCCATTTTTCGCAGGACCGGACAACGCTGGATTTCGGTCCCGTGGCGGGCGGCTACCTCGGGCTTTTCCTGATGGGGATGCTTCTGGTGGCGATTGGATGCATGGCCTCGGCGAGCACACGCAATCAGATCATCGCGGCCGTGCTTGCCTTCGCGATAAGCTGCGCCCTGTTCTTCGCGGGGATTTACTTCTACCTGAACGCCGCCGGAGGGAACCGCGAGTTCTACGAATCCTTCTCGATGCTCGCCCACATGCAGGACTTCTCCCGCGGCGTGGTCGAGTGGAAGCGCCTCGTCTTTTATCTCACCGGCGCCGGTTTCTTTCTTTTCGTGACCCACCGCATCGTCCAGGCGCGTCGGTGGAAGACCTAACCGTTTTCTTCAACTCCTTTCCCTCATGGCCCAAGGCTCCGCTCCCCGCCGTTTCGCGATCGGCTTCAACGTCGTCCTCCAGGTCCTCCTCGCGGGGGCGCTGGCGGTCTTTCTCAACCTCGGCATCCAGCGCTGGCATCCGCCCCGGATGGACCTGTCGAGGAGCGATTATTACAAGCTTTCCGGCAAGACGACGGAGCTCCTCAAGAGCCTCCGTGAGGCGGTCGAGGTGATCGTCTTCTTCCAGCCCGACAGCCGCGATCCGGTCACCCAGAAGGTCTTCGATGATGTCCAAAACCTTCTCGCCGAATACGCGAACGCCTCAAAGCAGGTGAAGGTTCGCTACGTGGACCCCGACCGGGATCCCGTGAACGCGGAGAAACTCGCGAAGGAGTACGGGGTGCGCGTTCCGAATGTCGTGGTCTTCGTCCACAAGGGACGCAACAAGTTCGTTCAGGTCAGCGATTTGGTGGAGTTCGACCGCATGTCGCCCTACGGCGGCGGAGGAGGCAAGATTCGCGCGTTCAAGGGGGAACAGCAGTTCACCTCCGCGATCCAGAACGTCCTCGAGGAAAAACAGGCAAAGATCTGTTTCCTCGAAGGGCACGGGGAAGGGAGCTTCGACGACTTCGATCCGCGCACGGGCTATTCGAAGATTTCCACGCTGATCCGTCGCGACAACCTCCAGATCGAAAAGCTCAATCTCGCCACGGCGCAGAGCGTGCCGAAAGACTGCGACGTTCTGGTGGTCTGCGGCCCGCAGAAACCCTTCGCCGACTTCGAGCTCAAGGCGCTCGCCGATTTTCTCGCGGCGAACGGGCGGATGCTGGTCCTGCTCGACGGCTTCCGCTACGACACCGGGATCGAGAAGCTCCTCGCCGAGCATGGGGTGAAGGCCGGCAACGACGTGCTGCTCATCCGCATCCGCGACCGCCTCGGCGGCGAGGCCCTGCTGACGACCGTGCCCTGCGGCGATTACGGGACGCATCCCGTGACCGACAGCCTGCGCCAAGAGGAGATCACGACCCTCTTTCCCGTTGCCCGATCGGTGGATGCCGTCTCCTCGAGCGACCCGATCCGTCGCGTCACCGTGCTGCTGCGCTCCGTCGCGGGCTCGTGGGCCGAAACGGACGTGGCGAAACTCCAGCGCGACCAGAAGGCGCAGCTCGATGCCAGGGACCGCAAAGGCCCGGTGCCTGCGGGTGTGGCCGTCGAGCCGAGCACCGCCGGCGACATGGAGCGCGAGGGGATGCGCCTCGCGGTGTTCGGCTCCAGTCGTTTCGTGCGGAACGACGCGCTGGCCGGAGGCAACGCCGACCTCTTTATGAACGCCGTGAACTGGCTGCTGAAGCGCCAGCAGCTCCTCGGCATCGCCCCGAAGACGCCGCAGGAGTTCAGCCTCGTCCTCGACGCCTTCCAGCGCCGCGGCATTTTCCTCACGATGGTGGTGGGCATCCCCGCTGCGGTCGCCGTGATCGGCTTCGTCGTCTGGATCCGCCGCCGCAAGTGACCGTGCGCCGCACCGCCGCCCTCCAATGAAGCCCAGGAACACCCTCTGGCTCCTCCTGCTGACGGCGCTTGTTGTGGGCGGCTATTTCCTCGCGAAGAAAAAGCTGCCGACCACTGAAGAAACCGCCGAGCGACGCAAGCGCGTCCTCGACTTCAAGGCCGCAGACGTGACGCGCCTCGAGATCAAGGGGGCGGATCGCGACTTCCTGTTCGAACGCAAGGACGGGAAATGGTTTTTTGCCCGCCCTCTGCAGGTGCGCGCGGCCTCCGCCGAGATGGACGGCATCTTGAGCGGCCTCGAATACCTCGAGAGCCGACGGAGAATCCGTGAACGCGACTATGCCGAGGCGAAGCTCGCTCTCGCCGATTACGGGCTTGAAAAGCCGCGCGCCTCCGTCATCGTCCGGACCCCGAAAGGCGAGAGCACGCTGCTCCTCGGCAACGAGGCGCGACAGGGTGACGCCCTCTACGTTCAGGTGAAGGGCGACAAGGACGTCCACCTCGTGGACAAATATCTTGCGACGCGGCTCGAGAAGAAGCTCGAGGATTATCGCGAGCGTGCGCTCTTCGACTTCGCCGCCGACGAAGTCCAGCGCCTCGAACTGCGCGGTGGCGGCAAGCTCATCGAGATGGCGCGCACGAACCAGCTCTGGCGCATCGTTCAGCCGCTCAACGCCCGCGCCGACCGCGGCAAGATGGACGAGTTCCTCCGCGAACTGACATCGCTGCGCGCCGAAGATTTTCTCAGCGAAGACCCCGCGGCCTCCCGGGAATTCGGGCTCGAAGAACCGTCGCAGGAGGTGAGCGTCCGCCTCGAGAAACAGGACGCCCTCCCTACGCTCCTGCTCGGAGCGAAGCTCAAGGCCGACGAGAAGAAGATTGCCGCCCGCGTGAAGGGCCAGAACTCGATCGTCGCCGTCGCCGCGGCCTTCGCCGCCGCCGCGGGTCGCCCGCTGAACGACCTCCGCGATCGCGACGTCGCCGCGTTTTCAGCCGATGCCGTCCGGGAGATCGAGGTGCGCCATCGCGCCTCCGTGCTGCTCCTTCAGAAGACCAACGACCAGTGGCGGATCGTGCAGCCGGACAAAGTCGCCGCCGACGCGAGCCTCGTGGAGTCGTTGCTGACACGCCTCTCCGGCATGCAGGTGAAGGAGTTCGCGGCCGACGTGATCACGGACCTCGACAAATACGGCCTCAAGGCGCCGCTCGCACAGGTGACGCTGCGCGACCGCGCCCGGGATTCCGCCGCGGGCACGAACGCGCCGCTGCTCGATCTCGCGATCGGGAAGGCTGAGGCTGCGAAAAAACTCGTCTACGTGAAGCGCGCCGACGAGTCTTCGATTTACGCGGTGGACGCCGCGGAGGCGGCGGCGCTGCCGAAAGACCCGCTCGACCTGCGCTCGCGCGTGCTCTTCGAGATCAAGAAAGAGGCGATCCAATCGGTGATCGTGAAAAAGGGGAAGAGCGCGCTCACGATCGAGAAGGCGCCGGAAGGTGCATGGAAGCTGGGCGAAGGCGCGGTCGGCGTGCTCGCCGAGACGCCGTGGCAGCGGCTTCTCAACCGCCTCCAACACTTCGAGGTGGCCAAGATCGAAGGCACGGCGATCAAGAGCCTGACGACCCTACAGGGATTCGATCCGCCGGCGGCGACCGTGCTGGTGACCGGCGAATTCGAGGGGAAAACGACGACTCAGGAGCTTGTGGTCGGTCGGGCAATCGGCGCCACGCACGCGATCGTTTGGAAGAATCAGTTTCTCCTGGCCGAGATCACCAAGGACGATTATCAGACGCTCACGGCGGACTTCCTGGCGAAAGCGCCTTCCGCGAATCCTCCCACTTCGGATCGGGCGCCCGCGCCGAAGAAGCCCTGACGGCGAGACAGTCGTACAGCGCCCGATCGGTCTGGTAGTTGGAGACGCCGCGGACGAGAATGCGCCAGCCGCCGCCTTCGGCTGTGCCATGTCGGGCGAGAAGCTCCCCGAGATCGCTCCGCGCCTCGAAGACCTCGAGAAGCTCGTGATGTTGTGCGAGCACGAGGGGTTTGGGCCCGCCGCCGGTCACGATAAGGAGGGGCGCAAGGATCAGATTTTCGAGCGCGGGCGCGGGCGGGGTGGCGGCGCGCGTCTCCAGGCGGATCATGCGAGCCCGCGCGTCCGGCCCCGCCGACTCGAGGGCGGTGCCGACCAGATCGAGGAGGCGATGGCGGACGGCGGCAAGGTCCGAGGCGCCTGCGATGTCCTGAAAGGCGGCGTTGTCGCGCAAGGTCTTGGCCAGGACGGAGATTTCCTTCAGATAGGTGTTCTTCTGGTTTTCGGCGACCAGATACATGATCACCATGCGGACCGGGCGTCCGTCGGGCGCGCCGTAATCAATGTCCGTCGGGCTCCAGCCGATCGCGCAGAGGAGATTGCCCTCGCCGGGGAGGCGGGCGTGGGGGCAGGCCCAACCGAAGCCTAGGCCGGTATTGGCGCTCATTTCGCGGGCGAGCACGGCGCCGGCGACGTCGGTGCCGACGGCCAGCCCCGGGATCGCCTCGATCAGGTTGGCGAGGATCTGAAGGGCCCGGCCTTTGTGGTTGTCGGGCAATTCGATCAGGCGACCGGCCTGAAGAGCGTCCAATAAGCTGCGCATCTCAATCGTCTCCGAATTTACGGAAGAACCATGTTTTTACTTTATGGGTGAGCAGGCCGTACGTCATCAGGAATCCGGCGATCCACGCCCAATAGGAGAGCGGGAGCGGAACGAGACCGAGCGCGGTGGCGAAAGGCGACCACGGGAGCCAGACTCCGACGGCCATGACGGCGAGCGTGGTGAACGTCATCGTTCCCGAGGCGCGGCTGCCGAAGAACGGCACGCGGCGGGTGCGGATGATGTGGACGATGAGAGTCTGGGTGAGGAGCGATTCGACGAACCAGCCGGTTTGGAAGAGCTTTTCCAGCGATGCGCCCGCGGGGGAGGGGAGCCACGCGCGGCAGCCGAATACGAACCACATCAGGGCGAACGTCGCGTAATCGAAGATCGAACTGATCGGACCGATGACGAGCATGAAGCGCTTGATGTTCGCGATGTTCCAGCGGCGGGGTTTTGCGATGAGCTCCTCGTCCACACGATCGGTCGGGATTCCGGTCTGAGAGATGTCATACAGGAGGTTGTTGACGAGGATCTGGACAGGGCGCATCGGCAGAAAAGGCAGGAGATAGCTCGCGCCGAGCACGCTGAACATGTTGCCGAAGTTGGAGCTGGCGCCCATCCGGATATACTTGCTGATGTTCGCGAAGACGCGGCGCCCTTCCATGATGCCCTCCTCAAGCACGAGGAGGCTTTTTTCAAGAAGCACGATGTCGGCCGCCTCTTTGGCGACGTCCACGGCGGTGTCCACCGAAATCCCGACGTCGGCGGTCCTCAAGGACGGCGCGTCGTTGATGCCGTCGCCCAGGTAGCCGACCACGTGGCCGCGCTGCTGGAGGGCCTGGATGATCCGCTCTTTCTGGGACGGCGACAGGCGCGCGAAGACCGTGGTTTCCTCGGCGAGCTCGGAAAGTCTTTCGGGCGGCAGCCCGACGAGCTCGTCGCCGGTGACGAGGCGGGGCGCCTCCAGCCCGACATCAGCGCAAACCTTGCGGGCAACGAAAGGGTTGTCGCCGGTGAGGATTTTGACGCGGACGCCCGCGCGGTGGAGGAGGCGGATCGCCTCGGCCGACGATTCCTTGGGCGGATCGTAGAAGGCGATGTAGCCGAGAAGGATAAGGCTGCTTTCGTCGGCGACGCCGAACCGCGGCTGCTCGCGGGAGAACTCACGGTAGGCGATCGCGAGCACGCGGAAACCGTCGTGGTTCAGGCGCTCGACTTCCTCGAAAAGGTCGCGACGGATGACGTCAATGAGCGGATAGATTTCCTCATCCACCTGATAGCGGTCGCAGCAGGCATAGACCTCCTCGACGGCGCCCTTGCAGATGAGGACGTGGCCGCCTTCGTCGTCAATCACGACGGACATCCGCCGCCGTTGGAAATCGAAGGGGATCTCGTCCACCTTGCGGCAGTTGCGCTCCACGTCGAGGTCGCCGTGCGACAGGACGGCGCGGTCCAGCAGGTTGCGCAGGCCCGTCTGGTAGTAGCTGTTCATATACGCGTAGCGAAGCACGTCGTCGCTGTCGCGGCCGGTGACGTCCACGTGGCGTTCGAGCACGACGCGGTCCTGGGTCAGGGTGCCGGTCTTGTCGGTGCAGAGAATATCAATGGCGCCGAAGTTCTGGATGGAGGGGAGCTGTTTGACGATGACCTTCCGCCGCGACATGGACAGGGCGCCCTTGGAGAGATTCACCGTGACAATCATCGGGAGCATCTCGGGGGTGAGGCCGACGGCCACGGAAAGGCCGAAGAGGAGCGCCTCGATCCAATTGCCTTTCGTCAGGCCGACGATCAGAAAAACAGCGGAGACCATCACCGTCATGAAGCGGATCATGAGCCAGGTAAAGGCGGCGATGCCGCGATCGAAGCTCGTCTGGAGGCGTTGTCCGGCAAGGCGTTCGGAGATCGAGCCGAAGTAGGTGCGCAGCCCCGTGTTGACGACCAGGCCGCGGGCCGAACCGCTCAGCACGTTGCTGCCGAGGAAGCAGGCATTGGCGAGCTCCATGACGCCCCGCGCGCCGAGCGACGACGGCTCGGCGTTCTTCTCCACCGGCATGGATTCGCCCGTCAGGGCCGACTGACTGACGAAGAAATCCTTCGCCGAGATCAGGCGCAGGTCGGCGGGGATGAGGGAGCCCGCCTGCAGGACGACGACGTCGCCGGGTACAACCTCCGCCATGGGGATTTCCGTTTCGCGCCCGTCGCGGAGGGCGACCGCCGAAGAACGGACCATCGCGCGGAGTTTTTCCACCGCCCGGGTGGATCGGCTTTCCTGCACGAACGAGAGCGCGACGCTGAGCGCGATCATGCCGCCGACCACGGCGGCGGCGCGCAGGTCTCCCACGGCGGCAGAGACGCCGCAGATCACCAGGAGCTGGATGACGAGCGGATTGCGGCATCGCCGCAGGAGGTCCCGCAAAGCCCCGATCCGTTCGGCCTTCGCGATTTCGTTGGGGCCATGTTTGTCCAGGCGGCGCCGGGCCTCCTCCGGTGTCAGACCCTGAGGGGCGGCATCCAGCGCGCGACGGCAGTCCTCGACGGAGGCGGCGCAGCGCTCGACGAGACGCCGTTCGGAGTCGGAAAAAACCCGCGCGTGTGACGGGTCCCTCGCCTCTCGGACGATCAGGGAGGGGGCGATTCTGGCGAAGATCGAGTTGATGGAGCGAAAGCCGCGGAAGGCCTCGGCAAGTTTCGGCTACGCTAGCGAGCGGCCGCCGGCTTGTCATTCCTGCTTTCGCGTAAAACCGTCATCCGCGGCGGCGGGCGCTGCGGATCGCGGCTTGATGCGGGCGGGTTTTTGCTTTTTCGTTCGGAGGCATGGAAAAGATCGCCATTCTCGATTTCGGGAGCCAGTACACGCAGGTCATCGCCCGCCGCATCCGCGAGCGCGCGGTGTTCTCGGAGATCCTGCCGTTCGACACCCCTGCGACGCGCCTCGCGGATCCGGAGATTAGGGGTCTCCTCCTTTCCGGCGGCCCCGCGAGCGTCTATTCGCGCAAGGTGCCGCAGCCCGATCCCGCGATCTTTGCGCTCAGGAAACCGATCCTCGGCATCTGCTACGGGATGCAGCTCCTCGCGCATCATCTCGGGGGGCGGGTGGCCCACAGCTCGAAGCGCGAGTATGGGCCCGGCGTGCTGCAGCGACGCGCCGGCAGCCTGCTCTTCTCGGGGTTGCCGAGGGAGCTGAAGGTCTGGAACTCGCATGGCGACAAGCTCACGCGCCTTCCTCGCGGGTTCCGCAGCGCGGCGCGAACCGAGAACTCCGAGTTCGCGGCGATCGAAGATCCCGCACGGCGGATTTACGGCCTGCAGTTTCATCCTGAAGTGCACCACACGCCCCTGGGACGGCACATCCTGGAAAACTTCGTCCACCGGATCTGTGGCTGCGGGAGGAAATGGACGATGCGCTCCTTCATCGAGCGCGCGTGCGACGATCTCCGTGCGCAGGTGGGGCGAGAGAACGTAATCCTCGGCCTGAGCGGCGGCGTGGACTCGAGCGTAGCCGCCGCGCTGCTTCACCGCGCGATCGGGCAACAGCTCACCTGCGTATTCGTGAATAACGGTCTGCTCCGCAAGCACGAGGCAGAGGGCGTCCGACGCCTGGTGAAACGCAACCTCCGCGTGCGGCTGAAGTACGTGGATGCCTCGGACGGGTTTCTCCACCGCCTGCGCGGAGTGACCGATCCCGAGCGGAAACGGAAGATCATCGGACGCGAGTTCATCCGCGTTTTTGAGCGAACCACGCAGCAGCTCCGCGGCTCGCATCGCTTCCTCGCGCAGGGCACGCTTTATCCGGACGTGATCGAAAGCGTCTCGATCGGGAACAATCCTGCGGCGCTGATCAAATCGCACCACAACGTCGGAGGCCTCCCCAAGCGGATGAGGTTTCGCCTCGTAGAGCCGTTGCGCCAGCTCTTCAAGGACGAGGTGCGACGCGTCGGCGAACAGCTCGGCCTCCCGCGCGAAGTCGTGTGGCGCCAGCCTTTCCCGGGACCGGGGCTCGCCGTGCGCTGCCTCGGGGAGATCTCGGAGGACAAGCTGCGCGTCCTCCGCGAAGCGGATTGGGTGATCGTGGACGAGATGAAGAAGTCGGGCCTTTACTACAAGGTCTGGCAGACCTTCGCCGTGCTGCTGCCGGTCAAGTCGGTCGGCGTGATGGGCGACGAACGCACCTACGAAAACGCCCTGGCGTTCCGCGCCGTGGAAAGCCAGGACGCAATGACCGCCGATTGGGTCCGTGTGCCCTACGATCTGTTGGCAAAGATTTCCAATCGGATCATCAACGAGGTCCGGGGCGTGAACCGCGTGGTGCTCGACATCACCTCGAAACCGCCGGGGACCATCGAGTGGGAATAGGCGTTCCCGCTTGACGCCGGGCGGTCCGCCGGGACGCGGTTCGCGGGGGTTTCTCCGCGGAGGCGTGTCGGCCGCCCGTCACTTGGCGAGATGAAGCTTGCGTTCGAGGAGGGAGCGCCATTGCGCCGCGGCGCGATCCCAGTCGCCGGCCTCTTGGCGGCAAAGGGCGAGCGCCAGCGCCGCCCGTTCCGAGGTGGGCTCCAATCCGAGGAGGCGCTCCCAACACACGACGGCATCCGCGTAGCGCCCCTGGCGCATGAGGGAAAGCCCCGCCTTTTCCTGGAGCAAGGCGTTGGCGGGCTCCGCTTGCACGCGCAGGAGGGCCGAGTCGGAAAAGATCTCCGCGTTGGTGAAATCCACAGAGGACGGGTGATCCCGAGCCCAAAGGTCGGCGTAGAGGCGTGCGGCGGCCTTGGGATTTCCGTCGGCCTGGAGCGCGCGCGCGTTCCAGTAGGTCTCCTGAGGCGTCGCAGGCGGTGCGACACGAAACGCCTCGATGATCGCCCCGGCGCGCCCCGCTTCGAGGAGAGTCGGGATCACCCGCGTGCGGTTCGCAGGATCCGCCAGCCAGGCCCTCTCCCCCTCGTCGGTCCAGGCGGCCAGAAGCGCGGCGTTGTTTTGGTTGCGGGCGAAGGTCCAGGCCGCGGCCCACCACGTCGGATCGGTGCGGCCGGTTTGGAGCACGGCCTGAAACAGCGCGGGCTTGGCGCGAAGCGCGTCGAGGATTTCGCTCAGTGTGACGGAAGGCATGTCGGAAACCCAGACCGCTGTTTCCAGGAAGTTCTGGGCGACGCCGGGGCTGGATTCGGCGAAGAGGAGGCCCGCTTCGAGAGGGACGGTGGGATTGGCCTGCGCGAGCCGCGTCGCCCAGCGCAGTTCACGCTGCGCTTCGAGGATGCGGCCCGGCAAGACCGCCGCCGCGAACCCGGCATACTGATGGGCGCGCCAATAAAACGGCCAGGTGCGCACGGCGCGGCGCGCCTGCGTCGCGGCGCGCGCCGCCTGGTTCGCCTCGAGCGCGGCGCGCGCCTGGCGGAGCGGCGTGCGGGAGTCGGCGAAGCCGAGGATTGCGCCGGCGATCAGGATCAGCGCCGTGGCATAAAGGCGGAAGCGATCCATGCGACGGCGGAAGTCCGGGCGCGCGATATCCTCTTCCTCCTCCACCCCGCCTCCATGGCCGCGGAGGAGCGCGCCGAGCGTCGCGCCGGCCGCCCATGCATTGGCAGGCATGTGGAAAGGGAAATCCACGGCCGCATGAAGGGCCAGGCCTGCCAGGGCGGCCCAACCGGCGATCTGCCATTCCGTGGCATTCCCGCGAAACGTGCGCGTGGCACGCAGGAGGATGAGGACTCCCGCAGCGATCCACGCGAGCGCGGCGGCGGGGCCCCATTCGACGAGCATCTGGACGTATTCGTTTTCGGCGTGCGTGGCGATCTTGTGCCCGTTCGTGCGCTGCCACGCGGGGAAGACGGATTCGAATGCGCCGACACCGATGCCGCGGCCGTTCGCGTCGCGCCCCATGGCCCACGCTTCGCGCCAGAGAGCCCAGCGCCCCTCGGATTCTCCTCCCCACGACTTATGGATCCATTGTTCGGTGCGCTGGACGACCGGGCGCGCATAGACCAGGGTGAGCGCCGCGAGGAGCAGGCTGCTGAAGACCATGATGCGCAACTGGAGGCGGGAACGTTTGCGCATGAGCAGCAGGACGGTGAACGCAAGAAGGCCCGCCCCCAGCGAAAGGAGTCCGCCCTTGGAGGCGGTTGCCAGCGAACCTCCAAGGCAGACCAGCACGCTTCCGAGCGCGAGCGCCGCCTTGATCCGGGAACGACGGTGCCCGCTGTGCGGAAAGCCGTGCCGCAAGAAGAGGCCGAGGCCGATCATCGCCGCGAAGTTCAGGTAGCCCGCCAGATGGTTGCGACTGACGAAAACGCCCCAGTGGCTCGGATGCCGCGTCGCGCGGAGGCCGAGGATCAAGTCGCTGCGATCGAGGTGGTCCGCCAGGGCGAGCGCCGCCGCGAGGACGCCGAGGGCGAGGATCGTCCCCCAAAGGATCTGGCGGAAACCGGATTCTCCCGCCCAACGAAAGCTGAGGCCGACGACCGTCGCGGCGCCCGCGAGGGCGAAAAGCGATTTCCAAGTGGCCGCCGGCGCCATGCTCAGGTGGAGCGTCGGCGGCTTGAAACCGGGAAGCTCCGCCAGCAGGCGGGCTTGTCCGGGCGCCAACCCCGCCGCCCAGCGCGCGGGCCAGGGGATCAGCGTGAGGAGGAGCCAGAGCGCGAGCAGCCCGAGCGGGATGAAGAAACGCCAGTCAAACCGAAGGCTCGATTTCGGATGCTCCGCGGCTTCATACGCGCAGGCCGTCGCCAGCGCGAGGGCCGTCACCGCCATCGCCCACGGTTCCGCTCCGCCGAACAGGAGCAGCGCGAGCGCGCCCGAGGCGAGGAAGAAGAACTGGGCGAGGTTGTGGCGGTTGATCACCAGCGCCTCCCGCATGTGGCCCCGAGACCTGCTCATCGCGGGAGACTTTTCGTTGCGGCGTCGCGTGCGGCGACAAAGCGCGCGGAGGCGTTGACCCAGGCTTCCGCGGCGAGTTCAGCCAGGAGGCGCAGCGTGTCGGGATCCCAGCGCTCCGCGTCAGCCATCAGGAAAAGGCGGCTGTTTTCAGGCACACCGAGGTCTTGGACGAACTGCCTCTGGGGGGCGACGTGCTCCGGGGCGCCCGGGCGCGCCCATTTCCATTCCTTCGAGCCGAGGCGGAGTGTCGCCGATTGAAACTCGAGTTTGCAGAGCATCATCCCGAAGTGTTCCTGAAGATCTTCGAGACTCGCGCTGCGCTCGGCTTCCGTCATGAGAAGGCGGGCGAGACTCAGGGCGTATTTCGTATGCCGGCGGCGCAGCACGGCCGTGGAGAGCAGGTGTCCGAGACGATACCAGTTGTGCACGTAGCCGAAGGCGCGCGCGCTCGCGAGGACGACCAGCATGAAGGCGGCAATGAGGATCGGCAGCCAGCGCCCTTTCCCGACAAAAACCCCGGCGGCAAGGAGGGAAAACAGGACGCAGAGCGCGTAAAGCAGGAGCACCGCGTGCCGCTGGGAGAATCCCATCGCCGACAAGCGATGGTGGATGTGGCGGCGGTCGGCGCGGAAGATGGGCAGGCCGACCAGAAAACGCCGCAGGATCGAGAAGCTCGTGTCAATGATCGGCAGGCCGAGGGCGAAGAACGGCACCATCAGCGCCATCGCCACAGTGCCTTTGTTCGCGTTGACCGTAGCCACCTCCGCGACAAGCAGGCCGAGGAAGTAAGCCCCGCCGTCGCCCATGAAGATTTTCGCAGGAGGGAAGTTGAAGAAGAGGAAACCGAACAGGGCGCCCGCCATGCCGACGCAGAGGCAGAGGAGGAAGAAGTTGCCCGACGCGCCCGACAGAATCGCCAGCAGCACCATCAAGATGAACACGACGCCCGCCGCCAGACCGTCGAGGCCGTCTACAAGGTTGATCAAATTGGTCGCGCCCACGAGCCAGAAAACGGTGACCGGCAGGTCGAGCCAGCCCAGCGGCTGGGTGGAGAGGGTGAAGAAGTTCGTCCAATGGCCGATGCGGAGGCCGAGGAGATAGGCGGCGAGCGCGATCCCGATCTGCGCGAGGAGCTTGGTTTTCGCACGGAGGGGGCGGAGATCGTCGCGGAATCCGAGCGCAAACATCGCCGCACAGGTGAGCAGGATGGCCGTCGGATGATCGCCGAGCGGCAACCCGAGTCGCGGGGCGACGAGGGAAATTCCCGCCCAGGCGAGCAGGAAGGCCGCCATCAGCGCCACGCCGCCGATGCGGGGGACGGCGATCGCGTGGTGGCCGTGGAACTGCGTGGCGCGGTCGAGCAATCCCCGGCGCAGGGCGATCGCACGGATCCGCGGCGTGAGGATGAGACAGACCAGCAGGCCTCCGAAGCCGCAGGCCAACGCGAACCCGAATTCAGCGCTGAAATTCACGCGGCGACCTCCTCTAAAATGCGGCGGAACTCGGTGGTGCGCCGCCGGCGATCCGCGTGTTCGCGCGCCCAATCCCGCAGACGCTGCGCTTCCGACGGCTGGCGCGAAAGCCGTGTGAGCGCCTCGCGCGCGCCGGCGAGCTCCGCGGCGGTCGCGCCAGGGCGCACGACTGCGCCGAGGCGGTCGCGGCACACGAGGCGCCCCACCTCCGCAGTTTCGTTTCCCACGAAGATCACGGGGCGCCCCGCCGCGACTGCGCCGTAGAGTTTGCTCGGCACGAGGAGGCCGTCGGCTTCCGGTTTCTGCGCGATGAGATGGGCGTCGGCGGCGCCCAGCGTTTCTCCGAGTTGACGGCGCGGTTGGAAGGGAAGGCGGGTCACCCGGGCGACCCCGTCGTCCCGCACGGCGCGTTCGAAACGATGATGGCGCGGCGAGTCTCCGACGATCACGAAACGAAAAGAGGGCAGGTCGGCGGCCAGCATGGCAATCAAAATCTGCGCGGTCGCGAGGTCGTGGGCCGCGCCGACGTTGCCGGCATACATGAGCACATGATCGTCCTGCCAGCCGAGCGCGCGGCGCAGCGGGTTGGCGCGGAGCGGGGCGCTCTCGATTTGCGCGAGATCGGCCCAGTTGGGGATCACGCGCAGGCGGTCCGCAGGCGCGCCGCGCTTCTCGAGGGTGGCGCGCATGTCTTCGCCCGGTACGAGGATCCGCGCGCAGCTCGCTTCGAGGGCCGCGGCGCGCGCGCGCAGCGCCGCCAGGAGGACGCGGTTCCGGATCGCGCCGAGGCGTTCGGCGAGGTCGGGGTAGAGGTCCTGCGCCCACAGCACGAGGGGGGTCTTCCAGTCGCGGCATGCGGCGCGCGCCGCGAGACCGATGAGCGGCGGGCTCGTCAGCGCGATCACGGCTGCGGGACGCGGCAGGCGGATCAGGGCCCGCCGCGCGGCGCGTGCGAACGTCCATGCGTCCGTCAGACGTCCAGCAATCGTGTGCCGTCCGAAGTCCGTGCCTCCGACGCGATCGAGGGTCGCCCCGCCGAAGCTCTGGCGGCCGGCGTGGAGGGGGTGGGCGCAGGCATAGCGTCCGCGGCCGCAGAGCACGGTCGGTTCGTGGCCGGCTGCCGTAAGGTCTTCGACGAGGTCGGCGAGGAGCAGCGCGGTCGCCGCTTCATCGGGCCAGTAATACTGGTTGATGAACAGGAACCGGCTCATGTGGAAACCTCGCGGTAAAGATCGGCCATCCGGCGCGCGAGGCCCGGCCAGCCGAACTCGCGGAGCGCCCAGGCGCGGCCCCGCGCGCCTTTGGCGGCGAGATCGGTGGGAGGCGTGGCCAGAGCGTCTTCGAGCGCGCGGCGCAGGGCGGTCGCCTCGGGCAGCATCCACCAGCCGAAGTCTCGCGTCGCGATCTCGCTCCAAGGACAGGCGCGGCTCACGATGCAGGGCAGGCCGGAGGCGAGCGCCTCGAGCACGGCCTGGCCGAAGTTTTCGCTGACGCTCGGGAGCACGAAAAGCTGCGCGACGCCGAATGCAGCGTCCTTCATCCGTCCGCTCACCGCACCGGAGAACACGACGCGGCCGGCGGCGGCGAGGTCGCGCGCGCCTTCCTTCACGTCGCGTGCGTGCTCGGAATCCGCGCCGCCGGCGATGAGAAGCGTCCAGTCCGGAAACCGGGAAACGAGCGAGCGCCAGACGGTGAGCAGGAGCGGCAGTCCCTTCTTCGGGTGCAGACGGGAGAGGAACAGGAGGACGCGTCGCTCGCGCAGCACGGGATGGAGGTCGCAGATCGGCCCGGGATCGAACGGCGCGGCGTAACGCGCGGGGTCCACTCCGTTGGGGATCACGCGCACGATTCCGGACAGCCCGCGCGCGCGGATTTCGGCGGCTTCCTTTTCCGACTTGGCGACCCACGCGCGCGCGGAGCGCCAGTTGCGTCCCTCGACGAGGGCGCGGATCAGGCGTTTCCTCCACGGGTTTCGAGTCAAGGACCACGCGTCGAGATGGCCGAGCGGCGAGATGATCAGGGGCTTGGCGAGGCGGCGCGCCATCCGGCCCGCCGCCCAGTTCGGGAAGAGCCAGCAGCCGTGATTATGGATCACGTCCGCGGCGCGTCCCTCTTCCCTGAGGGCGGCGGCGAGATCGGGCGCGCGCTTGATCGGCGAGGGGAACCCCCGGGGAAACGATCGGAGCGCGACGCCCTCCCGCAGCGCGGGGGGCGGCGCGCCGGGCGCGTGAGTCGTCAGGGCGCGCACCTCGACGCCGGCGGTGCCGAGGTGTTTCCAGAGCTCCGGCAAGGTGAGCGTGGGGCCGCCATCCCGCGCGTCCAGGCTGGCGATGACGTGGACGGCGCGCATGCCGCGAAGCGCTCAGCGCCGCACGCCGGCGCGCGGAGGCGGCGGCGGAGGGATGAGCGGGTTGTGCGCGAAGGCTTCTTGGAGGAGCGGGCGGCCCTCGAGGAGGTGGTGGCGGAGGATGCGGTCGAGCTTGGCGCGATCCACGCGGTGGTACCAGACGCCTTCGGGATAAACGAGGAGGATGGGGCCCTCCCGGCAAATCCGCAGACAATCGGCTTTTGTGCGATAGACCGTGCCGGCGGCGCCGGTCAATCCGAGCTTTTTCAGGCGCGTCTTGAGGTAGTTCCAGATCTGATCGCCTTCGCGCATGGAGCAGCACTCAGGCCCGCGGCAGAGGAAGATGTGGCGGCGGACCCTGCCGACGCCCTTGCGCCGGGCGACGCGGCGGAGGGCGGCCGACGGCGTGCTTTTCGCTTTGCGCTTCAAGACGGAAAACGAATACTGGGCGGCGTGAGGAAAAGCAAGATTGAGAGCGCCTCCGACCTATGCGTTTCACCAACCTGACGGCGCGCAACGAAATCGGAGCCAACTGTTATCTCGTCGAGACCGATGGACGGCGTCTCCTGCTCGATTGCGGGAGCCATCCCCGGATCGAGGGGACGGAGGCGTTGCCGAGGCTGGACCTGCTCGCGGAACGGGGGCCCGACGCCGTGCTCGTTTCGCACGGGCACCTCGATCATCTCGGCAGCCTGCCGGTGCTCGCGGAACGTTTCCCAGAGGCTGCCGTCTGCATGAGCCATGGAACCGCCGCCATCGCCGACCGCGCCCTGCACAACTCGGCGAGCGTGATGATCCGCCAGCGTTCCGAGCTCGATCTGCCCGACTATCCGCTTTTCACGCACGGGCAGGTGGACCGCCTCCTGGAACGGACATGCGCGCTGCCGGTGGGACGCGGCGTGGATGTGGCGGGCGTCGAGACGACCCTCTTCGAGGCCGGCCACGTCCAGGGCGCAACCGGCGTGTGGATCGAGGCGGAGGGCGCGTCGCTCTTTTACACCGGCGACGTGAAGTTTTCGGGAATGCGGATCACGCGCGGCGCGATCTTTCCGGATCGAACGCCGGACGCGATGGTCCTCGAATGCACCCGGGGGAACACGCAGTCGCAGCCCGATTTCTCGTGGGACGCCGAGGCGGCGCGGTTCGCGCGCGGGATCCGGGAAGTGCACGAAGGCGGAGGCAGTGTGCTGATCCCCTGTTTCGCATTGGGGAAGACGCAGGAAATCCTGAAGCTCTTCCACGACTTTATACGAGAGGGACTTCTGCCGAAGCAGCGTTTCTACCTCGGCGGCCTCGGCGCGGCCTACAACGAAGTGTATGACGATCTTGCGGAAACGCTGCCGCGGCTCTGCCCGCGTTTCCGCCTGCGGCGCGACGTGATGTCGCGACGACTCAACCCCCGCGAAGCGGCGGCGACAGACCTCGACGGCGGCCAGGTCTTCCTCGTTTCCTCAGGGATGATGACGCCGGGCACCTCGTCGCATGTCCTTGCGCGCAGGATGGTGCGGGAAGCGCGCCACGCGGTCTTCTTCGTCGGTTACGTGGACCCCGAGTCGCCCGCAGGACGGCTCAAGACCGCCGGCCAGGGCGGACGAGCAGACCTCGGCGGCGACGCCGGCATCGCCGACATCCGATGCCGGATCGAATCGTTCGACTTCACCTCGCACTGCAACCGCGAGCACATGGCCGATTATGTCGTTCGCATCGCGCCGCCACGGGTGCTCCTTGTTCACGGCGACACGCCGGCGCTGGAATGGATGCAGCGGGAGCTGCAGCGCCGTCTGCCTGCGTCCCGGGTGCTCATCCCTCCGGTGGGCGAAGGGTTCGATCTGGCGTGAGCCCAGAGCGACGGAATCCGGTTGAATTCTCCGAAACGGTGACGCAGAGTCCGCCTCGACTCCACGGTAGCTCAGTGGTAGAGCGGTCGGCTGTTAACCGATTGGTCGTAGGTTCGAATCCTACCCGTGGAGCCATTT
>JADZFN010000062.1 GCA_020849895.1 Verrucomicrobiia bacterium | reverse complement strand
TCAAATCGTACGTCGTCGTTGAACGTGTAGTGCCGTGACATGCCTCCTTCTACCACGCCTCACCCCAAAAATCCGGCCCTTTTCACCCTCACATCACCTCTCCCCCTTGTCGCTAATGATTGGGGAGAAATTGAAAGCCGGCCTCGAAACAAGGAGAATCCATGAAGGGGGGTCCTTTTTGAAGAGAGTCGAGAGGAAACGCTTCAAGACGCGCTTGGCTATCCGGCGATTGGCTCGCAACCGGCGGGGCCGGTTGTTTACGGACCGGTTGTTTTCCGTTGACGCGCCGGCGATCGCTTCCTATGTTCCCACGGTAATTTCAGACCCGAAATTACCCCTGCGAAGGCGGGGTTAATTTCGGTTTTTTTTTGCTTATGGCGAACACCATCCTTGTAGGCGGCCAATGGGGCGACGAAGGTAAGGGACGAATTATTGACCTGCTCACCCGGCAGGCGGATTATGTCGTCCGTTATCAGGGCGGCAGCAATGCCGGTCACGAGGTTCACATCGGCTCAAAAACCTACGTGATGCACCTCATCCCCTCGGGGATCCTTCACCCGGGGAAAGTCTGCGTCATCGGCAACGGGGTTGTTGTGGACCCAATCGCTCTCCTCAAGGAGATGGACGGCCTCCGCAAGCAGGGGATTCGCATCACCCCGAAGAACCTCGTTGTCTCGGGGATCGCCCACCTCGTGATGCCGTACCATCGGCTTCTCGACGAGGGACGCGAACATCATACAAACCGCCATCGCATCGGCACCACGAAGCGCGGCATCGGACCCGCTTACGGCGACAAGGCTTCACGCACCGGCTTCCGCATGCTCGATCTTCTCAAGCCGGCCGCTTTCCGCGAAAAACTCGCGTGTCGTATCGCAGAAAACAACGCCCTGCTCCGCTCGCTCGGCAAACGTCCCTTGAGCGCCCGGGGCGTTGCCGCCGAGTGCCTCGCCGCCGGCCGCCGTCTCCGCCCCTTTATCGGCGACGCCGTCACCCTCCTCCATGACGCCATGCAGCGGAAGAAAGATATCCTTTTCGAAGGCGCTCAGGGCACGTTCCTCGACCTCGACTTCGGCACCTATCCGTACGTCACCTCTTCCCATCCGACCTCGGGTGGCGCGTGCGTCGGCAGCGGTGTGCCGCCGCACCGCATGGACCGCGTCGTCGGCGTGATGAAGGCCTACACCACGCGCGTCGGCGAGGGGCCTTTCCCTACGGAATACGGGGCCGTCCTCGGTGCCCAGATCCAGAAGGCGGGCGACGAGTTCGGACGTACGACCGGCCGCGGCCGCCGCTGCGGATGGTTCGATGCCGTTGTCGCCCGCGCTTCGGTGCGCCTCAACGGAATTGACGATCTGGCGATCACGAAGCTCGATGTGCTCGACCACCTCGACGAGATCAAAATTTGCGTCGCCTATCGCCTCGGCACGAAACGCCTCGACGCCGTGCCGATGGACGCCGACCTGTTGAAGCGAGTGAAACCCGTCTATGAAACCTGGCGCGGATGGCGCGCCTCCACGCGGGATGTGCGGCGGTTCCGGGACCTGCCTCCCGCCGCGCGCGCCTACCTCAAGGCCGTCGAACGCCACGCGGGGGCGCCGATCTCCATCGTTTCCGTCGGCCCGCGCCGCGACCAGACCATCTTTGTGAACGGCCGCCTCTGATGCACGGTTCTTCGGAGGCGTGAAGACGCAACCCGCCAGCCATGGCTTGAAGGAGATCCCCCGCCACGTGGCGGTGATCATGGACGGTAACGGGCGATGGGCGCGCCAGCGGATGCTCAACCGCATCGAAGGCCATCGCCGCGGCATCGAATCCGTCCGCGCCGTCGTCCGTACCGCTGGCGAACTCGGGATCGCATATTTGACGCTCTACGCCTTCTCCAAGGAAAACTGGAAGCGGCCCAAGGTCGAAACGGCCACCCTGATGCATCTCCTCGGAACATTCCTCCGCCGGGAGATCGGCGAGCTGAACCGAAACAAGGTCCGCCTCAAGGCCATCGGCGTCCTCGAGGACCTTCCTCCGAAGGTCCTCCGCCAGTTTCGGGCGACCGAGGCGGCCACCGCGAAAAATACGGGGCTGACCCTCATCCTCGCGCTCAGCTACGGCGCGCGCGACGAAATCACCCGCGCCGCGCGGGAAATTGCCGCCGAGGCCGTCGCGGGGCGGATCGCCCCCGCGTCCGTGGACGAAAAGACGGTCGCCCGCCATCTCGACACCGCCGGTGTGCCCGATCCCGATTTGCTCATCCGCACCAGCGGCGAGCTTCGCGTCAGCAATTTCCTCCTCTGGCAGATCTCCTACGCCGAGTTTGTGGTTTCCCCCACGCTCTGGCCTGATTTTCGCCGAGAGCAATTTCTCGACGCCCTGCGCGAATTCGGACGCCGCCACCGCCGGTTCGGCGGCGTGGAATCCCTCCCGCGCGCCTGACGCCTTTCGCCATGTTCTCGAAACGGCTCATCAGCTCGATTTTTCTGTGGACGGCGCTGCTCGTGGTCCTTTTCTACCTGAACGCGCTCGCGTCGGCACTCCTCTGCTGCCTCCTCACCACGGTCGCCCTCGCGGAATTCTACGACATGCTTCGTCGCGCGGACATGCCCTGTTCGAAGCGTTGGGGCCTTATCACGGGAGTGATCCTTTCGGCGGGCACCTGGGGATTCAGCGCCGGACACGCGCGCCTCGCCTCCCTCTTCGAGGTGATCCTGCTCGTCATCCTCGTCCTTGGACTGCTCACGCGGCATGTCGTCGGGCAATCCAATTCGCGGCCGATCGCCGCGATCGCCAACACGTTGCTCGGAGTGCTCTATATCCCCTGGCTCTTCAGCTTCTTTCCGAAAATTCGCTATCTCTATTCTTCCGCGAACGGAGAAGGCCCTGGCTGGCTCTTCATTTTCTACCTCGTCGTCGTCACGAAGTTCTGCGACATTGGCGCTTACACTTTCGGGCGCATCTTCGGGCGCCACCCGATGGCGCCGAGCATCAGCCCGAAGAAAACCTGGGAGGGCTTGATCGGCGGTCTTGCCGTCGCCCTCGCCGCGAGCGTCGGCGCCTACGCATATCTCAAGCCGCGGGTCTCCGTTGTCGGCTTCGGCGCCGCCGATGCGGCGGTCCTGGGGATCTTCCTTGGCGGGATGGGCGTGATCGGCGACCTCGCCGAGTCGGTGATCAAGCGCCAGGCGGGCGCCAAGGATTCGGGGGGCTTGCTTCCCGGCATCGGCGGCGCGCTCGATCTCATTGACAGCCTCCTCTTCACGGCGCCCATCCTTTACGCTTGGCTGGTCCTCAAGATGGAATTGGGCGGATAGCCGGTCGTCCGCCGCATCAGATCTTCGCTGGGAGGGTGGAGGCATTTTACGCTTTGCATTGACGGCGGGCCGCCGCAGCATCCTCCCCCTATGCGTGTGGGTTTTCTTGCTCGGAAGGACGTGGAGCGCCTCGAGTGGGCGGCGAAAAACCATTTCGGATCCATCGAGTGGATCGGCTTCGACACCAGCGATTGCGCGCCGCCGCATCGAGAGTGGAAAAGGCCGGCGGAGGCGTTTGCCGCCGAGGCCGCCCAACGGGATATCCGCATCTCCGCGATCGGGGCTTCCTACGGGAACCCGCTCGATCCTTCCGTGACGGAATATCACCGCGCCGCCTGGCTTCGGGCGATCGAGGCCGCCGCCCATCTGAAAGTCAAAACCGTCTGCGGCTTTTCGGGGGCGGTGATTGAGCTGGAAAAGGCGCGCTGGGGCGGCCACACGATCTACAAACCGTTCGAAGACTTCATGCCTCAGTTCCGCGCGTTCTGGGAGCCGATTGCGAAATACGCCGCCGATCGCGGGGTCCGCCTCGCTTTCGAACACTGCGCGACCGGGCCGTTCCATCTGCCGGTGATGAACTTCAATTTTATGGGCAAACCCGCGCTGTGGGAACGCGTGTTCAACGAGATTCCGTGCGACAACCTTGGGATCGAATGGGACGCCAGCCACCTGATCTGCCAATTCATCGATCCAGTGACGAACATCCACAAGTTCGGCGCCCGCATCTTCCATGTCCACGCCAAGGGCGCCTACGTGAACCGCCACCTCCTTGCGGAGTACGGAGTTTGCCATCCCGGAGTCATCGAGCATCGAATGCCCGGACTGGGCGAAGAAAACTGGGCGGAGATCGTCCACGCCCTCCTCCGCGCCGGATACGATTCCGACCTCAACATCGAAGGATGGCACGATCCGGTCTACCGCGATCACGCGGAGGAAGCGCCGGCGGACGTCAAGGCTGAAGGTGCGAATCGCCAAGCCGGCCAGAAGCTCGAAGAAGCGGGCCTGATCCTCGCGCGCAAGTGTCTCGAGCGCTTGACAGAGGGCACGGAATAGCCTTCGCCTTCGCGCGACCACCGCCATGATTCGAGGCTTCATGAGCGCCGCCGGCGAAGGCGCGGAAAGGCTCGTCGACGCGGCGGCGGCCATGGCCGCACAACCCGTGGACGACTTCTGGGAGTGGTTCTTCCGGGCGCGCGTTTTCGAAGCGCGCGTGGCGGACCTCGCCAAGTTCGGAGCGTTCATCATTGCCGGGATCGTCCTCGGACGCCTGTTGCGAATTCCGGTCACGCGTTGGCTGGAACGCTTCGCGTCCGGGACCGATCGCGAACCTGGAAGGAAAATCGGACGCGGAATCGAACGAGCGGTCTCGTTGCTCATCTTCTCGATCGTGCTCGGTTCGGGGGCGATTGACGTGCTTCACCTGCCCGGTTGGGCGTGGGAGAAGGCGCGTCATCTGCCGACGGTGCTGATGGCGGTGGCTTCGACGATGCTTTTCCTGCAGCTCGTGGAAATCGCGCTCGTCGCTCTGAAAAGCCGCGGGATGGAGGGGCGGAGCCAGGCGGACGAATCGCTCGTCGGTTTCATTCGAAAAGGCGTGCGCTTCATCGTGATCCTCGTCGCCGCGCTCGTGATTGCGGACAACCTCGGCTTCAAGGTGACGGGGATCGTCGCGGGGCTCGGTGTGGGCGGCGCGGCGCTCGCCCTAGCGGCGCAGAACCTCATCGCAAATTTCCTGGGCACCCTCGAGATCGTCGCCGACCGCCTCTATGGCGTTGGCGACCGCATCGAAATCGAAAAGTTCGACGGATTCGTCGAGCAGTTTGGCCTGCGCAGCACGAAAATCCGGGCCATCACCGGCGAGCGGATCATCGTGCCGAACAAGAAGATGGCGGACACGCAGATGCGCAACCATTCGCGCAACGGCAACGTGCGAACGGTCCTCTCCTTCCGCCTCGCCTACGGGACGCCGCACGAACGCCTCGGAGAAGCGATCCGGCTCCTCGACGAGATCCTCGCCGCTCGCAACGACGTGGATTCGCGTCTGGTGACGTTCAAGACCCTCGGCGTCTATTCGCTCGAAATCGAAGTCATCCTCTGGGCGCGCTACAAGACGTGGCCCGAATACAACACGCTGCTGAACGGGATCAACGGTGAAATTAAAAAGCGCTTTGATGCCGCCGGCATCGCTTTCGCGCTTCCCGCGCAGACGCTCCGTGTTGAGAGAGAGAGGCCGCCGGCCGAGGGGTCGGTTCGCCCTTCTTGAGGCGCCTTGCGCGGGCAGTCGGTGGCGCCCCGACGTCACGGCGCCCGCCTTGACTCGATCCGAATCCCTTCA
The DNA here is from genome assembly GCA_020849895.1 of Verrucomicrobiia bacterium. GTDB lineage: Bacteria > Verrucomicrobiota > Verrucomicrobiia > JABWAM01 > JABWAM01 > JABWAM01. Next base: position 24,622 of record JADZFN010000062.1, on the reverse strand, counting down.
GGGCCGAGGAGTGCGGTGACGCCTCCGCGCTCGTCCGTGCGGTACGCGGTCAATTTCTCCTGGGACCATCGTTCGTGGAGGGCGGGGGAAGGCAGGGCGCGCAACGGGAATTCGTCTGTGTTCACGATCACCGCCTCCGGACGGCATGCGGCGAGGAAGTTCGCGCCCTGGTAGCTTTCCATCGCGTGCGGCCCTTGGATGAGGAGGCGACAGGGCCGCAGCCGTTCGCGCGCGACGAGTTTGTCTTCCACCGCGGTCCCGATATCGGAAGCGAAGACCGCGTCGCCGTAAGGGGTGGCCAGTCTCAAGACGAGCGCCCCGTCATCGGCGCGTTCGGCGGCGAAGCGGTCCGGTGGCCAGAGGGTGAGGAGCCGGCCCGAGCGGAGCTCCGTGCGATCGTTCATCCGCCAGTGCTCCATCGGGATGCCCCGCGTCCCGAGTTCGTTGAGCAGGGCTCGATAGCCTTTCGATTTGAAGGCAGCCGAAGAAACGGCGAGACGGTGGACGGGGAGGGCGTCGAGAACGCCTGCGAGCCCGCCGTAATGGCCCGCGTCGCCGTGCGTCACGATCGCGAGATCGAGCGCGTTCACTCCGCGAAAGCGGAGGAAGGGAAGGAGCGTGTTCTTTCCCTCCGACCGGCTGCCCGCATCCACGAGGACCCGTTCGAGGCGCGGGCCGGTGATGAGAACGGCTTGGCCGGTCCCGACGTCGAGCGCGTCTATGCGGATGCGGGGATCGAACCATGCCGCGGCGACCGCGGCTGCGAGGAGGCCGCCCATGGCGGCGAGAATCGAGAGGGAGCGCCGCCGGCGCCCGTCGAGCCAGAGTTTCGCGGCGGCGGCCAGGAGGGCGTAACCGGCGATCGTCCACGCGACTGGCGGACGGGCGACATAGAAGCATCCGACCCTCCAGGAACCCAGCTCGGCGCTGATGACCGTCATCAGGCGGATGAGCAGGGCGTGGGTGACGTTGAGCGTGATGCCGAGCTGGCTCCAGAGCGCGCCGAGGGCGAGGCTGACGAGGCCAAGCGCGACGCTCGCGCCGGCGAGCGGAACGATGAGGAGGTTCGCGAGGAGGGCGACGAACGAAACGAGATTGAAGTAATACGCGTTCAGGCCGAGCGATCCGATCCACGCGGCGATCGAGACGGCGACGAGCGTGGTCGTCCATCGGATCGGGTTGCGAAGGAGACGGAATCCCCGAGGAACGAGTTTTCGAGGAATCCAAGGGTCGGGTTCGACGGCACGCCGCAGGCGAACTTCGAGCGTGGGGGCGAGGAAGATGAGGGCGGCGACGACACCGAAAGAGAGCTGAAATCCAGCGTCGTAGAGCTGGAGCGGATCCACGGCAAGGATAACGAGAGCGGCGGCGGCAAGGTTGTTCAGGAGAGCGACGGGGCGGCGGACCGCCCAGCCGGCGATGACGATTCCCGCCATGATGAGCGAGCGGATCGCGGAGGCGCGGAGACCGGTCGCAGCGACGTAAAACACGAGGAGAGGAAGGACGATTCCGCAGGCGGCGGCGCGCGGCACGCGGAGGATGTGGAGCGCGACGAGGAGGGCGAAGGCGATCGCGGTGATGTGCGTGCCGCTGATGGCGAACACATGCAGCGTGCCGGTGCGGCGAAAGGCATCGTTCACGTCGGGCGGGATATCTTCGCGATAGCCGAGGAGCATCCCGCGGAGGATCCCGCACGCAAGCGAATCCTCCTCGATTCCGAGGGTGAGGCGACGCGCGAGCTCGGCGCGCGCGTGGAAGAGCCAGCCCCATCCGGAGGCGATGCCGAGGACTTTTATGGCTTCCGCTCCTTCCGAGGCGAGCGTGAAGGCGATTCCCTGCAGGGAAAGGTAGTCGGCGTAATCGAACAATCCGAAGTTTCGCGCTTCCCGCGGGCGGTCGAGGACGCCTTCGACCTCCATCTCGCGTCCGAACTCGATCGCCGCCGCCGCGGATTCGGGAAGACGAAGGCGAACCTGGACGAGGGCGCGCGCGGCCTCCCAGCGCGTGTGGAAGCGCGCCTCCGAAACGCGGAGGGCGAACTCGGCGCGCAACCCCGAAGGGTCGCGGCGGCCAGAGGACGCCGCGAACGACGCCGGAGAGCGGTCCTCGGTTTCACGCCATGTGGGATCGGAAACGACGACGCCGCGGAGCGCGACGTGTTGTGGCACGCGAAGCGCGAGGGCGTGGAGGCTGCCGGGGCCAACGTCGCGGTTGGCGTCCTCTTGCGCCGCCGTGAGCATCATCCCCGCGGAGACGAGGAGCGGAACGACCGGCCACGGAGGGGGAAGCGCGCGCCAGGAGATGAGGAACCAGACCGCGGCGGCGCCGCCCGCAAGGAAGATCGCGGGGTCGGGAGCGGGGGCGAAAGCCTCCTGGAGGACGATCCCAAGGGCCAGGCAGAGCGCGGCGGGGACCAGCGGCTGTTTCGGTTGCCAGCCGCGGCGAGGTCCGTCCTGCTCGACCTCGATCATCGGAGAGGGATTGTTTCCCGAAAGGTCGCGCGCGGCAACCCCGAAGACTCGGGCGTCAGCGGCCGGTGCGAGACCGTTTGCGCCCGAAAGGCCACCACCAGTTGGCATTGCCGACGAGAAGGAGAAGCGAGGGGAAAACGAGAAGGCGGATGACGGTGGAATCAAAGGCGATCGCTGCGGCCATGCCGGTGCCGAACTGGCGCGTTTCGAGAACGGAGACGAAGGCGAAGGAGAGGAAGATGGCGATCATGACCACGGCGGCGCCCGTGACGACGCGGCCGGTGAGCTCGATGCCGTGGCGGACGGCGAGCTTGTTGTTGTGGGAGCGTCGCCATTCCTCGTGGATGCGGCTGAGGAGGAAGACCTGATAGTCCATCGAGATTCCGAAGAGCGCGCAGAAAAGGAGTAGGATGACCACGGAGCTCATCCCGAGGCTGCCGCTGACGTGCGCGGGGAGCAGGACGCTGCCAGTGCCGAGTTGAAACCATTGGGTGAGAAAGCCGTAGGCGCCCAGGACCGAAAGGAGGTTCATCCCGATCGCCTGGAGCGGGATGAGGAAAGACCGGTAGATCAGGGCGAAGCAGACAAAAGTCGTTGCAAGGCAAAAGATTGCGGTGCGGACGAGGTATCGTTCTACGGCGTGATCGAGGTCGAGGGTGGCGGCGACGACGCCCCCGACGCGGCAGGTGAAACCTTCCGAGGACGGCCACGACTCGCGCGCCACGTCGCGGAGTTCGCGGATCCATCGGCGACCCTCGACGGAGAGGGGGTTTCCGTCGTACATGGCGAGAATGAGGTGACGGCGACCGCTGCGCGAGAAAAAGAAGTTGTTGGGAATCTCGATGCGAAACCCCTCGCTTTCCGCGACGGCCAGCTCGCTGCCGCCGATCGCGTCGAAGACGCCGGAGATCCCGCGCAGCTTGCGGAGAAAGGCGTGTTCGCGAACGAGATACGCGTGCTCTTCCATGGCCGCAGGGCGTTCGACAACGAGTACGGCGGGCATGAGCCATCCGGCGCCGAAGCCGTTTTTGCAGAGGTTGTAGCCCTTGCGGGACTCGAGGTGCGCGGGGAGGGATTCGGGATTGAGCGAGGCGGGTTCGATCCAGATCACGGGAAAGGCGATGAACGCCATCAGGGCGATTCCGCTGGTGAGGCAAAGTTTCGGATGCTCGACGACGAGATGGGTCCATTTCTTCCAGAAAGGCGGACGCGGGGCCTCGGGCTTTCGGGAAACGATCCATCGGTGAGTCGCCTTGAAGAGCGGCGGGGCGAGGACGAAGATGCAAAGCAGGGCGCAGAGGATGATGGAAATTCCGGCGATGCCCATCGCTCGGAAGAAGGTGACGGGAGTGAAGGCGAGTGCCGAGAATCCAACGGCGACGGTGATTCCCGAGCCGAGGAGGGTCGGCGAGGCGAGGTGCATCGCCTCGAGGATCGCTTCGTCCACGCTCGATCCGCGCGGCGCGGGACGCCCGGTGGACGGGTCCGCCGCCGCCGCCGCTCGAAGCGTCGCGTCCTCCGCGGCCAGGCGGCGGACGGCGCACTCGCGGAAGCGTGCGAGGAGGATGAGCATGTAGTCCACGCCGACGCCGAGGCCGATCATCGTGAGGACGCTCGGCACGAACATGGAAATTTCCATGACCTTGCCGACCTTGGTCATGATGGAGGCGCCCGCGGCCACGGCGACGACGGCGACGAGAATCGGCAGTAGCGCGGCGACGGGAGAGCCGAAGACCCAGATGAGGACGAGAAAGCAGATGGGGATGCCAATCCATTCCGCTTTTCGGAGGGCGGCGGTGGCTTCCTGGTTGAGGTCGTGAAAGAGCGCGGAAAGACCGGTGACCCGGATGCGGTTTCCCTCGGGGAGACCAAGCGCGTCGAGGGCGCTTTGGATCTGCGAGGTGAGCGCTTCCGCCTCCTGATAGCTGCGGGCGTCGAGTTCGACCATGGCGAAGTTGCGCCGCGGCTCGCGCTGCACGCGCAGGTCCACGACGGTTTCTTCGGGGAGATGCATGCGTTCGAGGGAGGCGTTGAGCTCGCGCCGACGGGATTCGCCCTCCTTGAACGAGCGCACGTCGGTCTCCGCCGTAGCGATCACTCGCCCTTCGGCGCTTACGGAGAGGTCGGTGACCTCCACGCCCGGAGGAAGGCCCGCGGCGTGCATGGTGGCGATGACCTGCTGGGCCTCGTTGAACGAACGGGCGTTGACCGTGATGGTCGCAACGATCTTCCGTCCGAGGTGCATGTCAATCACCTGTTTGATGAACGGTTTTGCGTCCAGTGCGGCGAGGGCCTTCTGCCAGTTGTGCTCAAGCTCGGGCACGTCGCCGAGGCCTTCCTGCACGAGGATCGTGGGGAAGGCGACGGCGCGAGAGAAGTCGGTCTCGACCGCGCGGAGGACGAGTTCACTCTCGCTGCCGGGGAGGCTGATGAGCCCTCCGCGGAGGCGCTTGGGCAGCTTCCCCGCCTGCCAGAGGAGCGTGCCGCAGAGGACGGCGAGGATGGCGAGCGCCGCCCAAGGATGGCGGATTTCCCGGAGAATCAGATGCGTCCAGATGCGGTGGAATCCGCGTCGTGCGGAGGAATACGGGAGAGGGGCGCCGGGCGTCATGGTCGGGCGGCGGTTGCGGAACGAGTCAATGGACGTATGGATTGCCGCGGCGTTCGCGGCCGACCGTGGTGGCCGGGCCGTGGCCGGGGAAAACCTTCGTGTCCTCCGGCAGCGCGAAAATCTTCTCGCGGATGGAAGCGATCAGCGCCTTCTGCGAACCGCCGGGCAGATCCCATCTCCCAACGCCTCCCGCGAAGAGGACGTCCCCGCCGAAGAGCCATTGTTTCGCCGCGTAATGGAAGCAAAGAGAGCCGGGGCAATGTCCCGGGCAGAGGAGCAGACCGAAGCAGAACGGGCCGAGCTCGAGTTTGGTTTCGGCGTCGAGGCGGCGGTCGGGGATGCAGGGGAGGACCTCGACGAACGGATTGAAGGCGGCCTGCACGGCGGGCTGTTCGAGGAGCCGCGCGCAATCGCGGTGGATCATGACGGGTGCCTTAAAGCGCTCCCGAATTGCGGCGGCGTCCACGATGTGGTCCCAATGCCCATGCGTGAGGAGGAGTGCCGCGAGCTTCGCGCCGCTCTCGCGGAGGCGCGCGTCGAGGAAGTCCGCCATGCCTTCCGGCGCATCGAACGCCACGGCTTCCCTCCCGTCCGTGAGGAGATATCCGTTCGTTTCCGCGATTCCGCCGCAAAAAGTGTCCGTCCGCATCGGTGCCACAAGGCCAGTTGCGTCCGATGCCGTCGGGCGCCGCCCCGCCGCTTGGGCTTTCTATTTCGGCAGGGATTTTTGGAGGTCGTCCAACGCGTGATGAGCGTCGCCCGCGGCTTTCTTGACCGCTTGGCTCAGGCGTTCCTGCACCTGGGCAATCACGTCCCTGATCGCCGCCTCTTGTTCGGAAGTCAGTTGGGCCTGAGTCGCCGCCTGCTGCAGCGAAGACAGGGCGCCTGCGTAATCGCCCGACTTCACCAGGCGGACCGCCTGGTCCACGTCCGCTTTGACCTCCGCCTGGGCCGGCGCGAAGCTTTTCTCAAGGCGAGAGGTGTCCACTTCCTTCTTGCCGCAACCGAAGGAAAGCAAGGCGAAGAGGAGAACCACCGCCGGAATCCAGTGGGGATTTTTCATGACGCGGACCTTAAACCTTCAAACCCTGCGGGGGACAAGTAAAAAATCTTTGAGCCTCGACCGGTTGCGAAAACGCTCAAGATGTGTGAATCAGTTGGCCCTATGAAACGCCTCTGGATCGCCTTCGGCCTCGTCAACCTCGTCTCGTTCGCCATCCTCGGATGGTCGGGATTGAGAATTTATCAAGAACGTCCGCCTCTTCCGACCGAGGTGGTCACCACGGAGGGACGGACGTTTGTGACGGGAGAAGACATCCAGCGGGGCCAGAGCGTCTGGCAGGCGATGGGCGGCATGGAGACCGGCTCCATCTGGGGCCACGGCAGTTATGTGGCGCCGGATTGGACGGCCGACTGGTTGCATCGCGAGGCGGAGCATCTCCTCGACGGCTGGGCGAAGGGGGAAGGCGCGACGGATTATGCGTCGCTCGGTGTGGAACGGCAGGCGGCACTGAGGGCGCGCTTGAAAGAGGTCGTTCGCACGAACACCTACGATCCGGCGAGCGGTCGGATCACGGTGGATCCGGCGCGGAAGGAGGCGTTCGAAGCGAATGCGGCGCATTACGCGAAGGTTTTTTCGGAGGGCAACGTCCGGTATGCGATCCGCAAGGGAGCGCTTGCCGATCCCGTCAAACTTCGCGAGCTGGCGGCGTTCTTCTTCTGGACCTCCTGGGCAGCGTCCACTGATCGTCCGGGCCTGGACTACACCTACACCAGCAACTGGCCGCACGAGCCGCTCATCGGAAACGTTCCGGGCGCCGATATGATCGTCTGGACCGGCGTGAGCATCATCCTCCTGCTGGCCGGCATCGGCGGCATGCTCTGGTATTACGGTTCGCAGGTCGGAGAGGATCACGCGCATCTACTCCCGAAAGAGGATCCGCTCTTGAACCGCGTGCCGACGCCTTCGCAGCGGGCGGTGGTCAAGTATTTCTGGGTGGTCGCGGCGCTCTTCCTGGTGCAGATCGGGCTGGGCATTCTCACCGCGCACTACGGGGTGGAAGGCTCCGGGTTCTTCGGCATTCCTCTCGAAGACTGGCTGCCCTACAGCGTGGCGCGCACCTGGCACACGCAGATCGGTATTTTCTGGATCGCGACAGCCTGGCTGGCGGCGGGGCTTTACATGGGGCCGGTCGTCAGCGGCACGGAACCGAAAGGGCAACGCTTCGGGGTGAACGCGCTTTTTGTGGCGCTGCTGACGATTGTCGTGGGCTCGCTCGCGGGCGAATGGCTGAGCGTCTTTCACAAGCTGCCGGGCGACGCTTGGTTCTGGTTCGGGCACCAAGGTTTTGAATACGTGGACCTCGGGCGCGTGTGGCAGACGGGTTTGGTGGTCGGCCTCGGGCTCTGGGTCTTTCTGGTGGGGCGGTGCATCCGCGTCGCGCTACGCCGCAACGACGAGCAAAAGCCGCTGTTGACGCTCTTCCTGATCGCCTCGATCGCGATCGGCGTCTTCTACATGGCGGGGCTCATGTACGGCAAGCATCCGCACCTCGTCATGGCCGAATACTGGCGTTGGTGGGTGGTCCACCTTTGGGTGGAAGGGTTTTTCGAGGTGTTCGCGACCGTGGTGATCGCCTTCTTCTTCGCGCGGCTCGGGCTGGTGCGCGTGCGCACGGCGAATCAGGCCACGGTCCTTTCCTCCACCGTGTTCCTTTCGGGCGGAATCATCGGGACGCTGCACCACCTCTATTTCGCGGGAACGCCCGTAGTCGTTCTGGCGCTCGGCGCGGTCTTCAGCGCGCTCGAAGTCGTTCCGCTCGTGATCGTCGGCTTCGAGGCGTGGGAGAACATCCGCCTGTCGCGTTCGGTCGAGTGGGCGGCGAAATACCGCTGGCCGATCTACTTCTTCGTGGCGGTGGCATTTTGGAATCTCGTGGGGGCCGGGCTGTTTGGCTTCATGATCAATCCACCGGTCGCGCTCTATTACATGCAGGGCCTGAACACCACACCCGTGCACGGGCACGCCGCGCTGTTCGGCGTCTATGGAATGCTCGGAATCGGCCTGATGCTGTTCTGCCTTCGGATGCTGGAGGTGCGTGGCGCGTGGCGGGAAGGGGCCTTGAAGTTCGCCTTTTGGGCGCTGAATGCGGGCTTGATGGCGATGGTCACGATCAGCCTGCTTCCTATCGGTCTCTTCCAGACGTGGGCTTCCGTGCGTTACGGCTACTGGTATGCCCGCAGCGCCGAGTTTCTCTACAGCCCGGCGATGACGGCGTTGAAATGGACGCGGGCGTTCGGTGATACGATCTTTGCGTTCGGAGCCCTGGCGCTCGTGATCTTTATCTTCGGGCTGGCCTTTGGCTGGTCGGTGGGCCCGACGTCCGACCCCCCAACGGATCGCTCCTAACCGACGCCTTTTCCCCAGCCTCGCGCTTCGAACGGAGAAGGGAAAACGCGCGGGCTTCGCGGCGTCACGAGCCGCCGTATCGCCCTTCCTCTCGCGCGATGTCGAGAAACGCGCGCAGGTTGGCTTCGGGCGTCTCGGCGGGAATTGCGCAGCCGGCGTTCAGGATGAAATGGCCGTCCGGCATCCAGAGGCGAAGGGTTTCTCTCGTGACCTCGCGCACGCGTTCGGGCGTTCCCAGCGCGAGGATGCCGCTCGGATCCACGTTGCCGAAGAGCACGTGGGCGGCGCCGGCGGTGGTCTTGGCTTTTCCGGCGTCGGTCTTGTAGTCGAGCTCGAAGCCGCAGTAGGGATAGTCCGCGAAGTCGGTGAGGATCGCCGAGGTGTTTCCACAGATGTGGATCACGGGGAAGATCCCCTCGGCGGCGAGGGTGCGGACCAGCCGCTCCTGCCACGGGCGCGCAAAACGGCGGTAAAGGGCGGGGGAGATCACGTCGGGGCCCGAGAGGCTGTCGCCGAGCGAGGTGAAGTGCGCTCCGGCGCGCTTCACGGCGCGGTGTGTCGCAAGATGCGTCTGGTAGGCGATTTCGAGGAGATGCGCGATGCCGGGGTGATCGGGGCGCTCCTTGAGATCCATGAGGAAGTCTTCTGTGCCGCGCAGGAGACAGGCGAGGCCGAAGGCGCACTGGTCGGCGTTGCCGCGGATCGCAATCTTTCCGCCGAGGCCCTCGCGGATCAGGCGGATTGCTTCGAGCACGGCGGGGATCCGTCCGTCGGTTTCGGGATTTGCCGGGCGCAGGCTTCCGACGTCGTCGAGGCTGTCGATGGCGGGCGCGACGATTCGTCCCGGCTCGCCGGGCGCACATTCCGATTTCGCCCCCATCGCCTCGGCGAGCATTGTCGTATCGGCGTCAAGAAGGATGCAGTCGTATCCGTACTTCTCGACGGCGTGAAGGTGCGCGCGAGCCATCGCCTTCGGATGGACGCGGTATTCCTCCATCGAGACGCCGGCTTCGGCGCACGCCATCAGGAAGTTGTGCAGGCAGACCGGCACGCGGTCGGGCTGCCGGCCCTCGATCACTGCCATCACGCGTTGGAGAGGGGTCATCGTTTTGAAAAAAAGGCAGGGGAATTCGTGCAGGGAAGCGCGCAGCGCGAAGGGTCTGGAGTTGCGGGAGGAGAAACTTGGTGGGGCTGAGGCTGCACGGCAATGCCGGATGCGCCACCGCAGTGGACGAACATTTGAGAGGAACAGAGAGGAATTTTCAATGCTTTTCGATGCGCTTCGGAACCTTTTCCGGCGGATTCGTTCCGGCGGATTCGTTCCTGGTTGCGGGAAGGCGGTGCGGGGAGTTAGAATGCCGCCATGGCCTTCCGTCGCCTCGAAGTGGATTACGGATTCCCGGAGAAAATCCGAAAATTTTTTGTGGGCCTCGTCGTCGTGTCGCTGATGCTCATCCTCGGCTCGTGTTACGAGCCGACGTTCAAGAAGATGCGCAACCTTCAGGTGGAGGTGGAGGCCAAGAAGAAGGCGCTTGCAGTCCAGCAAGGCCTCCACCGCCGTTACCAGGATCGCCTAGCCGCGTTGCGGCACGATCCCGAAGCGGTCGAGCGCGAGGTCCGGGAGAAATTCCGTTTGGCGAAGCCCGAGGAAACGATCTACCGCTTTGACCCGGCCTCACCTCCACCGCGGTGAATCCCCTTTCAAGTCGGAGACGGGCCTTTTAGCCTGCGCCCATGGCCGAGGCGTTCACGCCGTTGATGCAGCAGTATCGCCGGATCAAGCGAGAAATTCCGGCGGACGTCCTCCTCTTGTTTCGCCTCGGCGATTTTTACGAGCTTTTCTTCGAGGACGCCAAGGTCGCCTCCTCGCTCCTCCATCTCACGCTCACCCACCGCAATGGGTCGCCGATGTGCGGCATCCCGCATCACGCCGCTGAGGGATATCTCGCCCGCCTGATCCGCGCGGGGCGCAAGGTCGCCCTCTGCGAACAGATCGAGGAGTCGGGCGCGGCCAAGGGCCTGATGAAACGAGAGGTCACCCAAATCCTCAGCCCAGGCACGGTGATGGCCGATCGCTTCCTCGCCGCCCACCAAAACAACTACATCGCCGCCGTCTGCCCCGGAGGGCCGGGGTTCGGCCTCGCCTTTCTCGACATCACGACGGGCGACTTTCGCGTGAGCGAGCTTGACGGTGCGGACGCTCTCGCGGAGGAACTCCGCCGCCTTGCGCCCGCCGAGGTGATTGTCCCCGAGGGCGCTCTCGGCCTCAGCGCGAAGCTCGACGACGCGCAGCGCTTTTCCTCCGTCGAGTCCTGGATCTTCGAGCGGGAGACGGCTTGGTTCGCCCTTCGCGACCATTTCAAGACGCAATCACTCGACGGTTTCGGCTGCCAGGACCTCACCGTGGCGATCGGTGCGGCGGGCGGGTTGCTTCACTACCTCAAACAGCAGCTTCGCCGCGACCTCTCGCACGTGCACGGGTTGCGCGTCGAACAACCCCAAGGCTACATGGCCCTCGACGCGGCGGCGCGACGGAACCTCGAACTCTTCGAGCCACAGGCCGGCGCCGTGCGCCACAGCACCCTGATCGGCGCGATGGACCGCACGGAAACCCCGATGGGCGCGCGCCTGCTGCGCGAATGGATCACCCGCCCTCTGCGGCGGGTGGAGGAGATCGGCGCGCGACTCCAGGCGGTGGACGAACTCCAGCGGGACGGTTCGCCGTCGGACGCGCTCCGCGAGCGGCTGCGCGAGGTGAAGGACCTCGAGCGCGTCACGGCCCGCCTGGCGAGCGGATCAGGCAACGCCCGCGACCTGCTCGGCCTCCGTCTCTCGCTCGAGCGCCTGCCGGCGCTGCGTGCGGCAGCTTCGGAACTGCACGCGCCGCTCCTCATGGCGGCGCGCGCGCGGATCGCGGAGTTTGCCGAACTCGCGGCGCGGATTGCACGCGCGATCGCCGACGACCCCCCGCTCGCGCTCAAGGAGGGGGGGCTCATCCGCGACGGCTTCGATCCGACGCTCGACGAGCTGCGCGCCGCCGCGCGCTCCGGCAAGGAATGGATCGCTCAGCTCCAGCAGCGCGAGGTGGAGCGTACGGGAGTAAAGTCGCTCAAGATCCGCTTCAATTCCGTGTTTGGCTACTACATCGAGATCACGAAATCGAACCTCGCCCAGGTGCCGCCGGACTACGTCCGCAAGCAGACGGTGGCTTCGGGCGAGCGCTTCGTGACTCCCGAACTCAAGGAGATGGAGGGGAAAATCCTCGGTGCCGAGGAGCGTTCCATGAAGCTCGAGTATGAGATTTTCCAGCAGATCCGCGCCGAGGTCGGAGGGCATTCCGCCGCGATCCAGGAAACGGCGCGCGCGGTCGCTGCCGTGGACGCGCTCGCTGGGTTCGCCGAACTCGCCCGACAGCAGGGCTACGCGAGACCTGTGGTGGACGACGGCGACGCGATCGAAATCGTCGAGGGGCGTCATCCCGTGCTCGAACAGGTGATGCAGACGGATCCGAACCACCTGGGCCGCGGGGGATTCGTCCCGAATGACGCGAGGCTCGACGCCGACCAGAACCAGGTGATCCTCATCACGGGGCCGAATATGGCGGGCAAATCCACCTATATCCGTCAAGTGGCGCTCCTCACGCTCATGGCGCAGGCGGGGAGCTTCGTCCCCGCGCAATCGGCGCGCATCGGCGTCGTGGACCGCATCTTCACGCGCGTCGGCGCCTCGGACGACCTTGCGCGGGGGCAGAGCACGTTCATGGTGGAGATGAACGAAACGGCGAACATCCTGAACAATGCGACCGATCGCAGCCTTGTGATCCTCGACGAGATCGGACGCGGCACGAGCACTTACGACGGAATTTCGATCGCGTGGGCCGTGGCCGAATACCTCCACGACCATCTCCGCGCCAAAACGCTCTTCGCCACACACTACCATGAGCTGACGGCGATGGCCCGGCGCTTCCCGCGGGTGAAGAACTTCAACGTTGCCGTGCGCGAGTGGAATGATCAGGTCATCTTCCTGCGCAAAATCCAGTCCGGCGGCGCTGACCGCAGCTACGGCATCCAGGTGGCGCGGCTCGCGGGCCTGCCTCCGGGCGTCATCGCGCGCGCGAAGGAGATGCTCGATCACTTCGAGGCGTCCGACCAGCAGGTGGCGGATGTGCCCCGGCGCGAAGGGGAAGCCGTCAAGCCTTGGCCCGAAGGGCGGCGCGCGCGCCCGCGTCGCCGGAAACGTCCGATCATGCCGACCGCCCAGATGCTCCTTTTCGCCGCTGGCGGCCCGTCGGAAAACGTGGACCGCCCTGCCTCGAAGTAGCCCGGAAAGCCGTCTGCGTCGGAGGGGTGCCGGCGATGCGCTCGAAACACCCTCTGGATTCGGAAAGAGAGGACCCGCGTCCTCGCGGGTCGCGCAGGCCCTCCTTTTTTGCCGATCTTGAACGACAACTCCAAAATCAGCCGTCCGCCCCGGCAAGTTCTTTCGCGATCCCGGGCTTGGCGCGGGGCGGCGCTTCGGATACGCTTGTCCGCCTCCATGGGCAACACGTTTGGCCAGCTTTTCCGGGTGACGACCTTCGGCGAATCGCACGGACGCGCCGTCGGCGTCGTGGTGGACGGCTGCCCTCCGCGGCTTCCGCTCTCGGAGCGGGATATCCAACCGGACCTCGATCGCCGCCGCCCGGGCCAGAGCGCGATCGTGACGCCCCGGGATGAGGCGGACACCGTGGAAATCCTCTCGGGAGTTTTTGAGGGCCGCACCACGGGCGCGCCGGTCGCGATGCTTGTGCGGAACACGGACGCCCGCCCTTCCGCCTACGCCGAGATCCGGACCAAGTTTCGTCCATCGCATGCCGACTTCACGTACCTCCAAAAATTCGGCATCCGCGATTGGCGTGGCGGAGGTCGCGCCTCCGCGCGCGAGACGATCGGCCGCGTGGCTGCGGGCGCCATTGCGAGAAAGTGGTTGCGCCGGACGTTCGGCGTCGAGGTCCTCGCCTGGGTGCGGCAGGTGCATGCGCTGGTCGCTAAGGTGGATCCGTCGCGAGTTGGCGTGCGGCAGATCGAGGCGACGCCGGTGCGGTGTCCGGACCATCCGGCGGCGCGGCGCATGATCCGTCTCATCGAGCGCGTCCGCGCGGCGGGAGACACCGTCGGCGGCGTGGTGGAGTGCGTCGCGCGGAGCGTTCCGTCCGGCTGGGGCGAACCCGTGTTCGACAAGCTCGAAGCCGACCTCGCGAAGGCGCTCCTTTCGCTTCCCGCGTGCAAGGGGTTCGAAATCGGGTCCGGCTTCGCCGGCGCGGCGATGAAGGGCGTCGAGCACAACGACCGCTTCCTCTGTCGCGGCGGGCGGATCCGCACGCGCACGAACTTCTCCGGTGGCGTCCAGGGCGGGATCAGCAACGGCGAGGATCTCGTCCTGCGCGCCGCCTTCAAGCCGGTGGCGACCCTCATGCGCCCGCAGCGGACGGTGGACGCGCGCGGGCGTTTCGCCACGCTCGCTCCGAAGGGACGCCACGACCCGTGCGTCCTGCCCCGCGCCGTGCCGATGGTGGAAGCGATGGTCCTCCTGGTGCTCGCCGATCACGCGCTGCGCCAGCGGAGGATTTCCCGCGCTTCGTGACGCCGCGGCGCGAAGGGTGCGGAGGCCGGGTCGCGTCTTTCCGGCTTGCCTCGTTCGGCGCTTTGCGGCACCAATCGCGCCATGAGCCGCCAGTACAACAAGGGAATCAAACGTCGCCGCCGCAACGCCTACCTCAAGCGCCGCAAGACGGTGAAACGTACGAAGTAGCCCGCGACCGACGGCGCGCATGAGCTCCCTCGTCATCGAAAACGGGCGAGTGATGGATCCCGCCCGTGGCGTGGATGAGAAGCGCGACCTCTGGATTCTCGACGGGCGGGTGGCCCGCGCGCCGACTCGGCCGCCTCCCGACCTTCCGCGTCTCGACGCGCGAGGTCGGGTGGTCTGCCCGGGACTCATTGACATGCACGTCCACCTCCGTGAGCCGGGCCGTTCGGACAAGGAGACCATCGGAAGCGGCACGCGCGCCGCCGCGCGTGGAGGGTTCACCTCGGTCGTCTGCATGCCGAACACCAGTCCACCGGCCGATCAGGCGGGCACCGTGGAGTTCATCAAAGCGCGTGCGCGCGAGCACGGCACCGTGCGCGTCTTTCCCACGGGCGCGATCACCGTCGGCCTCAAGGGCGAACAGATGGCCGAGATCGGCGCGCTGAAACGCGCGGGCGTCGTCGCCGTCACGGACGATGGCCATTGCGTCCAAAACAACGAGGTGATGCGGCGCGCCGTCGAGTACGCGAAAATGTTCGGCCTCCCCGTGCTGGACCACTGCCAGGACTACGCCTTGAGCGCGGAAGGCGTGGCGCACGAGGGCTATTGGAGCATGGCGCTCGGCCTGCGCGGCTGGCCGTCGATCGCCGAGGAGGTTATCGTTGCCCGCAACTGCCTCCTCGCCGAGAAAGCCGATTGGAAGATCCACATGCAGCACCTCAGCGCCGCAGGGTCCGTCCGCCTCCTGCGCGAGGCGCGCACGCGCGGCGTGAAGGTCTCGGGCGAGGTTTGCCCCCACCACCTCGCCCTCACCGACGAATCGCTCAAGGGCTACGACACCGCCTTCAAGATGAACCCTCCGCTGAGGTCGGAGGCCGACGTCGAGGCCCTCCTCGAGGGGATCGCCGACGGAACGATCGAAATCCTCGCGAGCGATCACGCGCCGCATTGCTGTTATGAGAAGGAGGTCGAGTTCGACTTTGCGCCGTTCGGCATCGTCGGCCTCGAAACCGAGCTGGGCGTCTTCCTCACCAAGCTCGTCCATAAGAAGGTCCTCTCGCTCTCGAAGATGATCGCGATGCTCACGGTGAACCCCGCGCGCCTGCTCGGGCTCGAGCTCGGCACTCTCGCCGAGGGCGCCACGGGAGACGTCACCGTTTTCGATCCGGATCTCGAGTGGACGGTGGACCGCGAGGAGTTCCTCTCGCACGGGCGCAACACGCCTTTCCATGGATGGCAGCTCAAGGGGCGCGCCACGGCCACGATCGTTGGCGGCAAGATCGCCTGGCAGGGGTAGGGGAGGCGAGACCGCTGGAAGCACGAAGCGGATCCCGGAACGCCGCGCTATGAGGACCGGTTGCGCCGGTGGACGTTCCGAACGGACGGAGTAAATTGTCGCTTGCATGTTCCTAGGGAACATGCGACTTCCGTCGCACATGGAAAAAGCCTCCACGCTTTTGTCGCACCTTTTCCGTTTGCGTCTGCGACGGCTGGGAGCGGACGCGTCCGCCGGTCTCTGGTTTGTTTCCCTGCCGTGGCCGCGCGCCAAGATGCGGCCGCTGGCGCTTGACGGACGGACAAGCTGGCAGCAGCCACTGGGACAATGGCCCGACGCGCCGGACGGTTGTCCCCGTCGGTTATTGCTGGCGGGGGACGCCGGAGGGGATGCGCCGACGGAACTGAGATTGACGCGAACAGCCCCGGGCCGCCCGCGGACGCTGCCGGAAGTGTCCATGGAGTTTTTCGAACGCAGTTCACATCCGACGGAATATCTGTGGGAACGGCACTTTCTGCGGTTGCGCCTTGGGAAGCGCTCCGTTGGTCTGGCGCTGGGATTGCGCACGGGAATGCGTGTGCATTGGTGGGAGGCGTGCCGTCTGATCGAAGTGACGCGCACGGCAGCGGGAGTGATGTTCGAGATGGGCGGCTGCATCCCGCTGGAGCAGATGACGCTCGAACAGATGAGAAGCTACAAGGGGCTGACCAATCCGTTTCTACACAAACACAATTGGCTCAATGGGCGGCTCGACGTGCGGGCGTATGCCAACGGGGTTTGCGAGGTGTTCGCGCATCATATCAACAGCAAGTTTTTCGATGACGGCCGCGATCTGCGGGACGCCGTGCCCGTGATCGGTTTGCGCGTGGACGCCACAACGGCCGCAGAGGCGCAGGGTTTGTGCGGACTGCAGGATGGCACGCGCCACGCGTTTTCCCTGGCTGGAGTCACGTTCGATATTCGCGAGGCAGCCCGTCTGGCGACGCCGCAGCGACCCGGTGTCCTGGAGCGCGTTGGCGATTTTCTCGTCTGGCAGCCGTACGAGGGCATGGAGCTTTATGGCGGCACCTGTCCGATGCAGATCCTGGGAGGACAACCTTTTGTGTTCAAACCCGGAGAGCGGATCATTCCACGGGGCATGGCGCGAACAATCCGGTTTTCCTTCAATCTTGCGGGTGGCAGCGCGCGGGTCGTGCGCTATCAGGCGCCGGCCTGGTGGTACGGTGTTTGCGAGGAGTTTTCGCCGGCGCCGCTGCTGCCGGTAGTCAACGAGGAGGATGCCCTTCTGGATGCAACCCGCGCCGCGGTGCGCGCCCATGTGGTTAACGGTGGTTTTGAGGATGGCTCCATGCCGCGGCATCTCGGCGATCCGCATGAGGCGGACGGGCGCACGCGGCACGAGCCGGGTTGGGAGGGCGAGTTGCCTTACGCACAATTTTTGGGTGCCTGGCGTTCGGGTGCGGAGGAGGATCACACAACGGCGTTGCGTTCGGCCTATCACTTCACTGACGTGGTGATTGATCACGCCATCAAACTGACGCGCATGCACGGCTACCCGCCGCCATCTACAGCTATGCCGATGAATCGCCTGATGGGAACGGTGGCCGCTTACCTAGAGACGGGCGATCCGTACCTGTTCGAGGCCGCCCAGGCGGTGACACAGACGGCGCACTGGGCCAACAAAAACTCCTGGCCGCGACAGGCAGTGGGACGCGACGCCTGTTACGTGCGCAGCGCGGTCTTGTTGTATCGTTACTTTGCCGATGAATCCTTCCGTCGCATCGCCTTGGAGGGTGCGCAAATGGTCGTGACGGTCCAGCGGAAAAACGGCAGCTTCGGCGATCAGGGCGGCGGCGCGGGCCTTCATCAATGGGGCGGTTACATCACCAAGCCGTGGATAGGATTGATGGCGCTCAACGGGGTGTTGGATTATCTCGAGCTTTTTCCGAGGGAAAAGACCTTGGCGCAAGCGGTGAAGAAGTTCGCCGACTGGCTCATGAGCGAACGCCTGACGCACCAGGGGCGGGATCAACGCGGCTGGTCGTATCAACATGATTTCAATGGTGCCCGACGTTTTTACGATTTCGAGAAGGATGATTGGCTGGAGTTGCCTGGCAAGAAAACTCCATGGCATCACGAAACGCTCGCTCGGCTGCTGGTCTGGTGCGCCCTGCGCTACGGTCGCCAGGATTATTTCGCGGCTTGGATGGAGAGTCGCCGGGGGATGGTCTTCTCCTACACGGATCATACCGCGGCGGCCACTCTCCAGTTTGTTCCGTGGGTGCAGGCCAGGCTGTGGAACGCCACGCTGGCGGGCGACCGTGTGCAATGGCGCCCCGCGTATTTCGGCGCGGCCACGCCCGCCGCCGGCCGCATTCTCACGCCCCAGGGACCGCAGGAGGCGGTTTGGACGCGGACGAGAGGGCGTTGGCGTGCGCAGCGGAAAAAAGCCAATTCCTCTTAGAGGGTGTTTGAAAATTGGCCTGCCCTCTGTCGAATTTTCAAACACCCTCTTAGCGAGCCTCTTGACGGCGGCGGGGATTGCGCGCCTGTTGGTGGCGGGAAGCGACGAGCAGCGTCCGGTAGATCTTTTCGACCTCGGTGCGGCAGGCGCGCGCCGCGGGGAGCGCCTTCAGGCGGGCGAGGATCTGTCGTTCACGTTGCGCATCGCGCACCCTTCCGCCCAGAGCGGCCTTGACGTGTCCGATGCGCCGCGCGAGTTCGAACCGTCGCGCGAGCAGCGCCACGATTCGATCGTCGAGGCGGTCAATCCGCTTTCTCAACGAGAGAATCGTTTCCATGCGGGGCCTCCTTTTCGCCGGAACCGGGATCGCGGGCGTCGGACGCCTCCTCCGCGCCCGGATCGGGCGGGGCGGCGTCGGACGCTCCGGCGGTCGCTTCGGCGTTTCTGGAAATTTCCGCGGCTGGCGTCTGGAGCCGACGGAGTTCGGTGGCGTTCGGAAGCTCCGAGAGGTCGGCGAGGCCGAAGTATTCGAGGAAGCGGCGCGTCGTGCCGAAAAGCATCGGGCGTCCGGGCACCTCGGCCCGGCCGGTGATCGTCACCAGTCCGCGTTCGAGAAGCGTCTGCATCACGCCGTCCACCGCGACGCCGCGCACGCCTTCGATGTCGGCGCGCGTGATCGGTTGGCGGTAGGCGATGATGGCGAGGGTTTCGAGGGCGGCTTGAGAGAGGCGTGACGCGCGTGCCTCGTTCATCATCGGACGCACCCAGGGAGCGAAAGGTGGAAGCGTGACCACCTGCCAGGCACCGGCGACTTGCTGGACGGTGAAGCTGCGGTTTTGAGCGGCGTATTCGGCTTGGAGCCCGGCGATCGCCTCCTCGATCTGCGTCTCCTTCACGCGCCGGAAGCCGCGCACGAGTTCGGACGATTCCTCATCGCGGGCCTCGGTGAACGCAGAGCGAATTTCCTTCAAGGTCAGCGCCTTCTGCGCCGAAAAGAGGATCGCCTCGATGACGGATCGGAGTTCCACGATGAGCGGGGATTCAAGCCCTTGGCTCGGGGGTTGTCGAGGACGAGCCGTTCGGCGCACGGGGCGCCGTCGCCTCGTCGGCGCGGCAGATGTCCATCTCGCCGAAGGCCTCGGCCTGCGCGACGCGGAGCTTGCGGAGTCGGATGAGCTCGAGCAGCGCGAGGAAGGTGGCCACGATCTCGGCGCGGGAAGCCATGCCCTCGAAGAGACTCGAGAATCGGAGGCGGCTCTCGAGAGCGGTGAGCTTGAGGATGAAATCAATCTTGTCGCTGACGGTGAAACGGTCTTCGAAGATTTCCCGGAGGTTTTCGGCCTGATCGGCGCGTTTGAGGACGGCGCTGAAGGCGTGGAGGAGATCAAAAATGCTGACCTGTCCCGTCTCAAGCGGCGCGTCCTCGGGTGGCGTATCGAAGCCGAGCGCGGCCTGCTGGCGCGCGTAGATGCTCTGCTGAAAGGCCTCGCGCTCGCTGAGACCCTCGGCGGCGTCCTTGAACTTCTTGTATTCGACGAGCTGGCGGATGAGCTCCCAACGCGGGTCGTCTTCCTCTCCCTGCGCCTCGGGATCCACCACTTGCTGTTCCACGGGGAGCAGTGTGCGGCTCTTGATGTACATGAGCGTGGCACCCATCACGATGAATTCACCCGCCACGTCGGGAACCACGAGCTTCATCAAATCGAGATACTCCATATACTGCGAGGTGATCGTGGCGATCGGGATGTTGTAGATGTCCACCTCGTTCTTCTTGATGAGGTAGAGCAACAGGTCGAGAGGACCTTCGAACACTTCGAGCTGGACCTTGTAATCGGACATTTTCAGGGAAAACTCGGCGGCGAGCCGCGTGGGGTGGGAGGCGAGAAGGGCGAAAACAAAAGGAGGGGAAGCAGGGAGGAGCAGGGCATTGGCGGAGGCGGCAGGAGAGACCTCAAGGCGTGAGGGGCCGCCGTCCTTCGGCGAGGGGGTTCAACCCCGCGGCGTTGCGGGCGCGATCGAGGGTGCGACGCGCGACGGTGCGCGCCTTCACAGCCCCTTCGGCGAGGAGGCGCTCCACGCCGCCCAGGTCGGCGGCGAACTCCGCACGGCGCTTCCGCGCGGGGGCGAACATCTCCCAGAGACATCCGAACACCTTCTTCTTGAGGTCGCCCCAGCCGGTCCCGCCCGCGCGCAGGCGCGCGTCCATCTCCGCGAATTCCGATGGGGGCGCGACGAGTTTCAGGATCCGCCACGCAGCGTTTTCCTCGAGGCCTTGCTTCGGGGCTTCGAGCGGCTGGCTGTCGCTGACGATGCCCATCACCTTTTTCTTGAGCGTCTCTTCGTCGAGGAAGATTTCGAGGGTATTTCCGTAGCTCTTCGACATCTTCTGTCCGTCCGTGCCGGGGACGACCGCCACCTCGTCGCGGATCCGTGTTTCGGGAACGACGAAGACCTCGCCGAACTTAAGGTTGAACTTGATCGCCAGATCGCGCGTCACTTCGACATGCTGCTTCTGGTCGCGCCCGACGGGAACTACGTTCGCGTCCACGATGAGGATGTCGGCGGCCATGAGGACCGGATAGGCGAAAAGCCCGTGGGACGCGGCGATTCCTTTGGCGGTCTTATCCTTGTAGGAATGGCACTTCTCGAGGAGCGACATCGGGGTGATCACCGAGAGGAGCCAGGCAAGTTCGGTGACCTCGGGAACATCGGACTGGCGGTAGAAGACCGCACGCTTCGGATCGAGTCCGCAGGCGAGGAAGTCGAGGGCGACATCGCGGGAGTTGGCGCGCATCGCCGCGGCGTCCTGCACGGTGGTGAGGGCGTGGAGATCGGCGATGAAGTAGTAGGCGTCACCCTGCTCCTGCAGCTCGATGGCGGGGCGCATCATCCCCAGGTAATTCCCGAGATGAAGGGCGCCCGAAGGCTGGATGCCGGAAAGGATGCGCATGGGAGCGAGGCAGCCTGCCAAAACAGAAGGAAGCGAGGCAAGCGCGGAAGGATGAAGCGCCGGCGAGGGGCTGCGGGGCCATTTTGGGGCCGCAACGGCGGGCGAGGGGGAAGGGCTTGTCTTTATCGTCATTTTGACTTTGATTAGAAACCGTCAACTCAACCTCAACCCGATTTGTCATGCCTCTCAAACTTCGCGAGAAATACGCTTTCGACCAGATCTCCCTCGGAGAAATCATGCTGCGCCTCGATCCCGGAGAGGGGCGCATTCGCACGGCGCGGGAGTTCAAGGTGTGGGAGGGTGGCGGCGAGTACAACGTCGCCCGCGGCCTCCGCAGATGTTTCGGGCTCAAGACGGCCGTTTGCACCGCGTTCGTGGACAACGATGTGGGGCGTCTGATCGAGGACTTCATCTTGCAGGGCGGCGTCGCGACCGACTGGATTCTTTGGAGACCGGACGACGGGATCGGGCGCTCCTCGCGCAACGGCTTGAACTTCACCGAGCGCGGATTCGGCATCCGCGGGGCGGTGGGCATTCCCGATCGCGGCAACACGGCGGCGAGCCAACTCAAACCCGGCGACTTCGATTGGGAACGCCTTTTCGGCGAAGTCGGCGTCCGCTGGCTCCACACGGGCGGCATCTTCGCCGCTTTGAGCGAAGGGACTGCGGCGCTCACCATCGAGGCGGTGAAGGCCGCCGCGAAACACGGGACTCTCGTGAGTTACGATCTGAACTATCGCCCGAGCCTCTGGAAGAGCATCGGCGGGCAGAAAAAGGCGTGCGAGGTGAATCGCGAGATCGCGAAGTACGTGGACGTGATGATCGGTAACGAAGAGGATTACACCGCCTGCCTCGGATTCGAGGTGGAAGGGATGGACTCCAGCCTGACGAACATCGAGACCGAGGCCTTCAAGAAAATGATTCAAAAGGCCGTCGCCGAGTTCAAAAACTTCAAGGTGGCCGCAACCACGCTCCGCAAGGTGCTGACCGCCACGAAGAACGATTGGAGCGCCATCTGCTGGGCGGAGGGCAAGTTCTACGAGAGCCGCAAGTACCCGGCACTCGAGATCCTCGACCGCGTCGGCGGCGGCGACAGCTTCGCCAGCGGGCTCATTTACGGCCTGCTCACGACCGGCGATCCGCAGAAGGCGGTGGACTACGGCGCCGCGCACGGCGCGCTCGCGATGACCACCCCCGGCGACACCTCGATGGCGACCCGCAAGGAGGTCGAAAAGGTGATGGGCGGCGGCGGCGCGCGCGTCGTCCGCTGACCCTCCACTCCGGATAAACGGCATGGGGGTCCTCCGCGAGGAGCGGCGCGCCGCGGGCCGCATCATCATGCGCCTGGCACGGCGTTGCCGCGAGGCGCTGCGCCGCTCCCGCCCTCTCCCGAACCCGGCGACGTTGCCGCGGCGGATCCTCATCCTCCGACCCTATTTTCTGGGGGATATCGTCCTCTGTCTTCCCCTCGCGCAAGCGCTCAAGCAGGCGCAGCCGGATGCGCGGATCTCCTGGCTGTGTCGGAACGAATGGGCGCCGCTTCTCCGAGGACATGCGGCAGTGGACGAGGTGATTTCGTGGCCGGAACGCAGCGCGGGAGAATGGAGGCGTTTCCTCATGGGTTTACGGGGCCGTTTCGATCTTGTCCTCGCGCTCGCGTGGGACCGCGCGACGCCGTGGATCGCGCTCGCAACGGGCGCGTCATTCCGACTCGGAATTGAAGAGTTCGGACGTCCGCGGCTTTCAGCGCTGCTCCACACACACACGGTCATTGCGACGGAGCGACGCGCGGACCGCCGTCCGATGGCGGATTTCTACTTCGAGCCGCTCCGTCGGATGGGCTTCGGCCCACGCGCCGACGATCCGCATCTCGCGCCGACGGCGGAAGAGGATCGCGAGGTCGGAGAACGCTTGGCGGCGGGGCTGGGAATCTGCGAGGGATTTCTCCTCGTGCATCCCGGGGGACGCCTGAAGAACAAGCGTTGGATGTCGGAGCGCTTCGCTGAAGTGCTGCGAGGCCTCGGTTCCTCCGGTGAACAGAGGGTGGTCCTCGTGTGCGGTCCTGGAGAGGAGGCGTGGGCGGCGGACCTCGCGCGCGATCTGCCGCCGGGACGAGGAATGTTCTGGCCGTCGCCGAAGCTTGGCGAACTCATCGCTCTGTCGAAGCGGGCGCGGCTTTTCCTCGGGAACGACAGCGGACCGATGCACGTCGCGGCGGCGACCGGATGTCGTGTCGTCGCGATCTTCGGCGGCGATTCTCGTCGCTGGGGCCCCTGTGGCGCGGGCCATCGCGTGATCGCCGGCAAGGGTGGAATCGAGAGCGTTTCTGTGGAGGAGGTCCGCAGCGTCTTCTTGCATGGCAACACTCCTCCAGTTTCGGAGTGTTCCCCATTTTCCCGTCCTCGTTAGGCCATCATCCGGTGGTTAGAACACTGTGCGCCACCGACCGGAACGTTCTTGGGTTGTGCTTGGACGCCATCCGAAACAGCCCCCTCCCGGTGGGAATCTACGACCGGGGCGAGAATGGCATCGTCAAGGTGTCCCATGCCGTGTATCGGAGGGTGGTCGAGGAGCCGAACGTGGTCATGATCAAGGACAGTTCCATGGATCCCGAGCGGCGGAAGCTGGCCTTGGAGGCCAGACGTCGTCGCCCGGGGCTGACGCTGCTCAACGGGGATGAGTTCCATTGCGTGGACGACCTGGAGGCCGGCTACGACGAACTTTTGCTGGGAGGAGGGGTCTTCAACGGATACCTGGCGGCGCAGATCATGAAAGCCGCGACCGAGGGGGACCTGCCACAGGCGGAGCGTCTGCAGGCGCAGATGAATCGGATCATGTTCGCAGTTTGCGGAGGGCGGAAGATCACGTGCTGGCTTTCGGGGGAGAAAAAGCTGCTGGTGGAAATGGGCCTGCTGACCTCTTGGAGGAACTATCCGAACTACCCGCTGACCCCGTCCTGTTGCCGCGCCATCCGGGGGGTCCTGAAGACCGAAAGGGAGGCGCTCTTCCCGTACCGGAGGAACCCGTGAGCCTTCCCTACGTGGACACCAAACCGCTGGGAGCTGCGGACTTCTACTTCGCGATCAACGCGACGTTTCGCTTCATCCGCGAGAGGATGGGGGAGGAGACCCTGCGCCGCTACTGGACGGAGCTTGGGGAATCCTACTTCGCCCCGGTCTCAGCGAACTGGCGCGCGGGGGGACTGCCCGCGGTGGCGGCGTACTGGCGGGACTTCTACCGCGCCGAGCCCGGCGCGGTGGTCGAGGTGCAGGAGGGAAACGACGAGGTGGTCCTTGACGTGAAGACCTGCCCGGCGATCACGCACCTGCGTGGGAAGCGGGAGATCGTGCCGTGCTTCTGCCAGCATTGCGGGTTCGTGGGCGAGACGATGGCAGCCAAGGCCGGGCTCACGGTGCGCGTGGAGGGGGGCAACGGGGCGTGCCGCCAGGTGTTCTCCCGCGCCGATCCGTCGCGGCCTCCGCAAGACCTTTCCCTGATCCGGGAGGCCACATGTTAGGGACGTACGAGAATGGCACTAACTTAGGGATGTTTTGCGGTATTTGGAACGGTGGGGGATGGGGAGCATGAGATGGCGTGGGCAGGAGAGGAGTTGGTAGGGTTTGGGTCTGCGTTTGACGACTCTGGGCTCGGCGC
>JADZFN010000061.1 GCA_020849895.1 Verrucomicrobiia bacterium | reverse complement strand
CCTGGCCGCTTCCGAGCAGGCCGCGATCGAGCAGGATTTGCGGCGTCTGGGTGGACTTGCCCGAGCCGGTGGGCGCGGTCAGGAGGACCCGCGTGTGCTCCCGAAACGCGCGGGCGATCTCATCGGCGGCGGCATGAATGGGCAGGGTGGAAGGCAAGGGCGAAGGGTAGCCGAGCCGATTTTGCTTGGCGAGGCGCGGCGGGTGGAGTGTCATGGTCCGCGATGAACCATGATTTTCGCGGCACGGTGGCGTTGGTGACGGGTGCGGGGCGGGGGATTGGACGGGCGGTGGCGCTGGCGTTCGCCCGCGCGGGCGCGGCGGTGGCCTGTGTGAGCCGCACCGAGGCGAACGCCCGGTCGGCGGTCGAGGAGATCGCGGCCGCCGGCGGCGCCGCCCGGGCGTACGCCGCGGACATCGCGAGTTCGGCGGAGGTGAACGCGACGGTCGAGAAGGCGCTGGCTGATTTCAAGAAGGTGGACGTGCTCGTCAACAACGCGGGGATCACGCGCGACGGGCTGCTCATGCGCATGTCGGATGAGGACTGGAGCGCCGTGCTTCGGACGAACCTCGACGGGGCGTTCTTTTTCACGCGCGCGCTCAGCCGCGCGTTTCTCAAGCAGCGTTCGGGGCGGATCGTGAACATCAGCTCGGTGATCGGGCGAATCGGCAACGCGGGTCAGGCCAACTACGCCGCGTCGAAGGCGGCGCTGCTCGGGTTCACCCGGTCGGTGGCGCGCGAGTTCGCCTCGCGCGGGATCACCTGCAACGCCGTGGCGCCGGGCTTCATCGAGACGGACATGACCTCCGGACTCGCCGCGGAGTTCCGGGAGAAGCTCAAGGCCCAGATCCCCCTCGCGCGCTTCGGCGCGCCCGACGACATCGCGCAGGCGGTCCTTTTCCTCGCCGGCCCTTCGGCGGCCTACATCACGGGGCAGGTCCTCGCCGTGGACGGTGGGATGACGATGTAGGGCTGCCTCCGTTTTTCCGCCATGCGCGCGCACAACGACTACCGGGGCGAACCCGACGCCGGCGGCCACTACGGCCCCTACGGCGGGATCTACGCCCCCGAGACCCTGATCCAGCCGCTGCGCGAACTCGACGCCGAGTTCCGTCGCGCGCGGCGCGACCCTGCTTTCCGTCGGGAGTTGGACGCCCTCCTCGGCGCGTATGCAGGGCGTCCGACGCCTCTCTATTTCGCGGAGCGCCTCACGCGCGCCCTCGGCGGCGCGCGGATCTGGCTCAAGCGCGAGGATCTCCTCCACACCGGCGCGCACAAGATCAACAACGTCCTCGGCCAGATGCTGCTGGTGCGGCGCATGGGCAAGACGCGCGTAATTGCCGAGACCGGCGCAGGCCAGCACGGCGTGGCCACCGCCGCCGCCGCCGCGCGTTTTGGGTTGCGCTGCGTCATCTACATGGGCGCGGCGGACGCCCGCCGCCAAGCGCTCAATGTGGACCGCATGCGCCTCCTCGGGGCGGAAGTCCGCGAAATCGCCGTCGGCCAGCAGACCCTCAAGGAGGCCATCAACGAAGCCATGCGCGACTGGGTGACGAACGTCCGCACCACGCACTACGTCCTCGGCACCGTCTACGGGCCGCACCCGTATCCCGTGATGGTGCGCGTCTTTCAGGACGTCCTCGGGCGCGAGGCGCGTGCGCAGATCCTCCGCGCCGAAAAGCGCCTGCCGGACGTCCTCGTGGCCTGCGTCGGCGGCGGCTCGAACGCCCTCGGGCTTTTCCACGCCTTCCTCCGCGACCGCCGCGTCCGCATGGTGGGCGTCGAGGCGGGCGGACGCGGCCCGAAGCTCGGCGACCACGCCGCGCGCTTTGCCGGCGGACGTCTCGGCGTGCTTCAGGGCGCCCGCACCTTCGTGCTCCAGGACGGCGACGGCCAGATCGCCTCGACCCACTCGGTCTCCGCGGGGCTCGACTACGCAGCGGTCGGTCCCGAACACGCGCTGCTGCGGGACCTCGGCCGTGCGGAATACGCCTTCGCCCGCGACGCCAGCGCCCTGCGTGCCTTCCGCGAGTTGAGCCGCCTCGAGGGGATCCTCCCCGCGCTCGAGTCCGCGCACGCGCTCGCGTGGGTGATGCGCCACGCGCCACGGATGAAGCGCTCCCAGTTGATCGTCGTCAACCTCTCAGGCCGCGGCGACAAGGACGTCGCGGAAGTCGGCCGTCACCTCCGCCTTTCGGGCGGCGCGTCCGGCGCCTGATATGCGTTCCCTCGCGCGGTTCCTCCTGTTCCTCGGCGGCTGCGTCCTCTTCGCGGCGATCGTTTCGCCGGCGCTTTGGCATGGCGCTCGAAGTTTTGCCGACCTGACCTCCTGGGAGCTCGCGGAGAAACTCGCCCGCCATCCTTTTCATCGCTACTTCAACCGCTGCCTCCAGATCGCCATTCTCCTGAGCTTCTGGCCTCTGCTGCGCGCGACGGGCTTCGCCTCGGCGCGCGCGCTGGGGTTGCGCGGATCGGGCGCGGTCCGCGGCGTCCTGCTCGGTGCCGCGACGAGTCTGGGCGTGTTCGCGCTTTACGTGGGTGTCCTGTTCGCGCTCGGCTGGGTGCGCGTGCGCGACACGCCTCCCGTCGAGCGGTTGGGCGGCATCCTCGCCGCCGCCGCGCTCGCCGCCGTGGTCGTTTCCCTCCTCGAGGAGGCGTTCTTTCGCGGCTACGTCTTTCAACTTTTCCGACGGGAAGGAGGGCGCGCGCTTGCTTACGGCGTCCAACTCATCTTCTTCCCCGTCATCCACTTCCTGAAGCCTCCGAACGCCGCCGCGCTCGGCCCTGTGGACGCATGGAGCGGATTCCGCATGCTCGGTGCGGCCTGCGAAGGGCTCGCCCGGCCGGAGGCGATCGCGGGGGGGCTCGCCGTTCTTGCCGTTCTCGCGTGGATGCTCTGCCGCGCCCTCGAACGCGAGAGAACGCTCGGTCTCCCCATCGGGATGCACGCCGGTTGGATCGTCGTTCTGATGCTCGCTTCCGAATTCCTTCAACCGGGCGCAGCCGTCGCCCGATGGCCGAATTGGCTTCTCGGTGGAGGCAATCTTTCCCACGGCGCGCTGGCCCTCGCGCCGCTTGCGGCGCAGGCGCGGCTCCTCGGGTTGTTCGGGGCGAGGCAGAAGGCCTGATTCCGGAGCCGACCGCATGCGCGGCGCCGACCAGGCGATCGTCGGGAGGCTGCGGCGTCTGCTTCGTTCCGCGGCGGATCTTGTCTGGCCGAGACAATGCCAGATCTGCGGCGAGACGCGATTCTGCGAGCGCTTCGCGTTTCTCTGCGACGGCTGTTTCGCGTCGGTTTCGCCGATCGTGCCGCCCTGGTGCGAGCGCTGCGGGCTTCCCTTTTCCGGACTCGTTGGAGAGAATGCCTCCTGCCCGAACTGCCACGACGCCGTCCTGGAGTTCGAGAGGGCTCGTGCCGCCGTCCGCTTCCGGGGGGTCGTCCGCCGCGCGATCCACGGATTGAAATACCGCAACGAGCTCTTCTGGATTCCTGCGCTCGAAGCGTGGTTCCTCGAAGGCGTTGCGCACCATCTCGAAGGCGAACGAGTGGAGATTGTGGTCCCCGTGCCGCTTCATCCCGTGCGCGAGCGGCAGCGCGGGCTGAACCAGGCTGCCCTTCTTGCGCGCGCGCTCGCCCGGGCGCGCGGCCTGCCGTTCGCGCCGCACGTCCTCGAGCGCGTCCGCCCCACCGAGACGCAGACCTGCCTCGACCGCGAGGAACGGCAGAGAAATCTCCGCGCCGCCTTCCGCGCGCGCCTTCCGAAGACCGCGGCCGTCCGCCGCGTCCTGCTCGTGGACGACGTGTTGACCACGGGTTCGACGTTGAGCGAATGCGCCGCGACCCTGCGTGCGGCCGGTGCCGAAGCCGTCCTGGCCCTCACCCTCGCGCGCGGATGAGGCGGGTTGCCCCGTCCGAAGCCCTCTGCTAGCCTTGCGGAGTTGTGGAAACACCTCCACCCAGCAGCGCGCCGCCGCCGCCGACGACGCCCGCGCCGAAAGCGCCCGCGGCGCTCGCCAAAGTGTTCGACAAGCCCCGCGCCGTCAGCGGCGTGAAGCGGCGCGAGATCCCCAAGGGCGTCTGGATCCGCTGCAACGGCTGCGACGAGATGATCACCTGCAAGGAGCTCAACGAGTCCCTGCGCGTCTGTCCCCGGTGCCGATTCCATTTTCCCGCGCGGGCGCGCGATCGCGTGGCCTGGCTTGCCGATTCCGGAACGTTCGAGGAAAAGGACGTCGCGCTTTCCCCCGTGGACGCGCTCGGGTTTCGTGGAGCCGTCAGCTACGCGCCCAAGCTTCGTGCCAATCAAAAGAAGACGGGCCTGAAGGACGCCATTGTCACCGGTTTTTGCGCCATCGAGGGGCGGCGCGTGGGCCTCGCGGTGATGGATTTCGAATTTCTCGGAGGAAGCATGGGATCGGTGGTGGGCGAAAAGATCACCCGGACCATCGAAGGCGCCACCCGTGCAAAGCTTCCCGTGATCCTCATCTGCGCCTCAGGCGGCGCCCGGATGTACGAAGGCATGCTCAGCCTCATGCAGATGGCGAAGACCAGCGCGGCCCTCGCGCGCCACGCGCGGGCGCGCCTCGCCTGCGTGAACGTCCTCACAAACCCCACCATGGCGGGCGTCATGGCCAGCTTCGGCTCGCTCGGCGACGTCATCCTCGCCGAACCGAAGGCGAGGATCGGTTTCGCCGGTGCGCGCGTGATCCGCGAGACGACCCGGGAGGAGCTTCCCGAAGGCTTTCAGACCGCCGAGTTCCTCTTGGAGCACGGCCTCATTGACCTGATCGTTCACCGCCGCGATTTGAAGGCCACTCTGGCGCGAATCCTGAACTTCACGTCCCGGGTCCGCTGTCGGGCGAGGAGGGCGTGAAAAAATCATCCTTCGCTTCGTCGAGGGCGACGAGACCGTAATCCCCGCCCATGGGAGCGATGAGACCGCCGCCAGGTTTTACCGGCTCAGGCGGCTGGAGGAGGAGGTGCGGACGCGGGTTCGGAGGCGCCGAGCTGTTTGTCGCGATCCGTGATTGCGGCCAGCGCCCGGCGGAAGTCCTCGAGGCCCGCAGTGGGAACGACGATGGCGTTCCGTCGTCCATTGACGTCCTCCGTGATGCGGAGGAATCGCCCGCGCACGTTTTCCTTGAGGTCAAAGAAGAAAAGCTTCCGTTCCACGGAAACCTTCTCGCTGTGCAGTGCGTCTTGCATGTCGGTCACTCCCATGAGACGGGAGCCATCGTCGGCCCGTCACCGACTCTTCTGCGAGTTTCGCGGAAGCGCTCCGCACCGCAACATCGTGCCCCACCCGGGGCGAGCGCGTGCGAACGAAGGAATGGCTGGTAAAATTGTGGCAGCAGGGGTGGAGGGTGTCAAGTCAGAGCCCGCCCCAGCCGACGACTTTGCCGTTCTCGAACTTCACCTCGAAGCTGTCGCGCGCGTGAGTGACGGTGATCGGATCGTAGGTGGGAAGAAAAGCGATCGTGCCGTTGATGAGGCGGTAGGGAACGTCGCGCCAGGCGGAGATCTGACGGGACTCCATCTGGAGGTACACCCAACGCTCGTGGCGAACTCCTTTTTCGATGCCTTCAGTGACCCGGGCGGGGCGGCCAAGGGCGACATACACCGCGTCAGGAGTCATCCCTTCGCGAAGGTGTCCTTTCAAGGCGGCTTCGCGCATGGGCGAGGGAAGGGCGTCGAGCGCGGCGGCGCGTTCTCGAGCGCGATCCTCGATGGTGGAACATCCCGCCAGCAGCGCCACGGCGACGAGGCCTCCCGCGAGAAAACGCTTCATGCCCCACAGCAGACGCCCGCACGCGGGCGCGGTCAAGCCGAAGCCGACGGGAGCGGGAGGCGGCGGACGATCTCGGTGACGCGCGCGCCGAAGCCGGGGCCGCGCACGCTGTCGAGGGAGACGCGCCCGCGGCGCCGGCGGTACAGGCCCGGATGGACCTCGGCTTCCGGCAGGGAAGCCTCCGGATAAAACTGCGGGGCGTTGGTTTCCACGCCCATCATCGTGCCGGCGTGCGCGGCGAGGAGGGCGTGCGGGACCATCGCGAGCATGGGATTGGTGAGGTCCTGAACCATGAGATCCATGCCGTGGGCTTTCGCCCAGCAGAGCGAGAGCAGCGCGCCGCTCTGGGTTTTGCAGGTCTTGAGGGCCACGCCGGTCCAGCCGAGCTCGCGTCCGAAGCGGACCAGACGCCAGTCGTGGGCGCTTTCGTCGAGGAAGAGCGGCCTGCGCGCGGAGACCGCGTGCACGTCCATCGGGTGCGCCTCGAGGTCGTAGGGGAAAGGCTGCTCGACGTAGAGGATGCGCCCGAAGAGCGTCGCGTCGTCGTGGCGGAGGCGGTCGAGGATTTCGATGACGTAAGCAGGATCGGCGACCGTGCAGTTGAAGTCGGCGCTCAGGAGGAGGTTTCCGAAGCGGGAGTCGCCGACCTTCTCGAGGCGCGCGCGGTCCCACGCGGCGTCGTTGCCGCGGAGCTTGATCTTGAGGCACTCGAGTCCGTCGCGCGCGATCCAATCGCCGAGGAGGACGGGATATCCGTCCTCCGGCTCGCGGCCGGTGAGTTCGGAAGCGTCAATCGGGTCCACGCCTCCGACGAGGTGCCAGGCGGGGAGCGAAACGGGGGGCGATGCGGCGAGAAAATCGGCGGGATATTTTCCGCGAAACTCGGGGGCAGCGCCTTTCGCGGGTTCGAGGAACGCGGCGAGGTCGCGATTCATCCAGCGCGCGCTATAGGTGTCGTAGACGGGGACGCCGTGGAGGACGCCATAGGCATCGTGGAGCGCGAGATCGAAGAGCGAACCGCAAATGAGCGCGGCGAGGCGCGGCATCGGCCCCGGATCGGCGGGCAGGCGGCGATTGAACTCCTTGAGGAGGCGCGGAAGCGTTTCCTCGACGAAATCGTGTCCGACTTCAATCGGGTGCCCGAAGGCGTCGTGCGCGGCCCAGGCGTGTGCGAGGCGGATGCAAAACTCCTTCATCGCGCAATGGCGCGGTTCGTAGGCACCGGCGCTCGGCCAAGCCCAAGTGACGCTGAGGGGAGTCTCGCCCCAGCCCTCGGCTTCGCGGCCGTCGCGTCCGCGCACGGTCAGCCGCGCGCGCGCGCAGGTGATGGCGTCCACCGTTTCATGCCCGAACTTGATGGGCACCCGCATGCGGACGGGGAGGAAGAAGAGCTCGACGGCGACGGGGCGGACATCGGTGGGTTTGGTCGTGGACATGAAGGAGGAGGGGAGGGGAAGGACTACCGGAGCGCGCCGCCGCCGTAGTTGCGGCGGTAATAGGCGCGGAAGGCGGCGTCTTTGAGGCGCAGCCACCATGCAGGATGATCGCGATACCAGCGGACGGTTTCGGCGAGGCCGTCGGCGAGGCCGATGCGCGGACGCCAGCCGAGTTCGCGGCGCGCCTTGGCCGTGTCCACGGCGTAGCGGCGGTCGTGGCCGAGGCGGTCCGCCACATGGCGGATGAGCGACGTCGGCTTGCCGAGGAGACGCAGGATGTTCCGGACGATCACGAGGTTCGGCGGTTCGATTCCAGCGCCGAAGTTGTAGATCTCGCCCGGGCGTCCCCGTTCGAGCGCGGCGAGCACGCCGCGGCAATGGTCGCGCGCGTGGATCCAGTCGCGTCGCTGGAGGCCGTCGCCGTAGACGGGGAGGGGATGGCCGACCAGTGCGTTGGTGATCATCAGTGGGATGAGCTTTTCCGGAAACTGCCAGGGGCCGTAGTTGTTCGTGCAACGGGTGATCACGACGTCCTGTCCGTGCGTGTGGCGGGCGGCGAGGACGAGGAGGTCGGCGGCGGCCTTGCTCGCGGAATAGGCGGAACTGGGGCGGAGAGGCGCGTCCTCGCGCGCGCGCCGGCGCCCAGGAATCGAACCGTAGACCTCGTCCGTGGAGACCTGGAGGAAACGCCCGCCGCGCGCGGCGTCGAGGAGGTTCTGGACGCCGAGGGCGTTCGTCCGAAGAAAGGGGGCGGCGCCGTGGATGCTGCGATCCACGTGACTTTCGGCGGCGAAGTTGACGATGGCGTCGGGGCGTTCGCGCGCGAGGATCGGCGCCATGGCGGCGCCCGCGATGTCGGCGCGCACGAAACGATAGCGCGGGTGGCGCGCGAGGTCGTCGAGGTTGCGCCCCCGGCCCGCGTAGGTGAGGCCGTCCACGTTGACGACGCGCCATTTTGCGCGGGTTGCGAGAATTTCGCGGACGAAATGGCTTCCGATGAAGCCGCAGCCGCCCGTGACAAGCAGTTTCATGGGCTGGGAATAGCTTGTTTGCCGGGGGAAGCCAAGCTACGAAGAATCCGGGTTGAGCAGGCTCACGCTTCAACGGGTTGCGCGCTGGACGCCTTCGGCTCCTGCGGGTTGGCGGCGCGAAAAAGCGAATCCCGGACAGAAGATCGCAGCCGTCAACCCGGGAACGGGAAACCGTTGACTCTTGCAATCCTCGCCACAGGCCATGCCGCGCGCGTTCATCACCGGAATCACGGGACAGGATGGGTCGTATCTGACCGAATTCCTCCTCCGTCAAGGCTACGAGGTTCACGGATTGGTGCGGCAGACGAGCCTGATGCAGCGCGGCCGCCTCGACGCGCTCGGGGTTTCCTCCGAGGAACGGATGAAGCGGGTGTTCCTCCATTACGGCGATTTGGGCGAGGCGGGATCGCTCGCGCGACTCGTCCACGCGATTCAGCCCGACGAAATCTATCATCTCGGGGGGCAGAGCCACGTGCGGGTCAGCTTCGACGCGCCGGAGGCCACCTTCGACATCAATGCCTCGGGGACGCTGCGCCTGCTGGAGTGCGTGCGTGAGGCGGGGCGTCCCGTGCGCTTTTACCACGCCTCGAGCTGCGAAATGTACGGGCGCCCCGAGATCGCGCCGCAAGACGAGCGGACACCGTTTCATCCGGTCAGCCCGTATGCCTGCTCCAAAGCCGCAGGCCATTTCCTGACCGTCTGCTACCGGGAAAGCTACGGGCTGTTCGCCTGCAACGGGATCCTCTTCAACCACGAGTCGCCCCGGCGCGGAGAGAATTTTGTGACGCGCAAGATCGCGCATGGGGCAGTCGCGGCGAAGCTCCACGGGGCGAAGCTGCGCCTGGGCAACCTCGATGCGCGCAAGGACTGGGGTTACGCACCCGAGTATGTCGAAGCGATGTGGAAGATGCTTCAGCGGGACCTCCCCGGCGATTACGTGGTCGCGACAGGCGAAGCGCACAGCGTGCGGCAGTTTGCGGAGGCGGCCTTCGCGCGCGTCGGTCTCGATTGGCGCGAGTGGGTCGAGAGCGATCCCGTCCAATTCCGCCCTTCCGAGGTGGGGCTTCTGGTGGGGAACGCCTCGCGGGCCGAAAAGGAGCTCGGCTGGACGCCGGCGACGCGCTTCGCGGAACTCGTGCGCCTCATGGTGGACGCCGAGCTGCACGCGGCGGGGCGTCCGTGAGAGGGCGCTCGCACCGCCTCCGATCATGCCCCGGCCGCCCGAAGATTCCGATGCCGCGCTGATGCTGCGCTTCCGCGCGGGCGAGGAAGCCGCCTTCGAGGCGCTCGTCGCGAAGTTTCAGGGGCCGATCTATCATTACGTCCTACGCCACGTGGGGAATGCTGCCGACGCGGAAGACATTGCGCAGAACGTCTTCGTGCAGGCAGCGCGCGGCGCGGGGCGTTACACGCCCACGGCTCGCTTCACGACGTGGCTTTTCACCATTGCGCGAAACCTCTGCCTCAACGAATACCGCCGCCGCGGGCGGCATCCGCTCCAGTCGCTCGAACAGGCGGCGTCCGATGATCCCGAGGCGTCGCCGTTCCAGCATGTGGACCGTGCCGCCCGTCCGGCGCCGGACGAGTTGATCGAACGGGAATTCCAGGTCCGCGTGGCGGCGGCGATCGGACGACTGCCCGAGAAGCAGCGCACCGCCGTGATGCTCTGCCGCTACGAAGAAATGCCGTACGAAGAGATCGCGAAAGTGCTCGGCGTGAGCGTGAGCGCCACGAAGTCGCTGCTCCACCGCGCGCGAGAGGCGCTCAAGGCCGAGTTGCGCGAGATCCTCGGATGAGCGCGACGTTCACCCGTGCGGCCGTTTTCCTGGCCGCTCTCCTCGTTGCGGGCTGCGGGCCGGCGGCGCGCCGCGCCGATCTCGTCGTGCTCAACGGCGCGGAGCCGGAATCGCTCGACCCCGCGATCATCACCGGCCAACCCGAAGGCCGCATCGTCCAGTCGCTCTTCGAAGGGCTTGCGGCGCGCGATCCCGACGGGCGGGTCGTTCCCGGCGTCGCCGAGCGCTGGGAGGTTTCCGCCGACGGACGCTGCTATCTGTTCCACCTCCGCGCCGATGCGCGCTGGAGCAACGGCGACCCCGTGACGGCGCGGGACTTCGCCGCGTCCTGGCGGCGGACGCTCGCGCCCGAGACCGCTTCCGAATACGCTTATCAACTTTTCTACGTCCGCGGTGCGGAAGGGTTCAACGCGGGCCGCGAGAAGGATTTTTCGAAGGTCGGCGTGCGCGCACGGGACGAGCGGACCCTCGAGGTGGAGCTGGAGGATCCGACGCCGTTTTTCCTCGACCTGTGCGCGTTTCCGACGCTGATGCCGGTCCACCTGGCGAGTGTGGAACGCTTCGGAGACGATTGGATCAAGCCGGGGCGGCTCGTCTCGAACGGCGCGTTTCTGCTCGAGGACTGGCGCGTGAACCACCGCGTGCGCCTGATGAAAAACCCGCACTACTGGGACCGCGCGAACGTCGCCCTCGAGACGGTGGACATCCTGCCGACGAGCCAGGCGAACACCGCCTTCAATCTCTACTGGTCGGGCGAAGCCGACCTCATCCTCGACAGGGGACTGATCCCCTCGATGCTGCTCAACGCGGTGCGGAAGCGGAGGGATTTCCATTCCGCGCCGTTTCTCGGGACTGCGTTCTACCGCTTCAACGTCACGCGCAAACCGTTCTCCGACGTCCGCGTGCGCAAGGCCTTCGCCCTCGTCGTGGACAAGCGGCGCCTCGTGGAAAAGGTGACCCGTGCGGGCGAGCTCATCGCCGATTCGCTCGTGCCGCCCGGGCTTGCGGGCTACGCGTCGCCGAAAGGGCTGGGCTACGATCCCGCGGCGGCGCGGGCGCTTCTCGCCGAGGCGGGCTTTCCGGGCGGCAAGGGCTTTCCCGAGGTGGCGCTGCTCTACAACCGGTCGGAGCAACACGAGGCGGTGGCCACCGAGGTTCAGGACATGCTCGCGAAGGAACTCGGCATCCGCATCGAGCTGCTCCAGCAGGAGTGGAAGGTCTACCTCAACTCGATGAGCGCGCTCGACTACGATTTCTGCCGCGCCTCGTGGGTGGGAGACTACGCCGATCCGAACACGTTTCTCGACATGTTCGTCACCGGCGGAGGCAACAACCGCACGGGTTGGTCGAACACGGCTTACGACGCCCTCCTCCGTGCGGCGGCGAAGGAGCGGGATCCGTCGGCGCGCATGCGGATTTTCCAGCGCGCAGAGACGCTCCTCTGTCGCGACGAAGTCCCGATCCTCCCGCTGCATTACTACGTGGGCGTGCAGTTCTATGATCCGGACCGGGTGACGGGTTTCCGCGCCAACGTCCTCGACGAGCATCCGCTCAAATACGTGCGGCTCCGGAGGGCGGCGGCGCCTCGACAACCGAGGAGCGAATCTCGTCCATGACCCCGTTCCAACGCAGGTCGGAGAAGGATGGCGAAGCCGGTGCGGAGAAGCCGTCCTCCTCCCGGTTTATCCTTCACGGTCTACGCCCGGCACCATCGGAACGAAGCGGGCGCCCATGACCCTGGTTTCTTCCACCGCGCCGTCGGCGCGTTTCGTTACGAGGGTGATCGGCTGCACGCCATGGTCGGCGCCCACCGGCGCCACGAGACGGCCTCCGGGACGCAACTGATCCACCAAGCGAGGCGGAATTTCAGGCGGTGCGGCGGTGAGGAGAATCCCGTCGTAAGGCGCGTGTTCGGACCAGCCTTCGAAACCGTCGCCCACGCGGATGCGGACGTTCCGGAAGCCTTGTTCTCCGAGACGACGGTCCGCTTCCTCCGCGAGCCGGGGTACGCGTTCGATCGAGAAAACCTCCGCCGCGAGCCGCGCGAGCACCGCCGTTTGATAGCCGGATCCCGTCCCGATCTCGAGCGTCCGCGCGCGGGGCGGCAGCGCGAGCTGTTCCGTCATCACGGCGACGATGTAAGGCTGAGAGATCGTCTGCCCGTGGCCGATGGGAATCGGGTGGTCGTCGTAGGCTTCGTTTCGCGCTTCTTCGGGCACGAAGAGGTGCCGCGGCACGGCGCGCATCGCATCGAGCACGCGCGCGTCGTGCACGGCAGTGCGTCCGTCTCGCGGTCGGGCGATCTGTTCCAGGACCATCTCCAGCCGACGCCGGATGAACTCGTCTTTCGGAGGAGGCGTCTTCACGGTTCGTTCCTTCTTAAAAATCCGCGCTTCCCGAAAACGCAGAAGCTTCCGACGGTTGTCGCCTTTTGCGGGAGGCGGTTCGCCGAACCTGGAAATCAGGGGCGCGCCCCGCCTTCATCCGGAGGTCGAGGCGGTCCGGTTTCGAGGATCTTTGCGGGCCAGGCAGGATCCTTCGCCGACCGTCGCGAGGAGTGCGGTGGAAGCGAGATGGAGGCGGCGGCTTCCGGCGGGGAGGAGCGCCGTCGCGCCGGCGGGAACCGCGACCGCGCCGTTCGGAGAGACGACTTCGCACGCGCCGTCCGCCGCGTGGAGGATGGCCGGAGCCTGGCACTCCATTTCGCCCGCCGCTTCCGGGCTCCATTCTTCGAGGCGAAAATACGCGCAGTCGGCCAGGACGCGGCGGCCTCCCTTCCCCGCGAGCGGCGCGAGCAGCGGTTCGACGTCCTCGAAATCCGCCGCGCAGAGGCTTTCTTCAAGGTGGAGCGCACGCGGCCGGCCGTCGAGCCCGACGCGTCCCCAATCGTAAACGCGATAAGTGGTGTCCGAGTTCTGTTGCACCTCGAGGATGAGGCAGCCGGCGTCAATGGCATGAATCCTCCCCGACGGAGTGAAGATTGCGTCGCCGCGCCTCACGGGGAGGCGGGAGATCATCGCTTCGATTTCACCGGGCTTGCCGGAACGCAGGGCGCGCGCGAAGGCGGCGCGCGTCGTTCCCCTTCGGAATCCCGCGAGGAGCGCGGCGCCGGGCGCCGCGTCGAGGAGATACCACGCCTCGGTTTTCGGCTCTCCGCCAAGGGCGGCGGCGACGGCGGGAGGGGGATGCACTTGGAGGGAGAGGCGCTCCGCGCAATCGAGGATCTTTACGAGGAGCGGGAAGCGCTGCCCTTTCGGCCATGGGCGTCTCATGACTTCCGCGCCGCGGGTGTCGAGAAGCTCGCGAAGGGTTTTTCCGCGCCAGGGGCCGTCGGCGATCACGCTTTCGTCGCCTTCGCGGTCCGAGATTTCCCAGGATTCGCCGATGCGTTGGCCGGCGGGGATGGGCGGATGGGCACCGAGGCGCGCGATCGCCTGTGCGCCCCACGGACGCTCTTTGTAGCGCGGCGCGAAGATGAAGGCGGGCGGGAGCGGCATGAAAGGAAGCGGAGAAACCCGAGAAAGCGCACGCTAACACAAGGCGGATCCTTCAGGAAGCCGCCAATCCCGGCGTGGCGCGGCGGGCGGTTTCGCGCTACGGTGGAGACGATGCGAACGAACGACGACATCTGGTGGGCGCTGGCCAATACGAAAGTCCTGCTCGAACCGCGGCAGCGGTTGGAGACCTTTGGGACGACCGTGATCCACTATCGCCTCATCGCCGAAAAGATGGATGCGGCGAACCAGGTTTCGATCCGCGAGGGGCAGGTTCACGCCGAGCGCCCCCAGCTCCTGACCCCCGCCTTTTTCCAGAAGCTCCTTCTCGAGGGATTTGGCGAGGACGGGCAGCGTTTCGCGGGGTGGCTGCACGATCATGCGAAAGACCTCGCCTTCCTCAAATACGGCTTCCGCTTCCGCCGCGACGCGGCGCGCGAAACCACCGTTCACGACAGCTTGGCGAGCGTGGCGGCGCGCGTGCGGGGGGACGTTGAGCAGCGGGGCGAGCCGCTCACCGCGGTGATTCAGGGCGTGGACGACGCCTGGGAGGTTTGTTTGCTGAAGTTCATGACCGACACGATCCGCAAGGCCGCGCCGGTGCACG
Source organism: Verrucomicrobiia bacterium (assembly GCA_020849895.1). GTDB lineage: Bacteria > Verrucomicrobiota > Verrucomicrobiia > JABWAM01 > JABWAM01 > JABWAM01. Next base: position 33,137 of record JADZFN010000061.1, on the reverse strand, counting down.
TGTCGGACATGAAGCGGGAGCGGATGTTCGAGCTGCTCGACGGCATTCCGCGCGGGGTGCACGCGGACGTGGAGCGCGATTTCGAGGCGGTGGGAGGCGATCGTTCCCGGTTGAAGCTCCTCGCGGCGAAGCTGCGGGATCTCGGCGTCTTCGAAGCGTATGAGGACCGCTTCTTCGCCCTGGTCCGCCGCCTCTCGGGATAGGAGGCATCGAAGCCGGGCGCGAAGGCGCAAGTCGGGCGCAACGAAATCCTGCGCCGTTTTCCTTTGGAAGCCGAAGGCCGCTTCCGTCTGACGAAGCGGCGGAGAAACGGCGAAAGCGGTTACGCGCTGCCGATCTTCAGGTCAATCTTGATCGGGGCGCCGAAAGACTGCGTCGCCACCGCGGGACGGGAAGGCGCGGACGCCGGCGGCGCAGGCGTCGCAGCGGCCGCCGCGCGCGGCGCGGCTTCTCCGATTTTGTGTTTGGCCTTCCCTGGAATCAGGAGAACGTGAAGGTTTTTCCCAAGGAGCCGGGGCGGGGCGTCGCAGTGGGCGAAGGCGGCCACCTCTTGGAGTACGCGCTCGATGAGTTGGGCGCCGAACTCCTGGTAAGCCATCTCACGGCCGCGGAAGTAGATGGACACCTTCACGCGCATGCCTTTCTGGAGGAATTCCGCCGCATGCCGCATCTTGATGGCGTAGTCATGATCCCCGATGTTCACGTGGAACTTGAGCTCCTTCACCTTCGACGCCGCAGCGTGTTTGCCGTCGCCCTTGTGTTTTTTAGCCTGCTCGTAACGAAACTTGCCGAAGTCCACGATGCGACAGACGGGCGGTTTGGCGTCCGCGGCGACCTCGACCAGGTCTCGGCCCTGGTCCATGGCGAGCTTGAGCGCGGCGCCCACCGACATGACGCCGGCTTGCTTGCCGTCTTCGGAAATGACGCGCACCTCGGGTGCGCGGATGCGATGGTTGACGCGGAACTGGAACGGTGGATGCTTCATGCGTGCGGAACGGTCAGGCGGCGCAAGGTGGAGCGCCGTCCGCGGTATGCGGAATTCCCCCGGAGCGATTCATTCAGCGCGGGGCGAAAGCGGACGAAAGAGACATGACCGGACTCGCGGACATGCATTCACTAACGCAGGGGAATCTCAAGGGTGAACCGTCTCACGGGCTTCTGGATCATCGCGCAGCTCCGCAATCGGCGACCGAGACACACGGCGACGGCCGGCCCTCGGCAAAACGATAAAAAGAAGCGCGGTTGCGATGAGGCATGTTGAATCTGGCGGGCACTCTAATGCCGTCGGTCTGCCTTGTCACGCAAAAAAGAAACACCCTCTTACCCTTCGCGCTTGAGGATGACGTCATAAAGTTCCTGGGCGGAGGCCGCCTTGAAGGCTTGCTCGCGAAAGTCGCGATCGCCGAGGAAGCGGGATATGGTCGCCAAGGTCTTGAGGTGCTCCTGATACTGGCCGGTGGGGACGAGGAAGAGGACGACCAGGCGAACGGGTTGATTGTCGAGCGCGTCGAAGTTGATGCCCTTGGACGATCGCCCCAGAATCGCGGTGACCTTCGTGACGCCATCGGTGGAACCGTGCGGAATCGCGATTCCGAATCCGACGCCGGTGCTGATGGTTTTCTCACGCTCCTTGACCGCCGTGATCACCGTTTCGTGTTGCGTGGCGGCGACCAACCCGAGACGGACGAGGTGGTCCACCAGCTCATCAATTGCCGCCCAACGGTCCGTGGCGTTGAGATCGAGGACGATCTGCGAGGGCTGAATGAGCTCGGAACACTTCATGAAGCGCGCGATGGGGCGAAGGGGAGACTAGGATTCGGACGGCGGGGCGACAAGACGATTCTGTGGAGCCGACGTTTCAGGATTTTAACTTCGGGGGATCCGTTCTTTTCTCGCCATCGTTTCGCGGATGTCCTAGCCTTCCGTTTCGGTTTTCACGAGATATTACGAACGCCATTTGACTCTAATTTTGACGCGTCATGTCAGGCATTGATTTCATTCAGGACTTGGGGATGGTGATGCTGGTTGCCGCCGCCGCGGCGTGGCTCTGCCAGCGCCTTGGCCTGCCTGTGGTCATCGGCTATATCGGCGCCGGCATCCTCATCGGGCCGCATACGCCTTCGATCGCGTGGGTTTCCAGCCCCGACCGCATCCAGTCGCTGGCGCAAATCGGCCTGGTGTTTCTGATTTTCAACATCGGCCAGGGCCTCCGGCTGCAGCGGCTGCGCAAGGTGGGACTGCCGTTGGTCCTGGCCACGCTGGCGATCGCGGGGTTGGTGCTGGTGGGTTGCCGAGGGCTGGGCGCGGCGTTGGGTTGGCCCGTCACCCACAGCCTGGTCCTCGCGGGGATGCTCATGGTGTCGAGCACGGCGGTGCTCGGCAAAAGCCTGCGCGAGGTCAACGCCCTCCACACCCGTTTCGGACAGACCGCGCTGACCGTCACGGCGCTCGACGACATGGTGGCGGTGGTTACGCTGACGGTGATGAGTTCGCTCATCCAATTGGGGCGAGTGGATTCGATGGTGGTCTTCGGCACGGTGGTCCGTCTTAACGCGGTCATTGTTACGATGGTGATCGGCGCGCTGTTGCTGGTGCCGCCTTTGCTGAATCGCCTGAAGCGAAACGGCGCGGCGGAAGTGCGCTCGCTGGTGATCGTCGGCCTGCTGCTCGCCATGGCCCTGCTGTCGGCTCGAGCGGGATTCTCGCCGGCGCTGGGTGCGTTTCTCCTGGGCACCATCGTTTCCACGACGGGACGCGGCGAGCAACTGGATCGCGTGCTGGGCGGGCTGTGCGAGGTGTTCGCGCCGGTGTTCTTCGTGGCGATCGGGATGCTGTTCGATTTTAAGCAGGTGGCGAACGTCTGGCCGCTCGTGCTCGGCGTCTTCCTGATCGTGATCCTGTGGCGCACCTTTGCGGCGACGAGCGCGCTGCTGCTGGTAGGGCATTCCATGCGCGACGCCGCTCGGGCGGCGTTGTGTCTGACGCCGATCGGAGAGTTCTCGCTGATCATCGCGTTGACCGGCGTGCAGGGCGGGTTGGTGCCGGAATCGTTTTACGCACTGGGTATCGGAACGTGCCTGCTGACCTCGATGACCACGCCTTTGTGGATCCGGAAATCGAAGGGATTCGGCGCCTGGGCGGAGCGCTGCCAGCCGCACTTTTTCGCCCAATGGATCGAATTCTACCACGAGTGGATCGAAAACTTGAAACACCGTCGGACGGGCAATTTATTGTGGAAACTGTCCGCGCCGCGGATCGTGCAGATCGCGCTTCTGGCGCTTTTCATCTCCGGCCTGCTCATCTTTGCGCGGCCGCTCTACGCACTGGCGGAGCAACGGTTCGGCGCGGATTGGCCGGTGCGCAATGGGTTGCTGTTGATCTTTTTGTTCGGTTTCAGCGTCATCCTGTTGGCGCCCATGGTGGCGCTGTGGCGTCATGTCGAGGTCCTGATCATGCTTTGCGCCGAGACCGCCGCGCAAGGACGCGCGAAGCCGTCGCTTTTGCAGCCGCTTTTCGAAAATACGCTCAAGGCCGCCGCCGTGCTCGTCATGATTCTGTGGCTGGCTCTCCTGATCCCGTTCACCGTTTTCCCTTGGTGGAGCCTGGTCGGCTTGGCGGTGGCGCTCGCCGCGCTGGCGCCGTTTTTTTGGAGGAAGCTGATCCGCGTGCACAGCCGCTTCGAGAGCGAACTGAGAAAGCATCTGGCCGATTCGCCCTTTAGTGATGGAAGGCCGTCTCTGGCCGGTTGGCCCGAATCCAACGGGCAATGGGAATTGAGCCTGGCCGAATGCACGATCACCGAGAATTCGCGAGCGGTGGCGCAGCCGATCGAGAGCCTGCCGCTTCGCCGGCAGTTCTCCTGCACGATCGTGAGCCTCGACCGCCAAGGGGTGACTCTTCCCAATCCGACCGCCGATACCCTCCTTTACCCGAACGACAAAATTCTGTTGCTGGGGCAGGACGAGGGGCTTCGGCGCGCTGAACGCTGGCTGCGTTCCGAGCCTGAAGGCGAGGCGGATCGCCGCGAGGCGCCGACGCTCGCCGACGTGGGCCTCGAACCCCTGCTGGTCCCCCCGAGTTCGTCGGCGGTCGGGAAATCGCTGGGTGATCTCGCGCTGACCTCGAAGTTCGGCATACAGATCGTCGCCATCGAACGCGACGGACGCCCCATTCTTGGGCCGGGCCGCGCGGAAACCTTGAAGGCGGGCGACCGCTTGTTGGCGCTTGGCTCGACCGAGCAGGTCCGGGAAATGGCGTTTTGGCTCTCGACTTGATTCGGCCCATTGCTATCTTCTCCGTCCTTCCCCGCGGAGCTGTGAATCCCATGAGCACTCCTACCAAAACACGGACCATCTACATCACCGAAGCCGATATGCGGCGCCTCCAGCCGTTGATTGAAGCGATGAAAAACTCGCGCGACGATCTGGGCGGACTTCAGCGCGAACTCGCGCAGGCGCGCGTGATCGCGTCCAAGGACGTGCCGGCGGACGTCATCACGATGAACTCCAAGGCGCGCCTGAAGAATTTGGAAAGTGGCGAGGAGCTCATCTACACCCTCGTGTTCCCCGACCAGGCGAACATTGATCATGGCAAGATTTCCGTCGTGGCGCCGATCGGCACCGCCATGCTGGGCCAGCGGGTCGGCGACGTGTTCAAGTGGACGGTGCCGGCCGGTGCGGTGCGCCTGCGCGTCGAGGAGGTGCTCTACCAGCCCGAAGCCGCCGGCCAGTTCAATCAGTAGGGGCTTTCCGAAAACGACCCGGGAGCCCTCTGGGAGAGGCGCTCGTGGGCGCGCTTTGCGGCGGAGGCGGGAGATGGAGAAACGTCGGTGATCAAGTATCTGGGGTCCAAACGCGCCTTGCTCGGGGAGATCCTCGAGGTGGTCCGCCAAGCGGGGAGGGTGGGAACCGTACTCGATCTTTTCTCGGGGACCTCGCGGGTAGGGCACGCCTTCAAACGCGAAGGGTGGCGCGTGCTGGCCAACGATCACAATCGCTACGCCCAGACACTCGCGCGCTGTTACGTGCAGGCGGACCGGGAAGATTGGCGGCGCGACGCTGAAACGCTGGTCCGGGAGTTCAACTCGCTCCGGGGCGCGCCTGGATGGTTCACGCACACCTTCTGCGAACGCTCCCGTTTCTTTCAGCCGAAAAACGGCGCCCGGGTGGATGCGATCCGCGAGGCGATTTCCGCCAAGGCATTGCCCCTCGAGCTCGAGGCGGTGATGTTGGTCGCCCTGATGGAGGCGGCGGACCGCGTGGATTCCACGACCGGCGTGCAGATGGCCTATCTCAAGCGATGGGCGCCGCGTGCGCACCAGGACCTGGAGCTCCGCGTGCCGGACCTGCTTCCGCGGGCGAGATGCGGCAAGGGGGAAGCCCACGGCCTGGATGCGCTTGAGGCCGCGGCGCGCCTGGAGGCGGACGTGGCCTACCTTGATCCGCCCTATAACCAGCATTCCTATCTGGGCAACTACCACATCTGGGAGTCGCTGGCGCGCTGGGATAAGCCCGACGTTTATGGGATCGCCTGCAAGCGGATGGATTGCCGGGAGCGCCCAAGCGTCTTCAACTCCCGTCCGAAGTTCTCGGACGCCTTTCGGCGCGTGCTCCACGCGGTTCGCGCGCGAACGCTGGTGATTTCCTTCAACAGCGAAGGCTATCTCTCCCGACCGGAGATGGAGGCGCTCTGCCGCGATCTCTGGAACCATGAGGCGAAAGTCGTCACGCTCACCCTCGACTACAAACGCTATGTGGGCGCCCAGATCGGCATCTACAATCCGAAAGGCGAAAAGGTGGGCCGAGTGAGCCACCTGCGCAACAAGGAGCATCTGTTCGTTGTCTCCCGGGAGGGCCTTTCCGGGAGATTTTCGCGCCGACGACGTCGGAAAATCGCGTGAGCCGCCTCCGTCGTGGAGCCGATCCGAGACCGCCAAGGACGATCCTCTTCCGGGATGAGGGGCGGGACGAGATTGGGGGACTCGCGTCTCCGTGGGGCGTCCGCTTCCTCCTTTTTCGACATTTCCGGGTAACGACCGAAAAGCCGGCTGCCCTCCCCCGCAGGATTCTCGGGTCCGCATCCTTGGAAACTTCTGCCGGCGATGCTAGGATGCCTTTCTCATGCCTTACGACCTTCGTTCCCTCATCCAATCGCGCCTCGGCGAAAACTACGACCTCCATGATCGCTATGTGAATCGGGCGCTGGTGAAGGTTCTGCGCACCATCGGGTTCGACAAGGTCTATGCCCGTGCCGAAGGCCCCTGGCTTTACGATCGCGAAGGGCAGGAGTACCTCGACGGCCTCGGAGGGTATGGCGCGATGAACATCGGCCGCAACCATCCTGATGTGAAGAAGGCGCTTGCCGATCTCATGGCGATGAATATGCCGAACATGGTGCAGATGGATTGCTCGCTGCTCAGCGGTCTGCTCGCCGAAGCCCTCGTGAAGCGGGCGCCGCCTCATCTCGACGCCGTTTTCCTCTGCAACTCCGGCACCGAGGCGGTCGAGGGCGCGATCAAGTTTGCCCGCTGCGCGACCGGTCGCGACGCCCTGCTTTTCTGCAAAAAGGCCTTCCACGGCCTCTCCACCGGTTCGCTCGCGCTCAATGGCACCGGAATGTTTCGCGAGGGCTTTGGCGCCCTCCTCGAAGGGGGCGCCATCGAGCTCGACGACTTCGACGCGCTCGAGCGCGAGCTGGCCTCGGGAAAATACGCCGCCTTTTTCATTGAGGCGATCCAGGGCAAAGGCGTGAATTATCCGAGCGACGACCGCTTCTGGCCACGCGCCCAGGAGCTCTGTCGCAAACACGGCACGCTCCTCGTGGCCGACGAAGTCCAGACCTGCCTCGGGCGCACCGGCAAGGAATTCGCCTTTCAGCATTGGAGCCTCGATCCTGACATCGTCACGATGGCCAAGAGTCTCAGCGGCGGCCTTGTGCCCTGCGGCGCGATCCTCACCCGTCGCGCGATCTACGACAAGACCTTCAGCCGCCTCGATCGCTGCGTTGTTCATTCGACCACCTTCGGGCGCAACAACATGGCGATGGCGGCGGCCCTCGCGACACTCCACGTGTTGGACGAGGAGAAGCTCGTCGAGAACAGCGCCCGCATGGGCGGGGCGCTGATGGACGGTTTCCGCGCCCTCGCCGGGAAGCACGAGTTCATTAAGGAAGTGCGCGGCAAGGGGTTGATGGTTGCCGTCGAGTTCCAGGAGCCGCGTTCGCTCCTCAAGCGTGGAGTGTGGATGCTCCTCGAAAAGGTCGAGGTCGGTCTCTTCACGCAGCTCATCGTGATGAACCTGCTCAAGAAGCACCGCATTCTCACGCAGGTCGCCGGCCGTCACATGAACGTCCTGAAGATCACTCCGGCGCTCACCATCGGTCCGAAAGAGGTGGAGCGTTTCGTCTCCGCGCTCGATCAGAGTCTGGAGGAATGCCTCAAACTCACCGGCGCGATGTTCGAGATGGGCAAAAACCTCGCCGCCGCCGCGCTCGCGGCGCGAAAGGCCGCCTGACCGAAGGGTGCAGGGGCGCCGAAACCGTTCTCCACGATCCGAGCGCGAGTCCGAACCTCATCCGGATGATGGGCTTTGGAGTTGGGCCTTTTGCCCGCCTCGGTCCAGCGAAGGAGACGACGCCTGCGGAAACGGTTGCTTGCCCGGTGAAGGGACGCGGAGTGACCTTCAGGGAGGAAGGTTTTTCGCCCATGCGACCACTTGGGCGGCGACTTCGGCGGGGGCGAGATCGGCGACGTAGTGGCCGCGTTGAATATAAGAGAAAGGCACCTCTCTCGCGCGCCAGATCCGGGGATCGGCGGTGCTGAAGAGGGCGAAGACCGGCGTGCGCATCGCGGCGCCGACATGCATCTGTCCTCCGTCGGAACAGACGAGGAAGCGGGCGCGCGCGGCGAGCGCGGCGAAGTGGCGGATGGACGGGGGAGTTTCCCGTCCGACGACGGCGGCACCGGCGAGTTTCGCGGTCATCGCCATTGCCGCGGCATCCGACGGGAGGCCGCAGAGGAGGACTTCGAAACCGAGCGAAGATTTCAGCGCCGCGGCGAGGGACGCCATTCCCACGGGCGTCCAACGCGATTCGTGGCGCTCGGAAGAGACGTGGACGAGCGCCCACGGGCGTCCCGCGAGGCCGTGGCTCGTTTCCGCGGCCTCCGCCCATCGGCGCGCCTCGGGGGGGAGGAGGAAGCTGAGGTCGCGGGAGCGGACGGAGATTCCGAGGGGATCGAGGAACCTCAGGCAACTGTCCATCTGATGCTCGCGTTCGACGGGGAGTTCGACCTGAAGGTTGAAGCAGAAGCCGAGGGGATGGCCCTTGCTGGGGACATAGCCGAGCCGCCACGGGGCGCGCGTGGCGCGGGCGATCACCGCGAGGAGCGGAGAAAACCCGGCCTTCACGGCGATCACGAGGTCATAGTTTTCGGCGCGGATCGGGGCGAGGACGCGGCGCAGGTTGAGGTAGTGGTTTCTCATCAGACCGCGCCCCCGGCGATAAACGTGAACCTTGCGGATGAAGGGAAGCCCTTCGAGGAGGAGGGCGTTCTTTTCTCCCGCGAGGACGTCGAGCGCGAGGTCGGGGCGCGCTTCCGCGAGGCTGCGGAGGAGCGGCAGCGTGCAGATCATGTCGCCGATTCCGTTGCGGCGGATGACGAGGATGCGGCGGACGTTTTCCGGACGGAATGCGGGAGAGGCGGAGCGCGGGCGTCCATAAGCGAGGTCGAGGGCGACGCGCGCCGTAAGGGAGGGCGCTCTCGTACGATTGAAATCAATCGGATTCACGGATCAGAGGTTCAGTGGCGAGCTCCAAAAAGGCTGAAGAATCGGGCGAGCCTGGCGCGATGCCGCTGCGATCCGTGGTTCATTCGTGGCTTTTTCGCCTAGGCCGGCGTCCATCGCCGGTACCAGAGGGCGAGGTTCATCAGCGTCCAGATCTGGAAACTGAACTCGCCGCGATGGGATCGGTGGTCGGCGAAGAGCCGTTCGAGGGCGCGGCGGCGCCATCCGCGGGGAAGGAGGTCCGCGCGGATGCGTTCTTCGGCGAAGTCGAGGATGCGCGGCGTGAGCATGTTTCCGCTTCCGCCGCAGAAGCCGACCTTCCTCCGATAGACGAGGTCGTGCGGGAGGAGAGGTTCTACGGCCTTCTTGAGCACCGCTTTGCCGATCCCGCCGGCGATTTTCAGCGCGGAAGGGATGCGCATCGCCAGTTCGACAAGCTCGGTGTCGAGGAAAGGCGCGCGCCCTTCGACGCTCGCCGCCATCGTCATCTTGTCGAGACGCATGAGGAGCAGCTCGCCGAGGCGTTGGCGGCATTCCCAGTGGATCATCTTCTTGAGGAATTCCGGGTGAGGCCCGTCCTCGAGGCGGGGCAGCGATTCGACGCGCGCCTCGGGAAAGTTTCGGCGGAGCATGGCGAACGCGGGATTCTCGCCCTCATACGCGGCGGCGCTGAGGTTGGAGCTTGGCGGAAGATGGGGCCACGCGCGAAGCCCGTGCTTCTCGCCGTCGTAAAACCCGAGTGCCGCGCTAAGAAAGACCGGCTCGCCGCCGGCGGCGCGGCTGACGTGCGTGGCCGTCCTCGCGCCGAGCAGCGAGCGGGCGAGGTGCGCGGCGGATTTCTGCATCCAGCGCGGCGCGGCCTGGAAATGGCGCCAATAGGTTCGCGCGCGGCGGAGGTAGTTCTGATAGATATCGTAGCCGGCGAAGATTTCGTCGCTGCCTTCGCCGACTTGAACGACGATCGTGCCGTTTTGGCGAGCGAGTTTCGCCACGGCGTGCAGGGGGAAACAGACCGGATCGGCGAGCGGTTCGTCCTGATGCCACGGCAGTTCGTCGGCGAAATCGAGGAAGCTCCGGTCGTTGACGAGGACCTCGTGGTGGTTCGTTTTGAACAGAGCGGCGACGCGGCGCGCATGATGGATTTCGTCATGAGGCGCCTGCGCGCGGTCCTCGAAGCCCACCGAAAAGGTGTCCACGGGGCGCTCCCTCGCGCGGCTCATCAGCGCGACGTTCGCGCTCGAGTCCACGCCGCCGCTCAGGAAGACACCGAAAGGCACGTCCGACATCAGGCGGCGTTCGACGGACGTTTTCAGCACGCGGCGCACGTCCGCGGCGTAATCCTCCATGTCTTTTGCGGGATGATCGGTCGGCTGCCAGGGGCGCCAGTACTCGACGAAGCTCCACACGCCGTTTTCCTCGATCGTCAGGTGGCAGGATGGAGGGAGCTTGAAGACCCCCTCGAAAAGGGTGAGCGGCGCGGGCGCGGCGGCGAAACTCGTCTGATGCCAGAGTGCCTCCTCGCAAACCGTCTTGCGCGCCTCCGGATGGAGAAGGAGGGCCTTGATTTCGGAGGCGAAAACGAAGTCGCGTCCGAGCTTCGCGAAGTAGAGGGGTTTTTTTCCCATCCGGTCCCGCGCGAGCCAGAGGCGGCGGCGCGGGGCATCCCAGACCGCGAAAGCGAACATGCCGTGGAGGCGGGCGAGGCACGCGGGCCCCCATTCCTCATACGCGTGAAGGATCGTCTCGGTGTCGGATCGGGAGCGGTAGCGGTGCCCGAGCCGTTCGAGATCGAGGCGAAGCGTCGCGTGATTGTAGATCTCCCCATTGTACGTGATCCGGACAGAGCCGTCTTCGTTCGCCATCGGCTGCCCCGCGGCTTCGGAGAGGTCCACGATGCTGAGGCGGCGGTGCGCCAACCCGACCGCGCCTTCCGGCGAAATCCAGGATCCGCCTGCGTCCGGACCGCGATGGAGCATCGCGTCGCGCATCCGGTCGAGGAGGCGCGGGTCAAGGGGCGTGCCGCCCGTGGCGGACGGCATCCGCCAGATGCCAACGATGCCGCACATGGCTGGGAGCGGACGGTAGCAGGCAGGAGACGCCGCGGCAATGCGGGCCCTTGCTTCCCGCCCCACCATGGGCGCGTCGAGGATCAGAGGTCCGAACGGCCCATGAGGAAGGCGTCCACGGCGCGGGCGGCCTGACGGCCCTCCTGGATCGCCCAGACGACGAGCGACTGGCCGCGGCGCATGTCGCCCGCGGCGAAGACGCCGGGGAGGGATGTCATGAAATTTGCGTCGGTTGCGACGTTGCCTTGGGCGTTGAGCTTCACACCGAGTTGATCGAGCATTCCGCCCTTCTCGGGGCCGAGAAAGCCCATCGCGAGGAGGCAGAGGTCGCATGGCGCCTCGAACTCGCTGCCGGGGACCTCCTTCATTCCGGGGCGGCCGTCGATCCCCTTCGTCCATTCGAGGCGGGTCGCGTGGAGCGACTTCACAAGGCCCTTTTCTCCGGAAAAGGCCTTCGTGCTCACGCTCCAATCGCGGCGGCCGCCTTCCTCATGGGAGGTCGAGACGCGCAGGATCATCGGCCAGCGCGGCCACGGCATATCAGGCGTCCGTTCCTCGGGCGGGCGGGGGAGCAGCTCGAACTGTGTGACCGACTTCGCCCCCTGGCGGTGCGCGGTGCCCACGCAGTCGGAACCGGTGTCGCCTCCGCCGATGACGACCACGTGCTTCCCTTGGGCTGAAAGGAAACCCTCGGATTCGGCTTCGCCGAAATTGAGGCGATTCTGCCTCGGCAGAAACTCCATCGCGAAGTGGATGCCCCGGAGGTCGCGCCCCGGCACGGGGAGATCGCGAGGGAGCGCGGCCCCCCCGGCAAGACAGAGGGCGTCGAACTCTCCAAGAAGCCCTCCGGCGGGCAGGTCCTTGCCGACGTGGGCGTTCACCCGGAAAACGATCCCCTCCTGCTCCATGAGATTCACGCGGCGCGCGACGACGGATTTTTCGAGTTTGAAACTGGGAATGCCGTAGGTGAGCAGGCCGCCGACGCGATCGGCGCGTTCGAAGACGGTGACGAGGTGACCCGCCTTGTTGAGCTGGGCGGCGGCGGCGAGTCCGGCGGGGCCGGAACCGACGACCGCGACTTTCTTTCCGGTGCGCAAGAGTGGAGGCTGCGGGACGATCCATCCTTGAGCGAAGGCGTGTTCGATGATCGCGCGCTCGATCTGCTTGATGGTCACCGGGCGGCGTTCGAGGTTCAAGACGCACGCCTCCTCGCAGGGCGCGGGGCAGACGCGTCCGGTGAATTCGGGAAAGTTATTCGTCTTGAGCAGCATCGTGAGCGCGTCGCGCCATCGGCCGCGATTCACGAGGTCGTTCCACTGGGGGATGAGGTTTCCGACGGGGCAAGCCGAGTGGCAGAAGGGGATGCCGCAATCCATGCAGCGCGCACCCTGCGCACGGAGCCTGTCGTCGGGAAGGAGGCCGGAGATCTCCCGCCAGTCGCGCAGGCGCTCGGAGACGGGGCGGTCGGGTGCGAGTTCGCGCGGAATTTCTTTGAAGCCGGTGGGAGAGCCCATGTCAGGAGGAAGCAGGAAGGACGAAAAGAGAGAGGGGCAAGGCGCGAGAGGCGATTGCCGCCTGCTGCGCTCGAAGATCTAGGAAGGCGCCATGCGTGAGGATCTCTTTTCCGTCCATCCGCTCAATATTGGTGGGTGGACTCTTCGCGCGAGATGGGCTTCTCGAATTGGTCGCTGCTCAACTCGATTTTGAAGCGAACGTCGCCCGCCTTCAAGGCCTTCACCACCACCTGCCATGAGGCGACGGCTTTGGGCGCCAGCGAGGGGAGGACCTCCATGACGACGAGGCCGGCATTCGCCTGGACTGCGGTCGAGCCCGAGGCGGAGACGAACTCCTGTTCTTCCGGCAATTGGCACTGAAGCCGGATTTGAGTGCCTTCGGCCGTGCCCTGATTGGTCACGCGAAGGGTGTAGGTCGTGGTTTCTCCCAGTTGGATCGGATCGGGATCATCCTGGGTTTCGATCAGAATGGCCGGGATCCCCTCGAACTTCGTTTCGCAGAAACACCTGACCTCAGACACGTCGTCGCTGCGGGCGATCGGCCGCAGCGAGATCGGGCCCGGCCCGAGCGCGGTGAAGACCACGCAGACTTGCGCGGCGTCGTTGGGCGCCAGGCTTGGGATTTCCCAGCGCACACGGTCCTTGTCGACGCGGCCGTTCATCGTGGCCTCGACGACCTGCATCCCTTCGGGGATCGGCAATTCGACGTTGACCTGCGATTCGGCGACGTTGCCCGTGTTGCCGAGGTGGAAGCACGCCTTCACCTTTTGGCCGATCAAGGCCTTGTCGAGAGTTTGACACTTCAGCGTCAGACCGCGGCGGACATCGGCGCCGAGGTCCTCGAGATAGAAGTTGCTGCAGGCTTTGGGCGTGATGCAGCGATAGCGGCGGCCCTTCGAGGTGAAGTGGAACACGAAAGCCGGAAAAGGCTCGGCGCCGGCCCAGAGCACATCGCGCAGGCAGATGGGCGCCCCGCGTTCTCGCGAGGACATGAACGGCAGCGTGGTGCCGACCGGAACCCGGATTTCGGTGATCTCCTGACTCTCCGCGGCCTGATAAAGATCGTCCAGATTTCCCGTCCACTCCCACTGTTGCAGCACCGAGGCGATGTCCGGCTGCAACTGCGGATCGCGAAAACGCTCGCGAAGGTCCTCGGCGGTCACAAGAGGCGGCGCGAAGCGCGTGGCGGGATTGCCCAACCGGGTGGCACGGTGCTGGGCCGCCTTGACGGGCGCGCTCGCTAGGAAGGTCGAGCCGAACACAAGGCCGAGTGCGAGGAGGGAGGTGAATTTCATGAGGGAGTCATCTCCAAAACGTTTTCGAAATAACAGCAAAATTAAAGATTTTTTCGAAAGGGTGGAGAACAGAAATATCGAGGGAAGATGCGGGCCGGTCGTCCTTGGTCCTGGACCCCGCGGCCGCTGCGGAGAGCAGCCTCCCAGGATGAGAAGCGGGAAGCGGAAGGCCGCAGAGAGGGAGGATCGTCGAAGTTCATGTTCGTGGCTTTCGTCCGTGGCTCTACTTTTTCGCCGTCGCGGGCGCCCCCGCATGCGGCGCGGCCGCGCGGTGGGAAAGCGCCTCGGCCCGGGCCTCGATCTCGGCGTGATGCTCGAGGACGCGGCGGTATTCGTTCGGCATCACCTTGACGAATTTCGGGAGCGCCTCGTCCCAGCGGGCGAGGAGTTCCTTCGCGCGCGTGCTGCCGGTGAAGGCCGCATGCTTTTCGAGAAGCGCGCGGAGCATGGCCGCGTCTTCCGGTTGATCGGGTTTTTCGAGCGCCACCATCCCCCGGTTGCAGCGGAGCGGGAAAATTCCGTGCGGGTCATAGACGTAGGCGATGCCGCCGCTCATTCCCGCGGCGAAGTTGCGGCCCGTGGAGCCGAGCACGGCGACGCGTCCGCCGGTCATGTATTCGCATCCGTGGTCGCCGACGCCTTCGACGACGGCGTTCGCGCCGCTGTTGCGGACGCAGAAGCGTTCGCCGACGACTCCGCGGAGGAAGATTTCGCCCGAAGTCGCCCCGTAGGCGATCACGTTGCCGGCGAGGATGTTCTCCTCGGGGCGAAACCGCGATTCTCGAGGCGGGTAGGCGATGAGGCGTCCGCCGCTGAGCCCCTTGCCGAGGTAATCGTTCGCGTCGCCTTCCAGTTCGAGCGTGATTCCGCGCGCGAGAAAGGCGCCGAAGCTTTGCCCCGCGGAACCCGTGAATCGGAAATGGAGGGTGTCGTCGGGCAGCCCGGCATCGCCGTAGCGTCGGGCGACGGCGCCCGAGAGCATCGCGCCGACGGCGCGGTTGACGTTTCGGATCGGCAGCTCCCCGCGGATCTTTTCGCCGCGCGCGAGAGCGGGTGCGGCGAGCTCGCCGAGCTCATGGTCGAGGGCGTATTCGAGGGCGTGGTCCTGCGCCTCCACGCAGCGGAGGGGCGTGCCTTCGGGGACCGTCGGACGGTGGAGGATGGGCGAGAGATCGAGGTGGCGGGCCTTCCAATGGTCCGAGAGGTCGGCGACTTTAAGCAGGTCGGAGCGGCCGACCATCTCCTCGAATTTTCGGAATCCGAGCCGCGCCATGATCTCGCGCACCTCCTCGGCGACGAAGAACATGAAGCGGACCACGTGCTCGGGGGCGCCGGCGAACTTCGCGCGGAGCTCGGGATCCTGCGTGGCGATCCCGACGGGACAGGTGTTGAGGTGGCAGACGCGCATCATCACGCAGCCGATGGCGATGAGCGCGCCGGTCGCGAATCCGATCTCCTCCGCGCCGAGCAGCGCGGCGATCGCGACGTCGCGGCCCGTCTTGATCTGGCCGTCGGTCTGAAGGACGACGCGCCCGCGGAGGCGGTTGAGGACGAGGGTCTGTTGCGTCTCGGCAAGGCCGAGCTCCCACGGAAGCCCCGCGTACTTGATCGAGGTGAGCGGCGAGGCGCCGGTGCCGCCGCTGTCGCCGCTGATGAGGATGTGGTCGGCCTTGGCCTTGGCGACCCCCGCGGCGACGGTGCCGACGCCGACCTCGGACACGAGTTTCACTGAGATGCGCGCGGCGGAGTTGATGTTTTTGAGGTCGTGGATGAGCTGGGCGAGGTCCTCGATCGAGTAGATGTCGTGGTGGGGCGGGGGAGAGATCAGGGCGACGCCCGGCGTGGAGTGGCGGACCTTGGCGATGTAAGGATCCACCTTGTGGCCGGGGAGCTGTCCGCCCTCGCCCGGCTTGGCGCCCTGAGCCATCTTGATCTGAAGTTCATCGGCGTGGACGAGGTATTCGGCGGTGACGCCGAAGCGGGCGGAAGCGACCTGCTTGATCGCGCTGCGGCGGAGATCGCCGTTCGCGTCGGGCGCGAAGCGCTCGGGGTCCTCGCCGCCCTCGCCGGTGTTGCTCTTGCCGCCGAGGCGGTTCATCGCGATGGCGAGCGTCTCGTGCGCCTCCTTGCTGATGGACCCGAAGGACATCGCCCCAGTGGCGAAGCGCTTCACGATTTCCTTCGCAGGTTCGACCTCTTCGATCGGGATCGAGACACTGGGTTGGAACTCCAAAAGGCCGCGGATCGTGCAGCGGCGGCGGGACTCGTCGTCGGCGAGCTTCGTGTGCTGCTTGAATGCGGCGTAGCTGTCCACGCGCACGGCGTGGCGGACGAGGGCCACGCTCTCCGGGTTCCACATGTGGTGTTCGCCGTCGCGGTTCCATTTGTAGAAACCGCCCGCGTCGAGGGTTCCTGCGTCCACGGGGATCGGCGGGAAGGCGCGGCGATGGCGCAGGAGCGTTTCGCGCGCCAGGACGCCGAGCCCGACGCCGTTGAGACGGGAGACGGTGCCGGTGAACCAGCGGTCCACGAGGTCCTTCGCGAGGCCGACGGCCTCGAAAATCTGCGCGCCGCGATAGCTCTGGACGGTCGAGATCCCCATCTTGGAGGCGACCTTGAGGATCGCCTTGTTGGCGGCCTTGAGGAAGTTCTTCACCGCCTGCTCGGCGGTCATCTCGGGAGGGAGACGCCCCTCGCGATGGAGGGCGGCGAGGCTCTCGAAGGCGAGCCAGGGGTTCACAGCGCCCGCGCCGTAACCGATGAGGAGACAGAAGTGGTGGGCCTCGCGCGCTTCGCCGGTCTCGAGGACGAGGCCGGCCTGAGTGCGCGTGCCCTCGCGGATGAGGTGGTGATGGACGGCGGCGCAGGCGAGGAGGCTTGGGATCGGGGCCATCCCGCGGGTGACGCCGCGGTCGGAGAGGATGAGGAGCGTGATCCCCTCGCGCACGGCGTCGGCGGCCTGGCGGCAGAGCGCCTCGACGGCGCGTTCGAGTCCGGCTTCGCCTTCGGCCTCGTGAAAGAGCATTGGCAGCGTGCGCGCGCGGAAGGTCCCTTCGTCGAGCGTGCGAATTTTTGCAAGCTCGGCGTTGGAGAGGATCGGCTGCTTGAGGCGCAGGAGGCGGCAGTGGGCGGGCGTTTCCGAAAGGAGATTGCCTTCACGCCCGAGCCAGGTGACCAACGACGTGACGAGATCTTCGCGGATCGCGTCGAGCGGCGGGTTGGTGACTTGCGCGAAGAGCTGCTTGAAATAGTTGAAGAGAAGCTGCGGGCGATCGGAGAGGCAGGCGAGCGGGGTGTCGGCCCCCATCGAGCCGATGGCCTCCTCGCCGTGGAGGGCCATCGGAGCGACCACGAGGCGGAGGTCCTCGTCGGTCCAGCCGAAGGCGTGCTGGAGTTCGAGGAGCGACGCGGCGGCGGGCACGGGCGTCGCGGGCGCGGGAGGCAGGTCCTCGAGGGACGTCATGTTTTTCTCGATCCAGCGACGCCACGGGCGGCGGTCGAGGAGCGCATCCTTGATTTCGGAGTCCTCGACAATGCGTCCTTCCTCGGTGTCCACCATGAAGATGCGCCCGGGCTGAAGGCGCCACTTCCGGAGGATGCGGTCGGCGGGGAGGGGGATCGTGCCGACCTCGCTGGCCATGACGACGAGACCGTCTTCGGTGACGCACCAGCGGGAGGGGCGGAGGCCGTTGCGGTCGAGCACGGCGCCGATGCGTCGGCCGTCGGTGAAGACGATCGAAGCGGGGCCGTCCCAGGGCTCCATGAGACAGGCGTGATACTCGTAGAACGCTCGCAGATCGGGGTCCATGAGGTCGTTGCCCTGCCAGGCTTCGGGGATGAGCATGAGCGCGGAGTGGGCGAGGGAGCGGCCATTGACGACGAGAAACTGGAGGGCGTTGTCGAGCGTGGCCGAGTCGCTGCCGGTCTCCGTGAGGATGGGGACCATCTTAGGAAGCTCGGCGCCGAAATCCTCGCTGGTGAGCGAGGCGTAGCGTGCGCGCATCCAGTTGCGGTTTCCGCGGAGGGTGTTGATCTCGCCGTTATGCGCGAGGTAACGATAGGGGTGGGCGAGCCGCCAGGAGGGAAAGGTGTTGGTGGAGAACCTCGAGTGGATGATGGCCATCGAGGTCTCGAAATCCGGATCGGCGAGGTCGGGGTAATACTCCCGGAGCTGGGTGGCGGTGAGCATCCCTTTGTACACGAGGCGGTTGGTCGAGAGGATGCAGATGTAGAAATCGTCGGCGGCGGCCTTGCCGAGGTCGCCGAACTCGATGGAGTTTTCAGCGAGCTGGCGGACGAGATAGAGACGGCGCTCGAAATCGTGACGGTTGAAGAAATGTTCGCCCATCCCGATGAAGACTTGGCGGATCTTCGGCTCGCACAGGCGCGGGGTATGACCGAGGCATCGGTTGCGCACGGGGACGTCCCTCCATCCGAGGGGCACCATCCCGTAATCGCGAACGACTTTCTCGAAGAGCTTTTCGCAGGCGTAGCGCGCGGCGACGTCGGCGGGGAGGAAGACCATGCCGATGGCATACTGCCCGGCGGGCGGGAGACGGAATCCGAGCTTGTCGCACTCGGTGCGCATGAAGCGGTCCGGAAGATTGACCATGATTCCCGCGCCGTCGCCGCTGTCGGGTTCGCAGCCGCAGGCGCCGCGGTGCTTCATGTTCTCGAGCATCTCGAGCGCGAGGAGCAGCACGCGCGTCGAGGGGCGTCCCTGGATGTCGCAGACGAAACCGACGCCGCAGGCGTCGCGCTCGAAACGCGGATCGTAGAGGCCCTGGGCCGGCGGACCACCCGCGGGGGAAAGATGAAGGGGGCGGACGGTCGAGGCGTTCAAAGGAGGGTTCGGAAAGGGCGCGAGGGGATCATGTGCGGAGGGCATGTAATGGCGCGCGAGGCGGGATGCAAGCGCCGTCGCGCGCGGGTCGGATGCTTTTAGGAAAAAGCGGCGGCGCCAAAGGCGCGCGCCGTGAAAGCCGAGCGCCGCTTTTCTTCCTCGCCCCGGCTCGGGGCGCGGATCAGAACGCTCCGAAATTCCGGAGATCTTCGGGCGTGTTCCAGTTTTGAAAGGCGTCGGCCATGGACTCCGGCAGAGGAAGCGGGACGATCCATTTCCGTCGGACCGCCTCGGCGCAGAGCGCCTGCAGGCCGAAGTCTCCCGCGTCGAGGCGGCGGCGCGCGAGCGCTGCGACGGGGCGCGGATAGACGGCGGCGACCGTCTCGTAGAGCCCGCCGCGACGGAACGCCGCACCGGTCTCCGATCCGCCGGCGGCAAGCAGGATGCGCAACACCTCCGCGCGCATCGAGGGAAGGTCCACCCCCAGCACGAGCAAGCGCGGAGAGGCCATCGCTTCCAGCGCCCCGACGAGGCCCCCGAGAGGCCCCGCGTCGGGCACGGCATCGGGAATCGCTCGCCAGCCCGCGCGCGCGAGCGGGTCCGCCGGTGGAGAGGAGAGGAGGCGTTCCGAAGGGGCAAGCGATTCGAGGAGGGCGCATTGCCGTTCCCAGAGGGGAACGCCCCCTGCGTCGAGCCACGCCTTGGGACGCCCCATCCGACGGGAGCGTCCTCCCGCAAGCATGAGCGCCGCGAACTCGGTCATACCGGGCCGACGGAAAGCGCGCCGTCCGTAAGGATCCGTGCGCGCAGGCCGCCGCGCCCGCGCATCGCCGCCTCGGCGCCGGGACCGAACGCCTGGTCCATCCAGGAGCACGGGCGGCATTCTTCGGCGCCTTCGAATTCGACTCCTTGGAGCGTGAACTTCCTGCCGATCCAGGCGTTGAGATCGGCGCCGCGAAGGAGGACGTTCCGCCGGTAGACCGACGGCGCCACGTCGCGACGCTCAAATTGCGCGCAGAGGGCGTCGTGCGTCTCGGCGGCGAAGAAGGTGATCTGCCCCTTGTAGTTTTCCTGGTGCCCGAAGTAGCGGTCGCCTTCGATGCCTTTCCCCGCCACGCAGCGCACGCGCGCGATCTCGACGATGGGATGGGTTCCGGCGGCCTTGCCGTAGTGGCCTTTGTAGTTGTGTCCCGGGGAGAGATAAAGGTGTTCGATCGCCGTCATGGAGACCTTTTCGAAGGGGCGTTCAGGTGGAGGCGTCGTCGGGGCGGAGCGCCGCCGGGCGCCGGGCGACACAATAATCGCCGAGGAAGAGAACGTCCATTTTCGTTTTTAGGAAGCACTGGATTGCGTCGTCGGGCGTGCAGACGACCGGTTCGCTGTCGTTGAAGGAGGTGTTCACGACGATGCCGTGCCCCGTCAGGTCCTGGAAACGTTCGAGGAGTCGCCGGTAACGCGGATTTTCCGGTCCCCTCACCGTTTGGAGGCGGCCCGTATGATCCACGTGGAGCGCTCCGGGGATTGCGTTTTCCATCTCCTTCCGCGCGCGATAGACGAGGAGCATGTAGGGCGAGGGATAGTCCTGGTCGAAGTAACGCCCTGCATCCTCTTCGAGAAGGGAGGGCGCAAACGGACGGAAGCTTTCGCGGTGTTTCACGCGCGCGTTGAGCATCGCTTTCAATTCGGGACGTCGCGGATCGGCAAGGATGCTGCGGTTGCCCAGCGCGCGCGGGCCAAACTCCATCCGTCCCTGGAACCAGCCCACCACATTCCCATCGGCAATCGCCTTGGCGGCGGCGCTCTCCGGATCGTCCAGCTTTTCCGCCGTCAGTTTCGCGCGGCGGAGTGCCGCTTCGATCTCCTCGGGCAGGGCCTCCGGCCCCCAGTAGGCGTGCTCCATGACGAACGCGCGCGGGCGTCCGAGGAGCTGATGCTCTACGGCGAACGCCGCGCCGAGCGCCGTGCCGTCGTCCGCCGCCGCGGGTTGGACGAAGAGATCCTTGAAGGCGGTTTCCGCGCGGAGGCGTCCGTTGACGACGCTGTTGAGCGCCACGCCGCCGGCGAGGCAGAGGCGCGTCTCCCCCGTTTCGCGCGCGAGATGGCGCGCGAGCTCGAGGACCACCTCCTCGAGATGCGCCTGCATCGAAGCCGCAATGTCGAGGAAGCGCGGATCGAGCGGCTGTCCCTTCCGTCGCGCGGGACCGAGCAGATCTTCCAACGCGGAGCTGAAAAGCGGACCGATGCTAGGCGAGCCTTCCTTCCAGTTCATCGCCACGCCGCGCGTGTGGTGCGTGAAGTATTTCAGCCCGAGCCGTGCGAGGCCCCGCGGCTCGAATCCGAGGAGCTTCCGCATCTCCGCCAGGCGCGTCGGTTTCCCGAGCGCGGCGAGCGCCATCACTTTTCCCTCGTCGCCATACCACGGGAAACCGAGGTATTGGGTCAGTGCCGTGTAATAGACGCCGAGCGAATGCGGAAAACGGAGGCGTCCGAGCGCCCGGAGGCGGTTCCCTTCGCCCATGCCGAGCCAGCCGCTCGAGAAATCCCCGAAACCGTCGAGGGTCAGGACCGCCGCGCGCTCGAACGGACTTACGAAAAAGGCGCTCGCCGCGTGGCTGAAGTGATGCTCGATCCGATGGATCGGGATTCGCGCGGGCAGTCCCGAAGGCGCGACCGCCGCGAACTCCGCACGGAGGTTCCCCATCGAAACAAGCCGTCCCGCGGAGCGCCACGCACGCGGACTCCACGCGCGGCGCAGGCTCCGCCAGAGCTTCAGCGGCAGGTTCGCGCGCGGGTCGCTTGACACCGCCACGTGGTCCAATTGATCGAGCAGAATTCCCGCTTCGCGGAGGCAATACTCGATCGCCGAGCTCGGAAACCCCGCGCAGTGCTTCACGCGGGTGAAGCGCTCCTCCGCCGCCGCCGCGACGAGCCGGCCGTCCACGACGATCGCCGCGGCGGCGTCTCCATGATAGGCGTTGATTCCCAGGATGCGCATCGCTTTCGGCTTGGGTAGCAGACCCGTCCGGCAGGCGCAAACCAAAGCGCATTGACGCCCGTTTTCCTCCGGCGCAGCATCCTGGAGGATTTCTTATGGCCGATCCTTCCTCGTCGTCTCGCATGGCGTCCGCTTCCGCAGGCTCGTTCGCCGGCCGCCACTCGGCGGCGCTCAAGCTCGCGGGGATCGCCCTCCTCGTCCTCCTCCTGCTCATCCCCCTCGGAAAGATCGGCGCCGTGTTGGCGGAACGCCTCGCACGCCGCGAGGCGGCCGTCAGCGAGATCGTCGGCGCCTGGGGCCGAGAACAGGCGATCCTCGGGCCTGTGCTCGCCGTGCCCTACCGCCAGCGCGACAAGGTCCGCCGCGAGATTGCCGTCGGCGGAAAAATCGAGTGGCGCGAGGTGGAGGAGACGCGTGTGCACACCGCCTTTTTTCTTCCCGCCGCGCTCGTGGTCGAAGGGAAGGTCCATCCCGAACGCCTCCACCGCGGGATCTACGAGGCCGTCGTCTATCGCGCCGCGCTCGCGGTCAGCGGGCGTTTCGACAAACCCGATTTCGCGGCGCTCAAGATCGAGCCGGAAGACCTCCTGCTCTCGGATGCCACGGTCGCCCTCGGAATCAGCGACCTCCGCGGTGCGGGCGAAACCCTTCGCTTCGTCTGGGGAAAGGAGGAGGTCCCCTTCGTTCCGGGATCGCGGTTGCAGGGCTGGACCTCCGGTCTCCACGCGCGCGTCGGGCGACGAGGCCTCGAAAACGGCGCCGCCTTCCGTTTCGCGCTCGAGCTGCGCGGAAGCGGCGCGCTCCAGTTCGTGCCTGTGGGAAAACAGAACGAGGTGAAGATCGCCTCTGAATGGCCCGATCCCTCCTTCCGGGGCGCGTTCGCACCGGCCGAGCGAAAGGTCACTCCGCAGGGATTCGAGGCGATCTGGAAGATCCCGTACTACGGGCGCAATTTTCCGCAGCAGTGGACCGACACGGATCCCGCGGGCTTCGAGGGCGGCGCGGTCAAGGGCGCCCTCTTCGGAGTCCGCTTCCTGCCGAAGCTCGACGCCTACCGGAGCGTCGAGCGCGCCATGAAATACGGCGTGCTCGTCTTCGCGCTCGTCTTCGTCGCGTTCTTCATCTTCGAGACGCGCGCCGGGCTCCGCGTTCATGCCGTGCAGTATCTTCTCGTCGGCGCGGCGCTCTGTCTCTTCGACCTGCTGCTCCTTGCGTTCACGGAGTTCGTGCGTTTCGGTCTCGCCTATCTCCTCGCCGCCGGCGCCTCCACGCTGCTCATTGCGGCCTACTGCGCCGCGGTGTTCCGCGGCGCGCGGCGCGCGCGGGGGATCGCTGCGATCCTGGCGCTGACCTACGGCTGGCTCTACGTCGCGCTCACCCTTCAAGACTGGGCGCTCATCTTCGGCAGCCTCGGGCTTTTCTTCGCCCTCGCCGCCGTCATGTTTCTGACCCGCCGCATGGAGGGGTTCGCCGGCGAAACACGATCCCGCGTCGTCCCTCCCGCCCCCAAGGGCCTTCGCCCTGCCGCGAAGACCGTGGACGTCTGATCCGCGCCGCCCGACGCGCGGCCGGGTTTCGCCGTGGGAAAGAAGGCGCGGGCGGGACGGTCAGTCGCGGTAGTTGCCGAAGGAGAGCGCGAGGCCGAAGTCTTTCGCGCGGACGGCGGCGAGAGCCGCCTGGAGGTCGTCGCGGCTCTTTCCCGTGACGCGCACCTTCTTGTCCATGATCTGGGCCTGCACCTTGAGTTTCGTGTCGCGGATGACCTGGACGATCGGCTTCGCCTTCTCGGTCTCGATGCCCATCACCAACCCGATCTCCTGGCGCGCGCCGCCCATCGGGGCGACGTCCACGGCTTTCAGATCGAGGCTCTTAAGGCTCACTCCGCGTCGGGCGAGCTTGTCGAGGAGGACTTCGCGCAGCGCGCCGAGGCGATACTCGTCTTCCGCGGAAAGCGAAAGCCTCACGCGGTCCCAGTCGAGTTCCCATTTCACCCCTTTGAAATCGAAACGGTGAGAGAGCTCCTTGCGGAGCTGGTTCACCGCGTTGTCCACCTCCATGAGGTTCGCCTCGGAAAGAATGTCGAAGGAAGGCATGGGCCAATGAGCCATGAAAAAACGGCCGGGGCCAAGCCGGAAAAGTGGGAACGGGATGGGTGCGCGTCCCGTTTCCCCGTCCCTCCCTGTCTCTTGCAACCGTTATCGCCGACGGCCGAGGGCGCGCGCGGCGAGCTTCAGGACGGCGCGCTCCACAGCGGGCGTGAAGGGCGCAGGGAGAAGATAGGCCATGTGCGAGGTGTCGCCCTCGTAGCCGCCCTCGCGAACGATCCGTGCCGTGGGGATGTAGCCCGTGCTCGCGTTGGCGTAGGCCACCACCATGGCGTGCGGGGTGTCCGTCATGGCCCGAAGCCTCGGGCCGTAGGGGGAACATACCTCGCCTTCGAGCGCCAGCAGGGTCAGCGCACGTCCGAGACGCCAGCTCTGCGCTTCGTACGGCAGCGTGCGCGCCGGCAATCCATAGGCTTGCATCTGGCGCGCCCAGACGGCGTTCACCCCCGGAGGCTCCTGTCGCAGGAGCTTCTCGATTTGAGCGGAGGACTTGCGGCGGGCAAAGACCAGCGCGCCCCGCGCGCTCCGTCGCTCCAGATGCGGCGCGAGCGCCGTCATCGGGCCGCGCTCCAGCAGGCGCATCACGGTGCGGGCGAGGGCGCGTCCTGCCGTGCGCGCGCGCGACGGCGAGTCGGAAAAGACGATCCGTTTCGTGTGGGGGTCCCGGTGCGCGGGCTTCACGTCGCCGGCGCACCCCTGGACGAACAGGACGCGCGCGTTGCGTCCGAGGCGTTGTTCCAGGGCCGTGCGCATCGCACCAGGATATTCCGGCCACCACTTCGACACGAGGCCGCTGCCGGTGGGATGGCATCCGTGCCCGACCACGACTATGCGCCATGGGACCTTTTCGCCGTGGCGGGAAAGCCCCTGGAGATCCAGCACCGGCGTATGCGGATCGTAGGACCCTTCCGGATGCGGCGCAAACTCCACACCGCCTCCCGGACGCGGGCGGCGGCGGTTGACGCCGAGGCGCGCTTCCGTCGCGCCGAAGCGGAGCGTCGCCGCGCGCCGCGAGCGCATCGCGTGCCCGGCAAGCTCCAGGAGCGTGTTCTCCAGACGCAGAAGAAACCAGGGGTTCGGCGCACCGACGCTGAAGTTGAGGGAGAACAGCGTGGCCGGGCCCCAATGCGTATGCGACGCGGAGAAGAGGATCGCGGCGGGGGGGAGGCGATGGCGGCGGCGCAGCTCACGGCGGACGCGTTCGACGGTCGAGCGGTCGAACGCGAGCACATCGGCAGTCAGGAGCAGCGCGGAGCGACCTTGCGCGTCCGTGATCGCGAGAGCCTGGGCGCGCAACGGGGCGAGCGCGCCGGCGGCGGCGCGTTCGATGCCGTAGCCGGACATCATCACCGGTTCGCCGGGACGCGGGGTGAGATCGGCTTCGGCGAAACCCGCCTGCCAGCAGCGCTCGCGATGCATCATGGTCGTTGAGGAGCTCGCCGAAGCCGAAATGAAAAGCAAGCGCGTTATGCGCGAGCGGTGCGCGCCCTGATCGTTAGCGACGGTGCTTTTCGATCACTGATGGGCGAAGGCTGGTGAGCGAGTGAGGTTTGGAGGGGGTTGTTCGAGCATGGTTTGGGGTGAACGCCGAGGCTGCGAGGGCGGAGGGGACACTGGGCGAGGGAGTGCTGACGCGGATCTCGACACTTCGCCCTTGCTCGCGATCGCGAGCCTTTGTCGGGGGCGCTGGCGAAGTCTGGCCGCTCAGCCGCTGGGCGCTTCGGCCAGACGACCGAGCCGCCGGCACTTGGGGAGCAACTGGCGGAGCAGACCCCTCCACCACTCAACCCAACCCGATGGCGCGTAGAAGAGCACCTTCATCATCCGCGCGTGGCGCTTGATCTCCACGGGGAGGGCCCTGGAACAAGCCGGGAAATGAGCCCGATCCGAGGCTGTTCGACGCCTATGGCTTATCCCTGGCCATCGACGTGAAGCTGTGGGTGGGCGAAGGTTGCGACGTACAGTTCGTCAACAGCAAGGGAAGGCGGGTGCCCGTGGAGTTGCCGGTTCCTTTGGAAATTTTTTTGAACGAACCGTTCCGCTTCGATGTCGGTGATGAAACCGTGCCCGGGCGCGTGGGTGATCATCAGGTCTATCTTCGCCGCCAGCGCCGCTTCCTGCGGGGTCACGCCACACGGCCAGAAGACCGCGATCAGTCCCTTGGGAATCGGCGGCACGACCGGGCCGAACAACGGTTGTTTCAAGTCCGCGCCGATCAACTCCGGGTCGCCAATGTGAATCGGCGCGCCGTGACACGCCGGGAATCGGCTCGTCACCTGCACTGCCGTGATCGCCTGCGCGGGCGTCAACCAACGCATCGTCACCGCCATCGGCCCGTGAAAGCGCCCGACGGGCACGGTCTGGAGTTTCGTCCGCACAACCCAACGGTTGCCGGTTGTCGGCACGCCCGCCCGTTCGAGCGCGCCGTCGAACGAGATGCCGGAGCCGATGAGGAACGCCACGAAATCGTTCTCCCACACATCCACAATGTCCTCCCGGTCTTCCTCCCGGACGCCGTCACGATAGATCGCGTACCGCGAGAGATCAGTGCGCAGATCGCTGCCGGGCGCGAGGCGTTTCGGCTCGGAACAGCCGGGATCGGTCACTTCGAGCAGCGGGCACGCCTGCGGGTTGCGTTGACAATAGAGCAAAAACTCGTCGGCCAGCGCGCGGCGGATGACGACCAGGTTGCACACCAGATAGCCGGGCGCGCGACCGTGCGCCGTGCCGGTCACGCGTCCTTCTCGGATGTCGAGTCGGGTCTGTTGCGGCAGCGTCAGGGATGGGGCTTCGGCTTTGGTTCGTGAGATCATGGCATCATGGCGCTCCCGCCAGATACGTGTCCCTCAGCCGGCGATAGAAGCGAACTTCCTCCGCGAGCGCCGGCAGGAAATCGGGATGCTCGCCCTGGGGATGCGGTGGAAAATTGCGGCCAAACTCGCCGTGAACGGTCAACGGGCCTTCAAACTTCACGCGGGCCAGCGCCGTGAACACGCCCACCCAATCCACCATGCCCAGCCCGGCCCGCACGATCACGCTCCGATGACCCGGGCCGACCGGGTTCTGTTCCTTGCGCATGTCCTTGAGGCCGACAATGGCCAGGTAACGCCGCGTCATGTGGATCGCCATGTCGGGCAGTTCGCCATCAATCACCTGATGCCCCGGATCGAGATAGACGCCGATCCAGCGCGGATCGCAGCCGTTGACCAGGTGCATGACGGCGGCGGCGTTGATGCCCATGTGAGGGCCGGAATGGGTGTGGTAGCAAACGCGTACGCCGTATTTCTCGCCGAGCCTGGCCCAGCCGTCGAAGTGACGGCGGATGACGCTGACCTTGTCCCAGTAATCCTCCTGCGGATTGAAATGAAAATAGCCGAGCTTGATCAGGCCGATTCCGGCCGCCTGCATCGCTCCCAAAATCGGCTCGGCCGTCGGATGGGTCGGTTCGACGAAACCGCCTTCGCCGGTGAGCATCGGCACGACGAGACCTTCGCGCTGGAATTGCTTCACCGCCTCCGGCAGCGCGGCGCGGATGTTGCCGGGGTGGACCGGGAATCCCGCCCGGCAACACAGGTCGTATCCTTCGAACCCGAGTTTGTGCGCCGCCTCGATCATGCCGGCAATACCGGACACGCGCAGCGATTTGTGGAAATAGATCAGCGGATGCTTGCGTGGCGTCATCGTGTCATTCTCCTTTGCAACGGATGCTCTCGATTCAGGAGCGGGATGGTCACGGGCCGTCCGTCCTGAAACTGCGACTCGAACGCGCCGTGGATGATCTCCATCGCCAGCCGGCCGTTCTCGGCGTCCATCGGATGCCGTCCGTGGATCGCCATCGGTTTCGCGTCGGGATCGGCCAGCCACTGCGCCCAGAGATCGTAGGTGTAAAGATTGTGTTCCTGTCCCCACTTGCCCCATTCGAACGGGACGGGCTGCCATTTCGCGTCGGGATCATTCGGGTTCACGTATGGCTTGGGACAAAAGAACGGTTGCGCTGCCGCCGCGCCGATCGGAAGGTGGAGCGCGCCCTTTGTGCCGAGAAGCTCGACGAAGTTGTTGGAGCGAATGTCCAAGAACTCCGCGTGCAGCAACACGCCGTTGTCGAAGCCGACGGTCGTGTGGACGCGCTCGCCGACCACGGGTCCGGTCGCGAGGTGAAAAAGCGTGCGGCTGTCCACGATGTCCGCCTCGGTCGCGCGGTGTCCCTTCGTCCACATCGCGGCGGAAACCCAGCGCGGCGCGCCCGCGAAGAGCATGGCGATGTCGAACAGATGGGTGCCGGTTTCGACCAGTTCCCACCCGCCGTGGCGGCCCTTGCCGGCGCAACGCAACGCCAGGATGTCCCCGAGCCGGCCTTCCCGGACCAGACGCAAACCGGCCAGCACCCGGGGATTGATGCGGAATTGGTGACCGATCAGCAACATGCGGCCCGTCTCTCTCGCCACGGCCAGCATCTCGTCGGCCTCGGCCAGCGTGACGGCGAACGGTTTCTCGCACAACACGTGCGCGCCCGCCCGAAGCGCCGCGAGCACGAGCTTGTGATGGAACATCGAGGAGGTGGTGATGATGGCGGTCTCCGGCCGCTCGCGCTGGAACATCGTGTCGGTATCGTCGTAGAGCGGAAGGGCGGGCGCGACCTTTTGCATCTCCGCACGCGCGTCCGGCGACGGGTCGGAGGCGGCGACCAACTCGAATCGGTCGAAGGGGAGAAGCGCCCGTGCGTGGGCGCGACCCATGCCGCCACAGCCGATGATGACGGCGCGAAGTCGGGTCGACGTTTGCATGGGGACAGCTTAATTCTTATCCGGCGGCGGGCGAAATATAAAAACTGCCGAATCTCGTATGAAGATTAACCAGTATAAAAACTGCCGAATCTCGTATGAAGATTAACCGGTGGGCGATTTCCCTTGATTGCCGGGCGGCCCGCGTCGTACAGGCGACACTGTGAAAACCGATTCGCAATTCATCAAACCTTGGACAGGCGTGTTCGCGGCGACGCTTTGCCCGTTTCACGAAAATGAAGACCTCGACGAGGCGGGCTTGCGCGCGTACATCCGCGAGCTGGTGGACGTGCCCGGCCTGATGGGACTCGTCCCGAACGGCCATACGGGCGAGATCATGTCGTTGTTGCCGGAGGAACGCGCGCGGGTGACGCGGATCGTCGCGGAAGAATCGCGCGGCCGGGTCAAGGTCATCAGCGGCGTCTCCGCGGAGGGAAGCCGGGAAGCGATCCTTCATGCGAAGATGGCGAAGGATGCCGGCGCTGACGCGATTCTGTTGATGCCGCCGCATCACTGGCTGCGCTTTGGCCGGGATTCCCGGACGGCGGTGGGATTTTTTCAGGACGTGGCGGAAGGCGCGGGCATTGACATCGTGGTCCATCAATACCCGGCGTGGACGAAGGCGGGCTATTCGCTGGCGGAGATGCTGGAGATGGTGAAACTGCCGCGCGTGGTCAGCATCAAGATGGGCACGCGCGACATGGCGCGGTGGGGGCATGATTACCGGGCGTTGAAGAAAGCCGCGTCGCACGTGAGCATC
Source organism: Verrucomicrobiia bacterium (assembly GCA_020849895.1). Lineage (GTDB taxonomy): Bacteria > Verrucomicrobiota > Verrucomicrobiia > JABWAM01 > JABWAM01 > JABWAM01. The sequence goes on along the minus strand of JADZFN010000061.1, from coordinate 3,995 downwards.
ATCAGTTGCCAGGACGAATATCTTCTCGTGAGCCTGCTCGACGGCGCGGACGGGGCGCTGGTGGGATTTGCCGGGTTTGCTCCCGAGTTGATCGTGGAACTGGTGCGACGGGCGCTCGCGCGCGATCTCGAAGGCGCGTACAAGGCCGAGGAGATGGTGCGTCCGCTCGCGCAGATCATTTATCGGTTTGGCGAACCGTCGAGCAACGCGCATCAACGGATGAAATGCGCCCGCTGGCTGATGGGCAAGTTTGCCAGCCCGCACGCGCGGCGGCCATTGCGGCCGTTGCCGGCCACGGACGTGGAGCGGATTCGCGGTGAACTGAAGGCGATCGGGCTGATCTGATTCTCATCGCGGCGACGCCATTCGAGCGCCCTGCTGAAGCCTGCTGATGGTCGGCGCTTGCACTGCCATGCGCTGAACATCGCGCTTGAGCTTTGCTTCCCGGACGAACATCGTTCTCGTTATGGCGAACCAGAAACCTGCGTTGATCTGGGTGCGCCCGTCGCGAGTGGCGCGGCGGTTGTTGTTTCATCTGTTCGTCATCGGCACGGGACGGGCGACCGGGCTGCGCGAGTTCACCTCCTTCGAGAAACCCGGCGCGGGACTCTCATGGGTTGCTTCCGGCCAGGGCCATCTTCAACTCGGCTCGCAACAATGGGAGCTCAAGCCGCCGCCCCATTTCTGTCTCTACAGCGCGGGACGGCCCCGGGTGTTCACGCCAACCGGCCACAAGCCGCTGGTGACGCGATTGATTTGGTTCGGCGGACCCGGCCTGGACGCCTGGCTGGACGAACTCGACGTGGAGCGACATCCCATTTTCAAACTCCGCCGGCCCGCCGTGATCTTTCGCGCCCATGAGCGGCTGTTGCGGTTGGCGAAAAGTCGCTCACCCAAATGGGAATGGAAGGTGCATGCGACTCTGGTCGGCGTCATGGAAGAGCTGCTCCTCTCCAGCAACCTGCTGCTGCACGACAAACGCTCGTTGCCACGCGAGATCACGCTCGCGTTGAATGCCATCGAAGCCGATCCTGCGCGCGATTGGCGGGCGGACGAACTCGCCGCGCAGGCCGGCCTGGGTTATTCGGCGTTTCGAGCGTTGTTCCGAAAGCACATGCGCGAAGCGCCGCACGATTACATCCAGAGCCGACGAGTTGATCTTGCGCGCGAGTTGCTGGCCGACCAGCGGCTGCGCGTGAAGGAAGTCGCGCAGCGTCTCCACTTCTCCACCGAATACTACTTCAGCAACTTCTTCCGACGGAAGACCGGCGTCAGTCCGACGGAATTCCGCGCTCATCTCAGCTTCGAGAATCCCCAGCCTCCCACCCGCTGACACGCGAATTCTGTGCGCCGGTGGCGTTTTTCGCAAAGATTGTGTCAATACTTATATGGCTTTAAGGTGGAGAAACCCGGAGCAATTTGCGAGCTTTGTGCCAGCGGATTCAACCAGCAATGCAGAGCGCAAAGTTGAGTCGAGTCCGCGAAAATATGGAAAAAGGAGAAGCACCCATGAAAAAACTGTTCATCATCCTCACGGCGGCTCTCGGGATCTTCGTGGCCGGGCCGTCCGGCCAGGCTCGCGTCGTCACCAACTTTTTCGACGTCGATCCCCAATGGAGCGTCCTCAACAATCAAAACAGCACGAACAACTTCGGCTACAGCGCCTCGACCACGGTGGCGGGCGGCTCGGCCGGGGAGGTCGGTGGACGGATCCAGCGGACCAACTACGACGCCTACTACGCCGACACCGCCAGCTTCGGCAGCAACTTCTTGACGCTGGACAACTCGTTCTTCGCGTCCGGCAAGTTCGATGTCACCAACGCCAATGCGATGGACAATGATCCCATCATCGGCCATTTCTCAGAGGGTGTTGACGATAAGTCGCTCGCGGGGTTGCTCGTTCAGGAAAACTCCGCCGGCAACTTCCGTGTCGGCGCGCGGATAAGGTTGGCGAACGGGACGTCTCGTGACAGCAGCCTCAGCATCATCCCCCAAAATGGAGACTACTGGTTTAGTTACGCATACGATCCCAACGGTGGCACCAACAGCCAAGGTCGTCTGTCGTTGAACGTCACGAATGGCACCTACAACCTCAACTACGCGGTGGACCTCACCGCGGCAGATCGTGCCGTCGGCGCTACCTTCGATGGATGGGGTCTGTACTCGCGTGCAATCAGTACCTCCACCGCGTTCGGCGAGGTATATATGGATGACGTAATCTATCTCGTGCCGGAACCGTCGGCGCTGGCGTTGCTGGGGTTGAGCGGTCTGCTGCTCATGTGGCGGAGGCGATGAGGCGGTTAATGGTAATCGGTGATCAGTTATTGGGAGAGCGGATCGGGGAAGCTGCCGCTACCAATAACCAATAACCTGCGTAAACGCTTCGCGTTTACGCTCATCGAACTTCTCGTCGTCATCGCCATCATCGCGATCCTCGCGGCGATGCTGCTGCCGGCGTTGCAGGGCGCCCGGGAATCCGCCAAGGCCACGACCTGTCTGAACAACCTGAAGCAGCTCAGCTTCGCCTTCCAGATGCACCAGGACGACTTCAATGGGGACTTCCCCACGGTCGTCAATATTAGCGTTCAGTGGACCGGCACGTTATCCACTCTCACGCAGTGGCACGAAGCCATGGGCTGGTGGCCGGAGGTGGACGTTGGCCAGTTGGCCCATCGCAACGGCTCGAACATCCTGTTCGTGGATGGCCGCGTTCGTTGGGATCGCACGCCGGACATCGGTTGGGCGGACACCTGGCCGAAGTACCAGATCAGCGCGGTGGACATGTAATGAGTTCCCCACGAGCGACGCCGCGTCCGCCGTGCGGCAATTTTCGGATTCGATTTGGCAGTTTTCGCATTCCACTGCATCGCGCGAAGCGTACACTGGCTCCGGTGAAGCTCGAACCCGCAGAAGGCGTGACAAACCGATTCCCGCATGCCCTGCGGGCAGGCTGTCTCGCGCTCCTGTCGGTGACATCGGATTCCCACGCAGCGCGCGCTGCGAGATGGCGACTGCGATCGTGGAAATAGAGGACCAATTGAAATGAAAACTCACTGCCTGCTGCCGGTCATGTTGTTTCTGAGTCTTTCGACGCTGTTTTCATCCGCACAGACCAATTCGGCGAACGCGGACAACCCGGCGCTGACGCGGTTCGGCGACGCGATCACGTTCTATCTCAGCTTCGATCGCGGTGTGAACGCGGAGCTGGCCAAAGGAGAGGCCGCGCCGACCAAGACCGATGACGGCGAGCCGCAATTCCTTCCCGGGTTGCATGGGAAAGCGATGATGCTGGTCGGGAAGGGGCAATCCACTTTCGGATATTCCGCGGCCGGCAACGTGGATCTGACCCGACCGGGCGCGGCCGTTGCCTGGACCAGCCCGCACGACTGGGTGCGCAGCGACACGGAAGATTATTTCTTTCCGGTGACGATCATGAGCCACGGCGTGAAGCTGTTGCTCGGCCGGCAGGGCCGGCTCAAAGCCGACCGGACGGACATGATCTACGCGTGGGCCAAGCTCGGCGACTCGAAGGAAATTCTCATCCAAGGCGGCAATTCGCTGGGCTGGCAGAATGGCGAATGGCATCTGTGGGTGATGAACTGGCGCTCCAATGCGGTGGAGTTCTCGCTCGATGGCGCGCCGTTGGGCCGGGTGGACACGCCCGTCCGGTTTCCGTCCGAGGGCGATGGCGCGGGGCTGATCAAGGTCGGCGCGCAATCGGCCTCGTGCCGCTATCTGATTGATGAAGTGATGATCCTCGATCGCCCGCTGACCGACGAGGAAGCGACATGGATTTACGACGAAGGAATGAAACAATGAAATGGAAAGCGAAAATAGAAGGTCGTCTTCGACGGGCGACTCACCATTTATGGTTGCTCGTGTTTTTCAGTGGAATGGGGGGTGAGGTCAAGGCAGAAGTGAGGGATGGAAATCGAGAAGACGTTTTCGCGTTTGCTGGAACTGGGCGGGGAGTGGCGGATGTTGGGAGTGCGCTT